>JBCCWL010000007.1:0-187116 GCA_039193885.1 Pseudomonadota bacterium
GCGACATCCAAGCTGCAAAAGCATTCTTCGCTCTCAACAACGACTCCGCTGCTGAGCGCATCGTGAAGTAAATTCCCCGACCGGGAGGTCCCCGCCTCCCAATCTCAAAGGCCCCGCTGCCCAAGCGGGGCCTTTTTCTATTTAAGAGGTAAAATATTGCGTTGCGTGTACGGTTCGTTTCGGCGCGTCTGTAGCGACTGGGCGTCAAATGACCGCGTTTTCAACGATGGGGGTGCCCGCCGCAATCCGGTCAAAATGAAACGGCGTCAGATCCAGCGTGCGGTAGGAGCCATACGTCAACCATTCTGCTGTCCCGCGTCCCATCGCAGGGGATTGTTGCAACCCGTGACCGGAAAACCCATTGAGAAAGATGAAGTTTTGCAATTCGGCATGCGGGCCGGTGATTGCATTATGGTCAAACGTATTCATAGCATAGTGCCCGGTCCATTCCGCCGTGACTTTTATGGCTTCAAATTGCGGGATCCGCGCGGCCAGGGTCGGCCAGACGTGACTTTCCCACAGCGCAAAATCCATGTCGAAGTCGTCATAGTCCGCGGCTGGATCATGGCTCGCATGCGCGCCGCATTGGTAGGTGCCGCCGCCATTCTCACGGACGTGCACGCCGGACGGATCTATGGTGAGCGGTAAATCCATCTCCAAAGGGGACTCGGCCGAGAAAATCCAGGAATATCGCTTGCGCGGCTCTACCGGGATGCCGATGCCCGCCAAACTCGCCACTTTCGCCGCCCGCGGTCCGGCAGCATTGACAACTTGACCACAGGCTATGACCTCGCCAGAGGCCAATGTCACGTTTTCTACTGCGGTGCCTTTATTATTCCGCGCGATGGCGACCACCTCATTTTCAATGTACTCAACGCCGCGTTCGCGCGCCTGGCGACGCCACCAGTCGAACACCGCCTGTCCGTCCCAATGCCCCTCATCTTTCCGGTTGATTGATCCCAGGACGATGTCATCAACCCTGTAGAACGGGTAACGGGCGGCGATTTCGTCTGGCCCCAGCAGTTCAGTCTCTGCCCCTGCGGCAATCTGAACTTTCTGGTTGGCGCGCAAAACGGTCGCGAAACCTTCATCGCCCGCCAAATACATATAGCCGAAATTGCGGATCCCCAGGGTCGGGATGCGGTCATCATTGCCCATATAGCTTCGGATATTTTTGACAAAATCTGCAGCGAACTGGCTGATGCGCACGTTCAGTTCGGTCGAGAACTGCTGCCGGATGCAGGAATTGGTATGGGCTGTGGAGCAACTCTCAAAGGAGAGGTCACGCTCTACGACCAGTACGGACCCGTTGAAATCCGGATTGTCGGTTAGAAACCAGGCCGTGGAAGATCCCATGATTGCGCCGCCGATGATAACGATGTCGTAGCTCCGGTTTTCGGGTGTTTGCAGTGACGATGGCATTTGACCGACCTCCTCTTTGTAAATGGCGAATAGATTTGCGGCGCATTCTTCGCGTCAGTTGTAAAGGTTGTACGTCGCACTGTCAGTCGAGAGTGTTCCTCGTGCAAGCTTGTGTTTCGGAGCTCACACAAGAGCGGCCGTACATAAGGTTTCTCCTCCATGCACCAGTCGGGCTTCAGCATCCGTTAGATCGTTCCGGAAGACCCCGCCAAAGGAGCCACGCTTGAATGCCACGGTGGAATGGTCATTATCTGCGGAAGTCCCATCGCCAACCAATCGGAATGCGTAGCGCCATGGTCGCATCACCCTTGTCTCAAGATCCTCACCGCGTCACGGAAACCCGCGAAAAGGTTCTGGAGGTGGCCATCGGACGGGAATTGCGCGCGCATCGGCGCAAGCAGCAGATCACTGTGGCCGATCTTTCAGAGGCGACCGGCCTGTCTATTGGCATGCTGTCCAAGATCGAGAATGGAAATACCTCGCCATCCCTGACCACGCTTCAAGCGCTGGCCAATGCATTATCCGTGCCAATTACCACGTTCTTTCGAGGGTTCGAGCAGGCGCGTACAGCGGTCCATACGAAATCAGGGGCTGGGGTGGAATTGGAACGTGAAGGTACGCGCGCCAATCATCAGTACAATCTTCTGGGTCACATCGGGGCCAATACAAGTGGCGTGATCGTCGAGCCGTATATGATCACGCTTACCGAAGAATCGGATGTGTTCCCAACCTTTCAGCACACAGGGATCGAGACGATTTACATGCTTGAGGGAGAGGTGCGTTACCGTCACGGTGAGGACGTCTACCTTTTGCAACCCGGCGACACATTGTTCTTTGACGCCGATGCACCTCATGGCCCGGAAGAGCTGGTCAATCTGCCTGCGCGCTACCTATCGGTGATCAGCTACAAGCAAGACACCTGATCAAGTCGAGCCAGTCTGTGTGATACGCCCGATTTTTCATCATCTGGGCAGCAGGTGGCCAATTTTGCCTGCAGAACTATATGCCCTTAAGGAAAATTTGTTTCCCCTCAGTTGAACAGAGCATGTCACGATGTTATGCGTAGCACGCGTTGCAAGAGATGTACGCAGAATTTGGGGGACTTATGTGTGGCATTGTCGGGCTTTATTTGAAGGACACTTCTATGGAGCCTCGTCTGGGTGAGCTGCTGACCGCAATGTTGATCACCATGACGGATCGCGGCCCCGACAGCGCCGGGATCGCGCTTTATGGTGCCGAGACCCCGGGGCGCGCGAAACTCGTGGTTCAATCGGATATGCCGGATATCGCATTTTCGAAATTACCGGCCGCCCTAGGAGGGGCTCTCGGCACACCGGTTGAGATGGACATAAAAGATACCCATGCGGTGCTTGGCATTCCTGACGGTATGACGGCACAAGCCCGTGCTGCCCTATTGGACATCGATCCGACTCTGCGCATCATGAGCCAGGGGGAAGTGATTGAAATTTATAAGGAAGTGGGTCTGCCTAGGGATGTCGCCGCCCGCTTCGACCTGTCGTCAATGTCTGGGACGCATGGAATAGGGCACACCCGTATGGCGACGGAATCCGCGGTCACCACAATGGGTGCGCATCCGTTTAACACAGGGCCGGATCAGTGTCTGGTGCACAATGGTTCGCTCTCGAACCACAATTCGTTGCGCCGAAAACTGCGGCGCGAAGGCCTGCATATCGAGACGGAAAACGACACAGAGGTCGGAGCCGCCTACCTGACCTGGCGCATACAACAGGGCGCAAGCCTTGGGGACGCGTTAGAAACTGCGCTTGATGACCTTGACGGCTTCTTTACGTTTGTCGTGGGCACGAAAGACGGCTTTGGCGTCGTGCGCGACCCAATTGCGTGCAAGCCGGCTGTCATGGCCGAGACCGACCAATACGTGGCTTTTGGCTCCGAGTATCGCGCTTTGGTGGATCTGCCGGGAATCGACACAGCCCGTGTCTGGGAGCCGGAGCCTGCAACCGTCTATTTCTGGACGCGCAATCCAACCACGCCCAGCGAAAAGGCTGCTTAGGTGCAAGTCATAGATCTTCAAAACACCAGCCTACGCGATCTGAATGCGACGCTTCACGCACAGGCAGAGCAGACCAACCAAACCGCTTGGGCGATCGAGAACCCGAAAGGTGCGCATGCGATTGCCTGCGGGTTGGATGCCCCGATCGAAGTCACTGTGAACGGATCCACCGGCTATTACTGCGCGGGGATGAACAAGCAGGCGACGGTTCATGTTGCGGGATCCGTTGGGCCGGGTGTGGCGGAAAATATGATGAGTGGGGCGGTGATCATCGAAGGTGATGCCAGCCAATATGCCGGTGCCACAGGGCACGGAGGACTGCTGGTGATCAAGGGCAATGCCTCCAGCCGCTGCGGGATTTCCATGAAAGGCATCGACATCGTGGTGCACGGCAATATCGGGCATATGTCCGCGTTTATGGCGCAATCGGGCAATTTGGTCGTCTGTGGCGACGCGGGCGAGGCGCTGGGCGACAGCCTCTATGAAGCGCGCCTTTTTGTGCGCGGATCGGTCAAATCACTCGGCGCGGACTGCATCGAGAAGGAGATGCGCGCCGAGCATCTGGAGATCCTGGCGGATCTGTTGGCCCGATCGGAGGCCAGCGCCCGGCCCGAAGAGTTCCGCCGGTACGGATCGGCCCGAGAGCTCTATAATTTCAAGCCAGACAATGCTTATTGAGGGACGCGCATGACCAAAGATCCGTCCAGCGCTCCGCGCACCATGCCGATCCAATCGGCGACCTTCACAAACCCGGTGAACGCGGAGATCCGGCGGGCAGCGGCCACCGGCATCTATGATATTCGCGGCGGTGGGGCGAAGCGGAAGCTGCCCCATTTCGACGATCTGCTTTTCTTGGGCGCGTCGATGTCCAGATACCCGCTGGAGGGGTATCGCGAGAAATGCGAAACCTCCGTCACGCTCGGAACACGCTTTGCGAAGGAGCCGATCGCGCTTGATATTCCGGTGACCATTGCGGGCATGTCCTTTGGGGCATTGTCGGGTCCCGCCAAAGAGGCTTTAGGCCGGGGGGCGACGCTTGCGGGGACATCCACGACCACGGGTGACGGCGGCATGACGGATGAAGAACGCGGCCATTCCAAGAAGCTGGTTTATCAATATCTTCCAAGCCGTTACGGGATGAACCCTGACGATCTACGCCGCGCTGATGCCATTGAGATTGTCGTGGGCCAGGGCGCAAAACCTGGCGGTGGCGGGATGCTCTTGGGTCAGAAAATCAGCGACCGGGTGGCTGAAATGCGCAACTTGCCGAAAGGGATCGATCAGCGCTCGGCCTGCCGCCATCCCGATTGGACAGGCCCCGACGATTTGGAGATCAAGATCCTCGAATTGCGCGAAATCACGGGCTGGCGCGTCCCGATTTACATCAAGGTTGGTGGCGCGCGCCCCTATTTTGACACCACGCTCGCGGTCAAGGCTGGCGCAGATGTCGTGGTTTTGGACGGAATGCAAGGCGGCACCGCCGCCACGCAAGATGTCTTCATCGAACATGTCGGGCAACCGACCCTGGCCTGTATCAGGGAGGCTGTCCGCGCCCTTCAGGATCTGGGCTTGCACCGGGAGGTGCAACTGATTGTCTCGGGCGGTGTTCGCACCGGTGCGGATGTTGCGAAATGCATGGCTTTGGGGGCCGATGCGGTGGCAATCGGCACGGCAGCACTTATAGCGCTGGGAGACAATGATCCGAAATGGGAAGACGAATACGCGAAGCTGGGGACCACCGCGGGGGCCTATGATGACTGGCATGAAGGTCAGGATCCGGCGGGCATAACCACGCAGGACCCCGAGCTGATGAAGCGGTTCGATCCGATCGAAGGCGGACGCCGCCTCAACAATTATCTGAAAGTCATGACGCTCGAGGCACAAACCATTGCGCGGGCGTGCGGAAAGAGCCACCTTCATAATTTGGAGCCCGAGGATCTGTGTGCCGTGACGCTGGAAGCCGCGGCGATGACAAAGATCCCGCTTGCGGGCACCGATTGGTACCCGGGCAAACCGGGTTCCAACTACTAAAAAACCAGGGCGGGGTGGGGCGCTTAGGGCCCACATTGCCCTCACATTTGACGACAGGGACACGCAATGACCACAGATCTCGCTGAATTCGCCTCTGAACGCGGTGTCAAATACTTCATGATCAGCTTCACCGACCTGTTCGGTGGGCAGCGGGCCAAACTTGTACCGGCCCAAGCCATTGCAGACATGCAAGAAGAAGGCGCTGGATTTGCCGGCTTTGCCACCTGGCTTGATATGACACCTGCGCATCCGGACATGCTGGCCGTGCCTGATCCGTCCTCGGTAATCCAATTGCCCTGGAAACCAGAGGTAGCGTGGGTGGCAGCGAACTGCGTGATGGAAGGCGTAGATGTGGCGCAAGCGCCGCGCAACGTCCTACGCAGCCAGATCGAAGCATCTGAGGCGCTGGGCTTACGGGTTAAAACCGGCGTCGAGGCCGAGTATTTCTTGCTGACACCAGATGGAAACCAGATTTCCGATCACTTCGATACAGCCGAGAAGCCCTGCTACGACCAGCAGGCTGTTATGCGCCGATATGACGTGGTTCGGGAGATCTGTGACTACATGCTGGAGTTGGGCTGGGGCCCGTACCAGAACGACCATGAAGATGCCAATGGCCAGTTCGAAATGAATTGGGAGTTTGACGATGCGTTGCGGACGGCCGACAAACACTCCTTCTTCAAATTCATGACGAAGTCCGTGGCCGAAAAGCACGGGTTCCGCGCAACCTTCATGCCCAAACCGATCGAAGGGCTCACCGGCAATGGATGCCACGCCCATGTTTCGGTCTGGGATTTGGCCGGCGAGACCAACGCCTTTGCGTCTGAGCCCTCGGATACCAGCCAGACGGCAGAGCTTGGCTTGTCTGATCAGGGGCGGTACTTCCTGGGTGGGATCATGCAGCATGCCAGCGCCCTGGCCGCGATTACCAATCCGACTGTGAACAGCTACAAGCGGATCAACGCACCCCGCACGTTATCTGGCGCAACCTGGGCACCGAACACCGTGACTTGGACCGGCAATAACCGGACCCATATGGTGCGCGTGCCCGGTCCGGGTCGGTTCGAGCTGAGGTTGCCTGATGGCGCGGCCAACCCTTACCTGCTGCAAGCTGTGATCATTGCTGCTGGCCTCTCAGGCCTCCAAAGCCAGGCCGATCCCGGCAAGCGGCACGATATCGATATGTATGCCGAAGGTCACAAAGTGCGCGGCGCGCCGAGACTGCCGTTGAACCTGCTGGACGCCTTGCGCGCCTATGACAAAGACAAGGCGCTCAAGGCGGCGATGGGCGCAGAATTCTCGGCCTCGTATATCAAGATGAAGATGCAGGAATGGACGTCTTATGTGAGCCATTTCAGCCAGTGGGAGAAGGACAACACGCTGGACATCTGATGATGATCGGTTTCGAGCGGGCGCGGGTGCGTGTCACACTTGATAATAGTCGCGATACCACGCGACAAATTCTGCAACCCCCTCAGGCACGCTGGTTTTGGGAGCGTACCCGGTCAGCTCTTTAAGCAGCGTGGCTTCCGCCCAAGTGGCGGGGACGTCACCCGGTTGCATATCCATAAAGTTCTTCTCCGCGATCTGGCCCGTGGAGGTTTCGATTGCTTCAATGAAATCAAGCAGTTTTACCGGCTCTCCGTTGCCGATATTGACCACGCGAAATGGGGCAACCGGGGATAGGCTATCGCCGTCTTGTGGTGCCACAGGCTCCTTCGGGCGTTCGGGCGGGGCATCAATCAACAGCCGGATCCCTTCGACAAGATCGTCAATATAGGTGAAATCCCGGCTCATCTCGCCGTGATTGTAAACATCTATCGGGCGTCCCTCCAAAATCGCCTTAGTGAACTTGAAGAGCGCCATATCCGGACGTCCCCAAGGTCCATAGACCGTGAAAAAGCGAAACATCGAGGTCGGCAGGTCGAACAGATGCGCGTAGGAATGGGCCATCGCCTCATTGGCCTTTTTGGTGGCAGCATAGAAACTCATTTGCCAGTCGGCCTTGTGGGTTTCGGCATATGGCATATGCGTGTTCGCGCCGTAAGCCGACGAGGTTGAGGCCAGCAGCATATGCTGGGGGGGATGCGCACGGGCGGCCTCGATCACGTTGAAGGTTCCGATCAGGTTCGCGTCGACATAGGCGCGGGGGTTCTCAATCGACCAGCGAACGCCCGCTTGGGCAGCGAGATGCACGACAACATCAGGTCTATGCTGGGCGAAGAGATCAAGCACAAGATTATCGGTTTCCAGAAGGCCTTCGACGGGCAGGAATTGCGGATCTTGCGACAACATCTGGTGACGGCGGGTCTTCAACGAGACGTCATAGTAGTCGGTCATACCGTCCAGGCCAATGACACGAAATCCGTCGGCCAAAAGCCTGCGCGCAAGGTGGTATCCAATGAACCCCGCCGAGCCCGTTATCAACGCCGTGCGCATTTGATCTGCCATTCGCCTATCCCTTGTGCCTAATTTGGCAATAGTTATGACAATGCGCCCCGGTCCGCAAAGCTAAACGGGTGGATTCCCTTGCAAATCCGTGGCAACTGCGGATCATTCTGCGCATAAGCCAGGAACGGGTGAAAAATGAAACTGCTGAAGCGATTTCGGCGCAGCGACGATGTCGAGGAACTCCCCCGGCAGCAGCCAGGGACGGCCAATGCGCCGCGCCCTGCCGAGACGCTTTTCGTGATTGGCGATATTCACGGCCGGCGGGATCTGTTGGAAAAATGCCTGGAACAAATTGATTCCGTAATCGGCGAGCTCTCTGTCACCGACCCCAGGTTGGTTTTTGTCGGAGATTACGTGGATCGCGGACCGGACAGCCGTGGCGTGCTGCTGCGCCTGCATGAGCTGAGCCAGAATTTTCCGAACCATGTCAATTGTTTGCTCGGTAATCACGAGCAGATGTTGTTGGATTTTCTGGACGCACCGGTGGCGCGGCAGGCCCGGTGGTTGCGAAATGGGGGGGCCGAAACACTTGCAAGCTTTGGTCTGTCCGTCCCCGATGACCCGGGATTGGTCGATGGGGCGGTGGAGCTGGCGCAAGCCCTCAGAAGCCAGTTGGGACGCGAGATTGAAAGTTGGCTGCAAGGTCTTGATGTCAAGCATTCAAGCGGCAACGTGCATGTCGTCCATGCCGGAATTGACCCGGGCCGGAGCATTCACAACCAGTTGGCGCGGATCATGGTGTGGGGGCACCCCGAATTTCTGAGCCGCGAGCGCTCGGATGGTCAATGGATCGCTCATGGTCACACAATTGTGCCAAGCCCGGTCTTTGGAAAGGGACGGATTTCGGTCGATACAGGGGCCTGGAAAACCGATATCCTGACGGCCGCCATGGTTCGCAAAGATGGGCGTGTCAAATTTCTCGGCACCTGATCGCTTAGCGCCAAAGCGGTGCAAGCCCGGCAAACACCCCCTGCAATTTGGCCAAAACGCGGTTGCCGCGCCCGGGCCGTGGGATCTCGTCATTGACCAATCGTGAAAGGGCGATTTCTGGCGAGCACGGCAGAGATGTGACGGGATCGAAATAGCGCGGATAGCCAATAAGAGCCGCGTGACACAGTTGATCGAGATTGGGTTTTGCTGTCCGCCGCTCTGGCGTCTGGGCATGGTCGGTGGTCAGGCCCCAGCCCGCATAAAACGGAATGCCGTAGCAGCTGACTGGCAAACCACGCAGCAGCGCCTCGAACCCCAGGAGTGAGGTGTTAACGCAGACCCGCGCCACGTGCCCGAACACCGCGTCAGGTGCAGTTCCACTGGCCAGAATGTCATAGGCGCTCTCGGGCACCGCGCCTGCGCGCCTGAGCCCCGCCTCTACATCCGGGTGCGGCTTGTAGACAAGGGGAACATCCGGGTAGTCCAGGCGGACACGGGTCAGCAGCTCTGCATCTGTCTTTACGATCGGCGCCGCGTGGCGCAAAGATGCGTCATCCTCGACCTGTCCAGCGACCAGAATGGCCCCGTCGGGGATCTGCGGCCCATCGCCCTCGAGCATGTATTTTGACGCCTGCGCTGCGACGATGGCCTTGCGCAAGCTTTCGGCCCGGGCAAGCGCGACATCGGGCAGGTTTAGCGCCTCGGAGATCAAGTGTTCCAGACGGCTCGGGTTTCGCGGATCATAATAGAGACCGACCTCATCGCGGACCAAAGATACTGGTGCAATCAAGTCCGCGCCAAGCCCGCGGGAGCGCAGGAAGCCGTCTTCAATCCGGACCGCAGCGCCGTCGGACTGCGCGCTACCCCAAATCAGGTTTGGTATACCCGGCTGTGCGGACCGCGAAAACCTGACCGAAGACTGTTTGCCAAAAAACTCCTGTAAGTGTTTGCGTTTCCACAGTTTCATGCCGATGGCTGCATAGCCGTCTGCGTCTTCTTGTGCGGCGCGAGACTGGGCTTGTAGCGTGTGAATGACGTCCTCCAGCTCACATAATCGGTCCCTGTAGGGGTCGTACCAGAACGGATAGTCGATCATGGCGCCGGCAAAAAGTTGTGCCCTGGTGAGGTTGCGTTGCCGCCGGTCAAGTGGTGTGCGGTCGTCAGTCAGGCCCCAACCTGCATAGAAGGGTTGGCCAAAGACGACGGGTTTGTGACCTGCGATGATCGCCTCGAAGCCTAGTCCCGAACTGACCGTGTAGACCGCCCGGGCCCCCGCCAGCAGCACATAGGGCGGCACCGGCGTGTCAAGGATCTCGACGCGACCGGTAGCGTGGGTTTCATCGAAATAACCTGGTCTGTGGCCGGCCAGTGTCTCGGGATGGGTTTTGACCAGGATCCTGGCCCCGGGATGCTCTTCCTGCGCGAAAACCAACATCTCGCGGAACAGGCCAACCGATCCGCCGCCAAACCGCACCGAGGCATCATCGCGCGTCTGATCTACAACCAGAACATAGCCTGGATCGGGGCACTCGCTGTCTGCCTGATGACTGGAATATTTGGTGACGCCGCTATAGCGCAGCATCTCCATCGCGGCCCGCGCCCGGTTCAGCTTGGCGGTGTCGTCAAATGCCGACGTGGCCAGGATCTGCTCAAGATCCGAGGGTCCCGAGCTGTCGAAATGCGGCCTTTGGCTGTCGACCAATAGACCCAGCGGTTGGTGCCCGTCGCGTCCCAAACCGACAGAGCGCAGCGGAGCATCCTCGACATAGAGCGCCGTTGCGCCAGTCAGGTCGCTTATCGCTTCGCCACGATGCGATGTCGGGCTTTTGCCCCAGACCGCCACCAGATCATCTGCGCCCGGTTTGCCAAGTGACAGATCGTAGCCCGCCAGATCCAAGATCCGCCGTAGTTGGCTCTGGCGAAAGAACCCTCCGTTAAAATAGAAAAGCCGCCGGCGCTGCGTCGCGTCGGCGGCCGGAGAGAGCCGGGGAGGGCGGCTCATGTCATATCAGTTGTTGCCATTCGCCGCGGCTGCGATTGCATTGGCGGAGGCCAACGAACCGGTCAAAGCAGAAATGGTCTTGTTCCAAGTGACAAACGGCGCTTCCGTAACATAGATCGTGTCACTGTCACGGATGATGAAATCACGCGCGTCGAACATGCCGGTGGGTTCTGTCAGGTTAAGAACATAGGCAAGGCGCTGTGGGCCCTCCAAATCCTCACGCATCAAGACCTTGTTGGCGATGGTGTCATCTTCGTCGCGGAAGACAAAGACACCCGTCGGATCGGCAAGGTTCGAATTCAGACCGCCCACTTGAGCGATCGCTTCGATCGCTGAAAGCTCTTGTGTTTGAAACGCGACCCGAGCTTGTCCACCGGTTGCACCCAAGACAGTGAAGGTGCGTTCATCTTCTTCCACCAAGATGCGGTCGCCCCCGCGCAGGGCGATATCAAACTGCGGGTGGGTAAACAGGTCTTCAAACCAGACCTGACTGCTCATGTTGCCACGAATTATGGTGACTTGAGCAATTTCGGGTTCGATGGCGACACCACCGGCCGCGGCCAACATGTTGGAAATCGTCCGCGTCGGACGCTGGATCGGATACACCCCTTGTCCGGAGACCGCGCCAACCACGGAAACGGTCGATCCATTGCCCGCCAAACGCCGTACGATGACTTGTGGATCAGGTGTTTGGGTATCAAGTTTGGTGGTAATGATCTGGCGCAAGGCCTCAGGCGTGTTGCCCGCGGCGCGAATGCGTCCAGCATAGGGCACAAAGATCATGCCAGAGCTATCAACTTGCACCTCATCGAGGTTCGACGTGCCTGAGGCTTCGCCCGACAACAGGCCGTCGTCGACGTTTTCCCAGATCGTCAAACCAAGCGTGTCGCCAGGCTTGATGACATCGGACACAGTCAAACCGGCATTGAGAAACTCCTGACTGAACCCAAGACCGGGCTGAACGGAAGCCTCTCGTGCGATACGCCCGTCGACAGAGACGATGAACGCATCGCCTTGCTTTTGGACGGATCCATTGAATATCTCGGCCTTGCGCGGGCCCGAACGCGGTAGACCGCAGGATGCGACGATACTCGCAACCAGAACCAAGGCCGCAAAATGCGTGCCTCGACGTCCCAAAATTTTCACGGCTTGGACTCCTCGTTCCTGAAAGCTGCCTCGGATTATTGTTTTATTTTGGTCGAAGCCTACAGAATCAGCCTTGAAAATCTAGCCCTTGGATTGGTTCACCAATTGTAACTGTGGCTTGGGTGCCGCAACGTCTGATGCCAGCGCTGCGTAGCGGTCGTGTGGCTGCAGCATCAAATCCACAGCCTGTCGGGTTAGAAACTGACGTCCACGTCGGGCATAAAATCCGCCGCGAACCTGACTGGTTTCCAGCATATATTGGCGAAATAGCCGGTAAGTATCCATTTCGGGCGGCGTGGGATCGGCAAAAAACGACGCAAGCGGCGCGTCAGATGTCAGACCCGGTTTGCAATACACGGCCCGACCGAAGGCCTTGAGCGGCAATCCGCGCCACAGCGCTTGTTGTGCGGCAGTCGAATTCACGGTCACAGCACTTTGGGCGGTATCTAGCAACCGCGCCAGCTTGCCGCCGTGCACCAGATTCACCCTGTTTTCAATGCTGCGCTTCCGAGCCAACCGGGAGATCAGTCGTTTCAAGGGAACCCGCCCGTCTTCCAGCGGATGCGCTTTAAAAACAAGCCTGTGATGGGCCGGCGCCCCGTCGGCAAAGGCGTCCACAACGCAGGCTAAAAATTGGTCTATTGAGGTAAATTCGGAATGATCACGAAAACTCGCATCATGGGGCAGTTGCAACAAAACAAGATGATAGGGGAAGCCACCGCGCTTGATGCGGGCGGTAGCCAGCCTTCGCTCAAACGCAGTCAGGGGCATACGCATCAGCGTCTTGAAGTAGAACCTGAACTCCGCCACCACACCAATGTTTCGATGCGAATGGTAGTGCGGATATCGCAGCCGCCCGAGCCAGACGCATAAATGATAGAGCGCGCCGTAGAAAACGTGGTGTTTGAGGTCCCCCCAACGTGCCGGAGCGTCCGGTGCAGGATCCAATTTGGAACCTAAAGCGTCCTTGATCTGCGCAGGTGTTACCGCGGCCAAAGGAGATTGGCCGTTGGCACCATTGCGCTCATAGGTAACCCAATGTGGGCGTAGATAGCCCTCCTCGAAAATATGAACAGTGATTCCACGCGCACGGGCCAGCGCGATCGCTTCGGCATGGATTTCGCGCGTATCGCCATAGACAACCAGATCGGTGATTTCGTGCTGCCTGAGCAGATCGGCGCAATGGTCGGGC
This sequence comes from Pseudomonadota bacterium, assembly GCA_039193885.1. GTDB lineage: Bacteria > Pseudomonadota > Alphaproteobacteria > Rhodobacterales > Rhodobacteraceae > Litoreibacter. The sequence goes on from JBCCWL010000007.1 coordinate 13,207, forward strand.
CAGTCAGAAAGTGGCTTTCGGAACGGCAGATAGCCTGTGCGTGGCCAAAAACTGCGGTCGCCTGCGTTGAAACCAACCCGGAAGCATTGACATCCAGCGGCCCGCAAATGGCGCGCGACCACTGCAAAGAATGGGCCATGCGGACCTTGCAGAAACAAAAACCGACGGTCTGTTGCGTATGAGGGCGGGTGTTCCATTGTTCTGCTTAGGCTTAGCGCGTTCGCGTCGACTGGGAAAGCATCGTGTAGGGGTGCAAAAGAGCCAGGCCACTGCTTGCTCTTGACCGGGGTGCACGCTAGGTCACCAAGATAAGGAAGCCAAAAGGAACGCTGGGATGTTTACCGGGATAATCACAGATATTGGACAGGTTCTGGAACTGGAGCAACGCGGCGATCTGCGCGCGCGCATTGGATGTGCCTATGATATCAGTGGGATCGAGATTGGTGCATCGATTGCATGCGATGGCGTGTGTCTGACCGTCATTGCGCTGGGCAGAGAGCCGCAAACCTATTTTGATGTGGAGGTCTCGGCCGAAACCGTCTCCAAGACCAACCTAAGCAGTTGGATGGCCGGTCAACGCGTCAATTTGGAGCGCGCGCTGAAAGTCGGGGACGAATTGGGGGGTCATATCGTGTCGGGCCATGTCGATGGTGTTGCGATAGTGATCTCTATGGAGCAAGAGGGCGACAGCACGCGTATCCGGTTTGAGGCCCCGCACACACTCGCGCGGTTCATCGCGCCCAAAGGGTCGGTCGCACTGAACGGCACATCCCTGACCGTCAACGAGGTTGAAGGGGCCGTTTTCGGGGTCAATTTGATCCCGCATACCAAATCGGTGACCAATTGGGGTGATGTATCCGAAGGGGCGCAGATCAATCTCGAAATCGACACATTGGCCCGTTACGTTGCGCGCCTGAACGAGTATGACACGTGACGCCGCGTTGGCATCGAAGATCAGCTCGCCCTGGCCGCACCGCTCTTTCCTTCCCGGACGCGCTGGTCTAAGTGCCACTCAGAACGACTGCGAGGCCCGCAATGAGCAATTTCGACTATTCCGATGCCGTTTCCTCGATCGAGGAGATCATCGATGATGCGCGCAATGGTCGGATGTTCATCCTGATCGACCACGAAGATCGCGAGAATGAGGGAGATCTCGTGATCCCGGCGCAGATGGCCACACCTGAAGCGATCAATTTCATGGCCACATATGGGCGCGGACTGATCTGCTTGTCATTGCCAGGGGAGCGTATCGACGCGCTGGGCTTGCCATTGATGGCGTCGTACAATTCCTCTCGGCACGAGACAGCATTTACCATCTCGATCGAGGCGCGTGAGGGGGTCACAACTGGTATCTCGGCCCATGATCGGGCGCGGACAGTGGCTGTTGCGATCGACGCCTCGAAAACGGCGGCCGATATTGCGACCCCGGGACATGTTTTCCCACTGCGCGCGCGTGAGGGCGGTGTACTTGTCCGCGCAGGGCACACGGAAGCCGCTGTTGACGTCTCGCGTCTGGCTGGGCTGAACCCCTCAGGCGTGATCTGTGAGATTATGAACGAAGATGGATCCATGGCCCGCCTGCCGGATCTTGTCGCCTTCGCACAGCGCCATAACCTGAAGATCGGGACGATTTCGGATTTGATCGGCTATCGCCGTCGTCATGACAACCTCGTCCGGCAAAGCGTTGTTAAACAAGTTCATTCCGAGTTTGGCGGCGATTGGATGATGCGCGTCTATACGGACGAAACCCATGGCGATGAGCATATTGTGCTGATCAAGGGCAATCTTGAGGAGGGTGGGCCCGTGCTGACCCGCATGCACGCGCTCAATCCGCTGGAAGACGTGCTTGGGATCGGCGGCGATGGCTCGGGAGAGCTGCCCAATGCGATGCGCCAGATCAGTGCCGAAGGGCGGGGCGTGATCGTCCTGCTGCGCGACACCACGATGAAACTTGTGATGAAAGACGAAGCCTCGCCGCAAACCCTGCGCCAGTACGGTCTGGGTGCGCAGATCCTGGCATCTCTGGGGATGCAGGAGCTGGAACTGTTGACCAACTCTCCCTCACCCAAGGTTGTGGGTCTTGAGGCATACGGCTTGGCGATCACTGGCACGCGCAAGATTTTGAAGGAGCTGCCCGATGGCGAGCATTGAACATCATTCTTTGGACACTCCGAAATTTGACACGCCAGTGAAGCTGTTGGCTGTGCTTTCACCCTATTACAAAACGATTGCGGACAATCTTTTGGCGGGGGCCCAGGCCGAAGCCGAGGCTGCGGGTGCAACGCTCGATGTCATCGAAGTGCCGGGCGCGCTGGAAATTCCCCCGGCCATTCGGATCGCACATCGCCAAAGCAACTACGATGCGTTCGTCGCTTTGGGGTGCGTCATCCGAGGCGAAACCAGCCACTATGAGACCGTTTGCAATGACAGCTCGCACGGGCTGATGTTGCTGGGGCTGCAGGGCGCAAATGTCGGCAACGGAATTTTGACGGTCGAAACCGTCGAACAAGCAGTGGTTCGCGCCGATCCAGCGCAGCAAAACAAGGGTGGAGGTGCCGCCGCAGCGGCCTTGCACCTGATCTCGCTGGAACGCAAATACAACGCCCCGAAAGGTGGCATCGGTTTCCGGCCTATCGGCGAAGACGACGATGGAAGTATTCAGATCGCATGAGCCTGTCGGGAAATCAAAAGCGCCAGATGCGGTCAGCCGCGCGCCTATATGCGGTTCAGGCCTTGTTTCAGATGGAGCATTCCAGTCACACACTTGACCGCGTACGCGACGAATTCGAGACCCACAGATTTGGCGCGGTCTACGAAGATGTGGAGATGGTCGAGGGCGATGTGGATACGTTTCGCGCGCTGCTCGAAGGTGCCGTCGCCGAACAGGTTCAAATCGACCGGATGACGGACGCGGCCTTGATTGAGGCCTGGCCATTGGGCCGGATTGATCCCACATTGCGCGCCGTATTCCGGGCTGCGGGGGCCGAGTTATTGGCCGCGGCAACACCGCCCAAAGTTGTGATTGTCGAATTCGTTGACGTCGCTAAGGCATTCTTTCCAGACGGAAAAGAGCCAAAGTTCGTCAACGCTGTCCTGGATCACATGGCCCGCGCGGCCCGCCCTGACGCCTTTTAGGACAAGCAGGTTGCCAACGACAGCTGCGCCGAAGAGCTACTGTCAAAGCTGGTCAGCTGCAACTGTGCGCCGTCCTGGCGCAAATTGACTGTTGCACCCGAAATCTCGGAGCCGGTGACCTGAATCTGCCCGCGTTCGGAATTCTCCAGGCGGTCGTCCACATCGATGGTGAAGCTCACCGACTGGGTCGGCTCGAGATCTTTCAGCGTCAGGCTTACTTTCTCGTCCCCATCCAGAACCGGTTGAACAGACAAGATATTCTGCGCCCCTTCGGTGATTTCGAATGGCTGGAAGACTTCAACCCCTGCACCGCTTGCGGTCGTGTCAAAATACAAACCGCCGCTGCTTTGCGACAGGTCGATCACCAGTTCAGTGGGCCCGAGCGCGCAGGTTCCTGTGTTGGTGACGGTGAATCGGTCCTTTGGAGCCGATTCCGTGAATTTGATCGAAAGGCCTGCGGCCGGAGTGTCGGCTGAATACCCGACCCCGGCGACCGAAATCGCTGCAATTGCCAGCGTGCTGAACAGATATTTGTGCTGCATAAATCTCTCCTTAAGCGCAAGCGTGACCAAGGAGATAGAGTGACGGAACCGCCAGACAACCGTGGGGAAGCTTATTCCCGCAGACCTGTATATACAGGTGGGTGCCAGGTAAATGAACCAGGATCCAAACAGAGCCAGCTCCCGCGGATTTGCTTAAGGCCACCGGAATGTAGTTCCCGGATACGAGAAGGGCAGAACCGTCCTGATGGCAAATAAGATGACCGGGACGCCAGCGCAAGGTTAATGACGCGGCATTGCCATCGTGGGGACGCGCAGTTTGAAAGGAGAGGCTTTGGCCAAGTCAGAAAACAAGACGAAAGTCACGGGCCAGTCTGTTGATGCATTCCTGTCCGGAATTGAACATGACAGCCGGGCCAGAGACGGGCGCATCCTTCTCACGCTTTTCGAAAACCTCACCGGGTGGCCCGCGCAAATGTGGGGGGGCTCGATCATCGGGTTCGGTCGGTATCGATATCGATACGAAACCGGACGGTCTGGCGAATATCTGGTTACGGGGTTCAGCCCGCGAAAGTCGGCATTGACGATTTATATTATGCCCGGCTACCGCGACCTGTCAGAGCCATTGTTCAGGCTGGGCAAGCATAAGCTGGGAAAATCATGCCTCTACATCAACACGCTCAGTGACGTTGACCTGGCCGTTCTGGAAGAAATCGTCCGAAACGGGGTCGATTACATGACAGAGAACTACGAGGTCACGGCCACCTAAACTTCGAATTGACTGTCCGCACTTGATTTTTGTTTACGTTTTGTTCATGTTTTCGGAATGCCCGATGATCTGCCAGAGACCCGCACCCTGCAGCCCGGCCAATTGCTGGCCCGGGGCGTGTGCCGGCATCTGTATCAACTTGGGTTCTCCTGTGTTGAAGAACTGGTGCCCACGCGTGGATTGCGGGTCGATGTGATGGGCCTGGGGCCAAAGGGTGAGATTTGGATCGTCGAATGCAAATCCAGCCGGGCCGATTTTCAGTCCGACCATAAATGGCAGGGGTATCTTGACTGGTGTGACCGGTATTTCTGGGCGGTTGATGAAGATTTTCCGACCGAATTGCTACCAGCTGACACTGGTCTGATCGTCGCCGATTCCTTTGACGCGGCCGTTGTGCGTATGGGGCCCGAGGACAAACTTGCGGCTGCTCGGCGCAAGGTACTGACGACCAAGTTTGCCCATCACGCGGCCGCGCGTTTGCACCGCTTAAAAGACCCCGAGGCGCAGCTCGGTTGGAGCTAGGACTTGATCGCGCGGGCCCGCGCCGCGGCCGCTTTCAATTCTTCCGCGATCTCGTCGGCTTCATCTGGATCGAAATCAAGCGGTAATTCGATGCCCTCTGCCTCGACGTAGAGGCGCACCATGCCAAGAGTGGTTGGCCCGATCTGTAGATTTGCGGCGATGTCGCTTTGCTTGTCGATGCTCATGGGGCTCTCCGGGTAACAGATGACGCGTAGCTAGTCTGTGTCGCGCTCAGACACAAGCTTGCGTAACTCAGACGCGCGATGCAACTGTTGCGCGGATGTCTGAGGACCCGATCATATTGCGCAACTATCGTTTTGCGGACGCGGACTGGCTGACCGCGCTTCACGGCGCGCTCTATGCCCAGGCCGATGGTTTCGATGACACGTTTGCGCCGCTTGTCGGAGATATACTTGCGCAGTTCGCCCGTCATCATGACCCAAGCCGCGAACGCGGTTGGGTTGCGCAGCGGGGCGAAGACCGTCTGGGTTCGATTTTTTGCGTTGATAACGGGGAGAATATTGCCAAGCTGCGTCTCTTTCTGGTGGCCCCCGAAACCCGAGGTCAGGGTCTGGGATTTCGCCTTTTGCAAGCCTGCGTGAATTTTGCCCGCGACGCGGGATACACGCATCTGACTCTGTGGACTCACGAAAGCCACAAAGCAGCTTGCGCGCTATATGCACGCTGCGGATTCGCCTTGGAGTCTTCAAAGCCCGTCCATTCCTTCGGCGTCGATCTGGTGGAGCAAACCTGGAGCAGGGATCTCAAAACGCCGCTTTAGAGGTCTTGCAATCGCGATTGCGGAAATGTAAATCGAACGGCGTGCCGCCTTAGCTCAGTTGGTTAGAGCGCTTGATTGTGGATCAAGAGGTCCCTGGTTCGAGACCAGGAGGTGGTACCACCCTCTCATTCAATCTCGATGGTCTGACGCAACGCGCCAGTGCCGGCGTCAAAGATCAAGATCTTGCTGTCTGTCGTGACTACGGCTGTCCATCCAGGGCCTTGGGTATAGGCCATAGGCGTCGTTCCGTCGGGCAGCGACACTGTGTCGGGAAATTGCACGCTTGGCGGTTGCAAACGGATGACAACGGTTGCGATCAACACTAAAAGCCCGACAATCATTGTGGCGGTCAACGTTGTGACCAGCCGCCTCAGAAACTTCAGATTTGCGGGCTCCGGGAGCGGAGCGTCGTCGGGAGTGTCCTGCATGTCAGACCTTATCGTGATCGAAGTGGAGATCGCTGATGCGCCGCCGCCGCGTCTTGATAAGGCATTGGCGCGCGACGTTCCAGAGGCAGCAAACCTGAGCCGGTCACATCTTGTGCGCTTGATCGAGGCGGGCGCGGTCAGCCTGGACGGGCAGGTGGTTGGTTCGGTCAAGACAAAGGCGCAGCCCGGGCAGATCTGGCAGATCGCCGTGCCGCCGCCCGAGACGCTCGAGGCCCGTCCAGAGGCGATTGCGCTTGATATCGTCTATGAGGACGACTGCCTGATTGTGGTCAACAAGCCGGTGGGCATGGTCGTGCACCCTGCACCGGGGACGCCGTCGGGGACATTGGTCAATGCGTTGCTCCATCATTGCGCCGACAGCCTCTCAGGGATTGGTGGTGTGATGCGGCCCGGCATCGTGCACCGGATCGATAAAGATACGTCCGGTCTGCTGGTCGTCGCCAAATCTGATGCCGCGCATCATGGGCTCGCCCGTCAGTTCGAAAAACACTCTGTCGAACGGCACTACACAGCGCTGTGCTATGGGGCCCCGGACGCCGCAGATCCACGCCTGGCGGGGATGGCCGGAATCGGGTTTGAACCTAGGAATATTCTGCGTGTAACGGCCCCTCTGGCCCGTCACAAGACCGACCGTCAACGCCAGGCGGTTGTCAAATCGGGGGGGCGGCATGCGGTCACCCGGGCGCGGCGGCTTGAGGTCTTCGGAACCCCGCCTGCGGCATCATTGATGGAGTGTTGGCTGGAAACCGGTCGCACGCATCAGATCCGTGTTCACATGGCTTATGCGGGCCACGCGCTGCTGGGTGATCCGGTCTATGGCGGCACACGGAAATTGGCAAAATCCAGCCTGTCTGAGAGTGCTCAAAAGGCGATTTCCAGCTTTCCCCGTCAAGCCTTGCATGCGGCAACCTTGGGCTTCAAGCACCCCGAAACGGGGGAGGTGTTGCGGTTTATAGCTCCTTTACCCCAAGATATGGAGCAATTGCTTGCAGATCTCAAATGTTAACGCTATTAACACAACGCCGTGAAGAACATTTCAGCCACCTTTTATCTCGCATCTGCAGCGCTATCTTAAAGTAACGTTAATCCGCACAGATTATGTGCGGGATAAGCCTTGAAACTGAACCGAACAGTTCATATTTCACAGGTAAGTCAATCGAGGGAGTGACGAGCAATATGGCAAATTATACCAACCTGCCGGCGCCATCGCCTGAACAAGGTCTAAACAGGTACCTGCAGGACATCCGCAAGTTCCCGATGCTGGAGCCCGAAGAAGAATACATGCTGGCAAAAGCCTGGGTTGAAAATGGTGATACCGAGGCCGCCCATAAGATGGTGACGTCTCACCTGCGTCTCGCCGCGAAAATCGCGATGGGATACCGGGGCTATGGATTGCCGCAGGCCGAAGTGATCTCTGAGGCCAATGTCGGTTTGATGCAGGCTGTTAAGAAGTTTGATCCTGAAAAAGGCTTCCGCCTTGCAACTTATGCAATGTGGTGGATCCGGGCGTCGATCCAGGAATACGTGTTGCGGTCCTGGTCCATGGTCAAGCTGGGCACGACGAGTGCGCAAAAGAAACTGTTTTTCAACCTGCGTAAGGCCAAAAGCCGTATCGGAGCGCTGGAAGATGGCGACCTGCGTCCAGAACATGTCGAGCGGATCGCGAACGATCTGAATGTCACCGAAGACGAAGTGATTTCGATGAACCGGCGGATGTCGGGCGGCGACGCATCTTTGAACGCAGTCGTGTCCGCGGACGGTGAAGGTACCGCCCAATGGCAAGATTGGCTCGAAGACGAAGATGCTGATCAGGCTGGTGACTACGAAGCCAAGGACGAACTCGAAACGCGCCGTGAGCTTTTGGCCGATGCCATGGACGTTCTCAACGATCGTGAGAAAGATATTCTGGCGCAACGACGCCTGCAAGATAAGGCCGTGACGCTCGAAGAACTGTCATCACAATATGATGTCAGCCGTGAGCGCATTCGTCAGATCGAAGTGCGTGCGTTTGAAAAGCTTCAAGCCCGTATGCAAGAGTTGGCACGTGACAAAGGCCTTCTTGAAACCGCGTAAATTACCTGGTTTCACAGGCCACCTTATCCCCCAGACCCCAGAAGCCCACCCTTTCGGTGGGCTTTTTTTTCGGCTACCTCTGTCTTGAATTGTGAGGAGATATCGGAATGTCGGAGACTGTCAGATGGGGCATTTTAGGCGCTGCAAATTTCGCTTTTAACTTCATGGGACCGGCCATTCACGCGGCCAAAGATGCACAATTGGCGGCACTCGCCACATCTGACGCCAAGAAAGCCGACCCGTTCAAGCAATTTGCACCCGACCTAGCCGTCTATACCAGCTATGATGATCTGCTGGCCGCCCCCGATATCGATGCCATCTACATTCCGCTGCCCAATCACTTGCATGTGGAGTGGAGCCTCAAAGCCTTGAAAGCCGGCAAGCATGTCCTGTGCGAAAAACCTATGACCATGTCTGCGCCCGAGTTTGACGCGTTGATTTCGGTGCGCGACAGCTCGGGCCTGGTGTGTGCGGAAGCCTATATGATTCCGCACCATCCGCAGTGGCAACGCGCCAAACAACTCTATCAGTCTGGCGCGATTGGGGACTTGGTGCTGGTCGACACCGTCTTCTCTTATGACAACGGGGCCGATGGGGACAACATTCGCAATCGGCCTGAAACCGGAGGCGGCAGCTTGCCTGATATTGGCGTCTACACCATGGGATCGGCCCGTTTCGTCACCGGTGAGGAACCCAGCGCCGTGCAGGCCACCATTACGCGCGAAAATGGCGTTGATGTCTTTGCCCATATCACGGCTGACTTCCCCAGTTTTCGGTACAGCTCGATCACGTCGATGCGGATGCATCCGCGCCAGGAAATCACATTTCACGGGCAAGATGGCTTGATACGTCTGACCGCGCCGTTCAATGCCGGTGTGTTCGGCGAGGCGCAAGTGGAGTTGCACCAGAACGTGCATGGAGGAGGGGCCCCGTCGGTGACGGTTGAGCGCTGGCCAGGCGTCAACCAATATGTCCTGCAAGTCGAAGCGTTCGGGCGGTCTGTGCGCCATGGTGATCCTTATCCGGTGTCCCTGGAGTTCGTGAAAGGCACACAGGCCATGATCGACATGGCCTTTGCCGCGGAATAGCTTTGGCGACGTAGCGAAAGCCATGTGAGGGCCATCTTTTCAACCCTCAGAAACTGGTCTAGCATTTCCTTGATTTTCAACAGGAGGACTACCAATGCGCTTTGCTGCCCTTGCCGTCGCCGCAATCTTGGCTGCCAGTTCCGCTGTCGCCCAGGACAGGCTCACGATTGTTCATGTTAATGACCTTGACCGAATGGAAGGAGACGGAGATGCCGGCGGCGTCGCGCGCCTGGCTACGGTTATTTCAGATATACGCGCTCAAGGCGGTACAGTGTTGGCGACCAGCGCAGGGGACAGCATCTCGCCGTCTTTGCTATCGAGCTTTGACGAAGGCGCACACATGATTGCGCTGCTGAACATGGTGGGGCTCGATGCGATGGCGCTGGGCAATCACGAATTTGACTTTGGTCCTGATGTGACGCGTGCGCGGATCGGCGAGGCCAACTTCACGATGCTGTCCAACAATGCTCTTGAGCCCGATGGGAGCTTGATCGACGGTGTCAGCGAAAACATGATGGTCGAAGTTGGCGACCATATGGTTGGCATCTTTGGCCTGACCACAGATGGCACGGCGGTAAAGTCTTCTCCGGGCGATATTACGTTCGGCAACCCGGTCGAAGTCGCTGCAACAACGGCCGCAGCCTTGCGCGAAGCGGGCGCGGATGTGGTGATCGCGCTGGCGCACACGGACCGGCCCGAGGATGAGGAGCTTTACGCGGCAGGGGATGTCGATATCGTTCTGTCTGGCGACGACCATGACCTTGTTGTTCAATACGATGGCAATATCGCCCTGGTCGAAAGCAGCAGCCAGGCCAGCCTTGTGACGGTCGTTACACTGGATATCGAGACCGTCGAGGGACGTCGCGGGCCACAGGTGGAGTGGAGCCCTGCCTTCGAAGTGATCAATACCGCAAGCGTCGAGCCTGATGCGACTGTCGCGGCAGAAGTCGCCAAGTATGAGGCCTTCCTGTCCTCAGAGCTCGATATCGAGATCGGCGAAACACCGGTGCTTCTGGACACCCGCCGCACCACAGTACGTGCCACCGAAAGTGCGTTCGGAAACCTGACCGTTGATGCCATGCGGGCTGAAACCGGGGCCGATGTTGCGATTACAAACGGCGGCGGCATTCGCGGGGACACCACCTATGAGCCCGGCACGGTGATCACCCGTCGCGATGTTCTCACCGAGCTTCCGTTTGGCAATAAAACCGTGTTGCTGGAAGTCTCTGGGGCGGATGTTAAGGCCGCGCTTGAAAACGGTGTGTCTGCGATCGAAGACGGTGGCGGCCGCTACCCTCATGTGTCTGGCATGACCTTCTCGTTCAACCCGGCGCTTGATGCGGGATCCCGCGTGCTTGACGTCAAGGTTGCGGGTGCCGCGCTTGACGAAGGCGCGACATATCTGTTGGCGACGAACGACTTCATGGGCGATGGCGGTGATGGATATGCAATGTTTGCTGGCAAGCCCAGCATCATCGAAGAAAACGCAGCCGAGCTGATGGCAGCCCAGGTTATGCGGGCCTTTGAAACCGGGACGGCGGTTCCGGTTCTCGATGGACGCGTGACAGAGGCCGAGTAAACTTAGTCCGTTTGTTAATTCGGATGAAAAACAGTCCAGCGGCGTGATTTGCTGCTGGACTTTGTTTTGAACTAGACCTCGAAGACCCGTGTGCGGTTAGTCTTCCATGGCCTCAAGCTCGTCGATCATCCCGGAGATCATAGAGAGACCTTTATCCCAGAATTTTGGATCTGATGCGTCCAGCCCAAATGGGGCCAGGAGCTCTTTGTGATGCTTCGAGCCACCGGCTTTCAGCATCTCGAAATACTTGTCCTGGAAATCGTCACCGCTGTCCTCATAAACCGCATAAAGCGCATTCACCAACCCGTCGCCGAACGCATAGGCATAGACATAGAAGGGGGAATGCACGAAATGCGGGATATAGGCCCAGAAGGTCTCGTATCCGTCCATAAAGCGGAAAGCCGGACCAAGGCTTTCGCCCTGAACGCTCATCCAAATGGAATTGATGTCATCTGGTGTCAGTTCGCCCGCCTGACGGGCCTCATGCAGCTTGCATTCGAAATCATAGAACGCGATCTGGCGCACCACGGTGTTGATCATGTCCTCGACTTTGCCGGCCAGCATAACCTTGCGCTGATCCTTGGTCTTTGCTGCGGCCAAAAGCTTGCGGAAGGTCAGCATTTCGCCAAAGACCGAGGCCGTTTCGGCCAGGGTGAGTGGGGTGGAGGATAAAAGCTCGCCCTGGCTGGCAGCCAAAACCTGGTGCACACCGTGGCCCAACTCATGGGCCAGGGTCATGACGTCGCGTGGTTTGCCCAGATAGTTCAACATCACGTAAGGATGGACTTCGGTCACGGTCGGATGCGCGAACGCGCCGGGCGCTTTGCCCGGTTTGACGCCGGCATCGATCCAGCCTCGGGTGAAAAACGGCTCGGCGATTGCGGCCATTTCCGGGGCGAACTCGGAATAGGCATCAAGCACTGTGTCCTTTGCCTGTTCCCAGGTGACCAGTGTTGGGTCTTCCATCGGCAGCGGCGCGTTGCGGTCCCAGACTTCCATGATGTCGAGGCCGAGCCACTTGCGTTTTAGCTCGTAATAGCGGTGGCTCAGCTTGGGGTAGGCGGCGACGACCGCATTGCGCAGCGCTTCTACGACCTCTGGTTCCACATGGTTGGACAGATGGCGGCCGGTTTGCGGTGTTGGCATGCCGCGCCAGCGGTCTTCGATCTCTTTCTCTTTGGCAAGGGTGTTGTGGACCCGCGCAAAAAGTTTGACGTTTTCACCGAAGACTCGGGCCAGCTCCTCTGCACCAGATTTGCGTTTGTCGCGATCCGGGTCCGTCAGCAGGTTGAGCGTGCCTTCAATATTCAACTCTTCGTCGTCGACCGAAAAACTCAGCCCGGCGATCGTTTCGTCAAACAATCGGTTCCAGGCGGAGGCACCAACGGTGGATTGGTCATGGAGGAATTTTTCCAGCTCATCGGATAGTTGATAGGGCCGCATTGCGCGCAGCCGCTCGAAGACCGGTTGATACCGCGCCAGGTCAGGGTTCGAAAATAGCCCCGTCAGCTGATCGTCCGGAATGCGGTTGATTTCGAGCGAATAGAAGACCAGCGGTGTGGTGAATGCTGTGATTTTGTCCTGCGCGTCTGCCATGAATTTGGCGCGCTCAGCGTCAGTGGTGTTCTGGTAATAGCGCAGGCCTGCAAATGACATGATGCGCCCGGCGATGATATCGATCTTCTCGTAGCGTTTGACGCAGGTCAGCATGCCATCAGCATCCAGCTCTGCCAGTTTGCCTTCATAATCGGCAGCAAAATCGGCGCAGGCTTTCTCGAGCCAGTCCATATCACGCTTGAGCTCTTTGCTGTCAGAAGCGGGGTATAGATCGCTGAGATCCCAGTCCGGCAGGTCCCCTAGTCCGCCAGCCGCATCGGCGGCGTCAAAAAATCGGGTCGGCGGGGCGGGGTGCAAGGGAGTGCGCATCAGATGTCCTTTGATAATCGATTGTGTCCTAGGTAGGTCGGCATGTGACCCGCCGCAAGTTTCAAGGCCAAAACACTTTGCGAGGCCGAGGGCGCATGGTGTCACAAACCTGTCAGGTCGAGTGCCTGTCCCGCGAGATCGCGTCCACTTTGCTAAGCTCAAAATCCTCTGTGTGCAGAATAATTTGATCACGGTGCAAAAGCGCGATGCCGTAAGCCCCTGGTTCGTCGACCGAGCTGCCGGAGCTGCTGCGCTGCAGGGTCATAGGCATCTGATGGCAGGTACTTTTGAGAATCGTGAACGGTACCCCGCGCGCCTGCCCGGAAATTGTTCGATGGACATGCCCGCACAAAAGATGGACCGGAGACTCGCACGCGGCGATCACGTTCCAAAAGGCCGCATCGTCCTTCAACCGGATCGCATCCATGCCTTCGAACCCGGTTTCGACCGGTGGGTGATGCATTGCAAGAAGGACTGGACCAGGCTGCGCGCGATCGAGTTCAGCCTCCAACCAGCCGAGCCTGTGCTCGCAAAGCCTGCCGCTATGATGGCCGGCCGGATAGGGCGGTCCATCCAATGTATCGAGCGTGATCAGGGTCGTGTGTCCAAGCTTGACTGATGTTTGAACATGGCCCGAGGCGGTTGTGGGCGCCTCACCAAACACCTCCAAAAATCGTTCGCGACGGTCGTGATTGCCAACAAGAAACGTTGTGGGCAGGTCCAACGAGGATAGGATGTCACGTAGCAGTTGAAATTCTTCCAACCGTCCGTGATGGGTCAGATCACCTAAGAAAACCACATGGTCCGCATCGCCATGGCGCGCCGTTGCGTGGGCCAGCGCCTGACGCAGTTTCACCTCTGGGTCCAAACCGATGATTGTCTCACCGGAGGCGCAAATGTGCAGATCGCTGAAGATCAACAGTTTCGAGAATTTTGACACTTTGGCCCCCCTCCCGTGATCGGTGTCCTAGTTTGCGAGGCTATACAGTCTCTGCAACAGATTTTTACGCGGAAGGGTTTGGCCGTGGCTGAAATTCTGCACCCGTGCCGGCGATACGCGCACGCGTTTTAAGGACTTCCTCGGATCTAGTCGAGTTCGATCAGCAGGTCTTTGGCGTCAATCTGGCTGCCGGGTGTGACGTGAACAGCCGCAATTGTGGCGCTGCGCTCTGCATGGATCCCGGTTTCCATTTTCATCGCTTCGATGGTCAGCAGCAGATCACCCGCATTGACTTGCGCCCCGACGGTTGCGGCAATCGTCGCCACGACCCCAGGCATCGGAGCCCCGATATGTGCGTCATTGGCCGGATCGGCCTTAGCGCGCACCGCGCTTGCACCCGCGGATTTACGGTCAGGAACCCGGACAACACGGGGCTGACCGTTCAATTCGAAAAAGACTTTGACCTCACCGTCTTCATTGGTTTCCGAGCGGGTCTGCATGCGGATTTCCAGCGTTTTGCCAGGGTCGATCTCGACACTGATTTCTTCGCTGGGCTCCATTCCATAAAAATAGGTCCGTGTCGGCAGGGTCCGCACTGGCCCATAGATGTCGTGGCGAGCCGCATAGTCCAGAAAGACTTTCGGATACATCAAGTAGCCGTTGAGATCTTCGTCATCGACCTCTGCACCGCCAAGTTTTTCGGACAGTTCCTGCCGGGTCGCCTCAAGATCGGTTGGCGGCAGATCCGCGCCGGGCCTGCTGGTGAAGGGTTTCTCGCCTTTCAGAATTTTCTTTTGGATCTTCTTGGGCCATCCCCCAGGCGGTTGACCAAGCGAGCCCCGCATCATGTCAATCACACTGTCGGGAAACGAGACGTCAACGGCTGGGTCTTCGACGTCAGCGCGGCTCAGCCCCTGACTGACCATCATCAAGGCCAGGTCGCCCACAACTTTCGACGTGGGTGTGACCTTGACGATATCGCCAAACATCTGATTGACGTCCGCATAGACCTGCGCCACTTCGTGCCACCGTTCTTCAAGTCCCAGCGATCTGGCCTGGGCTTTGAGATTGGTGAACTGGCCGCCTGGCATCCCGTGAAGGTAGACCTCCGAAGACGGGGCCTGCAGCCCGCTTTCAAAGGCCGAATACTGGCCGCGCACAGCCTCCCAATAGTCGGAGATCTGGCGTACTGTTCCGATATCCAGCGCGGTGTCGCGTGGCGTATTTGCCATGGCCTCGACCACGGATCCCAATGTGGGTTGCGATGTGTTCCCCGACAAAGCGTCCATTGCGCAATCAACCGCATCAACCCCCGCCTCCGAAGCGGCCAAAATCGTCGCGATAGCGCTACCCGATGTGTCATGGGTGTGGAAGTGGATCGGCAGACCAACTTCGTCTTTTAGCGCCGTAATCAACCGGCTTGCGGCGGTCGGTTTGAGCAGGCCTGCCATATCCTTGAGGCCCAGAATATGCGTGCCAGCCTCTTTCAGCTCTTTCGCCATGCCGACGAAATATTTCAGGGTGTATTTGTCATTGTCGGGGTCCAGTAGATCGCCCGTATAGCAAATTGAAGCTTCCAGAACCCGCTGCTGATCCAGAACAGAATCCATCGCCACACGCATGTTCTCAACCCAGTTGAGCGGGTCGAAAATTCGGAAGACATCGACACCTGTGTCGGCCGATTGGCGAATGAAGTCCTGGACCACGTTGTCAGGGTAGTTGGTATAGCCGACGCCATTGGACCCACGGACCAGCATTTGGGTCATCAGGTTCGGCATAGCTGCGCGCAGGTCACGCAACCGTTGCCACGGGCATTCCTGCAAGAACCGGTAGGCCACGTCGAACGTAGCACCACCCCAACACTCCATCGAGAAAAGCCCCGGCATGTCGGCTGCGTATTTCGGCGCAATTCGGATCATGTCGATGGATCGCATGCGTGTCGCCAGCAAGCTCTGGTGGCCGTCGCGCATGGTCGTATCTGTGATCAAAAGCTGCTTTTGATCGGCCATCCAATCGGCAACAGCCTGCGGCCCGTGATCAAGGAGAATGTTGCGCGTCCCATGCGGCGGCACATCCGTACTTGGTTTAGGGGCTACGGGAATACGGGCTTCAGCGGGCGCTGCCCGGTTTTGAGTTTCTGGATGCCCGTTGACCGTGATGTCGGCGATATAGGTCAGGATCTTTGTTGCGCGGTCGCGACGCGGCTTGAAATCAAACAACTCCGCCGTCTGGTCAATGAATTTCGTGTGATACTCGTAGTTCAGAAATGTCGGATGCTTGAGCAGGTTCTCCACAAACGCGATATTGGTCGAAACGCCACGGATCCGAAACTCTCTCAAGGCACGATCCATACGCGCGATTGCCGCCTCCGGAGTGGGTGCCCAGGCGGTTACTTTTTCAAGCAATGAATCATAGTACCGGGTGATCACCGCGCCGGAATAGGCTGTTCCGCCGTCCAAACGAATTCCCATGCCAGTGGCGCTTCGGTAGGTCGTGATCCGACCGTAATCGGGGATGAAATTGTTTTGTGGATCTTCGGTCGTCACACGGCATTGCAGCGCGTGGCCGTCCAGTTTCACATCATACTGAGACGCGCATCCCGTGGCTTCGATCAGCGACTTGCCTTCCGCGATCAAGATTTGAGCGCGAACGATGTCGATGCCCGTGACTTCTTCTGTGACAGTATGCTCGACCTGAACGCGTGGGTTCACCTCAATGAAGTAAAACGCGCCCGTGGCCATATCCATCAGAAATTCGACTGTGCCGGCACATTCATAATTCACGTGTTCGCAGATCTTCTTGCCAAGCGCGCAAATCTGTTCGCGTTGGGTGCCGGACAGATACGGGGCCGGGGCCCGCTCGACAACTTTCTGGTTGCGCCGCTGTACCGAGCAATCGCGCTCATACAGGTGATAGATCTGCCCATGGCTGTCGCCCAGGATCTGGACTTCGACATGGCGGGCCTTCTCGATCATTTTCTCAAGATAGCCTTCGCCATTGCCAAAGGCGGCCTCGGCCTCGCGGCGGCCCTCGAGGATCTTCTCCTCCAGCTCGTCTTCGGAATAGATCGGCCGCATCCCGCGCCCGCCGCCGCCCCATGAGGCTTTCAGCATGAAGGGATACCCGATCTCTTTTGCTTCTTTGCGAATGGCCTCCATGTCGTCGCCTAAGACCCCGGTGGCCGGGATCACCGGGACGCCCGCCTCAACCGCGACGCGGCGCGCAGAAGCCTTGTCGCCCAAGGCGCGCATAGTGTCGGCCTTCGGTCCGATAAATGTGATACCAGCCTCGGTGCAAGCATCAACAAAATCGGGGTTTTCAGAAAGCAGCCCATAGCCCGGATGGATCGCATCCGCCCCGCATTCTTTGGCGACGCGGATGATCTCCTCAATGCTCAAATAGGCGGCTACGGGGCCCAGACCTTCGCCGATCTTGTAGGCCTCGTCGGCTTTGAAACGATGCAGGCCCAGCTTGTCTTCTTCCGCGAAAACCGCAACCGTGTGTTTTCCCATCTCATTGGCCGCGCGCATGACCCGGATGGCAATTTCGCCTCGGTTGGCCACAAGGATTTTCTTGAATTCAGGCATGTTGCCCCTCCGGTCTTTTCGCAGTTGCAGCATTCTTTATGCGCAAGTTGCCCTAAGGTCCATGCTCAAGACTGGGTAGTAAGCAGCTGAGCCGGCAAATCAGACAATGAACGGGTGCCAATTTGGCCCATATTTGCTTCCATATCGCGTTTGAGCATTTCAGCAAGATGGGCTGGTCCGGCAGCGCCTACTGCGCCAAGAGCGTAGTGCCAGGCGCGGCCCAACATGACAAAATCGGCCCCAAGTGCCAAGGCTCGCATGATGTCGAGCCCACCTTCGATTCCGCTGTCAAAAAGCAATGGCAATTGGGTCGCAGAGCGTACGGCTGGAAGCGCCTCGATCGTGGCCTGGCTTGCATCGAACTGGCGACCTGCATGGTTGGTCACCCACAATGCGTCGACGCCAGTGCCTTGCAGGCGCTCGGCATCCTCGGGATTGGTGACACCCTTGACGATCAATGTGCCGTCCCATTCGTCACGAAGTTTCGTCACATAGCTCCAGTCTGGCGATGTGCGCAGCAAGTAGCCGATATGGGCGGTTGAGGGCAAATTGCCCTTCAGATCTTTGGCATAACCATCCATTAGCTTCATCCGCGGCATGCCAGTCTGGCGAATACCGTTGAGCCAAACTGGACAGAGTGCGGCCTGCAAGGCGAGCCGCCCTGTAAGGCGTGGCGGTTGTTTGAGGCCGCCACGCGTTTGACGCTCCCGGCGCGAGGCGACCGGGACATCAACCGTCATGACCAGCGTGTGAAACCCCGCGGCCTTGGCCCGGCCAAGGATATCGGCGCGGATTTCGGGGTCGCGTGGCGGGTAGATCTGAAACCATCCCTGATCGCCAATATGCGGCGCCATGTCTTCAGGTGTTTGAGTTGCGACGGTCGAAATCGTATAGGGTATTCCAAGCTCGACAGCGGCCTTTGCCAACAGTTTTTCAGCCCCGGGCCAAATCAGGCCGGACATTCCAACAGGCGCAATTCCAAAGGGCAAAGCATAGTCGCGTCCCAGCAGACGGGTGCTGAGATCCGGATCAAACTCACCATGCAGAATAGACGTCTTGAACAGCACTTCGCGAAGTTTCGCCTGGTTCCGCTCCAAGGTGGCTTCCACGCCGGTCGCGCTGTCCAGATACTCCCAAACGAAATGCGGAATGCGACGCCGTGCCTTGGATTTCAAGTCAGCGATGGCAGGGTAGTGATCGAAAAGGTCCATCACATGCTTGTCAGTCCAATCGCCAGAGCTGTCCAGCAAAAAACTGGGGATCACTGGAGAACGAAATGCGAACACCCCTTTCCCTTCTGAAGCTTTCCGTCTAGTTTTCCGTCATGAGCAGTATCGATGACGCAGATGCATTCGACGCCGCCGCCGTGCCGCTGTCCCAACGCGCCCTGGCTGCGCGCCCTATGCCCTATCTGGATGAGTTGAACGCAGCGCAGCGCGAAGCGGTGGAAACGCTCGAAGGACCAGTTTTGATGCTGGCCGGTGCCGGTACCGGCAAAACCCGTGCTTTGACCGCCCGTATCGCTCACTTGTTGAACACAGGCCACGCGCGCCCGAATGAAATCCTGGCCGTAACCTTTACCAACAAGGCCGCGCGCGAGATGAAGACCCGCGTTGGCAGCTTGCTGGGCGAGGTGGTCGAAGGCCTGCCCTGGATGGGGACCTTCCATTCGATCTGTGTCAAACTGCTGCGGCGCCATGCGGAACTGGCTGGCTTGAAATCAAATTTCACGATCCTGGACACGGATGACCAACTTCGGCTGCTCAAACAACTGATCGCTCTGGAGAATATTGACGACAAACGCTGGCCCGCCCGGATGTTGGCAGGTCTCATTGACGGATGGAAAAACCGTGCCTGGACACCCGAGTCGTTGCCTGCCAGCGAGGCCGGTGCCTATGACAATCGAGGAGGCGCGATCTACGCAGCGTATCAAGCCAGGCTGAAAACGCTCAACGCGGTTGATTTTGGTGATTTGCTATTGCACATGGTCACGATCTTCCAGACCCATGACGATGTGTTGCAGCAGTATCAGCGCTGGTTCCGCTATATCCTGGTGGACGAGTATCAAGACACCAATGTCGCCCAGTATATGTGGCTGCGCCTTCTGGCGGCCGGGCACAAAAACATCTGCTGTGTGGGTGATGATGACCAGTCGATCTATGGCTGGCGCGGGGCGGAAGTCGGCAACATTCTACGGTTCGAGCAGGATTTCGAAGGCGCAACCGTAATCCGGTTGGAGCAAAACTACCGCTCGACGGAGCATATTCTGGGTGCGGCGTCCGGCGTGATCTCCGCCAATAAGGGCCGGCTTGGCAAGACATTGTTCACCGAGGCCGAGGGTGGTCAGCCGGTACGCTTGATCGGCCATTGGGACGGTGAAGAAGAAGCCCGTTGGATCGGTGACGAGATCGAGGCAGGCCAACGGGGCACACGCGGATTGGACCCGTTTGCGTTGAATGATATTGCAATTTTGGTGCGCGCCAGCCACCAGATGCGCAGTTTTGAAGACCGTTTCCTGACCATCGGGTTGCCGTACCGGGTGATAGGCGGACCGCGGTTTTACGAACGGATGGAGATCCGCGACGCCATGGCCTATTTCCGGCTGGTCGTGTCGCTGGACGATGATCTCGCGTTCGAGCGGATCGTCAACACGCCCAAACGCGGGCTAGGTGACAAGGCAGTGCAGACAATTCAACAGGTGGCGCGATCGAATGGCGTCGGACTGGTCGATGGCGCGCGGCTGTGTGTCGAGGCCCAGTTGATCAAGGGAAAGGGCGGCGGGGCACTGCGGGAATTGGTGCGCAATCTGGATCGCTGGTCCGCTCAGCTGCGCGCCGAGCAGGACAACCATATCGAGTTGGCAGAGATGGTCTTGGAGGAATCCGGCTATACCGAGATGTGGCAAAACGACAAGTCGCTTGAGGCCCCTGGCAGGCTCGACAACCTCAAAGAGCTGATCAAGGCGCTGGAGCAGTTCGAGAACCTGCAAGGCTTCTTGGAGCATATTGCTCTGGTCATGGACAACGACAGTGAGGCGGGCGAAGATAAAGTCTCGATCATGACGTTGCACGCCGCCAAAGGCCTTGAGTTTCCGGTTGTGTTTCTCCCGGGCTGGGAGGACGGTTTGTTCCCGTCACAACGGTCGATGGATGAAAGTGGGCTGAAGGGCCTCGAAGAGGAGCGGCGACTGGCCTATGTGGGGATCACCCGCGCCGAACAGCTATGCACCATTTCATTTGCCGGAAACCGCCGGGTCTATGGTCAGTGGCAGAGCGCTTTGCCTTCCCGATTCATAGACGAACTGCCAGAAGACCACGTGGAAGTGCTAACGCCGCCGGGCCTTTACGGGCATCAGGGGAACGCGGCTCAAGCCTCTCCTGTGATGCGCGGGTTGGCGGAAAGTGATCTGCAAGAGAAAGCTGCAAATGCCAATGTCTACAACTCGCCGGGCTGGCGTCGCCTGCAACAGCGGCAAAACGCGCGCGGGATGTCGCAACCCAGAGAAAGCCGCAATATGGTAATCGACTCGCAGGCCGTCTCTTCATTTTCGCTCGGAGAGCGGGTTTTTCATCAGAAGTTTGGATATGGCCGGATCGAAGCGGTTGAAGGCGACAAGCTGGATGTCGCGTTTGAGAAGGCTGGCGTGAAAAAAGTTGTCGGCAAATTTCTCGTGTCGGCCGACAGCGCTGGAGACGTTCCGTTCTAAGCGTCCAGTCAACGCTCCTAGACCACCTCAAAAGCACAATGCACAAAATAAAACGGTAGCGCCGGGAGGAGGCACTACCGTTTATTTGTTGTCGAACATCGGCTCAGGGAGGAGGAGAACCGTGTTCAGTGTGTCGGCATCACCCCTCAAGGGAGGAGGAGAGGGATGCTGCCATGTTCTGGTGACGGTCAAGGGAGGAGGAGATCGTCATCCAGAATTCTGTTACCCGTACGCCGCCTCCAATGCGATTGAGCGGATCATCGATCGGGAAATTCCCAGATCCGCAAGGTCGCGGGCCGTCAGTACGCGAAGTTCGTTCAGCGTCGTACGGTAGACCTGATAGGCAGCATAGCGCTGCTTCAGGGCTTCGATTTCTGCGCTCAGGAGTGGCGCTTTAAGTGTTGCGAGTGCAAAGCTCATCTTGTATCTCTTTCGGTGCAGCTTGGCTGCTGTGTTATGTCCCATATTTAGACAAATGCTGCACTGCAACAATAGATAAGTTGGCAATGCTGCTATGCAGCATATGCAAGTCTGCCCATTCCCTGTGCAATCCGAGAACTTTCAGCAATCGGATCGCCGTTGCGGCGAAAACGAATCACTTTTTCAGGTAATTTCTGTGATTTTGAGGCGAATTTCAGCGCCAGATCGAAAAAAAGCAGATTTTTATGGGATTTCGTGGTCGTTCAACGAGCGTCAAATCGACACTACATATAGTAGGTGACTCACCGCGAACTCCTATAAGTTCCAAAATTACGAACCATTCGCCTTGTTGCTACAGTGCGTTTGCCCCAATTGTCCCACTTTGACCCGTAAAGTGGTGTTGATTTCCATAAAAACCCATGTAGATTGAGTTTCAGGTTGAAGACGAGCAATCAATAGGGGCGACAAGAACCCCATAGGCGACCAAAAGGTTTCATACAGGCACTCGCTTTCATCCACGACGATCGACCCTGCGCGAGCAGACATCCCCCCAGGTGGCGCGGGTCGGTCACCTCCCCAAGTGGGAAACATGCGGCGGATTGGGCAGTGGCAGCAGCTCAATCCGCCGTTTTTATTTCGGAGGCAGCGATGCCTCACGTGACAGGAACGAGGCGACAAACTCAAGGGACGCAACCGCGTGGCACAACGGTTCAGAGGCGAAAGCATCCACAAGGTGGATGGTAAGGGCAGGGTGTCTATCCCGGCCCTGTTTCGGCGTGTGCTGGAAGCGGGCGATCCATCTTGGGCTGACGGCCTGAATCCAAACTTAGTCATTGTGTATGGTGGCGCGAGCCAGAAATATCTTGAGGTCTATACCCAAGATGCCATCGCTGAAGTCGACGACAAGATTGCGCGCTTGCCGCGCGGCTCGAAAGAGCGCCGCGTGATGGAGCATATTTTCAACAGCCAGTCTTTGCCCACGCAAACCGACGATACCGGGCGATTGGTTCTGCCGCAAAAGCTGCGCGACAAGGCCGGCATTTCGAATGAAGCCTATTTCAAAGCCTCCGGCGACACGTTCCAGATCTGGGCGCCTGATGCGCATGACATGCGCAACGAAGATATTGAGGCCTGGTTGTCCGATAAGGGTGACGATTTTGATCCGCTCACCTTGTTGGAACTTGTGCCACAACCTCAAAGCGGGGCATGAGCGTATGACGGGTTCCGACAGCGATCCGTCGCCAACCCCGCATTTGCCAGTTCTTATTGACGCCATTCTTGAGCGTGTCGATCCGGCAGGAACCTGGATTGACGGCACGTTCGGTGCTGGCGGGTATACGCGTGCGTTTCTGAAGGCAGGCTGTGACAAGATCATCGGTATTGATCGTGATCCGACAGTGTTTGACATGGCCAAGGACTGGTCGGCCGGTCTTGGAGAAAAGCTGCATCTTGTAGCCGGAAAATTCGGCGATATGGAACGATTGAGCACAGAGTTTCAGCCCGTCGACGGTGTCGTACTGGATCTTGGCGTTTCCTCAATGCAGGTTGACCAAGCGCAGCGGGGCTTTTCGTTTCTGCGCGACGGACCGCTTGATATGCGGATGAGTGATACAGGGCCCTCTGCCGCGGATCTGGTCAATCAGGCCAGCGAGGGCGTCATTGCCGATATTCTGTTTCAATATGGCGAGGAGCGGGCATCGCGTCGCATCGCGCGGGCGATCGTCACAGAACGGCCGATCACGACGACCCGACAGCTTGCCGAGGTTGTGGCGTCATGTCTGCCCAGAACAAAGACTGGGCAAAGCCACCCGGCAACACGAAGTTTTCAGGCGATCCGTATCGCCGTCAACGACGAGTTAGGTCAATTAATCAGTGGGTTAGAGGCCGCAGAGCGCGTGCTTAAACCCGGTGGCTACCTTGCTGTAGTCAGTTTCCACTCGCTCGAGGACCGTGTGGTCAAGAAGTTTGTGGCCAGCCGGGCCGCGCGTTCAGGCGGCGGGAGCCGTTACGCACCACAAGAACAGCTGGCCAGCGCAAGTTTTGAACCGGTGACGCGCAAAGCCGTCAGCGCAGATGACGCCGAGATCGCCCGAAATCCACGTGCACGTTCGGCGAAATTGCGCGTCGCGCAGCGGACGAGCGCCGCCGCATGGTCGGCCGATCGTGCGGGGTTGGGATTGCCGCGGCTGACAGGAACCGATTTCGGACAGGAGATATGAGCCCATGCGTGGCGTGATTTATTCGGTATCGGCCATGTTGGTCATGGGGTTGGCCTATTGGGCCTATTTCGAGAATTATCGCACTCAGGACGCTTTGAAAGAGGCCGCAAAACTGCAACGCGCCATCGGCGACGCACGTGAAACGCTAAGCGTTTTGGAGGCTGAATGGGCCTATCTCAACCGCCCCGAACGATTGCGCGATCTCGCCAATTTGAATTTCGAGACGCTTGAGTTGATGCCGATCACGTCTGACCATTTTGCCGATGTGCATCAGGTTGTGGCCGCGCCAACCGAAATCCCTGGACTGGACCTTGAGGCCTTGACCGGCTCGGTCGATGTTGTCGGGGAGGAGGGGCAATGATACGCAAACCTTTGCGCCCGCTTGCGCATATTCTAGACGCCAGATCGCGTGGCGAGAATCCCGACAAAATTGAGCGCGAAAACATTCGTCTGCGCCACGAAGACATGCGCGATAAGATGCGGTTGCGCGCTGAAAGCCGTTTGCTGTTTGTGGCATTGTTGTTCATTGCAGGCTTCGCGATGGTATCGACGCGTATGGTGGTTCTGGCCTCTTCGGACGTGGTTGAGCCGCAGGCATCGGCCTCAACAGCCCGGATCGTGGCGCAACGCGCAAATATCACCGACCGCAATGGACGGGTTCTGGCGACCAACCTGGTCACCAATTCGCTATATGCACAGCCGCATCTGATGGTCGCGCCCAATCACGCTGCTGAAGAGCTGATCAAGATCTTTCCGGATCTCGACGTGACTGAATTGCAAAAAGACTTCACTGGGCCGCGTAAGTTCTTGTGGGTCAAGAAGAAAATCAGCCCTGAGCAACAACAAGCTGTGCACGACATTGGTGAACCCGGTTTGATGTTCGGTCCGCGCGAGATGCGCCTTTATCCAAACGGGCGGTTGGCGGCCCATACCTTGGGTGGGGCAAGTTTTGGTCGTGAAGGTGTGCACTCTGCCGAAGTTCTGGGCACGGCGGGCGTCGAGAAGGCGTTCGACACCTACTTGCGCGATCCTGCGATGGAGGGCGCACCGCTGGAGTTAAGCCTGGATCTGACGTTACAGTCAGCAGCGCGGCGTGTTCTTGAAGGCGGCATGAAGCTCATGCGTGCCAAGGGGGCCACGGCTGTGTTGATGGACGCACAGACCGGCGAAGTTCTGACCTTGGTGTCACTGCCGGATTTCGACCCAAACAGCCGTCCTGCAGAAATGCTGAAAGGCAACCCGTCTGACAGCCCCTTGTTTAACCGCGCGCTTCAGGGCGTTTATGAGTTGGGATCGACGTTCAAAGTGTTTGCCGTGGCGCAGGCACTGGAACTCGGGCTGGTGAACCCTTCCACGATGATCGAGACCAAGGGCCCGATGCGTTGGGGCAAATACAAGATCCGGGATTTCCGTAACTACGGCCCGGAACTCAGCGTCACCGATGTGCTGGTCAAGTCATCCAACATAGGCACCGCTCATCTGGCCACGGCAATCGGCACAAAACGCCAGCGCGAGTTTTTGGAGACTTTGGGATTTCTAAGTCCCACTTCGGTTGAAATGGTTGAGGCTTCGGGAGCGAAGCCAATCCTTCCCAAGAAATGGTCCGAGATCTCAACGCTGACGATCAGCTACGGCCATGGTTTGGCAGCGAGTCCTTTGCATTTGGCGGCAGGCTACGCGAGCATGGTGAATGGCGGTACATTGGTGACGCCGACTTTGCTTAAGTCTCCGGGTCGCACACCAGGTCCACGGGTTATTTCCGAGCGGACATCCGGTCAGATCCGCAGTATGTTGCGCGATGTCGTGCGGCGCGGGACGGCAAGTTTCGCTAATATTCCTGGCTATGACGTGGGTGGAAAGACCGGGACGGCGGATAAGCCCAAGCCCTCGGGCGGGTATTACAAAGAAAAGGTCATCGCAACATTTGCCGCGGCATTTCCAATGGATGACCCAAAGTATATTTTGGTGGTGACACTGGACGAACCCGAAGAAACCTCGGGGGAAAAACCGCGGCGGACAGCAGGCTGGACAGCCGTTCCTGTTGCCGGTGAAATGATCCGCCGCATGGCGCCGCTGTTGGGCCTGAGACCCGAGATTGATCCCGACGCGAAAACCACGCTAACAGAGGTGAAATTCTAACCGAAACCCCGCAAGGCAGATCGATGAACTCGGGCGACAAAGATATAAAGACCAAAAGCCTCGCAGATCTTGGTCTGACGGCCCAAAGCGGTGAAGAGGCGTCGATTACCGGGATCAGCACGGACAGCCGAACGGTCAAGCCGGGCCATCTGTTTGCCGCGCTACCCGGCGTCAAAATGCATGGCGGGACCTTCATTCAATTTGCTCTTCGGATGGAAGCCGGAGCGATTCTAACCGATCTTGAAGGGGCCGAGATCGCGCGCGAAGAGCTTCAAAGCTCCCAGATTGCCTTGGTGGTCACTGAGGATCCGCGACAAGCTTTAGCCTACGCCTCGGCCCTTTGGTTTGGGGCGCAACCGGCGAGCATGGTGGCGGTGACCGGCACCAATGGGAAGACATCGGTGGCCAGTTTCACTCGCCAGATCTGGAGCGAACTTGGCCTCAACGCGGTCAATCTAGGAACAACAGGTGTCGAGGGTGCCTATAGCGCTCCGCTCAATCACACGACCCCAGAGCCGGTCACATTGCACCGGATGCTGGCGCGCCTTGCGCGGGAGGGAGTCACCCACGCCGCCATGGAAGCGTCGTCACATGGATTGGCCCAGCGGCGCCTCGACGGCGTCCACCTAATGGCTGCGGCTTTCACCAATTTCACCCAGGACCATCTGGACTACCACGCTGATTTTCAAGAGTATTTTGAGGCCAAGGCAGGTCTTTTCAAGCGCGTTCTGGCTCAGGATGGCGTGGCGGTAATCAATCTCGATGACCCAAAGGGCGCGCAGATGCGGGCCGTTGCGGCGGCGCGGGGGCACAGGGTTCTGACTGTTGGGCAAGGCGAAGCCTGCGACCTGCGTCTTCTGGGGCAGCGGTTCGACGCTGTCGGGCAGGAGCTGCGGTTTGAATTTGGCGGACGTCAGCGACAGGCCCGGCTTGATCTGATTGGTGGGTTTCAGGCGTCCAATGTGCTGGTGGCGGCTGGTTTGGCCATTGGCTGCGGGGCTGACCCGGACGCGGTGTTCGAGACGTTGGGCACGCTTGAAACAGTGCGCGGGCGGATGGAGCGTGCAGGGACACGCGACAATGGGGCGGCGGTGTTTGTCGACTATGCCCACACGCCTGATGCACTGGCCACAGCGCTGCAAGCATTGCGACCACATGTGATGGGTCGGCTCGTCGTCGTCTTCGGGGCCGGCGGCGATCGCGATCGCGGCAAGCGCCCGCTGATGGGCGAGGCCGCGCGCCTGCACGCCGATGTAGCATTTGTGACCGATGACAACCCGCGCACAGAGGCACCGGCGCAAATTCGGGCTGAAATTCTGGGGGCCATACCGCAGGCCAATGAAGTTGCGGACCGGGCGGAGGCAATTTTGCGCGGCGTCGACGCGCTTGGATCGGGTGATGCGCTTTTGGTGGCTGGAAAGGGCCATGAAACCGGACAGATCGTAGGCGACGACATTTTGCCCTTTGACGATGTGGAGCAGGCCAGCGTTGCCATAGCCGCACTCGAGGGCCGCATATGATCTTATGGACCTCCGCCGAAGCCGCCGCAGCGACCGGCGGCACATCGCAGATCAGCTGGCAGGCCACCGGAGTATCCATCGATACGCGGTCCTTGCAGCCGGGCGACCTGTTTGTTGCGCTTAAGGACGTTCGGGATGGCCATGATTTCGTGGCCGATGCGTTGGCTGCGGGCGCTGCTGCTTGCCTGGTGTCACGCATTCCAGAAGACGTATCCGAAAACGCACCGCTCTTGCTCGTACCTGATGTCCTGAGTGCGCTCGAGGCGTTGGGGGCGGCGGCGCGCGCGCGGGTCTCGGGCCAGGTGATCGCGGTGACGGGCTCTGTCGGGAAGACATCCACCAAGGAAATGTTGCGCACCGCCTTGCAAGGGCAAGGTCGTGTTCACGCAGCAGAAAAGAGTTTCAACAACCACTGGGGTGTACCTCTGACATTGGCGCGGATGCCTCAGGACAGTGATTTCGCCATCATTGAAATTGGCATGAACCACCCTGGCGAAATCGCCCCCTTGGCCAAGCTTGCACGACCGACTGTGGCGATTGTGACGACGGTCGCACCGGCTCATCTGGAAGCTTTCGACGATATCGCTGGCATAGCACGGGAAAAGGCATCGATCTTTTCGGGCCTGACCGAGGGTGGTTGGGCGATTTACAATGCCGATCTTGAAACCTCTGCCATTTTGGCCGCCGCCGCGCCGCGTGCGGACAGCTTTGGGGAAACCCAGGGGAATTGGCGGTTGGAGGAGGTCACCCTCCACGACACTGCAATGATCTGTCAGGCCCGCCATGAGACGCATTCTCTTTTGTTCAAGCTTGCGGTGACTGGACGACACTTTGCGATGAACGCGCTGGCTTGCCTGGCCGCGGTGGAGCGGGCCAATGGCGATCTCGCCGAAGCCACGATAAAACTTGCGCATTGGAGCCCTCCAGACGGGCGCGGCAAACGCCGTCGGATTATACTGGACGCGGTGCATGATGCCGCGCGCATCGATCTGTTTGATGACGCTTACAACGCCAACCCGGCCTCTGTTGCCGCGGCGTTGGATGTTTTGGCAGGGGTCAGGATGGCTGACACAAGCGGGCGTCGGGTGGCAATTCTGGGGGACATGAAAGAGCTGGGTTCCGACGGTGCCCGGTTGCACGCAGACCTGGCGCAGCTGCCGGCGATGGAGGCCATCGATCTGGTCCATTGCGTGGGGCCGTTGATGGCGCATCTGCATGCGGCGCTGCATATCGACAAGCGCGGCGAACTGGTTGAAACCGCGGCCGAATTTGCCGCCAGTCCCGCGCGCTTGGTCCAGGCTGGCGACACGGTTCTGGTCAAGGGGTCGTTGTCAATGAAAATGGCACTCATCGTTGACGCGGTCAGTAAATTGGGCGAAGCGGTAGAGGCCCGAAGCGAAGATATATAAAGAAAGACGAGCAGGGACGGACCCAACATGTTGTATTGGCTGAGCACTTTTTCAGATGGCGGAGACGTCTTTAACCTGTTTCGCTACATCACATTGCGCGCTGGGGGTGCCTTCTTTACCGCCTTGATTTTCGGTTTCTTGTTTGGTCGCCCGTTGATCGATCTTCTCAAACGCAAACAGGCCAATGGGCAACCGATCCGTGACGATGGTCCGGAAGGCCACCTTTTGACCAAACAGGGCACTCCGACCATGGGGGGTGTGCTGATCCTGGGGGCAGTTATCGTCTCGTCGCTGCTTTGGGCACGGTTGGACAATGGGTTCGTCTGGGTGGTTCTGGGCGTCACAACCGGGTTTGGCGCAATCGGTTTTGTTGACGACTATGCAAAAGTGACTTCGAATTCACATGCAGGCCTGTCTGGACGCGTGCGTCTGGCTCTGGGATTCGTTATCGCTGCCATCGCCGGATTTGCGGCAACCTGGCTGCATCCGGGCGATTTGACGAACCAGCTGGCGATGCCGGTCTTTAAGGATACGCTTCTCAATCTGGGGCTGTTCTTCGTACCTTTTGCGATGTTTGTCATTGTGGGCGCGGCGAACTCGGTCAATTTGACCGATGGTTTGGACGGGCTTGCAATTATGCCGGTGATGATCGCAGCGGGCAGTCTAGGGGTGATTGCCTATGCGGTGGGCCGGGTGGATTTTACCGAGTATCTGGGGGTTCACTATGTGCCGGGAACGGGTGAGTTGCTGATATTCACCGCAGGGTTGATCGGCGGAGGCCTGGGCTTTTTGTGGTACAATGCACCGCCCGCGGCGGTGTTCATGGGTGATACGGGCTCTTTGGCGCTTGGCGGGGCACTCGGCGCGATTGCGGTCCTCACCAAGCACGAGCTTGTTCTGGGCATCATCGGCGGTTTGTTTGTGGTTGAGACCCTGTCCGTTATCATTCAGGTCGGGTACTTCAAGATGACCGGTCGACGGGTATTCTTGATGGCTCCAATCCACCATCATTTTGAGAAAAAGGGCTGGGCGGAGCCGCAGATTGTGATCCGATTCTGGATCATTTCGTTGATTCTGGCGATGATCGGTTTGGCGACGCTGAAAGTCCGATGATACCGGTTCAAGGATATGCGGGCCGCCGGGTTGGCGTTCTGGGGCTGGGTCGGTCCGGCCTGGCGACGGCGCGTGCGCTTGCCGCCGGCGGGGCAGAGGTTCTGGTCTGGGACGATAACCCGGAGGCCATCCAGACCGCAGTCACCGAAGGTTTCCAGGAGCAAGACTTTTCGCGTCACGGCGGGTTGGCAGATTTGGCCGCGCTGATCGTCTCTCCGGGTATCCCTCACCTTTTTCCGAGCCCCCACAAGGCGATTGCGGCAGCCTATGCAGCAGGGGTTGCGGTCGACAATGATATCAGTCTGTTTTTCCGTTCCTTTGCGACCCGAGAGTGGGAAAATTTCGACCAGATGCCCAAGGTTCTAGCGGTCACCGGATCGAACGGCAAATCCACGACCTCTGCGCTAATTGAACATATTTTGCGCGAGGTCGGTCGCCCATGCCAGCTGGGCGGAAATATCGGCCGAGGCGTGTTGGATCTGGACCCGGCTATCGAAGGCGAAGTCGTCATTTTGGAGTTGAGTTCCTACCAGCTGGAGTTGGCCCGCGCATTGACCCCTGATATCGCAGTATTCACCAATTTCAGTGCGGATCATCTGGACCGGCACGGGGGCCTTGGGGGGTATTTTGCGGCCAAACGCAGACTCTTTGCCGAAGGTGGCCCGGACCGCGCTGTGATCGGGGTGGATGAGCCGGAAGGGCGCTACCTCGCAGGCCAGATGGCGGGGCAGGAATCCGACGACCGCGTGGTTCGGATTTCAGCAGGTCAGAACCTGACAGGATCGGGTTGGAATGTCTTTGTGCGCAAGGGTCAACTCGCGGAATGGCGAAAGGGGCGGCAACTTGCGCTTTTGGATTTGCGTGCAGTGTCAGGCCTGCCTGGGGCGCATAACCACCAAAACGCCGCCGCGGCCTATGCGGCGTGCAGATCACTTGGCCTGGCACCACGCGTGATCGAGTCGGCCTTTGAAAGTTTCGCCGGTCTGCCGCATCGCTCTCAAACCATCGCTGAGATCGGTGGCGTGCGCTATGTCAACGACAGCAAAGCCACGAATGTCGACGCCGCATCCAAGGCATTGCAAGCGTTTTCCAAGATCCGCTGGATCTGCGGCGGGCTGGAAAAAGAGGGTGGGCTGGACGCGCTGGCCCCGCATTTGTCTGGCGTGATAAAGGCCTATGTCATCGGCCGAGAAGCCGAAGGTTTCGCCTTGAACCTGGGCGATACGCCGCGCGAAATTTGCCGCACAATGAAAGCCGCCGTCGCTGCGGCGGCCGGTGACGCGCTGCCAGGAGAGACGGTGCTTCTGGCCCCAGCCGCTGCAAGTTTTGATCAATACGATAATTTTGAGCAGCGCGGCGATGATTTTGCAGATCAGGTCTCGCGACTGTCCTGAGCGGACCCGCTGGAATACGCCCGCAGCCGGTCTTCTTCGGTTAACGTGATTGGGGCCACCACACTGTGCCCGGTTTCCGCGTCAAACAACGGAGAGGACGTCCATCTGCCGCTCAGACGCGCGCCGATAATCAGCCGCAGGGATCGCCACACAAATCCAGGAATTGACCCTTTCGGTTCGGAGACGGGCCCCAGCGCCTGCTCGGTCTTGTAGCGAAACCGAACCGGCCCAAGCTGATCTGACGGTGTATTGAGATTGGCCGCCAGAATGCCAACAAAGGCAATTTTGGGTTCGCCCACCGTGTTCATCAGAGGCGTGTTGCAACACGCGGCGAACCAACGATACAGGCCTTTGGGTCTTAGTTTCAGCAATGCCAGGTTCTCGGCCCCTGATTCGAGCGTCAGATAGCCGGTCTCGGTCTGAAAAACCTCCGTGCCGCCTTGCGCATCAAAAATGCGACCGTCCTGGCCCAGATGTCGCGCGAAGGCCTGACAATCTGCACAGTAGCAGATGCCATGGTTGGAGGTGTCATAGGCTGCAGCAGATATGCTGGCGGTGAATGCACCGCACTGGCAGGACATTTCGATATCTTCGGCCATATTACCCCGTCGCGATCTTCTTAAGAAGATACTCTCCTGGGTCATGCGGCACAACAGATCTGAGCAAAACTGGCGCTGGATTTAGCCGCCAAACACCGCTATACTTGGCTAATAGACCCGGGCCAACCCGGGCGTTGAGGCAGTATTGGCGGTATTCTCATGACTGAGATGGTGTATGGCACCGTATCCGCGCAACCGGGGGATCCCATCCTTCCGCGTTGGTGGCGCACGGTTGACCGGTGGTCGATGACATGCGTGTTTGCGCTGTTTGGCGTGGGCCTTTTGCTTGGATTGGCGGCCTCGCCACCGCTTGCCGCCAAAAATGGACTCGATCCGTTTCATTATGTCTCACGGCAGGCTTTCTTTGGCACATTTGCCCTGGTTATCATGATGGTCGTGTCGATGTTGCCGGTTCAAGTGGTGCGCCGCCTGGCTGTCATTTCTTTCATTGCGGCTTTTATTGCGCTGATTTTGCTGCCAATATTTGGAACCGATTTCAACAAGGGCGCGACGCGATGGTATTCTCTGGGCTTCGCCTCTGTGCAGCCATCAGAGTTTCTCAAGCCGGTGTTTGTCGTTTTATCGGCCTGGCTGATCGCCGCCAGCCAAGAGATCAACGGACCTCCTGGCAAGTTATTTTCCTTTGCAATAACGCTGGTCGTTGTGGGTTTCCTCGCCCTGCAACCCGATTTTGGTCAGGCCTGCCTCGTGTTGTTTGCATGGGGCGTTGTTTACTTCGTGGCCGGCGCGCCGCTGACCCTATTGGTCGGCATGGCGGCCTTGACCACTTTGGGTGGCATGACCGCCTATAAACTGTCCGACCACTTTGCCAGTCGCATTGACGGGTTTCTAACCGCCGAGGTCGACCCGACCACACAGCTTGGCTATGCAACCAACGCGATTGTCGAAGGCGGTTATTTTGGCGTTGGGGTTGGCGAGGGTTCGGTCAAATGGTCTTTGCCGGACGCGCATACCGACTTTATCATCGCTGTTGCCGCCGAGGAGTACGGCCTCGTTCTGGTGCTTTTCATCATAGCGCTTTATCTCATTTTTACGACGCGATGCCTGCATCGTCTCACCAAGGAGCGCGACCCATTCACCCGTTTGGCGGGCACCGGGCTTGCCGCCATGTTCGCTATGCAAGCGATCATCAATATGGGGGTCGCGGTGCGGTTGTTGCCTGCGAAAGGCATGACTTTGCCATTCGTGTCAAACGGCGGCTCCTCGCTGATTGCAGGGGGCATCGCGCTGGGCATGCTCCTGGCCTTCACACGGACACGTCCTCAAGGGGAGATCGGGGATTACCTGATCAATCGGAGAGGGTCATGACACAGAAGCTTCTGTTGATTGCCGCGGGCGGAACAGGTGGTCACATGTTTCCCGCGCAGGCCTTGGCAGAAGCGATGCTGCGCAAAGGGTGGCGGGTCAAGCTGTCCACCGATGCGCGCGGCGCACGTTACACAGGCGGATTTCCCCATTCTGTCGAGATCGAACAAATCAGCGCCGCGACTTTTGCCCGGGGCGGGATTGCCGGAAAACTCACAGCACCTTTCAAGCTGGCGCGTGGCGTGGCGTCGGCGCGTTTAGGTTTTTTGCGGGATCGGCCCACGGTGGTTGTCGGCTTTGGCGGCTACCCGGCATTTCCGGCGATGGCGGCCGCCTGGCTGATGCGCCTTCCGCGCGCACTGCACGAACAAAACGGTGTTCTCGGTCGTGTCAACAAGCTCTTTGCGCCGCGCATGGATGCGGTGGCCTGTGGAACCTGGCCCACCGATTTGCCCGAGGGTGTCGATGGTATTTTTACTGGGAACCCGGTTCGCAGTGCGGTGCTGGACCGCGCAGGCGCGGCTTACATTTCACCGGGCGACTATCCAATGAGCGTTGTCGTTGTCGGGGGCAGTCAAGGTGCCCGGATCCTCAGTCAGATGGTGCCGCAAGCCCTGGCTGCATTGCCCTATCAGCTGCGCGGCAACTTGCGCGTGGCACATCAGGCACGCGATGAGGACGCTCAAATGGCCGACGCGACCTATGGCGATGCGAAGATCGACGCCGAGGTTGCCGGGTTCTTCCAGGACATTCCTTCGCGCTTTGCCGAAGCGCAGTTGATCATTTCGCGCGCCGGCGCGTCCTCGGTTGCCGATATTTCGGTGATCGGACGTCCGTCGATTCTGATCCCTTTCGCGGCCGCCACAGGGGATCATCAAAGTGCCAATGCCCGCAGTCTGGCAGACGTGGAAGCCGCAGTCGTGATACCGGAGGCTCAATTGACACATGAGGTTCTGAGTGAGCAGATCGAAGCGATCCTGACCAATCCTGACGCAGCGTTGCGAATGGCGCTAAACGCCACCAAAGCAAGCCGGCCTGACGCAACGGACAGCCTTGTTGAAATTGTCGAATTATTATCTGAGAAGGCCGCATGAGCGCTGCAACAAAACTTCCGCTTGAACTGGGTGCGATCCACTTTGTCGGGATCGGCGGCATTGGCATGTCCGGTATCGCCGAAGTGTTGTTGAACCATGGCTACCAGGTGCAGGGCTCGGACCTGAAATCCTCGAAAATCACCGAACGCTTGGAACGCCTTGGTGCACGTGTTTTTGAGGGTCAGAAGGCTGAGAATCTCGATCTGGCAGACGTGGTGGTGATTTCCTCGGCCATCAAGCCCGGTAATCCAGAGCTTGACGCTGCGCGTGAGCTGGGAATGCCCGTCGTGCGCCGGGCCGAGATGCTGGCTGAGTTGATGCGTCTGAAATCCAATATTGCCGTTGCCGGAACGCATGGCAAAACCACGACAACAACTATGGTAGCGGCACTTCTTGATGAGGGTGGGATCGACCCGACTGTCATCAATGGCGGGATCATTCACGCCTATGGCTCCAACGCCCGTATCGGGCAGGGTGAATGGATGGTTGTGGAGGCCGACGAAAGTGACGGCACGTTTAACCGGTTGCCCGCTACGATTGCGATTGTCACCAATATTGACCCCGAGCATATGGAGCACTGGGGAGATTTCGACACGCTGAGGCAGGGATTTTTGGACTTCGTGTCGAATATCCCGTTTTATGGTCTGGCTGTCTGTTGCACCGATCATCCCGAGGTTCTGAGCCTGGTCGGACGCATAACGGATCGGCGGATCGTCAGCTATGGCTTCAATGCCCAGGCAGACGTGCGGGCGGTGAATTTGCGTTACAATTCGGGTATCGCGTATTTCGATATTGCTTTGCAGAACGATGGAATGGTCATCGAAGGCTGTGAACTGCCTATGCCTGGAGATCACAATGTTTCCAATGCGTTGGCAGCAGTTGCCGTGGCGCGCCATCTCGGTATGAAGGCCGATGAGATCAAATCAGCCTTGAAAAACTTCGGTGGTGTGAACCGCAGGTTTACCAAAGTCGGCGAAGTTGATGGCGTGACGATCATTGATGATTATGGCCACCACCCTGTTGAAATCGCTGCTGTCCTGAAGGCGGCGCGACAGGCCTGCGACGGCCGCGTCATCGCATGCCATCAACCGCATCGATATACCCGCTTGCACTCTTTGTTTGACGAGTTTTGCGCCTGTTTCAATGATGCCGACGTCGTTGGGATTGCCGAAGTATTCGCCGCGGGGGAAGAGCCGATTGACGGCGCAAGCCGCGATGATCTTGTGGCGGGGCTGAAGCGTCATGGACATCGTCATGCCGTCTCGCTGGATGGCGAGGACGCGCTCGAAAAACTGGTGCGCGCCGAAACACAGCCCGGCGATATGGTGGTTTGCCTCGGGGCCGGCACGATCAGTGGCTGGGCCAACAATCTGCCGGAGCGACTGACATGAGTTTATCACTTGGACTGGCAATTGCCTGGGCGCTTGCGGCGACGATTACCGCTTTGCTGCCCATGCGCTATCAATATCCTCCGGGTCTGGCATTGCTTGTGGCCGCGCCCGTCTTGATCGTCTTCATGGGCGTTCAACATGGCGTTTTTATCGCGGTATTGGGTCTGGCGGCCTTTTTGTCGATGTTTCGTAATCCGTTGCGGTATTTTTGGCGTCGGTGGCGGGAAAAGAGAACTGGGGTGACAAAGTGAACTGGTCGTTGATCTGCGGTCTGATCTGGTTGGTTTTGGCCAATGTTCTGGGCATGTTGCCAAGCCGCGACAATCACTGGCGTCGGGCCTATGCTCTGATCGCTGTCGGGATTCCGCTGATCGGCTGGATCACCTATGAAAACGGGCCATGGATCGCATTGATTTGTCTGGCTGGAGGGGTCTCGATCTTGCGGTGGCCTGTACGGTATCTCGCCCGCTGGTTGCGGTCGCAATTCGGGCGTGTGCCACGCGGACCGGCAGAATGATCTGGCCAAAGGTGCGCGGCACCCTGACACAAGACCGTTCCTTGGCTGATTTGACCTGGCTGCGGGTCGGTGGTCCGGCAATGGCCTTGTTTCAGCCGGCAGACCTGCAGGATCTGCAAGACTTTTTGCACCAATTGCCCCGGGAAATAGACGTTTTTCCTATGGGTGTGGGTTCAAATCTGATCATACGGGACGGGGGTTTGGATGCGGTCGTGATCCGGCTTGGACGTGGGTTTAACAGCATCGAGATCTCTGAAGACCGGGTTATTTGCGGTGCTGCGGCGCTTGACGCACATGTGGCGCGCAAGGCTGCTGATGCCGGGCTCGATCTGAGCTTTCTGCGGACAATTCCGGGTGCCATTGGCGGTGCCGTGCGCATGAATGCCGGGTGTTATGGAACCTATATTGCTGATGTCTTCATTGAGGCGCGCGCTGTCTCGCGCGCGGGAGAGTTGATTGTTCTGGGCTCAGAAGATCTGCGGTTTGGATATCGCGAAAGCACATTGCCCGCGGGTTATGTCATCGTCGAGGCGACCTTGCAGGCGCAACCTGGTGCTTCTGAAGAGATCCATGCAAAAATGGCCGATCAGCTGGCCCGTCGTGATGCGACCCAGCCCACCAAAGAGCGGACCGCCGGTAGCACCTTCCGAAATCCCGCCGGGTTCTCATCGACAGGCCGAGCCGATGATACCCATGAGCTGAAGGCCTGGAGCCTGATTGAAGCCGCTGGAATGCGCGGCGCGCGGCTGGGTGGGGCTCAGATGAGCGAAAAACACCCAAATTTTTTGATAAATACAGGTGGCGCCACCGCGGCGGATCTGGAAAATCTGGGCGAGCGCGTCCGCCAGAAAGTTCGAGAAACCAGCGATATCGATCTCCAGTGGGAAGTGCTGCGGATCGGGCACGAAGCGTAGGATCCCGGCATCGTTTCGCCAGAAAGCGTAAGGCTGCGTTAAGACAACGTTGAATAAACTGAAAGTCTCTTTAAAAGAGATACAGAACCAAAAAGCGCCGCAAAAAAGGCGCGGGCAAAAAGGCACCAGCGGGCATGTCGAGCAGGGCAGTCCAGCATGTGGCGGTAATCATGGGCGGCCCCGGCGCAGAGCGCGAGGTCTCCTTGAGTTCAGGGCGTGAATGCGCGGCTGCATTGCGGGACGAAGGATTTGAAGTCACTGAACTGGACGCGGGTCCTGACCTGTCATTGCGCCTGCAAGAACTTGAACCTGATGTCTGTTTCAACGCGCTGCATGGGCGCTGGGGCGAAGATGGTTGTGTTCAAGGCCTGCTCGAATGGTTGCGGATTCCTTACACGCATTCCGGCGTTCTGGCCTCCGCTCTCGCGATGGACAAAGAGCGCAGCAAGGCCGCGTTTCGGGCCGGAGGGCTTCCGGTCGTCGACAGTCGTCTGGTATCAAAACAGGACGCTGAAGCCGCACATGTGCTGACCCCGCCCTATGTGATCAAACCAAATAATGAAGGCTCGTCGGTAGGCGTCTATCTGGTCGAGGAGGGGGCCAACAGCCCACCGCCCTTGTCTTCTGACATGCCCGAGACGGTGATGGTCGAAGCGTTTGCTCCGGGACGGGAACTAACAACAACGGTTTTAGGAGACCGAGCACTCTCGGTGACCGATATCCTGACCGACGGGTGGTATGACTACGATGCCAAGTACAAACCCGGTGGTTCGCGGCATGTTGTCCCGGCTGACGTTCCAGCAGAAATCACATCGCGATGCCTCGACTATGCGTTGCGAGCACATCATCTTCTTGGCTGTCGCGGTCTGAGCCGCACGGATTTTCGTTGGGATGAAGCTCGCGGGTCCGACGGGCTGATCTTGCTGGAAACAAATACGCAACCCGGTATGACGCCGACCTCACTGTCACCCGAGCAGGCACAAGCTGCGGGCCTATCGATGGGCGCGCTTTGCCGTTGGATCGTGGAGGATGCGTCATGCGATCGATGATCTCTGTCCGTCGCAAGTCCGCAAAACGTGATCCCGCCCCAAGCCGCGTGGCCTATCGCCTGAACCGCCTTTGGCTGACCCCGGAATTTCACCGCTTCCTGAAGCTGGGTGTGCCCATGATCCTGCTCACAGGGATGATATTCGCGATTTTCTCGGATCCCTTACGGCGCGAAACGATGCATGACTATTTGGTGGAGCTGCGCCGATCCATCGAAGAGCGGCCGGAGTTCATGGTCGATCTGATGGCTATTGATGGTGCATCCGATGAGCTGGCGCTAGATATTCGCGAAGTGTTGCCTGTCGATTTGCCAGCAAGCTCCTTCGATCTGGATCTGGAGGCGATGCGACAACATGTCGAAAGCCTGGATGCGGTTGAGCGCGTCGATATGCAGGTTATGGCGGGTGGTATCCTTCAGATTACCGTCGAAGAGCGTGTGCCAGCAGTTATTTGGCGCAGCCGAGACGGGTTGGAGCTGCTCGATGCCGATGGGCGCCGTGTCGCCGCCTTGATGCGCCGGACGATGCGTCCGGATCTGTTGCTGGTGGCCGGTGATGACGCAGATCTCGCCGTTGCTGAAGCCCTGCAACTGGCGCGTGCCACGGGACCTCTGCGGCACCGTATGATCGGACTGATGCGCATTTCGGCGCTACGGTGGGACGTGCTGCTGGATGGCGGTCACAGGATCATGCTGCCTGAAACAGGTGCTCTACCGGCGCTCGACCGCGCGGTGGCCCTGGCTGATGCGCAACGGTTGTTTGATCCGGGAAAAGTGGCGCGCATCGATTTTCGAAACCCCGACAGACCAATTTTACGCTTGGCCGACGGCGCGGTTATAGACCGTGGTCGGGTCGAGCCGATTGACGTTAAGGACTAAAGAGACATGAGCGATCTGTACCAATCTCAACGCGCGATGCGCAACAAACGCCAAGCTGCAATGCAGCGCGGTGTGATCGCGGTGCTGGATGTCGGATCGTCGAAAATTGCCTGCTTCGTATTGCGGTTCGACGGGGCGGATTTGCATATGGAAGAAGAAGGTATCGGGTCGATGGCCGGGCAGTCGAGCTTTCGGGTCATTGGCGCTGCAACCACAAGGTCGCGCGGTGTCAGCTTTGGTGAGATCACCGCGATGCATGAAACCGAGCGCGCCATCCGGACGGCTGTGCAAGCCGCCCAGAAGATGGCAAATGTGCGCGTCGACCACGTGATCGCCAGCTTCTCTGGGGCGCGGCCGCGCAGCTACGGGCTTGCCGGACAGGTCGATTTGCATGACGGCACGGTGGGCGACACTTGCGTCGCTCGCGTTCTGGCCAGCTGCGATGTGCCCGATTACGGTCCTGAGCGTGAGATTTTACACGCTCAACCTGTCAATTTCGCGGTCGATCACAGATCTGGCCTCAGGGATCCGCGGGGGCATGCAGGGAACGCGCTCTCGGCAGATATGCATATGCTTTCGGTCGATAGAACCCCGGTCGAGAACCTGCTCTACTGCATCAAGCGTTGCGATTTGAATTTGGCCGGCATTGCATCTTCGGCTTATGTCTCAGGCGTGTCTTCCCTGGTGGAGGACGAACAGGAGCTGGGGGCGGCCTGTGTCGATCTGGGTGGCGGGTCGACAGGGATTTCGATCTTCATGAAAAAGCACATGATCTACGCAGATGCCGTGCGCATTGGTGGCGACCATGTGACCTCGGATATCAGCCAGGGGCTGCATATCCCGATGGGGATCGCTGAGCGTATAAAAACGTTTTACGGCGGCGTGCATGCAACAGGGATGGACGACCGGGAAATGATAGATCTGTCCTCAGATACGGGCGATTGGGAACATGACCGGCGCACGGTCAGCCGGTCGGAACTGATCGGGGTCATGCGCCCCAGGATGGAGGAGATTTTCGAAGAGGTCCGGGCAATTCTCGATGCCGCTGGTTTCGATCATCTTCCCAGCCAAAGGATCGTTCTGACGGGTGGCGGAAGCCAGATCCCCGGACTGGATGGTCTGGCCACCAAGATGCTGGGCCAACAGGTCAGACTGGGACGGCCACTTCGGGTTCAAGGCCTGCCGCAATCTGTGACTGGTCCAAGCTTTGCCAGCGCCGTTGGCACGTGTCTGTTTGCCGCCCATCCGCAGGACGAATGGTGGGATTTCGATATCCCCGTCGACAGCTACCCGGCGCGGTCACTCAAACGTGCCGTGCGGTGGTTTAAGGACAACTGGTAGACAGCAAGAATCCGCAGATTCCCTAGGTTTTTCTGAGGAAACCGTAGGAGAATACTGCGAATCCTGCTACTATATCTTCAAGCGCTCGGAAAACGGGCGCACGGCAGGCCGAGCAGCCGCCAAGTCAGATATGCAAGACCCCTCATCGTGGTGAGAGCTTCGACGCTTAACCCACTGGTGTCTAAAGCTTGTTGTCCAGTTGTCGTCAACCACAACTGCTTGGTGGCACATACGAAATGCTGTCGGTAGTGTTAACAAGTTGTCAATATTTTGTGGATAATTTTACTTTTACACGTGACCTCACGCACGACTCTCTGTATGACGGACGGAAATGGGGCAAAATCAAACCAAGGGCCGGAAAAGGTCCACCATGTGAAAAGTACATCACTCAGTACAGACAGGCGGACACGTATTATGACTCTCAACCTTCGGATGCCCGAACAAAGCGACCTCAAGCCACGTATTACCGTGTTCGGGGTCGGCGGGGCAGGCGGCAATGCCGTCAACAATATGATCGAAAAGCAATTGGACGGCGTAGAGTTCGTGATCGCGAACACCGACGCGCAAGCTTTGCAACAAGGCAAAGCCACTTCAAAGGTCCAACTTGGCGTTCAGGTCACCGAGGGGCTCGGAGCCGGCGCACGCCCGGCCGTCGGCGCTGCCGCTGCAGAGGAAACCATTGAAGAAATCGTCGATCACCTGGCCGGGGCTCATATGTGTTTCATCACAGCCGGTATGGGTGGCGGAACCGGAACCGGTGCAGCACCGATCATTGCGCAAGCCGCTCGCGAGCTTGGCGTATTGACCGTGGGTGTTGTCACCAAGCCGTTCCAGTTCGAAGGCAACAAGCGCATGTCGCAGGCCGAAGACGGCGTTGAGGCGCTGCAGAAGGTTGTCGACACGCTGATCATCATTCCAAATCAGAACCTGTTTCGCCTGGCGAATGAAAAGACAACATTCACCGAGGCCTTCTCGATGGCCGACGACGTGCTGTACCAGGGTGTCAAAGGCGTCACCGACCTTATGGTGCGTCCTGGCATGATCAACCTAGACTTCGCGGATGTGCGCGCAGTTATGGATGAGATGGGCAAGGCGATGATGGGAACGGGTGAGGCGATTGGCGAAGCCCGCGCTGTCGAAGCCGCAGAAAAGGCCATCGCCAATCCGCTGCTCGACGAGATTTCTTTGCGTGGTGCCAAAGGCGTTCTGATCAATATCACAGGTGGGCATGACCTGACATTGTTCGAGCTGGACGAAGCAGCCAACAAGATCCGTGAGCAGGTTGATCCGGATGCGAATATCATTGTGGGCTCGACCCTCGACACCGAGATGGATGGCTTGATGCGGGTCTCGGTTGTAGCGACCGGTATTGATGCCCGTGAAGAACTGCTCGAAACACCTGTACCGCGACGCTCGATGGCGGCCCCGCTGTCGATGGAACGTCCTGCCGAGGCTGATCAAGCCGCAAGTGCAGACAACGCCACAGCACCTCAAACAGGTGACACACCAGTCTCAGAGCCATCGCTCTTCGAACAGCAATCTGCTCCGGTCATGCCGGGACAAACTGCATCGCCAGAGCCTGCGCAACCATATCAAGATGTTGTGCCGGAACCGGTCTATCAGCCTGCGCCCAAGCCGGTTCAAGCCGAAGCCCCTCAAGGCCCTGCGCCCGCGGGAACGCCAACGCCTGAGGCGATGGAACGGT
Source organism: Pseudomonadota bacterium (assembly GCA_039193885.1). Classification (GTDB taxonomy): domain Bacteria; phylum Pseudomonadota; class Alphaproteobacteria; order Rhodobacterales; family Rhodobacteraceae; genus Litoreibacter. Next base: position 55,287 of record JBCCWL010000007.1, read on the forward strand.
TGCGCGCCGCAGTTCACAAGCAGCCACAAGCCCATGCAGCCGTGCCGCGCGCGCCGCAAGCACAGGGGGCTGATAAGGCCCGATTTGGGATCAATTCCTTGATTGGCCGCATGACCGGCCATGCTGGTGAAGGCGAGCAACCCGTGGCGCGTCAACAACCCTTGGTGTCAAATGCTCAACCGTCTCCACAGGTCGAAGAGCAGGTAGATCCAGAGCAGGAAAAGATCGAAATTCCTGCGTTCTTGCGGCGTCAGGCGAACTGACACAGCATAATTTTGCTGATTTGGAAAGCCGGCGCATGCCGGCTTTTTTTATTTATGATCAGCGCGTTAGCCTGCAAAAAAATGTAAATTTTGCTCTGCCGTAATTCTGTTGCAATCCGTCATAAAGAGTGAATTGTCCGTTTACCCTGTTGCCTCTAGATATACCTGCATTCGCGATCTGGGGGATCGAGAATGGTTTTACCGTTTTTCGAGTTCCCTTTCGCGCTTCAAGGAGCATGGCGTGCAAACGACATTGAACAGAAAAGTCACATTCTCAGGGGTCGGACTTCATTCCGGGGCCTCGGCGAACATGACTGTGTGTCCGGCACCGATCGGGATGGGCGTCGTATTTCACCGTGTCGACGTCACAGAGCGTGATGCCTATGTTCCTGCACGTTTTGACGCGGTCTCTGAAAAGCCGTTGTGCACCCGTCTGATCAATGCCGCAGGCACTGAAGTTCTGACGGTTGAACATATCATGGCGGCTTTGGCCGGCTGCGGCGTCTATAATGCCGTGATCGAGCTGGATGGCCCGGAAGTCCCGATCATGGATGGATGTTCGGCGCATTTCGCGGCCGCTTTGATCGACGCGGGCCTGCGGGAGCAAAACGCCTCCTTGATGGCGATAGAGATTTTGCGCCCGGTGTCGGTACGTGATGGCGATGCGTTCGCCATGCTGAGCCCGGCCAACGCATTGGAGATCGATTTTCAGATCGATTTTGAAGATGCTGCAATTGGCCATCAGGAAAAACGCCTCAATATGGCGAATGGCACCTTCGTGCGTGAATTGTCTGACAGCCGGACGTTCTGCCGCCGCTCCGATATTGATACGATGCACGCAAATGGGCTGGCTTTGGGCGGAACTTACGAGAATGCGGTTGTCGTCGACGGTGACGATGTTTTGAGCCCGGGCGGCTTGCGGCACGCAGATGAGGCCGTGCGTCACAAAATGTTGGATGCACTGGGTGATTTGGCCTTGGCAGGCGCACCGATTCTGGGGCGGTATACCGGACGGCGCGCAGGTCACGCGATGACCAACCGCCTGCTGCGCAAGCTTTTTGAGACGCCTGATGCGTTCCGCATCGTCGCCTGTTCTGCCCAGCAGCTGCAAAATCTCCCTGGTGTCGGTGTAAACCACGCAGATCTTCCGCTGGTCGCCTGATCCGCCACGTCTGGCGATGTTTCCTTCTCAAACCCATTTTGCCCTGAAAAAACATGTGTTAGGAGTGTTCGGTGTCGACTCTCTCAAGGGTCGGAGAATGTGAGGGATCGGTAATGGCGCGGGCCGTGGCAATTTCCAGACTGGTCATGGTTGCAGCAGTGGCAACCGGTCTTTCTGCATGCGGCGGAGGACCCGAAGAAGTTCCTCTCGAAACCTTGCCTGCCGAACAGATTTACCAAAGGGCCGAGGGCCAGCTTGAAAGTGGCGATACCGAGGATGCGGTAAACCTGTTCAATGAAGTAGAGCGACTCTACCCCTATTCCGAATGGGCCAAACGTGCGCTGATCATGTCTGCCTTTGCCTTGCATCAAAGTCGCAACTATGAAGAATCGCGCTCGGCCGCACAGCGGTTTCTCGATTTCTACCCGGCAGATGAAGACGCCGCCTATGCGCAGTACCTGCTTGCGATCAGCTATTATGATCAGATCGAGCAGGTTGGTCGCGATCAGGGACTGACCTTCCAGGCATTGCAGGCGCTCAGAACCGTGATCGAACGCTACCCAGACACGGAATATGCCAAATCCTCAATTCTGAAATTCGACCTGGCTTTCGATCACCTGGCCGGCAAGGAAATGGAGATTGGGCGCTACTATCTCAAGCGTGGCCACTATACGGCGGCGATCAATCGGTTCCGGGTCGTAGTTGAGGAGTTCCAGACCACTACGCATACGGCCGAGGCCCTACACCGCCTGGTTGAAAGCTACCTGTCCCTGGGTCTAACCGATGAAGCCCAGACAGCCGGGGCTATTCTTGGATACAACTATCAATCCACTGGATTTTATCAGGACAGCTATAACCTTCTACAAGGACAGGGCTTGGAACCTGAGGCCGCCAGCACGGGATGGCTTCGCGATGTTTACCGCCAAGTGATCCGCGGCGCATGGTTGTAAGGTCAGACCTCCGGGAGTTCTAGGATGCTGCGCAGTCTCGACATCCGGGACATGCTGATTGTCGACAAGCTGTCGGTGGATTTCCAGCCGGGCCTGAATGTACTCACCGGTGAAACCGGTGCCGGCAAATCGATATTGCTTGAATCGATCGGTTTTGTACTGGGGTGGCGCGGTCGCGCCGATCTTGTGCGTCAGGGCGCTGAGCGCGGCGAAGTGTCCGCCGTCTTTGATCTGGCCCAGGACCATGAGGTTTTGTCGCTTCTTCAGACTGCTGGCTATGATGTTTCTGATGAGCTGATCTTACGCAGGATCAACTTCAGCGACGGTCGAAAGCAGGCCTTCATCAATGATCGGCGCGCCTCCGGTGAAACGCTGCGCGCTGTTTCCGAGAAGCTTATCGAGATCCATGGACAACATGATGAACGCGGACTTCTGAACGCCCAGGCACATCGCGGCTTCTTGGATCAGTTCGCTGGGATTGACCCGCTCCCCTTGCGAGAATCTTGGAAGGAACTATCTAAAGAAATCAGATTGTTAAAGGAATTTGAAGCCGTATTAGAGGCCGCGCGCCAGGAAGAAGAATATCTTCGGCATGCCGCGCTGGAGCTTGGAAAACTGGCCCCGGTGCCGGGCGAAGAACAACAGCTGGACACCCAGCGGAGGTTGATGCAGGCCGGGCAGAAAATTCGCGAAGACATTGTGCAAGCCCGAGCGCTGCTCGGAGCGGACGGTGCCGAGGGCAACATTGGGGACGCGATGCGCTGGCTTGATCGCGTTGCAGATAAGGCAGAACAACAGCTTGATTCACCGTTGGCCGCGCTTGGACGCTCCTTGAGCGCATTGGGGGAGGCCGTCGACGACATTGAAGCCTGCCTGACATCCCTGAGTTTTGATCCTCATGAGCTGGAACAAGTTGAAGAACGATTGTTTGCTTTGCGAGCGCTGGCTCGTAAACATGGTGTTTTGCCCGACGAGTTGGCTGATCTGGCGGATCAATTTGCGGAAAAGGTAACCTCGATCGATACCGGGCAGGCGGAGCTGCAGCTTCGGCGCAACGCAGTGTCTGAGGCCCAGGCGCGATATGACAGCCTGGCGCTGGCGATAAGCCAAGCCCGCGAAACCGCGGCCCAAAAGCTCGACGCAGCCATGCAAGCAGAACTGGCAACTTTGAAAATGGAGCGCGCGGTTTTTACCACCGGGATATCGCAAACCGATCCGGGCCCAACAGGTCGAGATGCAGTGGTTTTCAGCGTTGCCACAAATCCCGGGGCCCCGTCCGGCCCCTTGTCAAAAATAGCCTCGGGCGGAGAGCTGTCGCGCTTCCTTCTGGCGCTTAAGGTCTGCTTGATCGGATCGGGCGCGCACCTGACGATGATCTTCGATGAGATCGACCGGGGCGTCGGCGGAGCTACAGCAGATGCCGTCGGACGACGCCTGGTCGAATTGGCAAAGACCGCGCAATTGCTGATTGTGACGCATTCCCCGCAAGTAGCCGCTCTGGGCGCGCATCATTGGCGTGTGGAGAAACGCATCCGGGGCGAGATGACCATATCGACGGTTCTACCGCTTTCTAAAGATGCGCGTATCGATGAAATTGCCCGCATGGTGTCGGGCGACACGGTTACAGAAGCGGCAAAAGACGCAGCGCGTGCGCTTTTGAAGGGCTAGGACGCTCGAGGCGAGACGCGACATCTTGGAGTGCGCGCTTCTTTGGCCTAAGTTGTGCATAGCGCGCGTGCGCTGGGGAACAAACCGCCGTCTCGTCTTGCGCTTGAGACGTGCGACGTCGCAGCGAATTGGAATTAGCAACGACCATGGCTGATCCGGAGACCTCCCTTATCAAGCGGCAGTTGGACGACGTTGTCGTGGCCTGTAGCGATGGCTGGAGAATTTTGCGCCACAAGGGGCCATCACAACTTCAGTTTTGGTTCATCGCGCTTCTGATCGGAATTGCGGCAGGCTTTGCGGCGCTGTTCTTCCGGAAGGGAATCGAGGCGTTACAAGCTTGGCTATATGGTACGGATGATGTTCATCAACTCTCTGATTTTGCAGCAAGTTTGCCGTGGTATTGGATTGTAATCATCCCCATTACCGGCGGGCTTTTGACCGGAATAATACTGCACAAGTTTACAAATGACGGTCGTGTCCGGTCTGTGTCTGATGTCATAGCGGGATCTGCATTGCATGACGGTCGGGTCGAAAAACGGGCTGGCTTGGCCTCGGCTGCGGCTTCACTGATCACCTTGTCCTCGGGCGGATCGACTGGACGCGAGGGCCCGGTTGTGCATCTGGCCGGCGTGATCTCCAGTTGGGTCTGCGGGCTGATCCGGGCGGATGGCATAACTGGGCGCGACCTGTTGGGGTGTGCCGTTGCCGCGGCGGTCTCTGCCAGCTTTAATGCTCCGATCGCAGGTGCCTTGTTCGCATTGGAAGTCGTTTTGAGGCACTTCGCTGTGCATGCATTCGCGCCCATCGTGATCGCAAGTGCTGCGGGAACTGTGATCAATCGGCTTGAGTTTGGCGATGTGACTGAGTTCGTTTTGCCATCCTCGAATACACTGACCTTCTACGTCGAACTTCCCGCCTTTTTGATCTTGGGTCTCCTATGCGGGCTTGTGGCTTTGGTATTGATGAAATCAATCTTCTGGGCCGATGACATGGGGACTCTGGTGCAAAGAAAATTGCGTATCCCGAGGTGCGCACGACCAGCCATTGCGGGTGCCGTGCTGGGCGTGATCGCGATTTCATTTCCCCACATTATCGGGGTTGGGTATGGGACTACATCGGCTGCCTTGACCGGTGAGCTGATCTTTTGGGAGGCGGTTATATTCTGCGTTCTCAAAGTGATAGCTGTCGCTGTGACAATGGCGGGACGTATGGGCGGCGGTGTATTTTCGCCATCTCTGATGATCGGAGCCCTGACTGGTCTGGCCTTCGGACTCGTCGCGACCAGCGTTTTTCCCGACGTCTCGGGGGAGCAGACGCTCTACGCTTTGGCGGGTATGGGCGCCGTCGCGGCGGCTGTTCTGGGGGCGCCGATATCGACCACGTTGATCGTGTTCGAACTGACCGGTGACTGGCAAACCGGTCTTGCTGTTATGGTTGCGGTGTCGATGTCGACCGCACTGGCCAGCCGGCTGGTCGATCGCTCCTTTTTCCTTACACAATTAGAAAGGCGCGGCATCCACCTTGCCGCCGGTCCGCAAGCTTATCTTTTATCGATGTTTCGCGTCGCCAATGTTATGCGTGGCTCCGATCACGAGGCAGCCGCCAGCGAAGAGGGCATCTGGAACGCCATCGAAGACGGTTTTTACATAGGGCCCAATGCGACGCTTGAGGACGCCATGCCGATCTTCGAACAAACCAACCGAAGCTTCATCCCGGTCGTTGTCATCGGCGAAGAGGGCCAACCGCCGGAACTGCTTGGGGCATTGTTTCAAGTTGATGCATTGCGCCAGTATAACCGGGCTTTGGCCGCGACTGCCGCGGAAGAGCATTCCTGATCAGAGCTGCTCGACAGTCACTTTATCGCCATAGAACGCCAGGTGACCTGTGATCGCCTCGAGACCCTGTTTCGGCTCTTCATAGGACCATGCGGCATTCTCAATAGGGCCGCTCTTGGCCTCGATTGTATAATAGCTCGCCACGCCTTTATGCGGGCAGGTGGTCTGATGATCGGTTTTGTCGAAAAACGCCATCGCAAGGTCATCCTGCGGGACATAGAAAACCGGATCATAGCCGTTTTCGACCAGTTCAATGACATTGGTGCTTTCGCCCAGCACGGCACCACCAGCACGGATTGAGAAACTTCCCTGCGCCTTCCGCAACTTAATCCGGTCTGTCATTTTCGTGCTCCCTCTGTCGTGACAAGAGTGTACGAAAGCGAAACGACAGAAAGATGTCAATCACCAGAACGCCTTAAAGAGGGGCTGTCGCCTTTGCCAGCCAGGCGTTCGCCGCTGGGCTTGCGGCAATGCGCCGCGCGATTTCCGCGTTATAGTCATCAATCCAGGCGCGTTCCTGCGGGCTGAGCAATTCAGGATCGATCAGGCGGCGGTCAAACGGAACGTAGGTGAGCGTTTCGAAACTCAGTTGATCCCGATTGTCTCCCATCTTGGGGGCTGATTGTACGACAATGAGATTTTCAATACGAATTCCAAAGGCTCCTTCGCGGTAGTAGCCAGGTTCATTCGACAAGATCATGCCGGGGGCAAGCTTGACCTCTGAAATCCGGGCAATGCGCTGCGGCCCTTCATGCACGGACAGGAACGCGCCGACGCCATGGCCTGTCCCGTGGTCATAGTCGAGCCCATCACGCCATAACGCGGCGCGCGCCAATGGGTCCAAATCACGCCCGCTGATCCCGGTGGGGAACCGCGCCATCGACAAAGAAACCATCCCTTTTAACACCAGGGTGTAGCAGCGGATTTGTTCTGGGCTTGGAGTGCCGATAGCAATCGTTCGGGTTATATCGGTGGTGCCATCGACATATTGTCCGCCACTGTCGACAAGCAGCAGGTTGCCATCCTCGACGCGCCGATTGGTCTCGTGGGTCACGCGGTAATGGACGATCGCACCATTCGGACCTGTGCCGGAAATGGTTTCGAAACTGATGTCGCGCAGCGCATTGGTTTTGGTTCGAAACCCTTCAAGCTGGGTAACAACGTCGATCTCGGTAAATGCGCCAGGCTCTTGCATGTCGAGCCAGGCCAGGAACTCAACCATCGCATGTGCATCGCGCAGATGCGCGGCCCGTGCCCCCTCGATCTCGACCGGGTTTTTGCACGCTTTCGGCAGCCCGCAAGGATCGTCATCATAGACGATATCCGAATTCTTCAAAATGTTCGAAATCTGCAAGGGAGCAGAGGATTTCTCCACTCTTATGGATCCGTTAAGTTCGGTTAATGCGAGGTTAAATTCAGAAAAATCGCGAAGCTTCACATCCGGACCTAAAGAAATTTCGGAGAATTTCGCCGGATTGGAAAAGAGTTCAACCCGCGTATCATCGAAAAGAATAGCAAAGGCCTGAACGATCGGAATACGCGCAATATCGGTGCCGCGAATGTTGAGCAGCCAGGCGATACTGTCGGGCAGTGTCAAGACAGCGGCAGAATGGCCGGCAGTCTTCAAAACCTCGCTGATCTCGGTCCGTTTATCGGCTGAGCTGCGCCCAGCAAGCTCTATCGGATAGATCTCAGCCAGGCCCGAAGGGGCCGGTGGACGGTCTTGCCAGATCAGATCGATCAGGTTGGGCACCGCCACAAGCGTCACATCTTGATCTTCAAGCGCGCGTTCCACGGCGTCGATTTCGCGTTTGGTGTGGAGCCACGGATCAAACCCGATCCGCCCCGAGGCCTCTCGCTCGATCAGCCAAGGTCCCAGCTGAGTTTCGGGCCAGGGCACAGGTTCAAAAACCGCAAGATCCACCTGATCTTTCACCTGAACTCTGTAGCGGCCATCGATGAAGACACCCGCCGCGTTTTCCAGAACCGCGCAAAATCCGGCCGACCCCGTAAAGCTGGTCAGCCAGGCAAGGCGTTCATCGCATGGCGCAACATATTCGCCCTGATGGGCATCTGCGCGTGGCACCAAATACCCGGAAAGCTGTCTATTGGCCATTTCGGCGCGCAACGCGGCCAGGCGAGGTGCCCCTGTTTCGGGCGATGTGGTGGAATCGAAGGTTTGAAACACCTAACTGGCCCGTTTCATGCCGATCAACCGGGCGCGGGCGCGCGGATCAGAGTCAAACAGCGCAGCCAATTGTTCTGTCATGGCACCGGCAAGCTGTTCAACATCGGTGATCGTGACGGCACGGTTATAGTATCGCGTTACGTCGTGACCAATACCGATCGCGATCAGCTCAACTGCCTTGCGGCGTTCAACCAGCGCAATCACGTCGCGCAAATGCTTCTCTAGATAGCTTGCGGGGTTAACAGAAAGTGTCGAATCGTCGACCGGAGCACCGTCAGAAATCACCATCAGGATCTTGCGGCTTTCCGGGCGACCCAGCATCCGGCGATGCGCCCATTCCAGTGCCTCGCCGTCTATATTTTCCTTCAGCAACCCTTCTTTCATCATCAATCCGAGATTTGGTCGCGTCCTCCGCCACGGAGCGTCGGCCGACTTATAAATGATGTGGCGCAGATCGTTCAGCCGCCCGGGCTGCTGAGGCCGCCCATCGGCCAACCACGATTCCCGCGACTGACCGCCCTTCCAGGCCCGTGTGGTGAAGCCCAAGATCTCGGTCTTGACCTGGCATCGCTCTAGGGTGCGCGCCAAAACATCGGCGCAAATCGCAGCAATTGAGATCGGACGACCCCGCATTGATCCCGAGTTGTCCAGAAGCAGCGTCACACAAGTGTCTCGGAATTCGGTATCCTTTTCGACCTTGAAGCTCAGTGGAGTGGTCGGGTTGGTGACGACGCGGGCAAGCCGACCGGCATCCAGGATCCCCTCCTCGAGATCGAACTCCCAGGACCGATTCTGTTGAGCTTGCAGCCTGCGTTGCAATTTGTTCGCCAGTCGCGACACGGCACCTTTCAATGGTTCCAATTGCTGGTCCAGATAGGCGCGAAGTCGTTCCAGCTCGGCCGTCTCCGCAAGGTCTTCAGCAGATATTTCTTCATCAAAATCAGTGCGATAAACTGAATAGTTGGGATCGGCATCCGAATGCGGCGGCGGCGCCGGCGGCTCCAATGGCGCATCCCCGTCGGGCATTTCAGCCTCATCGCCCATCTCGGCGTCAGCCATGTCATCAAGCTGAACTGTCGCCTGGCTGGCATCTTGCTGCTCGTCTTGGGACTGTTCGGCCTGGGCGTCTTCGTCTTCGGAGTTGTCCTCTTTGTCGGCGTTGGATTGATCGTCTTCGGCTTGATCTTGGTCTTCGGCCTCGGCGCTTTCGTCCTCATCCTCGTTGATGTCGTCAGGGTCGTCGCCCAGCTGGTCACCATAGCCCAGATCTTCGATGATCTGACGAGAAAATTTTGCAAATTTGGCCTGATCTTCGAGCACATCTTGCAAATTGTCTAAGGTGCCGCCTGCGGATTGCTCGATGAAGTCCTTCCAGAGGCCCATCACATTGTCCGCACCCTTGGGCAGGCTGCGTCCGGTGGCAAGATGGCGGATAAGATAGCCAGCGGCCACCGAAAGCGGGGCCTGGCTGGGTTCGGTGATCTGCCCGTAACCCTTCCGCGATGCTTCCGAGCCGATTTTGGCGTCGATATTGCCTGCGGTACCCGGCATCGTCCGTGCGCCCATGGCCTCGCAGCGTGCGGTTTCCATGGCGTCATACAGATCGCGCGCCATGTTGCCTTGTGGCTCGTACCGGTTGCTTGTGGCCGGGTTGTGGAAGCGGCGACGCAGCGCGTACGCATCGGCCGTGCCACGCGCCAGCAACACCTCATCCTTGGTCATGCGTCGTGTGACCTGTGGCAGGCGAACCTGATCATTTGTCATGCCGGGCGGGTCGACCGAGTAGCTGACGCCAAGGTCAGGGTCGTTGGCGAGCGTTTTTGTTGCCTCGGCCAGGGCCTTTTTGAACGGCTCGGCGGGGTTGTCGGGTTTACTCATGGCGGCTGTGTGTAATTGCGGATAAAACAACGGAACACTAGTCGGTTTCGAGCGCCTTGGCCATGGCTTGCACCGCGAAACCTACCGTTCTGATAAAAGAAGATTGTCGCAGTTCGCGATATTTGCCTCGGTGGCCTGACGCGCGGGGCGCGCGCGTTTTTCTTCGAAACTGAACACCGGCACGTCGAGAGGCGACAATTGTGATGGCCAGGCACTGATCCGCCAAACCTGCTCCAACCTCTCAGGGATCCCGGATTCGAGCGCATTCTGACAGGAAGCTTTATGCAACAGGTCAAACGCGCCCCGCCCCGCGCCGGGATTGGGCAAAGGTGCGACAGAGTCTTTCAGTTCCTTGATCCAGACCCGAGCCAGTCCATCGCTATTCAGCTTGATCCAATTGCGGCTAAGGATTCCGGTATCGTTGTGGGTATGCAAGTAGCAGCCCAGAGGGCAAACTCACCCCAAGCTGATGCTGGCAGCGCTTTCCGGCAGTTCTTCATCGAAGCAGCGTTGATAGAACTCGGCCACAGTTTCGCGTTCCAGTTCATCGCATTTATTGAGGAAGGACAGGCGGAACGCGTAGCCCACATCTTTGAAGATCATGGCGTTCTGCGCCCATGCAATCACCGTTCTGGGTGACATGACGGTGGACAGGTCACCATTCATGAAAGCTGTCCGGGTCAGATCCGCGACAGTGACCATCTGGCCGATTGTCTTGCGGCCATCGGCGGTATTGTAGGTCGGTGATTTCGACAGGATGATCGCTGCCTCTGCATCGTGGCTAAGATAGTTCAGCGTGGCGACCAGGCTCCAGCGGTCCATTTGACCTTGGTTGATTTGCTGCGTGCCGTGATAGAGACCGGTCGTGTCGCCCAGGCCCACAGTATTGGACGTCGCGAAAATGCGGAAATTCGGGTGTGGCGTGATCACCTTGTTCTGGTCCAGCAAGGTCAATTTGCCGTCGACTTCCAGAACCCGCTGGATGACGAACATAACGTCGGCGCGCCCGGCATCATATTCATCGAATACGATTGCGGTTGGATTGCGCAGCGCCCAGGGCAAAATGCCTTCCTGAAACTCGGTCACTTGAACACCGTCTTTAAGTTTGATGGCGTCTTTTCCGATCAGGTCGATCCGGCTGATATGGCTGTCGAGATTGACCCGGACACAGGGCCAGTTCAATCGCGCCGCGACTTGTTCGATATGCGTGGATTTGCCGGTGCCGTGATAGCCTTGGATCATGACCCGTCGATTGTGGGAAAATCCGGCAAGAATGGCCAAAGTTGTGTCGCGGTCGAATTTATAGGTTTGGTCGACTTCAGGAACGCGATCACTGCGATCGGCAAAGCCTTTGGCCACCATGTCGGTCTCGATGCCAAAAATCTCCCGAACCGAAATTTCTTCGGTTGGTTTCGCACTCAGATCAATCGTCCCGTCCGCCATGGCTCGCCTCTCTCGATAACGGCACCGAGATGCCTGATTATCAGTCTAAGGGCAAGGGGCAGGCAGGTCGGAATCTTTGTCGGATTTCAGATCGAGCCCGGTTCCCCCGCGTCCTGCGACATTTTGCGCTGGACAAACGAGCCGATAAACGCGCCCAGCGTGAGTTTCGCCATATCAAGCAGGTTGGGTTCCACGGCGACACCGTCCGGCGCGCGCCATATCGCAAGGACCACCAGAACCATGGTCAGTGTAACTGTCGCGAGCGGCAGTCCAGTGAACCCGAGTTTGGTGAAAAGTCCTGTTGAGCCCACAAGTGCCGAAAGCTTCACATAGCTTTCGATGCCCTCGATTTTGTTTTCGCGGATAAGATGCTCGAGCAACGGTCGATCTTCATCCGGAATCGTTTTCGAGGTCGCGCGGATGGATCCCCGCATCAAAGCAACGCCGATCAGTAGGGTCAGTAACCCGAGACCTGCGATGATGCTAACGTCCCCGAAGCTCATCATCACGGCAATGAAGGTGCTGTCATGGACAAACAGCGTACGCTCGCTCAGATCGATCTGACCCAGCAAGATCGCGCCGATCAGATAGACATAGATCACCCCGCCAATCAGAAGCAAAACGGCACCGCTGATCATCATATAGCGCCCGGCGAGCTGTTTCTCCTGACGAATGCTGCGCAGGATCTCGTCCGGGTCGCTCGCGCTAGAAAGCGGCGTGGTTTTGGCTGCTTTCGAAGAGGCCATGACGAAAACTCCAAAACCAATGACATAGGCCATCAGGCATGAAGACTTTACATCCAGAGCGCGCGCAGGGTCCTAGAGGTCAGGTCAGTCGCCGAAGTTACGGCTGCCTTTGATTTGATCCCAAGCCCAGACCACTTTTTGCAAATGGTCCTCGTCAGCCCGGTTTCCGCCATTCATATCTGGATGAAGGTCTTTCACCAAGCTTTTGTATTTTCGACGTAAATCGGATTTTGTCATCCGTGCATCACCTTCAAGAATTTCCAACGCTTGGCGCTCTGTCGGAGGCAGTTTCCGGCCCGTTCCGCCGGGCTGTCTGCCGGGATTTCTTGTCGCGTTGTCGCCCAGAACCGCCATAGGGTCATCGACACCCAACCGTGACCAGGCCCGCTGTTCACCATCCTTTTTGAACGGTTTTGTCTCACGTTCCCACACGCGATCAGACGACATCTGCCGTTCCATCTCTTCTTGTGTGTGCGTCTCGAAAAAGTTCCACTTTAGGTTGTATTCCCGCGCATGATCTTTGCAGAACCAATAATACTCATCCAGAACATCGGGTGATTTCGGTGCGCGGTATTTTCCCGGTTCCTGGCATCCGGGAGCCTCGCAGATACGCTGAGATGTCTCAACTGCGCCGGACATGCCTCGACGCCCCTTTGCGCGTCGCTTCTTGTCAGAGGACACTGAAATATCAAACTCAAAAGGATCAAACGGGGCGCGGGCCATGACAATACCTTTTCGACTCGGAGTAAGCAGTTTAAGGTTTTCTCTCGAGAGATGAAGAGGGTCCGTGAAAAATATTTCTCGTGACGCGCTTGAGTGGACAATATCCAGGGAGAGGATCGGTCGAAATGACGTCTTCAATTCGTGAATTGATGGAGACTAAGCTCCAGAACGCGTTCTCGCCGTCTCATCTGTCGGTGGTTGATGACAGTGAAGCCCATCGTGGACATTCCGGGTTTCAAGAAGGTGGCGAAAGTCACTTCAATGTAGAGATTCGATCAGAGCGGTTTGCCGGGATGTCTAGGATTGCACGCCATCGCGCGGTGCATGCCGCCTTGGGCGAGGATGTGATTGGCCGGATCCACGCTTTGGCGTTGCAAATCAGCGATTGATCGCGGTCAGCGTTGGCTCCTTGCGCAATGGGCGCGCGTCGTCAGCTGCACTCTCGTCTTCACTCGCGCTGTCTTCAAGCATCTCTGCAGTTTCAAATTCTTCAGACGGCTCGTCCTGTGGCATTTCGATCTCAGGCTCTTCGCTCAGATCTTCCAGGTAGCCTTGAACTTCCGCTGACTCGCTTTCAGCCACTTGGCGTCTGAACACCAGAAGCGAATGATATTTAACTGTTTTCCCGGTCAATCCCTGGCGCTCGTCACAAGGTAGCGTATCTGCGCGCAGGTACTCCCAGCCCTCTGCGGCCATGTCATTCATCAAATTTGATATTGCGAACGCAAACTTGTCCGGCCCGCCTCGGACACCTTTGGCGGATTTCCCGCGGCGCGGGGCTGCGATAGCGCGATATTCAAAACGTGACATGCGAGTTTCCCCCCAACAGGCGCGCTCTCTTTAACGATCTGAGCGGGCTCTGTCCAACACTGTCTTGCGCGTGCGAATCCGCCGACAGACCAGCCCCGTTGTGCCAAGCAGGATCCAGCTGATCTGGATCATAGCGGAGGCCAGGTTAAAATGCTCGGTCAACGAGATCAGCACAAGGACGGCCGCCAGGATGCTGCAAAGTGAATATCCGGATTTGTTGCCGTCGACAAACCCAAGCTGCAAGCCCGCGAACCCTAAAAAATAAAGGATGAACCCCGCAACACCTGCAGCTTGGAAAAGCGATGGGGCAGGTAAACTCGTGATCCAAATAGACACAACAGACACAGCCAACCCCCTTTGCTTTGGCGCTCGGCAGAAATGCGTTGCGCGCCTGATGAAATTATCAGGTGTGCCCGTTTTAGATGACGCAGGGGAAACAAGTGTGAAACCAGCGTGAGAAGAGAGTTAAATCGACCGCAATTAGGACGCCTAGGCTATGTGAGGCCGCGCAGAATTGAACGAAATTTGAGTAAGATTTTCGGTGTTTTTAAGAAGACGACTAGGAAACTGGTGAGAATTGACCACTAGAACAGAACGTGATCGTTGTTTTCTAGGGGCTGACTTGACGTGTGTAGATTTCTGGTAAGGATGCGGACCATTCGACCGGCTGTCTTGCTGTGTTTGATCGGGATGTTCGGCGCACCGGTGCAGGCTGCGACGATCATTAACGGCAGTTTTGAAATGGACCCGGGCGTGGTCAGTCAGGGGTTTGAAGGCCATGGGGCCGGGCAGCTCTTCGCCGATATGCCGTTTAGTGGTCGATCTTGGGGTATTTGGACTTCTGGCATTCCAGGATGGTCGAGTTTTGGTCATGGTTTGGAACTGCAAACCGACCGGACACTGGGATCTGACCTGTCACCCGCGGATGGCGGCTATTACGCGGAGCTCGATACAAAATATAATACGACAATTGCTCAGGATGTGTTCTTCGACATCGGCACATACCAATTGAGTTTCGCCTATAGCCCGCGGACAAGGCAAGCCAGGACGAATGGGTTGATTTACGGGATCGGCAGCATCTTTCAATCTCGGGTGACGGGTCCGAGCGATGACCTGCCGCGCGGCCGTTTTTCTACCGTCACGCAACAGTTCGATGTCACTCAAGCTGGTAGTTACACGTTGTTTTTCAGCGGAACCGGTCGATCAGATTCGCGGGGCGCGTTGCTGGATGACGTACAGGTTTCCCCGATCCCGTTGCCTGGCGGTGCGGTGTTGATGGTGACAGCGTTGTTCGGGTTGGGCGCATTGCGCCGCTCAAACATTACCCGTTCAGCCGCCTAGCGACGATTTCGTTCACGGCTTTCGGGTTGGCTTTTCCACCGGTCGCCTTCATCACTTGGCCCACAAACCATCCGGCCAGTTTTGGATTTTGTTTGGCCTTCTCAACTTGCGCCGGATTGGCGGCTATTATCTCATCGACTGCGGCTTCAATGGCGCTGGTATCGGTGACCTGTTTCATGCCCCTTGCATCAACAATCTCCGCGGGGTCTCCACCTTCGGTGTAGACAATTTCAAATAGCTCCTTGGCTATTTTTCCGGAAATCTCACCTGACTGGATCAGCGCGATAATCGCCCCCAACTGCATTGGGGACACCGGGCTATCGGTGATCGCGCGATCATCATCTTTCTTCAACCGGCCAAAGAGCTCATTTATAACCCAATTGGCGGCCAATTTTCCGTCGCCTGCAGTCTCAGTCACTTGTTCAAAGAAGGCGGCATCCTCCGCTTCGGCTGTCAGCACCGACGCGTCATATTCCGACAGACCAAATTCCAGTACGAAGCGGGCCTGTTTCTCGTCAGGCAGTTCCGGCAAAGAGGTCTTTAGCGTGTCCACCCAAGATTGTTCGATCTCAAGTGGCAGGAGGTCGGGGCAGGGGAAGTAGCGATAATCATGTGCCTCCTCCTTTGAGCGCATGGACCGGGTCTCACCATTGTCCGGGTCGTAGAGCCGGGTTTCCTGGTCGACCGTGCCTCCGTTTTCCAAGATTGCAATCTGACGCCGGGCTTCAAACTCGATCGCTTGCTGGATAAACCGGGTCGAGTTCATGTTCTTGATCTCACAGCGCGTCCCAAGATGCGAGAAATCCTGCGTTTCTTGGTATTTCTCATAATCTCCAGGACGACAGACGGACACATTCACATCAGCCCGCATCGAGCCGTTTTGCATGTTTCCGTCGCAGGTCCCCAAATACCGCATGATCTGGCGCAGTTTCAAAACATAGGCAGCGGCCTCCTCGGGGCCACGGATGTCAGGGCGCGACACGATCTCCATCAAGGCGATACCGGTCCGGTTCAGATCAACAAACGATAGGTTGGGATCCATATCATGGATCGATTTGCCCGCATCCTGCTCCAGGTGAATCCGCTCGATACGAACCCGCCGTGCAACGCCAGGTCCCATATCTACCAAGACCTCACCCTCGCCGACAATCGGGTGATACAGCTGGCTGATCTGGTAGCCTTGCGGAAGATCCGGGTAAAAATAATTTTTCCGGTCGAAGGCTGAGTAAAGATTGATGTCAGCCTTGAGCCCAAGTCCCGTTCGAACAGCTTGCGCCACGCATTCTTCGTTAATCACCGGCAGCATGCCCGGCATGCCTGAGTCAACAAAGGCGACATTGTTGTTGGGCTCTGCGCCAAACTGCGTCGAGGCCGCCGAAAACAGCTTAGAGCGGGACAGAACCTGAGCGTGCACCTCCAGGCCGATGACCAGTTCCCAATCATGTTTCGCACCGGCGATAACTTTGGGGTCGGGTGTCTTGAAAGTCAGGTCCAGCATTTGGGTCTTCCTTGCCATGTTCACTGGCGTTTTAGGCGAGGCTCGAGCGGGCGACAAGAGTTTGCTCGGGACAGAATCGCAGGAAAACTGTCCCGCGTTAGAATTGGCGAAGACATGCTTGTCGGGAATGACCGGGCTTGCCATGCCCGGACGGGGCGACATAACTCAATAATGGCATCGAAACTCACAACCCTTTTTGCGGCATGTCTGACAGCGCTTTGGGGCTGCGCGGACGCCGAGGATAGCCAAGAGCGTGCCGATATAGTTCCGGTTACGCAGTGGGACAACCACCCGCAAGGCGCTCTTTGGACCGACGCAACGCTTTTGGCGTTGTCTAACGCGGGGGCGGCATTGCTTCGCTCCGTGCCCAGCGATATCTCGACATTCTGCCCCGCATATCCGGACCAATCGCCGGACGCCCGTGCTGCTTTTTGGACATCGCTTCTCTCAGCTTTGGCCGGGTATGAAAGCACTTGGAACCCGGATGCTGTGGGTGGTGGGGGGCGCTGGTATGGATTGGTTCAAATTGCGCCTGCGACGGCGCGTGGCTATGGCTGCGCTGCCACAACCGGTGAGGCACTTAAGTCCGGCGAGGCCAATTTAAGCTGCGCGGTACGGATCTGGTCTCAAACTGTTATCAGGGACAATGCCGTCGCATTGAGCAATGGGCGTAGAGCGGGGATTGCGGCCGATTGGGGACCAATGACACAAAGCGCAAAGCGGGCGGACATGGCCGCCTATACACGGTCCCTAAGTTACTGTGAGTAATATCATTGATCGCGTTGAAGGCCTGCCAGTTGCACAGCTTCAAGCTCTTTCGAGACAACGTGGTGGCCCTCGGGGCCGATCACGATTGTTGCACCGCGTGCAAGTTCTGGCTTGAACGCACAGGATACGAGCACAAGGTAGTCTTCCTCGGATTGGCTCCACGCCCGGGTGCAAAATAGCGATAGATGCGTCCGCAGGACATCCGCCAACCCGGCTCGAACGGCTTTTGCGATACGCTTCTTGGCGCGTTTCGCTCCCAACAAGTGGTGGTAATGCGGCTGCAACGCGTCCACCAGCTCAGACAGCAAGGCGGTCAAACGGAGCGGGTCACTGTCATAAAAAGCCGCAATATCATCCAACCCGGCAAGCAGAAGATCTGGTTTCAAGTAGAGAGCGGCCCCGTCTTCAAAGCGCAAAGCATGCAACATCATAGCGGTATAGGCCCCATCACGCAGCGTGTCTTTGGTGTGGCGGGCCGCCAACTGCGCTTGCTCTTCGAGGATCTTATAGTCGCCGAACCAACGTGGCAGGCAGTGATAGGCATGTTGGCGATAGGCGGTCAAATTGCCGGGATCGAGATCGATCCAGTCAATGAACGCTGAGGTCAGGCGGTCCCGACCGTTTTCCAACCCGACGCAGAGCCGATACTGGATTTCCGCCAGAAACGGTGAGTCGTAGGCGACCGGATCAAAGCGGGTAATGATATCGCGTGCGGTGTCGTAATGCGCGTTCATTGCAGCCCAGCCTTCTTCGCCCACCATCTCGGCCCAACCACTCCCGCGGGCCGACCATCCGCAATCAAGATGTATCCGGGCCAGAATCGCGGCCAATGCTGCATTGTCTGGATCGTGCTCGAGCGCCGTGCTGAGCGCGTCGAGAATATCGTCGCTATAGTCGAAGCTGATTTCGTAGTTATTCACATCCGGCGGCGCGGAGCGATTGGCCAAATGGCGGCGCAGCTCAAAGGTCGCGATGTCCAGATGGCGCACCCCGGAAGGCGTCGCATTGCGCGTCCGATCCACGTGGTGAATATAGCTGGCCAGCGCTGTCCAATCCCGAGTTTCAAGAAACTCTAGTATGTCCGAAAGGATGACCGCACGTTCCTGCGCTTCGCGATCCTCATCGGTTGTGGTGACGATCAGACGGCGTCGCAAGTCCCGAAGCATGAGCGGCTTGAGCAGTTCCTGGCGCAAACCGGCCACGCCACGTTCGGGCAGGGAGACCAGGGCACCGACAAGATTGACAGGGTAGTCCAACGTGCGGTCCAGCAGACCCATGGCACGGGCCAAGACATGCTCGGTGTTTGTTCGCAGATCGACCATTTACCCCTCCGGACGCAATAACCTGCGGGGAAGGCTAATCCCAGTTCTGGGCCAAGTTGTGGCATGCATTGGGCAAGCAGGCGGCAATAAACGCCTGTTTTTAAGGTCTTAGGGTTCGTTTACCGACCTCCGGTCACGTCCATAACGGTTCCTGTGACATAGCTCGATGCATCCGAAAGAAGCCACAGGATCGCCTCTGCCACCTCTTCCGCGCTGCCCGATCGCTTCATCGGAACCATCGGGGCCATTTCGGCCGCTCGGTTTGGCAGGCCGCCCTTGGCATGAATGTCGGTTTCGATGATGCCGGGTCGTATTGCGTTCACCCGTACGCCCTCATTTGCAACCTCTTGCGAGAGGCCGAGATTGAGCACCTCGATCGCGCCCTTTGTTGCGGCGTAGTCCACGTATTGGCCAGCAGCTCCGAGTTTTGCGGCCGCGGAAGACAGATTAACTATCGCACCACCAGTGCCGCCATGCGCCGTCGACATGCGCAAAACGGCCTCCTTTGCGGCCAGAAAAGCCCCGACGAGATTGATATTCACCATGTTGATCAGACGATCTGCAGAGATTTCGTCGACACGGGTTTTCATATCGACGATCCCTGCATTGTTCACAAACGCATCCAGTCCGGGCAAAGCCGCGTCAAACTCGGCAAAGATGCGCGAGACCGCTTCGGGCTGCGCGACATTGCCCTGAATCAGAACCGCTTGACCTCCGGCAGCCTCGACATCGCCAGCCACGCGTTCTGCCCCGGCCCGATCGGAATTGTAGTGAATGGCCACATTATAGCCGCGCCGGCCCGCCAGACGCGCCGTAGCCGCCCCAATGCCTGCACTTGCGCCAGTAACCAAAAGATTGCGTCGGCCCATCATTCTACTCCGTGTTTGGTGTCCTGTCGCACCTATCGTGGTTTCGAGCTTTGAGAAAGGGCTGACCTGCCTGCACACCCCGTAACACCGCGCGCAAAGCCGGGGCCGCACTGAAAACACCGACGCAAAGCCACCAAAGTATCGGTGTTTCGGATCCGAGCATGCCGATCAGGACAAGTATACCGACGGTCGAAGCCCAGATCAGGTACAAGGTAATGCTATCAAAAAAATTTTTGCAAAATTTAAAATTCATACCCCGTAATGCGAGTCGGACGGGGCGAAAATATGTCCTCAAGCAGCCAAAATTCGGGTCACCATCTCCGTCGTGTCACGGCTTAGCCCAGGTGTGGCCTGGATGCGTTCCAACGCCGACCGGATCATCGCTTGTCGGTCGACATCGTAGCGTTTCCACGTCTCGAATACGGTGCTTAGCCGGGCGGTGGTTTGCGGGTTCTTGGCATCCAGTTTGATCAACCAATCGGCCATCAGCTTATACCCGGACCCGGACGGGTCGTGAAAACCTGCGGCATTGCCCGCCAACGCTCCGAATACCGCGCGGAACCTATTGGGATTGGTCATGTCGAAATCGCCATGCTGGGTCAGCGCCTGGGCGGTTTTGGCTGCCATCGCACCTTTGGCATGGCCGACCTGCAAGGCGAACCATTTGTCCACAACCAACCTGTCGTTCTGCCATTGGGCGTAAAAGGCATTTAACTCGGATTCGGCTGCCTCGATCGACAGCAATGCGCCCAAAGCAGCCAGCTGCTGGGTCATATTATCGGCCATCTGGTACTGTTTGCGAGCGGCCGCACCGCCGTCAATCAAGCTTAACAGCGCTAGCGCTGTGTTGCCCCAGCTGCGCATTCCGCTGCTTTTTGCGTCCGGGATATAGGGGCCCGCGACCTCCATTTCGGCCAGAATTTTCGGCAGGTGGTCCTGCAAGGCTTGGGCAATGGTGAGCGACAGGGTCTCGGTGGTCGTGTGGATGTCGGTCGGGTCCGGTGTGACATGGGCGTCAAAAAGCGCCTGGGCGATATCATCCTGGGAAGGTCTGCGGAACACCAACGCCTTGAATGCAGGATCGAGCGAGCTGTCCCGCGCCACCGACACCAAGCCGTCCAGGTAGCTTTGATCGGCCGTCTCGCCATCGACCACCATCCGCATCATCACGTCGCGCGCCAGCATGCGACCCGCTTCCCATTTATTGAACGGATCCGTGTCATGGGCCAAAAGGAACGCGCGCTCGGAATTGGGCTGATCCCGGTCCAGAATGACCGGCGCTGAGAAGCCGCGGAGCAGTGAAGGCACCGGTTTTTCCGACAGACCCGTAAATCTGAATTTATGAACTGCGTCAGTGACTTCGCAGACCTTTGAAGGGTGAGTTTCGACGCCTTGCGGGTTTAAAAGCCCGACCGCAATTGGCAGCAGCATCGGTTGTTTTTCATCCTGCCCCGGAGATGGCGGCACCGTTTGTTCAAAGCTTAATGTATAGGTGCCGTCTTCAAAATGATCGGTTACTTTCACGCGAGGCGTACCGGCCTGGCTATACCAAAGTTTGAACTGTGTCAGGTCGCGCCCAGTGACCTCTTCAAAACAGCTCAGCCAGTCTTCGATGGTACAGGCTTGGCCATCATGACGCTCAAAATACAGCGCGCAACCAGCATAGTAGTGGTCGTCACCGATCAGGGTTTTGAGCATACCTATGACTTCGGCCCCCTTTTCATAGACGGTTGCGGTATAGAAATTATTGATCTCAACGAAGCTTTCCGGGCGCACTGGATGCGCCAAAGGCCCGTTGTCTTCGCGAAATTGTCGGGCCCGCAGCGCCATAACGTTTTCGATCCGCGCAACCGGCTCCGACCTGAGATCGGCGGTGAATTGTTGGTCGCGATAAACGGTCAAACCTTCCTTTAGGCAGAGTTGAAACCAGTCTCGGCAGGTAATGCGGTTGCCCGTCCAGTTGTGAAAATACTCATGCGCGATAATTGCTTCGATCCGTTCGAAATTCGCGTCTGTCGATGTCTCTGCGCTGGCCAGGACGGCAGAGGAGTTGAAAATGTTCAGCCCCTTGTTTTCCATCGCGCCCATGTTGAAATCGTCGACCGCCACGATGTTGAACAGATCGAGGTCATATTCGCGATTGTAGACCTTCTCGTCCCAGCGCATTGAAGTAATCAGCGCTTCCATTCCGAAATCACATTTATGTTCGTCACCTGGACGCACCCAAATGTTGAGCTCGACCTCGCGGTTCGAGCCGGTCGTATATGTGCCTGGGTGATTGATCAGCTCGCCCGCGACAAGTGCAAACAAATAAGCCGGTTTGGGCCAGGGGTCATGCCAAACAGCAACGTTGGGTTCATCGCATGCAACCGGGTTGCCGTTGGACAGTTTGACTGGGTCTTCAGCTTCGATACGAACGGTAAAGACGCCCATCACATCAGGTCGGTCGGGATAGTATGTGATCTTGCGAAATCCCTCAGCTTCGCATTGCGTGCAATACATCCCGTTGGACATATATAGCCCTTCGAGCGCCGTGTTCGTTGCGGGGGAGATTTCGACCTCGGCCTCCCAAAGGAACGGCGCGTTGGGAACTTGGGCCGTCAGCCCAAGGTCTGTCAGATTGGGTGTGATCTCCTGGCCATCGATCGATGCGTGGATCAGCGTCAGCTCTTCGCCGTGCAGATAGAAGGTGGCGTCTTGTGCCTCCGGGTTGGGCCGAAAATGGATCCTGCTCAAGACGCGCGTGCGTGTTGGGTGCAGCTTGAACGTCAATTCAACTTGATCAACCAGATGCGCGGGCGGTGTATAATCTTTCAGAAAAATGGCTTTTGGCGTATCGGTTCGCATTATGAGCTCCTGCGCAAAGACTGAAGTTTGGTCATCGCTCAGATTGCCCACAGTGGCAAGCTTGCTCGCGGATGCCGCAGGGCATCTCGCAACCACAGCAGAGCCGAATTCGACGAATTGTGAAAGTTGGTCATTATTCCGGACCAATATTGTTGCCTATCGAAAACTTCCTTTTTAAAGAGTAGTCCGAATGCACGAGCCGCAGCTGTCAGGAGCGCCCCCATGAAAGATCTACAATCCAATCACACTGACCGCGCGGGACTGTCTGTTCATGCCGATCTTGCTGAATTTATCGAAACGGAAGCGCTGGTAGATACTGGCGTTTCGGCCGACGTGTTTTGGCAAGGATTGGCCAAAATGGTCGCAGAGCTCGGCCCAGAAAATCAAGCCCTGCTCGAGGCGCGCGCGCACCTGCAAACTCAGATCGACACTTGGCATCGTGAACATCGCAATGCACCACATGATCATGACGCTTATTGCGCGTTTCTGCGTGAGATCGGCTATCTGGTCCCCGAGGGAGAGGCGTTTGCCATCGATACAGCAAATGTCGATCCCGAGATCGCCACGATCCCCGGTCCGCAGCTTGTGGTACCGGTGACCAATGCGCGCTATGCGCTGAATGCTGCAAATGCGCGTTGGGGCAGTTTGTATGACGGACTTTATGGAACAAATGCGATGGGCGCGTTGCCGCCTGCGGGTGGGTATGACAAAGGCCACGGTGCGCGGGTGGTTGCGCGTGCGCGCGTGTTCCTAGACCGTGCGTTCCCTATTGCTGGTGGGAGTCATGCGGATGCGCGCCGCTACATCGTATCAGCGGGGCAGCTTCTGATTGACGACCAACCACTTGAAAATCCAGAGAAATTCGTGGGTTACCGGGGTCACCCAAAGGACCTGGAGGCGATCTTGCTTTGCAACAATCAGATGCATGTCGAGCTGGTGTTCGACCGAACCCACCCCGTCGGCGGACGCGATCAGGCCGGATTGGCGGACGTTGTGCTCGAATCTGCGGTTTCGGTGATTATGGATTGCGAGGATTCCGTGGCCTGCGTTGATGCCGAAGACAAGGTTCTGGCCTACCGCAATTGGTTGGGGCTGATGCGGGGCGATCTGGAAGATACGTTTCTTAAAAATGGCAAAGAGGTCACGCGGAAACTCAACCCCGACAGATCCTATATCGGCCCGGACGGGTCTGAGGCTGTCATCAAAGGCCGTGCTTTGATGCTGGTACGCAATGTGGGGCATCTGATGCGCAACCCGGCCATTGTTGATGGCACTGGCGACGAGATTTTCGAAGGCCTTATGGACGCGCTGATCACCGTTCTGATTGCCACGCATGACTTGCGTCGTGCCGGCGGAAACTCCGCCAACGGCTCAGTCTATGTGGTCAAACCGAAAATGCACGGGCCGCAGGAAGTCGCGTTCGCGGACAAAATCTTCACCAATGTCGAGTCTATCCTCGGATTGCCGCAATATACTGTCAAACTGGGTATCATGGACGAAGAGCGTCGCACATCGGTCAATCTGAAGGAATGTATCCGTGCCGCCAAATCCCGGTGCGCTTTTATAAATACGGGTTTTCTGGACAGAACCGGCGACGAAATTCACACCTCGATGGAGGCGGGCCCGTTTTCGCGAAAGGATTTCATCAAACGCAAATCCTGGATCGGTGCTTATGAAAATCAGAATGTCGATATAGGTCTGGAATGCGGTTTGCAGGGGCGGGCGCAGATCGGAAAAGGCATGTGGGCGATGCCGGACTTGATGGCAGAGATGATCGAACAGAAGATCGAACATCCAAAAGCCGGGGCCAACTGTGCTTGGGTGCCAAGCCCGACAGCTGCGACATTGCATGCGCTGCATTACCACGCGGTCGACGTGTTCGCGGTTCAGGATAAGCTTAAGGCCGGAGGCCGCAGGGCCTATGTGGACACGGTGCTCGACATCCCGCTGGCATCGTACCAAAAATGGACAGATGCGCAGAAACTGCGAGAGGTCGAAAACAACGCACAGGGCATTCTGGGTTATGTGTCACGGTGGATCGACCAAGGTGTGGGCTGCTCGAAAGTCCCTGACATAAATGATGTGGGCCTTATGGAGGATCGTGCGACGTGCAGGATCTCGGCACAACATGTGGCCAACTGGCTCCATCATGGCGTGGTCAACGAAGAACAGGTCATGTCGGCGATGCAGAAAATGGCAGCCGTTGTGGACCGTCAGAACCAAGACGACCCGAGCTACACACCCATGGCGCCCGGATTTGACGGCGTGGCTTTCCAGGCCGCCTGCGATCTCGTATTCAAGGGGCGCGTTCAGCCATCGGGTTATACCGAGCCCGTCCTGCACCAACGTCGCTTGGAACGGAAAACCCTTTAGCGGCGCAGTTCACCCTCGGGGCGATCGCACCGAAAACATCGATAACCATACTAGGAAGAAGCACTCACATGGCAGAAATATCCCTTCGCAAAGCTCGCACGATTATTCGTAAAACGATGGAGAAGGGACGAGAGATGGACATGAAGCCCTTGTCGATCGTTGTTCTCGACGCAGGCGGCAACGTGAAAGCGTTCGAGCGTGAAGACGGCGCAGCCCCTGGTCGCTTCCCAATCGCACAAGGCAAAGCCTTCGGGACCATCATGCTGGGAATTCCGGGCTCCGCTCAGCTCGCACGTGCCGAGCAGCAGGGTTTTTTCATGAGCTGCGTAAACGGGGCCTATGGCGGGCAGGTCATTCCTGTGCCTGGCGGGATCTTGGTCAAAAGCCGCAAAGGCGAAGTGATTGGTGCGATTGGTGTAACAGGCGACAGCTCCGACAATGATGCGCTTGCTGGCATGGCCGGTATCGAAGCTGCCGGTCTGATTGGCGAAAGCTGACAGTTACGCACAGTTTTTAGGTTGTACGTCTTTATGTTCTTTCGCGAACATCGGATGTGCAGCCTGTCGTCTCGACGATTGCAGGAAAATCGGCCTATAACGGCGCGAGCAGTCCAGAGGCAGTAGGTATGGCACGCCCCATCGTCGGCATTATTGGCAATTCGCATACGCTTAACGGTCAGTATGAAATTCATGGGGGAGGCCGCATGAACACCGAGGCGGTGGCGAAAGTCTCGCGGTGTTTGCCTGTCCTGATCGCCGCCGATCCCGACTTCGTCTCGGTCGATGAACTTTTGGAAGCCTGCGATGGTTTCCTTTTTACCGGGGCCAGACCGAATGTGCATCCCGAGGAATACGGCGAGGACGCAACGCCTGCCCACGGAGAATTCGACCGCAAACGTGATGCCATAACGCTGCCTCTGATCCGTGCATGTGTCGAGCGGGGACAGCCCTTCTTGGGCGTGTGTCGTGGCTTTCAGGAAGTCAATGTCGCGATGGGTGGCTCGCTTTATCCAGAGATCAGAGATCTGCCTGGGCGAGACAATCACCGGATGCCGCCGGATGGGACGTTGGAAGAGAAATTTGCGCTGCGTCACGCAGTAACCTTCACTGAAGGCGGGCCGTTTCATCGCTTGATGGGCGCGCGCGAAGTGATGACAAACACCTTGCATGGTCAAGGCATCAAAAGCGTAGGCGCGCGCGTGATTGTAGACGGCTATGCACCAGATGGCACACCCGAAGCGACTTATATTAAAGACGCCCCTGGCTTCTGCCTGTCAGTCCAGTGGCATCCGGAATATAACGCGGCAAAAGATCCGGTCTCGCAACCACTTTTCGATGCATTTGGCAAAGCGGCCAACGCTTGGTCGGGAGGGGAACGGCCGTCGGTTTTACGCTCGGCCTAAGACTGCTTAAAAGCGCTGGCAGTATCCGGCGCTGGATGCGATCGAACCTGGGTTCCGTGACAGATTACCCGTAAACGTCCAACATATCCTTGAGATCATCCAGGGTATTTGCCTCCTGCACTGGTTTGTCGTGACGCCAGCGTGACATGCGTGGAAAGCGAAGCGCCACGCCGGATTTGTGGCGGCTCGACACCTGAATTCCTTCAAAAGCGATTTCAAAAACGTGCTGCGGTGTGACAGCACGAACTGGCCCGAACCGTTCTTTGGTGTTTTTTCGGACCCACGCGGTAATCTGGCGAAATTCTGCATCGGTCAGTCCGGAATATGCTTTGGTGAAGGGCACAAGCTCGTCGCCGTTCCAGACGGCAAAGGTGAAATCCGTGAACAGATTGGCCCTTCGACCATGCCCCGATTGCGCATAGATCATCACCGCGTCGATGGTCAGAGGATCTATTTTCCACTTCCACCAATCGCCTTTTTTGCGTCCGGACAGATAGGGGGAACCTGCGCGTTTGAGCATGATGCCTTCAACCCCTTTCTCTCGCGAATTTTCCCGCTCCCGGGCGAGACTGTCCCAGTTTTCGAAGCTGATTGCGGGGGAAAGGCGCAGGGGCAATCCTTCTGGCAAGGACGCGGCCAGACGCTCCAGCTTTGCCCGCCGCTCGTCATAAGCTTGCGCGCGGATGTCTGTGCCGTCCTGCTCCAGCAGGTCATAGACCATGACCACCACCGGTGTCTGCTCGCGTAGTTTCTTGGGTACGGTTTTTCGACCGATCCGCCGCTGCAGTGCTGCAAATGGCAACGGTCGGCCGTCCCGAAAGGCAAGAATCTCTCCGTCGATCACCGTTCCAGAGGGACAAAAGTCGCGCAGTTGGCCAAATTCTGGAAACCTGTCAGTGACCAATTCTTCGCCGCGTGACCACACAAAATGCTGCCCGTCGCGCAGGATGATCTGCCCGCGAATCCCGTCCCATTTTTGCTCTGCGCGCCACTCAATTGGGGGTCCCAGTGCCTCGAGACTCTCCAGCTGATATGCCAAATAGAACGGGTAGGGACGGGACAGATCAACGCTCGGATCATCTGACAATATCAGATCCTCAAATGTTGTTTCGGCCGGGCTCCAATTACCCATTAATCTGTGTGCCAGTTCAGGTTCATCGATGCCGGTGGCCTGGGCCAACGCGCGGGTCATCAGCTTTTGACTGACGCCAATCCTCAGACCTCCGGTGATCAATTTGTTGAACAAAAACCTCTCGACCGGGCGTAGGCTGTCCCACGCCTTCAAGATCGCTGCCCTCTTGTCCGCGACCTCCATCGATCCAAGAGATGAAATTATGTTAATCCAGTAGCTTAAACTCTGATCTTCATGCTCTTTAGGATACGGCAGGATCAAGGCGATGGTTTCACTCAGGTCGCCGACAATTGGGTAGCTTTCCTCGATTAACCATAAGGGCAGGCCTGCGGCCTCTGCCGCCCATTCGCGCATCAATGTGGTGGTCACGCCGCGCTTTGGCCGGCGGCCTGACAGGATTGCAATTGTCCATACTTTGTCCGCGTCCGCCGCCTGCTGGAAATAGCTCGAGAGGGCGTCGACCTTTTGCGTTGTGCGCGTGGTTTGATCGAGCGCGGTAAAGAGGGCGGCAAAGCGTTTCACGCTGGATCATCCAACTGCGGAGTTTCAAGTGTTTCGCCCTCAAACTCCGTCTCGACAATGCGGGCCTCATAACCTTGCTCCGACAACCATTTGGCGAAAATCTGGGTATAGCCATGTGTGACGAAAATCCGCTCTGCGCCGGTGTCTCTCACGGCTTTATTCAACCCATTCCAATCGGCGTGGTCTGACAGGATAAACCCGCGATCTGCGGCCCGTCTGCGGCGAATGCCGCGCACGCCCATCCATCCTGAAGCAAACGCGGTGGAAGGGGCAGGTCGGAAGCGTTTCATCCATCCACCGCCCATAGCCGATGGCGTCGCCAGAACCAGCGCCCCCGGATAGTGTTTTGGATTGATATCAGGGGTCACGCGCGTCGTCTGTGGCAATGACAGGCCCTGCGCGCGCAGAATCTCGTTGGTGTTTTCAATTGCGCCATGGGTAAGAATTGGCCCGATTGTGTGATCCACGCTGCTCAGAATTCTCTGTGCTTTTCCGAGCGCATAGGCACCCAGGACCGAGAACCTGCCCGCTGCGCGATTGGCCTGCCACCAGTCGTTGATCTGCTCCGTAACGATGTTGGGGTTGTCCCAGGTAAAGACCGGCAACCCGAAAGTGCATTCGCTGATGAACGCATGGCAGCGTACCGGTTCGAACGGTTCGCTGATTGGGTCTGGTTCGAGTTTGTAGTCGCCAGAGACAACCCAGACTTCACCGCGCACCGCGACCCGGATTTGCGCTGACCCCGGAACATGTCCTGCCGGGTGGAAGGACACGGTCGCGTCGCCGATCTGCGTTTGTGCACCGAAGCGTGCGGTTTGTAGCGAGATCTCACCAAGCCGGAATCGCATAACCGGGGCCGCCGCCTCTGTGGCAAGATATGAGCCGTGTCCCGGACGCGCGTGATCAGCATGGCCATGTGTAATCACTGCGCGGGATACGGGTTTCCAGGGATCGATATAAAAATCTCCCGCTGGGCAATAAATTCCATCGTCTCGAAATTCCAACACCATGAGAGAAATTGTAGCATGGCTAAGCCACCGGGCGAGCCCTGATATCTGTTATCTTTCCAAACGCGACTTCCCCCGGCACGTCGAATTTCTTAAGTTCTTGCCTGTACCTACACACGGAGAACTCCATGACCCTTAAATCCAGAATGCAATCCGGCGATCAGCTTGTTGGTACATTCCTAAAAACACCGTCGATTGAGCTAATTGAGATTCTGTCTGGCTCGGGTCTGGATTTTATTTGCCTTGACGCTGAGCACGCACCATTTGACCGCGCGCGCCTCGACGCTTGTCTGGCGATTGGGCGTGCACTAGATTTTCCGCTGCTGGTTCGGGTTCCCAGCGGATCCCCGGACGATTTGCTCAAGGTTCTGGACAGCGGCGCGGTTGGTGTTGTCGTACCGCATGTTTTTTCCGCTGAGAAAGCCGACGCTGTCGCGAAAGCAGCGCGTTTTGGGCATGGCGGTCGCGGATATGCCGGCTCAACCCGCTGGGCTGGATTTGCGACCCGCAAGATGCCGGATGTCTTGGCGCAAAGCACTCAAGAGACAATCGTCATCGCGCAAATCGAGGAGCCAGAAGGCGTCGTGGCGATCGACGAGATATGTGCGCAAGACGGGATTGATGGTGTGTTCATCGGACCGGCAGATCTCAGCGTTGCATACGGGCATAATAGTTTGGCCAACCCTGATCTCGAAGCTGCGATGGCACGTGTTGGGGTCTCTGCCCGGACCCATGGCGTGAATTTGATTACCTGGGTGCCAGATGCCGAACAGGCAAAAGCCTGGGCAAAGCACGGGTTCACGACATGGTTTGTCGGGTCCGAGCATTCTTGGATGTTGTCGGGCGCGCGGGCGTGCGTGGCCTCTTTCGATGAGCTTGCATAGAGCAGCCGGTGCCTTGACGTAAACGCATGACGGTCATGCATATTTGTCCGATGTTGGCGGCTTTGGCAGGGACTATGTTTTGTGCATAGAGAATTGTCATGAAAGGACGTTCCAATGGCACAAAGTCCCGTATCCTACGAACCTGTGGACCTGAAAGATTTGTCGCGCATTCGGCGTGAAGCAGAGGTCCTGCGCGCTCAGGCCTTGCGCAATCTGTTCCTGCGCGGCTGGGAAAAACTGGATGCCATTTTGCCGTTCCACGCGCAAAAAAGTACATAAACGCAACATTAACGGCAATTTATCACCCAAGATTCACCAAGAAACGAATTTTCATTTTTTGATTGAGGGATTGCAAGATATTCGTGATCACGAACCAAAAAGTGCGAGAGTGGTGTTTCCTATGTTGAGAGTACTTGGAATCGGATTGGCGGTTTTGGCGCTGGGAGCCTGCGCAAATTTTCGCTCCGGACAGTCAATCGCGCAACGCACCGCCGTCGCGGTTCCTGCAGAAGCCGGGCAAGCGGCTGCAAACTGGAATGTCGTAAACGTCCGGGTCATCGTACCCGCCGAGCTCGAGGTCTCTGAGGCTGGTGGCTATTACCCAGTGGGTGATATCGTGTGGCGCGGAGATCCTTTGGGGGACCGGCGCGCGCAAGTCGGACAAATCCTGTCGGATGGCCTCAGCGCGGGATTGACGCATCTGACCGGGCCACAAGCGGTAGATTTCCAGATCGATGTCAAACGTTTCCATTCTGTCAGCGAGCGAACGCGTGCGACGGTCGGTGGGGTACACGATATCACGTTCAATCTGACCGTGGTCGATCGGGCCACCCGCCAGGCGATTTTTGGACCCATCCGCATGACGCCGGATCTCAATGCACTCGGCGGGGGTGCCGCATCTGAGGCAGAAGCGCGCGGCGATACGCAAAAAGTTAGGATCCTTCGGCATCTTGGTAATGTCATGCGTCTGGAATTTCCTGGCAATCTGCCGAGTTCCGAACTGATCCAAGACGGGCCGGCTCCGGTTTCGGTCCCTGCCAAAACAGCGATCGTGGTGGGTGACGCCTAGCCCAAGGCTGGATTTCTGTGCCGGTCGTGACCGATCCTTTCACATCTTATTAAATGCAACTAGAAGGCGGGGATGATTGATTTCCCGCGTCCTATTGTCCGTATGAAACCCAAAGCGGATGCCAAGGCCATCCGCAATGGTGCTCCTTGGGTCTATGGCGACGACATCGTCACCGATCGACGAACCAAGGCCTTGGCAGCGGGAACGCTGGTCACACTGCAAGACAGCAGCCGCAGCGATTTGGGCTTGGCGACCATTAACCCATCCTCACGGATCATGGTGCGCCTTATCGATAAAGATCCAAGCTGTGCAATAGATCGAGACTGGTTCGCGGGAAAACTTGTGGCGGCTTTGGCGTTGCGATCGCGGCTGTTCGAGACACCCTATTACAGATTAGTACATGCCGAAGCAGACGGTCTTCCTGGCGTCATCATTGACCGGTTTGGCGATGTGGCGGTGGTTCAGCCAAATGCCGCCTGGGCAGAGGCGCGGTTGAACGATCTGGTCGCCGCTCTGCGCGAAGTGTGTGGTGTTTCTTGCGTGTTGAAAAACGCCTCGGGACGCGCGCGTGGTTTGGAAGGGCTCGACGACCGTTCGGAAGTCATGTGCGGCAGCCTTGATGGTCCAGTGCCTGTTCCGATGAACGGTGCCACGTATTTCGCAGATCTTTTGGAAGGGCAGAAGACCGGCCTGTTTTATGACCAACGTCCCAATCACGCATTTGCGGCGTCTTTGGCGAAAGGCGCAGACGTGTTGGATGTGTTTTCCCATGTTGGTGGATTTGGTCTGGCAGCATTGGCGCATGGTGCTCAGTCGGCCCTAGCGGTTGATGGGTCGCAGCCGGCGCTGGATCTTGCGCAGAGCGGTGCTGCGCGGATGGGCGTGAGCGACAGGTTCTCTACCCAAAAAGGAGATGCCTTCAAGGTCATGCAGGCTTTGGCGGATGAAGGGCGCGATTTTAACCTGGTGATCGCGGATCCACCCGCTTTTGCGCCGCACAAGCGGGCGCTTCAAAACGGTCTGACAGCCTATGCGCGCGTTGCGATGATGGCGGCTGGATTGGTTCGGCCCGGCGGCTATCTTGTCTTATGTTCCTGTTCTCATGCAGCTGATTTGACGAAATTTCGCCAGGCAAGTTTGCGCGGCGTGGCGCGTGCGGGCCGCGACGTTCAAATCATTCATATAGGCAGTGCGGGTCCCGACCATCCGACTCATCCTTATCTGGCCGAAAGCAGCTACCTTAAATCCGTATTCCTGCGTCTCGACTGATGCGCTTGTGTCTGGATGCCTGTGTTCTTTTTCCGACCGTGTTGCGGGAGTTGTTGCTGGGTGTCGCGAAAACCGGTGCGTTTCGTCCAATCTGGTCCGAGCGTATCTTGGAAGAATGGGCGCGAGCCGCGCGAAAACTGGGCCCAACTGGGGAACCTCAGGTCCGCGCAGAGATTGTGCTGGTTCGCGCGGATTGGCCCGAGGCCTCTGTTGAACCGCGCGCAACCGATATGGCACGCCTATGGTTGCCTGATGAGAACGATGTGCATGTTCTGGGTGCCGCGATTGCGGGATCCGCCGACGGGATCGTGACGTTCAACGCAAAGGATTTTCCGCGGAATACTCTGGCAGATGAAGGACTTATCAGATTTTCGCCCGACCAGGTTTTACTGGATCATTGGCGGACCGATCCAGCGGCGGTCGCGAGCGTCGTCCAGACTGTTCACCAAACAGCCTGTACCCTATCTGGGGAGCATCTGGAGATGCGCCAAATGCTCAAACGTGCCCGTGTGCCACGCCTGGGCAAAGCACTGAGCCGCACCGGATCCTAGTTTTTCGCGACGCCCCATTTGGCTTCATTGGCCTCAATCGCAGCGATCCTTTCGCTGGTTTTGGGGTGGCTCATCAGCCAAGCGGGCATCACGCCTGATGCGCTTGCCGTAAGTGCGTCGAGCTTCAGAAACAGCGACTTCTGCGGTTCTGTTCCAATCCCTGATTTGGTTAAAAGGGCCGAGGCGTATTCATCTGCTTCATATTCATCGCGACGCGACAGGCGCGCGGCAAGCATTGATGTCAACATGTTGGCCAACCAGACCCCGACACCTGGGATCAGGCGGCCAAGCATTGTGGCCAGCACCACCCGGATGGCGTTCTGGCCCGAAAAGTCAATCATGCGGCGCCGGGAATGCCCCAACGCGACATGGCCCAACTCGTGGGCTACAACGCTGGCCATTTCTTCTGCCGTGACATCGCCGGCTTTGTACTTGTTAAAGAAACCGCGGGTGATGAAAATCCGACCATCGGGCGCGGCCAAGCCATTCACCGGGTCGATCTCGTAAATGTGGACCCG
The DNA here is from genome assembly GCA_039193885.1 of Pseudomonadota bacterium. Taxonomy (GTDB): domain Bacteria; phylum Pseudomonadota; class Alphaproteobacteria; order Rhodobacterales; family Rhodobacteraceae; genus Litoreibacter. The sequence goes on from JBCCWL010000007.1 coordinate 88,325, forward strand.
GATCTTCGGCAGATCGAGCGCGCGCGCCATATCCCGGTTTAAACGCTCCAGCACCGGATCCGCCAGAACTGTCGAACGTTCGTTCAACGTGCGTTTCGTATTCCAGGCGGAAAACCGGTACATCACCAGCGCGTACGCAATGGCCAGCAGGATTGGGGTCAACTTCAACATAGCTTAGATATGGGGTCGCGCGCGGCGAGGACAATGCCAACCGGTCCGCTACCTGCTGAGAATGCGCATTCCCCGCTCAATCCCATCCAACGTCATCGGAACCATCCGGTCCGCTCCGACGATTGATTGAATCATGGCAATAGACTGCGTGTAGCGCCAGTACCGCTCTTCGACGGGATTGATCCACAGGTTTGACGGCCATTGATCGCGCGCCCGCATCAGCCACACGTCGCCAGCTTCTGCGTTGTAATGCTCATTCGCCCCGCCCGGGTAGGCGATCTCATAGGGGCTCATCGAGGCGTCGCCCACAAATATGCATTTATAGTCTGATCCGTAGGTCCGAAGGATCTCATGGGTTGAGGTTTGGTCGTTCCAACGCCGCCGATTATCCTTCCAAACACCCTCGTAGAGACAATTGTGAAAGTAGAAATGCTCAAGATGTTTGAATTCCGAATGGGCGGCCGAGAACAGCTCCTCAACCACTTTGACATGCGGGTCCATCGAACCGCCGATATCAAGGAATAACAAGACCTTGACCGCATTTCGGCGTTCGGGACGGGTCTGTACGTCAAGATATCCGTGCTCGGCCGTCGCCCGAATAGTTCCGTCTAGATCCAGCTCATCTGCGGCCCCGTCGCGGGCCCATCTGCGCAAACGCTTCAGCGCAACTTTGATGTTCCGTGTGCCCAGCTCGACCGAGCCGTCGAGATTTCGAAACTCGCGCTTGTCCCACACTTTTACCGCGCGTTGGTGACGGCTTTCTGACTGACCGATGCGGATGCCTTCGGGGTTGTACCCATAGGCTCCAAAGGGCGAGGTACCGGCCGTTCCGATCCATTTGCTGCCGCCCTGGTGCCGCCCTTTTTGCTCTTCAAGCCGTTTGCGCAGGGTTTCCATCAGTTTGTCAAAGCCGCCAAGCGCCTCAATTTCGGCCTTGTCCGCCTCGCTCAGAGTCTTTTCAGCCAGTTTCCGCAACCAGTCTTCGGGCAGCTCAATCTGGTCGATCATATCTTTGGCATCGATCTCGTCCAGGCCCTCAAAAGCGGCGGCAAAGGCCCGATCAAAGCGGTCAATATGGCGTTCGTCCTTGACCATAGTTGTACGCGCGAGGAAGTAGAACGCCTCGATATCGTAGAGGGCGAGCTTGGCAGACATCGCCTCAAGAAAAGATAGGTACTCCCGTAGCGAGACCGGAACACGGGCCGTTCTGAGCGCCTCAAAGAAGGGAAGAAACATCTTGATCAGCCACCAGCGCTACGGGCCAGAAAAATTGCTACAAACAGCCCGACAAGGCCGAAGAAAATGCCGAACCCCGCGGCATACTGCGCCAGGTCCAAGCCGCGCCCACCGCGCCGCTTTGCAAGCCCTGCGCCAAACAGCGCGCCTGCAACCAGTCCGATAAATGGTGCCATTGGAGATCTCCTGTTAGCGGCCGCGCGGGACAAGTGCTTGAATTGATTGCTGTCGTGACCGCACATCTCGGTCTGAGTCGTATCCGTAACGCGCCCAGCCTAGGCCGTCATTGCGGACAATGCGAGCCTGTTGAGTGCGGCCACTGGCCTCTAGCGCCTCGGCTTTCAATAGCAAGAATGTTGATAAAAGTGCTGCATTTTCCGAGCTTCGCGTCGCGGGGATCGCCCGGTCTGAGATTGATATTGCTTCTGAAAACGAACCTTCCGCTAAGGCAAACGCGGCCATCTGTGCGGCCACATGCGCCGCGTAAACAGATTGCCCGCTCAGTGAGTCGTAGAGCTGCTGCGCTTCGACAAAGGTCGCCCGCCCGCTCCGAGCGTTGCGGGGCAGGCGTTGTTTGGCCGCAACCAGTAAGGAATAGGCCAGGCGGTGGTCGGTCCAGCCAAGCGTGCGCGCCTCTGCGAGCGCCAATTCTGCCGAGCGGTACCGGCGTTCATTGCTGGTGTTTGCGGCGATTGCGATGGACAGGGCGTTGTTCCAGCGTCGCGGTGTTGCGCTTTCGCGCCCGCCGCGTTGCCCGCGCGGATTGATGCGCGCCAAAACACCGGGCAAGGCGTTGGCGACTTGGGCTTTGGTCATCCCATTTCGTAAATCCGGATCGTAGTATGCGCGCAGGATCAGCATGTCGAAGCCGGTCAGAACAACGTGAATATTGTTGTCGTTGAAGACACTGTCGGACAGGCGAAAAAGATCGTTGATGGGACCCAGTCCTTGGGCAATTTCTTCATGCAGGCAATCCCGCATTTCCTGCGGACCGACATCGGAGGGAATGATAATTGTACCAGTGCGGCGCGACGTCATCCGTTCCAACTGACCGGAGCGGCTACCGCGAAAACGGCGCAGTTCCTTCCAGCCCGAGACATTTGCCTCAAACACGCAAGCAGCTTCGGGGCGCGAGGTCTGTAACTCCCGACGCGCGACAGTCTCGACAAAAATCTGGGCGTCTTGTCCGGGTCTGACCAAGTCAATGTCAACGCGCGCCTCGGCCCGTAGCCGCGCCAAAAGCTGGGCAAGATCACGTCTCATGAGGGGAGAGGCGTTGTTTGACAAGGACACCCGGATCGGCCCCTCAAACCGTGTCAACACCGTGAGCGGCTTTCCGGTCTCTGTCTGAAACACGAGATCGAGAAAATCCTGGGCGATCTGATCATTGGATTTGTTTGTCGGCCGGCCGCGCCCAGCTGTGAAGGTTTTCATCGCTGGCAAAGCAGCGAGTGTCGCTTGATTTTCCTGAGGGACAATTGCAGGGGTGGGTTCACAGGCGGAAATGACGACGGCGCAAACGAAGGCAACAATTCGGATCATGCGCTCACCGGACGGTTATACTTGATAAAAGGGGTCACATCCCCGATCCGGTCATAAAGTCTGCGCGCGGTCAAGTTATGGTCTTGGGTCAACCAGTAGACCGCGGGAGCCCCGGCCTCATCGGCTGCATTGTAGACAGCCTCGATCAACGCGCGTCCAACGCCCGTTCCGCGCGCGCTTGGAAGGGCGTAAAGGTCTTGCAGATAGCAGACCTCTTCCACCTTCCATCCGTGGCGGTGGAAAAGGTAATGCGTCAAGCCCAACAGCGTTCCGTTTTCTTCGGCCACCAATCCGTTGAGATCTCGCGGATCATCGCCCAGGAGCCGTTCAAAATAGACATCATAAACATGGTCCGGGACGCTTGTTTCGTAGAAGGTAAGATATTGCGTCCATAGCGTGGCCCATTGCGCTCGATCCTTGGCCTCAAGCGCCCGTACTTGAATCATTATGCGCGCCCCCGGGCCATGAATGCCAACCGTTCAAACAGATGAACATCTTGCTCGTTTTTGAGCAGCGCGCCGTGTAGTTTTGGCAGTGCGTTTACGCCGTCCCGCTTGATGTCGGCCGGCGACAGATCTTCGGCGAGCAGCAGTTTCAACCAATCCAAAACCTCAGAGGTAGACGGCTTTTTCTTCAGGCCCGTCGTTTCGCGGATCTCGAAGAATTCCGTCAGCGCGGTTGTCAGCAACTCCTTTTTGATCCCCGGATGGTGGACTTCGACGATTTGGCGCAGCGTTTCCTGATCAGGAAAACGGATATAGTGAAAGAAACATCTGCGCAGGAACGCATCGGGAAGCTCTTTTTCATTGTTGGAGGTGATAATGACCACGGGGCGGTGGCGCGCACGCACGGTTTCGCCCGTCTCGTAGACATGGAATTCCATCCGGTCGAGCTCTTGCAGCAGGTCATTGGGGAATTCGATATCCGCCTTGTCCACTTCGTCGATCAGCAATACGCAGCGTTCTTCTGCATCGAAAGCCTGCCACAGCTTGCCGCGTTTTATGTAGTTGGCGACATCATGAACTTTCTCATCGCCCAGTTGGCTGTCACGCAAACGGCTAACCGCGTCATATTCGTAAAGACCTTGCTGAGCTTTCGTTGTTGATTTGATATGCCATTCGATGATGTTGAGCCCCAGAGCCTCGGCCACCTGACGGGCAAGTTCAGTCTTCCCCGTTCCGGGTTCACCTTTCACAAGCAGGGGGCGTTCCAAAGTCACGGCTGCATTCACCGCAATTGTCAGATCTTCGGTCGCAACGTAGGTTTCGGTTCCGGTGAACTTCATCGAGCTTCAGCTTTCTTCGGTCATTAAAATTTGAACGGTCATCTTCGCGTCACACTGTCTTAACGCGCCTATTCTGCGTGACAAGGGTTGGACACTCCGATATGGGGAGCGGTGAATGAGGCGAAAGCGCGAACGGCTGAGTCGAATTTGGCCCGAGCGGCGTTATTTATCAGGGGAGCGGTTATGAAAGCAGAGACTTTTCTACCCGATGATTACCATCCTGCTGAGGATGAACCATTTATGAATGAGCGGCAGACGGAATATTTTCGTCGGAAACTTCTGGAGTGGAAGAATTCAATTCTGGAAGAAAGTGCGCTGACAATAGAAGGGATGCAGGATGCAACCCGCAACATTCCCGACATCTCAGACCGCGCCAGCGAAGAGACAGACCGCGCCCTTGAGTTACGCACGCGGGATCGTCAACGAAAGTTGATCGCAAAAATCGACTCCGCCATGCGCCGGATCGACGAGGGCGAATATGGCTATTGTGAAGAAACTGGTGAACCGATTTCGCTAAGGCGCCTTGATGCGCGTCCAATCGCAACACTGAGCCTTGAAGCGCAAGAGCGCCACGAGCGGCGCGAAAAAGTTCATCGTGACGACTGACTGAAAGACAATCCAGTTAAAAACGCCCGGGTCTGCTCGGGCGTTTTTCGTTAGGGCCCCATGCTGAGTTTCGCTGCCGCCGTTTTCTTGTTGATCATTACGCCGGGGCCGGGGGTACTATCCTTGGCAGGGGTAGGTGCGGCATTTGGATTTCGAGCCGGGTTTCGCTATCTTTTAGGATTGTTCATCGGCACAAACCTGGTTGCGCTTGCGGTGGTGAGTGGGCTCGGAGCGCTGCTTCTGGCAAGCCCGGTGATACGGACTGTTCTGTTTACGCTTTCGACCGCGTATCTGTTCTATCTCGCCTTCCGGATCGCGACTGCGGGCAGTCAGGTGGGCTTTACACCTGCCGCACGCCAACCCGGCATACGCGACGGCGTGTTTCTGCAAGCCGTTAATCCGAAAGCCTATGTGGTGAACACAACCTTATTTTCGGGGTTTGTGATTTATCCCGAGGCCTACGGGTATGAAGTGGCTTTGAAATTTGTGGTCGTAAACCTGATCTGGACCAGCATTCACTTTCTTTGGCTTTGGGTGGGCAGTGCCATCAAGCGTTTGAACCTAAACCCAAAAATCCAGCGCATTATCAATATTGGCATGGCGCTGGCGATGCTGGGAGTTGTGGTCTTGGCGACGCTGAGCAGTTTGTCCAACGGTGCGTAACACGCCGTCTAGGCGGCGAGATCCACCCAGACCGGCACGTGGTCCGACGGCTTTTCGCGGCCGCGGATCCCAGCATCGATCTGACAGTCACGCATCAGGTCCGCGCATTGAGGTGTCATCAGAAAATGGTCAATTCTGATACCGTCGTTTCGGTTCCATGCCCCGGCTTGGTAATCCCAAAAACTATACTGTTCGGGCGCTTGGGAGCGCGCGCGAAACGCCTCTGTGTAGCCCAGATTGACGATCCGTCGCCAAGCACTGCGGCTATCCATCCGGAACAGCGCGTCTTCACGCCAGGCATCCGGTCTTTGAGCATCTTCGGCTTGCGGGATGATGTTGTAATCTCCGGCCATCAAGGCCGGCGCTTCTTCGACCAGCAGGCCCTTGGCCCGAGTCAGCAGCCGATCCATCCAGGACAGTTTATACTCGTATTTCGGGCCCGGAACCGGGTTTCCGTTGGGCAAATACAGCCCGCAGATTCGGATTGCCTGTTCACCAATGACTGTAGCCTCGATCCAACGTGCCTGCTCGTCCTCCTCATCCCCGGGCAGCCCGCGCTGAACATCTTCGAGCGGTAGTTTCGACAAGATTGCAACGCCGTTAAAGCTTTTCTGCCCATGCGTTTCCACGTTGTACCCGCGATCCTCGAACAAATCGCGAGGGAAGGCTTCATCCACAGATTTGATTTCCTGTAAAAGGGCAACGTCAGGCTGCGCCTCGTCGAGCCAGTCCCCCAAAGCGCCCACTCTGGCCTTGATCCCATTGATGTTGAAGGTCGCGATTTTCATCTAGCGCTCCTGTGCCGTGTTATGCTCAGGTATCGCGCAGCAACCGCGCCGCTGCAAGGGTCAGTACCCAGATCGTCCCGCCTCAAGCCAAAGATGATCAAGGGCCAGAAGCGCGTCTGGATCATAGTCACTTAGCGTTTCCCAGTAGCGACCTGTCGGGGCCTGATATCCGAGCTCTGCCTCCCGGGCATGTGCACGCGCCACAAGATCGGCATCGAAATTCATTGGGCGGAATGTCTCAATATCCGAGCCTGCGGCACGCGGCAGGATCAAGCGACTCTCATCGGTGCTCAGATTGACCAACGCGCAGCCTTGCGCGGCGGCGTGGATCATCATTCGGGCGGATTTTGCATCCAGCGATTGTAATGTGATGTCGTCGCGCAGCGGGTCCGCGGCCCCTTGGCCATAAAAATGCGTGTTGCCTTCGCTGGGATAGACCATATCACAGCCAAAAAACGCCACAACGTCCGGGCGCTGGCTGGCCAAGGCCCAATACCCGGCTGTAAAGGCCATCGTTGCACCGCAATACACCACACCACCAAACGTGTTTAGGGCGTCCACATATCGATCGGCCGAGGTCACAGATTGCGCCAGAGAAACGTCCGTTGGGCGCCGTTCCTCGGCAAAATCTTCTGGATGGATCGTTTCGTCCCAATCTGGACGGATAGACCAGGCATTATTGATCGCCATCCAATGCGAAAAGCGAGATTTCGGCCAGGCGCTGGCATATTGCGCCTTCGGTCCACTCCCGAGAATCAAAACAGTTTTCATGGTATAATTTCCGCTCACCCTCATTGAGCGAGATGGGGCGATTTTCTGAAAATTCTAGTCAAAATATCTATATGTCGTGTCTTTTTTCGGTTTTCCATCAAGCGTTTGTTGAGATGTTTCGAAGTATTATCAAATTGTGATGAGCAACAACTCGCCGATGGTGCTATGCTGTTGACGTGGGGGTAATGAGTTTCTGTGGCAGGTGTCGGAAGCGACACCTGCCACATTTTGTTTGGGGTTTCGCGACGATGACAGGCCTGTTTAGGCACGCAAGCCCTATCACGCGTTCGGTGATTTACATAGAGAAACTGGTGCCGCATCCGCAGGCACTTGTGGCGTTCGGGTTTTCAATGACGAAGCGTGCGCCGATCAATTCTTCTGAAAAGTCGATCGTTGCATTTTCGAGAAACGGAAGTGACACGGAATCGACGACAACCCGCTCTCCGTCTTTTTCAAGTACGAGATCGTCCTGCGCCACATCATCCAGTTTGATGTCATATTGAAAGCCGGAGCAGCCTCCGCCCTCGACCGCGACCCGCAGGGCCTGGCCCTGCGTGCCCGCACCAATTTCTGACAAACGCGCAAAGGCGCGGTCGGTCACTTTTGGAGGTAAGGTCAGCGACATAGGGTTATCCGTCTCGAAACTGTCTTGGATTACATATAAGCATGAAGCGGGACCGAGACAAGAATAGGCGATGAATGACCTTAGCAGTGTATGCCTGCGATCCTGCAGACAGTCGGGGGCGGCTTCATACCGAAGACGAAAGCACGTTCCGGTCCTGTTTTCAGCGCGATCGCGATCGCATTATCCATGCCAGCGCCTTTCGCCGGCTGAAGCATAAGACCCAGGTTTTTATTGAACATGAGGGCGATTACTTTCGCACCCGCCTGACGCATTCCATCGAGGTTGCTCAAGTGGCCCGGACGATCTCGGGCGTTCTGGGGCTGAACTCCGATCTGACGGAAGCGGTGGCGTTAGCCCATGATCTGGGACATCCGCCTTTCGGACACACGGGCGAAGATGCGCTGAACGTTCTTATGGCCCCGTTCGGTGGCTTTGATCACAATGCCCAAGCGCTGAAGATTGTGACCTCACTGGAGCGGCATTACGCGCAATGGGACGGGTTAAATCTAACCTGGGAATGCCTTGAGGGCATCGCCAAACACAACGGGCCGGTTCTTGGTGAATTGCCCTTCGCACTGGCCGAATACACGGCGCGCCATGATCTGGAACTGGGCACTTTTGCCAGCGCTGAGGCGCAAGTGGCGGCCGTCTCAGACGACATCGCCTATAACAGCCACGATCTGCATGACGGGCTTCGCGCAGAGCTGTTTTCCACCGACGAGTTGGCCGAGTTGCCAATTTTGTCGGAGTGCTTTGCTGAGGTGGACCGGATCTATCCCGGATTAAACTATTACCGACGCCGCCATGAAGCATTGCGTCGCTTTTTTGGCCTTCTTGTTGAGGATGTGATCGGGGTTGCCACGAGACGGCTGAACGAAACGAAGCCTCAGTCTGTTGCAGATATTCGCGCAGCAGGGCGTGCAATTGTACAGTTCACGCCTGCACTTTGGGAGGATCTCAAACAGATCCGACAATTCCTGTTTGAGCGTATGTACCGCGCCCCAGCGGTTGTAGAAATGCGTGAGAAAGTCACGCGGGTCGTCATGGAACTTTTCCCGCTCTATATGGAAGAACCGGAACTTTTGCCCAAGCAGTGGCGCAAGGATGTTGCAGAGGCTGGCGAAGACGAAACTGCGCTTGCGCGGATTGTGTCGGACTATATCGGGGGAATGACCGATCGTTTTGCAATTCAGGAACACGCGCGATTGCTAGCGCGGGACAGGTCTCAGCCGTGATTGGTCCTGCCTGACAACATGCGAGGCTGGACGCGCGCGCCGGGCATGGTAAACCGCGTCACGCCATCCAGAAAAGAGTCGCGACCATGAATATATTTGCCAACATCCGCGAGACCGTCATTCGCGCCCTGGAGGAGATGATGGCCGACGGGATCCTGCCGCCGGGGCTGGACCTCGCGCATGTCGCAGTTGAGCCGCCGCGCGATGCAGCCCATGGCGATATGGCGACCAATGCTGCGATGGTGCTGGCCAAGCCCGCTGGTGCGAAACCGCGCGATATTGCCGAGGCTTTGTCCAGTAAGCTTGTGGACGATCCGCGGATTTCATTGGCCACGGTGGCAGGGCCGGGGTTTTTGAACCTGCAGCTCGCGGACGCGGTCTGGCCGTCGGTGGTCGCAGGAATTCTGGCCCAAGGCGCGCAGTTTGGCGCTTCTGAGCAAGGTTCGGGCAAGCGTGTCAATGTGGAATATGTCTCGGCCAACCCGACCGGGCCGCTTCACGTCGGCCACACGCGGGGGGCGATTTTCGGCGACGCCCTGGCCAGCTTGCTGGCCTTTGCGGGCTGGGATGTGACCCGGGAATACTACATAAATGATGGCGGCGCACAGGTCGATGTCCTGGCTCGCTCGGTCTATCTGCGCTATCTCGAAGCCCACGGCAAAGAGGTTGCTTTCGAGGACGGAACCTATCCCGGCGATTACCTGATTGCAGTTGGGCAGGCCCTCAAAGATAAAGTCGGCGATCGTTTTGTCGATGCCGAGGAGGCCCAGTGGCTGTCTGAGATCCGTGCCTTTTCAACCGACGCGATGATGGCGATGATCCGCGATGATCTGGCCACGGTTGGCGTCGAGATGGATGTCTTTTTCAGTGAAAAATCGCTCTATGGCTCGGGCAGAATTGAATCCTCGATTGAGGATTTGCGCAGCAAGGGTTTGATCTATGACGGCACGCTGGAGCCTCCGAAGGGCAAAGTTCCAGATGATTGGGAGCCTCGCGAACAAACGTTGTTCCGCTCTACCGCCCATGGCGATGACGTGGACCGCCCGGTGATGAAGTCCGACGGATCGTGGACCTATTTCGCGCCCGATATCGCCTATCACTACGACAAGGTCACACGCGGCTATGATGCGCTGATCGATATTTTCGGGGCCGACCACGGTGGCTATGTCAAACGGATGAAGGCCGCGGTCTCTGCTCTGTCGGACGGGAAAATTCCGCTCGATATCAAGCTGACCCAGCTGGTGCGCCTTTTCAAGGACGGCGCACCGTTCAAGATGTCGAAACGGGCCGGAACCTTCATCATGCTGCGTGACGTGGTCGAGCAGGTCGGGGCAGATGTGACCCGCTTTCATATGTTGACCCGCAAGAACGACGCGCCGCTTGATTTCGACTTCGACAAAGTGCTTGAGCAATCGAAGGACAATCCGGTTTTCTACGTTCAGTACGCCCATGCGCGGGTGCGGTCTGTGCTGCGCAAAGCTCAAGACGCAGGCATCGGAATCGAAGATGAAGCACTTGCTGGTGTCGATCTTTCGATCAATTCCCATTCGACAGAAACCGCGGTGATCGCAAAGCTGGCTGAGTGGCCCAGGCTTGTAGAGATTGCTGCTCGAACGGGTGAGCCGCACCGGATCGCCTTCTACCTCTACGATCTTGCGGGCCTTTTTCACGCGCTGTGGAACCGGGGTAACGAGTTGCCGGAACTGCGCTTCTTGCAGGATGATGAAGCCACATCGCAAGCAAAAATTGCGCTCGCACGTGCCGTGGCGATTGTTATTTCCTCAGGTCTTGGTATTCTTGGCGTCACACCGGCCGAAGAAATGCGCTGACGTTTATGATCAGCCGCTCGGCCGGGCGTAACGAGCAGATGGACCACCGGACACATAAGTCTGGGGCATAGAGAGGCGGATAGAATGGCAGATGCGCAGTATGACGCAGGGTTTGATGACTCCGAACATGGTGAACTGAGTGGGCTGATGGCCGGCCTTTTGCACTGGATTGGTGCCGTCAGTTCCGTGGCCCTTGTGGGGGGGCTTCTTTATTGGGGATACGAGCTCACGATGCGCGATGTTGCGGAAATTCCCGTCGTTCGCGCCTTGGAAGGGCCTGCACGGGTGCAGCCTGACGATCCGGGTGGACAGTTGGCCTCTCATCAGGGTTTGGCGGTAAACACCGTTCAATCAGAAGGCGAGGCCGAGGGCCCGGCACCACGCATTGTTCTGGCCCCTGACGCGATTGAAATTCCTACTGAAGATATCGTCATAGGGGCCGCGCCAGAGGCTGTAGAGGACCCGCAGATCGCAACCGCGGCACCAATCGAACAGCCCCTAACCGAGGTACCAGACGGTATGTCTGAGGCCGATCGCACCCAAGCGTTGGCTGACGCTCTGGCTGAAAACACGCAAACCTCGCCTGCCGCAGATGACTCGAACCCAGCCGCTCTAGAAATCGCTACAATTGCGCGCAGTATTCCTGGCGTGTCGCAATCTCCTCGTCCAGATCTTCGGCCGAAAATCACCCGTGTGAGCTTTGATCAAAGTGAAGCGGTAAGTGCCGCAGTTGCAGCTGCGCTAAATCTGGCGGCGGTGGAAACTGATCCGTCCGCTTTGGCACCAGGCACGCGCCTGGTGCAGCTTGGCGCATTTGATACCCGCGAAGCGGCAGAGGCTGCTTGGGACGATATCTCGGTCCAATTCTCAGATTATATGGAAGGCAAGCAGCGCGTGGTTCAACAAACCGAAAGCGGCGGCCGAAACTTCTTTAGATTGCGCGCAGCTGGGTTTGACGGGCTAAGCGCATCGCGCAGATTCTGCGCTGTTTTGGTCGCCAAGAACGCAGTTTGTATTCCGATACTGGCGCGGTAAGTGCCTGCTGGCGCTTACATTTTCGGATGTAGCGGTGCTCAGCTTCGTGCCTCGGAAGCGGCGTTTTTTCGAGATGCGAACCCCTGGGGCTTCATCCTTTTTGCACGCAATATCGAAAGTCCGGATCAACTGCGTGAGCTCACCGATCAGCTGCGGGAGGCGGTGGGCTGGCGTGCGCCGATACTCATCGATCAGGAAGGTGGTCGGGTTCAGCGCATGGGACCACCGCATTGGCGCAGCTTCCTTCCGGCCCTTGATCAGATCGCGTCGACGGGCGAAAAGGCGGCGCGCGCCTTTTACCTGCGCAACCGGCTTATCGCCTCCGAACTTCACGCCGTCGGTCTCGACGTCAATTGCGCGCCTTTGGCCGACGTGATCCGCACCGAAAGCCACCCCGTCCTACGCAATCGCTGTTATGGCGACACGCCGGAGTTGGTGACCGAGTTTTGCAAAATTGCGGTTCAGGCTTTTCTCGATGGTGGCGTCTTGCCGGTTCTCAAACATATCCCGGGGTATGGCCGCGCAAGTGTTGATGGTCATATGGACCTGCCAAGTGTGGATGTCCCGCAATCCGAACTTGATGAGGTTGATTTTAGTCCATTTCGTGCCCTTCGCGATGTCGCCATGGGCATGACAGCTCATATCGTGTTTTCGAGCATCGACGACGAACCCGCGACAATCTCGCCAAAGGTTATGACGATGATCCGTGAAGAGATCGGCTTCAAAGGATTGATCATGACCGATGATATCTCGATGCAGGCGCTCAGCGGAACGGTTGCCCATCGCAGCGAAAAGGCGTTGGCCGCGGGTTGCGATATGGTGTTGCACTGCAATGGCGATCTTGCCGAGATGACAACTGTCGCAGACAAGGCACGCATGTTGGATGCGGCAGGTCAGGCCCGTGCCGATATCGCCTTGTCGCAACGCCAAGAGCCAAGCCCTGTTGACATTCCCGCCCTTGAAGCTGAGTTTCAAACCCTCATTGAGGGGTAATCTATGGCCGAAGACGAGGAGTGGGACGACAGCAACGTGGCAGCACGACTGGCCACCGAAGCGCTGATTGTCGACGTCGATGGCTATGAAGGCCCGCTGGACCTTTTGTTGACCTTATCGCGAACCCAGAAAGTGGATCTGCGCAAGATCTCTGTCTTGCAGCTGGCTGAGCAGTATCTGGCCTTTATTGCCCAGGCGAAGGAGCTGCGGATCGAGCTGGCAGCAGATTATCTGGTAATGGCCGCCTGGTTGGCATTTTTGAAATCGCGATTGCTTTTGCCACCAGATCCTTCCGAAGACGGACCATCCGGCGAAGAATTGGCCGCGCATCTGGCGTTCCAGCTGGAGCGGCTTGCAGCCATGCGCGACGCGTCCGCCAAACTTATGGCGCGTGACCAACGCGGACGGGATTTCTTCGTCAGGGGACTGCCCGAGGACGTGATGCGGATCCGCAAGGTCACCTATTCCGCCTCTCTTCTGGATTTGATGCAGGCCTATTCCCGGGTGCGGACCAGGGACGATTTCCGCCCCTTCACAATGGATCGGGACAATGTGCTGACCATGGAGCAGGCGCTGGATCGCATGCGCGGATTGATCGGCTATTCGGGCGGCTGGTCCGATCTGAACAGTTATTTACCGGAAGGCTGGGACATGGACCCCAAACGGCGCCGCTCGGCCACAGCGTCTACATTTGCGGCCACGCTGGAGCTGGTGAAGTCTGGGGCGATTGAGCTGCGCCAAAGCGACATGTTTTCACCGATTCAGATCCGTAAAAGGTCTTAGGCGAGATGAGTGACGAAATTCCGAACGAAACTCTGTTCGAGGCCCCTCCAATGGCCGAGCAGGAACGCATGGTCGAGGCAATCCTTTTTGCAACCGCCGAACCGGTAACGGTAGCAGAGCTGTCAGGACGTATGCCCCATGGCTCGGACCCGGCTGAAGCCCTTGTTCATCTGCGCAAACGGTATGATGGGCGGGGTGTCCATGTGGTGAAAGTCGGCGATGCTTGGGCGATCCGCACCGCGGGCGATTTGGGTTTTTTGATGCAAAAAGAAACGGTTGAGTCTCGAAAGCTCAGCCGGGCTGCGATCGAAACCCTTGCGATTGTGGCCTATCATCAGCCCGTAACCCGCGCTGAGATTGAAGAAATTCGCGGCGTCTCGGTATCACGTGGGACGGTTGATCAACTGATCGAGCTTGAATGGATTCGTTTCGGGCGTCGCCGTATGACGCCCGGGCGACCGGTCACATTTGTCGTCACACAGACCTTCCTGGACCATTTCGGACTGGAAAGCGCGCGCGATCTGCCGGGTCTCAAGGAACTCCGTGCCTCAGGCTTGCTGGAGAGCCGACCTGCACCCGGGGGGGAGGCCAAATTGGACGATGAAGAGGACGAAAGCCTGGAAGGGCAAAACGAGCTATTTGAGGATTAACCGTTTTTCATGTAATATCAGGCTAAACAGGCAAATATGCCGGCACAGATTTGAGCAGGAAGACCCGATATGAACGGAATGATCAACATGGTGGTTCGGATTCTGGCCCGGCGCCTGATTAACCTGGGTGTGAACAAGGGTATTGATATGGCCGCCAGGCGCCGCGGGGGCGACGATGCCAGTCCTCAGGTCAAACAGCAATCGGCAGACTCGACCAAACGTATGCGCCAAAGCATGCGGCTTATCCGTCGCATCGGTCGTTTTTAAAAAATCGTTTAAGGCTAAGGAATTAAACGTTTTTAAAGTGTTTGGACAGCTTGAGGCCCTGACCTTGATAATTTGATTTCAGGGCTGCGCCATAGAGCTGCTTAGGCACTTCAGACATGCGCTCATAGACCAGACGACCTACGATTTGGCCGTGCTCGAGAACAAAAGGCGCTTCGTGGCACCGCACCTCCAGGACACCTCTAGACCCGCGCCCCTCGGCATCATGTCCGAACCCGGGGTCAAAAAACCCGGCATAATGGACCCGAAACTCCCCGACCATCGCCAGATATGGGGCCATTTCAGCGGCACAATCGGGGGGGATCGTGATCGCCTCTCGGCTGACCAGTATGTAAAACGCACCGGGATCGAGAATAATGCGCCCCTCTGAAGTCCGCACGTCCTCCCAGAAATCAGCCGGGTCGTAGTGATTGAGCTTTTCCAGATCAATCACGCCAGTATGCGGCTTGGCCCGGTAGCCCACGAGATCGCCCGCTTTGGGCTCGAGGTCCACGGAAAACCCCAACCCATCAGAAATCACTGGGGTTCCCGAGACGATAGGCGTGCGGGCATGCAGTTGAACAAGCGCTGCATCATCCAAGAGCGTGTGACCCATGCGGAATATAATCTGGTTCAGCATTTGCCCAGTCCGCGCAACAACTGAGAAGGATCGCGGGCAAATCTCGGCGTAGAGGGGGCCCTCATACCCGTCTGGAATACGGTCAAACTCAACACCTTGATCCGTGATCACGCGGGTCAGCAAATCAAGTCGCCCGATCGAGGATTTGGCAGAGGCTGCGCCAACCATCCCTTTGGGAAGATTAAGAGATTCCAACAGAGGCACCACATAAACGCACCCCTTTTCGAGCACGGCTCCTGCGGCAAGGTCGACGCGGTGCATCTCAAAATCGCGCAACCTCTCGGCCACTGTGCGTGAACGACCGGAAAGAAAGGACGCCCGCACGCGATATGCAACCTCGCCTAGCCGCAGATCCAAAGAAGCCGGCTGAATTTGTCCGTCTGACAGCGCCTGCGCTGTGATGATTGCCCCGTCATCAATCAGCTGACCAATCTGCGTATCGGACAGGACGCCATCGGAAAACGTAGTCATCTTAGCCCCCAAGACGAAAAAAACGCCCGCGCCGGTCGGAGCGTGACGTTTTTTGATTGGTCGGGCTAGCAGGACTCGAACCTGCGACCTTCCGTCCCCCAGACGGACGCGCTACCAGGCTGCGCCATAGCCCGACACTGGAGTCTTCATACGGCATTGATCGACAGAGGCAAGTCCCGCCCTGCCTTTTCCGCACAAAGCTACGGCGTGCGATCTGTGAGGTCATTCCTGTCCCAGATCCTGTGCAAGCTTGTCGCGGATGGATTGGGCACGCTCGAGAATCGCCGGTAGATCTTGTGGCGCCGTGGTCCGCGCCCCGAGTGCGTGGTCGAGACCAAAATTATAGAGCTGGGCGAGCGTTTCAATATTTTTGGTGTGAGTATCGGACAGCACCACATCATCGATACTGGGCAGTGGCGCGCTGTGGTCGATGTTTGACGCCGTCACAGCAGGTTCTTGGCTGGCCGCGATCTGTTGCTCCGCTGACACGGCATCTGCGTGAGGCTCAGACTCCGCAGGCATTTCACCTCGTTCTGCGTCCGGTGCTATCTCTGGTGGCGCTTCTGGTGTCGGCTCAACCGGATCTGCGTCCACGGACACCGGGTCTTCATCTGCGAGATCCGAGGGGCCGGCAGACTTGGGCGTGTCAAATTCGGGCTCAGTAGGCTCTTGTGGGTCAACATGGGCCTCAGGCGCGTCGCCGGGGTCCTCATCATCCGAAAGGTTCAAGGACAGCGCAGGTGGTGTCTCAATTTCTGCCGATTGTGAAAGCTCAGACACATCTTCGACCTCCGCACCGCCAATCTCAGCTGCTGTGTCTGAGGATTGCGGCTCCTGTTCGTCGTCCGGGCCGAAGTCAAATTCGACGGATCGATGCGTGTCGTCGCCACCGGCCTGCATAGTTTCTGCTTCCGCGGGTTCAGCCGGCTCCTCTGGGTGATCTTGTGTTTGTGAGTCCTGCTCGGCCGACATTGCCTCGACCGGGACCTGTTCGTCCGGAACCTCCGGGGTATCTGCGACGTCGTTGGCATCCACGGGCACGATAGGTGTGTCTTCAGGATCTGCACTTGTATTATTATCGTCTGGGCCTTCGGGAAGAGCGACCTGCGGTGTGGGTGTGGTCGGTGCGCTTGTGGCTGCAGGCACCTGTCCACCTTTACGCCGGGCCTTCAATCGTTCTGCACGCCGATTGCGCCGCGCCGTGCGACGGGCCGTCGCCTCTTCGTCCGAAAGGTTCACAACCGGTGGCGACAGGGCGGCGACGCCCTTGATGCCTTCTTCCTTCAGCATCTTCTGAACGCCACGGATCGTCAGACCATCATCATGGAGAAGCGTTTTGATGCCACCAATCAGTTCCATATCGGCCGGACGGTAATATCGACGGCCACCCGCGCGTTTCACAGGTTTGATCTGTGAAAACTTGCTTTCCCAAAATCGCAACACATGGGCCGGGATATCCAGCCAATTTGCGACTTCGCTTATCGTTCGAAAGGCCTCACGGGCTTTGTCGGGCATTTAGGTGCCTTTGTCGCTAGTGCTTCAGGATTTGTTACCTGCTGCAACGCGATCCTTCATCAGGTGCGACGGGCGGAAGGTCAGAACGCGGCGGGGATGTATAGGCACCTCTTCGCCGGTTTTGGGGTTGCGACCCACGCGTGCGGTTTTCGAGCGCACTGAAAACGTCCCGAAGGAAGATATCTTGACTTGTTCGCCCTCAACGAGGGAATCGGACATGTGGCCGAGAACAGCTTCGACCAAATCTGCGGATTCGTTGCGCGATAACCCTACCTCGCGAAAAACAGCTTCGCTTAGATCCATACGGGTCAACGTTTTCGAACTCATTCCTATCCCCCTTTTCGTATATTGATTTTGGAACACAGTAGGGCGTGGGTATTTTCCGAGTCAATATCAAGGGCTTGGCCTAGGCGGTTTATGCGCCAAATGAAGCTCTAAAGTTTCAAAACGACCGACCCCCAGGCCAATCCGCCGCCAATCGCTTCCATGACCAGCACGTCTCCCGGTGAGAAAC
Organism: Pseudomonadota bacterium; assembly: GCA_039193885.1. Classification (GTDB taxonomy): domain Bacteria; phylum Pseudomonadota; class Alphaproteobacteria; order Rhodobacterales; family Rhodobacteraceae; genus Litoreibacter. Next base: position 105,941 of record JBCCWL010000007.1, read on the forward strand.
GTCCTTCTTGATGGGCCACAGACAGGGCGAGGGGAATCGATGCAGCTGAGGTGTTTCCGTGGTTATGCACCGTTACGACAACCCGTTCCATCGGGACGGAAAGCTTTTGCGACGTCGCCCGAATGATCCGCAGGTTTGCCTGATGGGGTACGATCCAAGCCACATCAGATGCTGTCAGTCCGGCTTTTTCAAGCGCCGTTTCAGCGGTTGCAGCAAGTTTCTCGACCGCGTGGCGAAACACTTCCTTGCCGTGCATGACCAATACGCCGGTCGTTTGGGTGGATGACACACCACCGTCCACATAAAGCAAATCGCGATACTGGCCGTCAGAATTTAGGTCCGTGGCCAACACGCCCCGGTCGCTGTCTTCGGCCTCCAAGATGACCGCGCCTGCGCCGTCGCCAAACAACACACAGGTCGTGCGATCTTCCCAATTGAGGATCCGCGAAAATGTTTCGGCACCGATAACCAGAACCCTGCGTGCTTGCTCCGAGGCAATAAGCGCTGTGGCGTTGGCCATTGCAAAGACAAAGCCCGCGCAGACGGCCTGCACATCGAAAGCGAAGCCGGATTTCAACCCGAGTTTGCCCTGAACAATTGTGGCCACCGACGGAAAGGTGACGTCAGGTGTCGAGGTTGCAACGACTATGGCGTCTATGTCCGATACGTCCAATGACGCATCTTCGAGCGCGGCTTTGGCGGCGTGGACGGCCAGATCTGAGGTCTGTTCTCCGTCCGCTGCGAAATGTCTGCGTTCAATGCCCGAGCGGGACTTGATCCAAGCATCGCTGGTGTCGATCCAGTCTTCGAACTCGGCGTTTTCGACCACGCGCTCGGGAAGATAATGACCTATGCCACGCACCGCTGCTCTCAAAGTCATGGTAGTCCCGCGCCTGTCTCGTCTTCCCCATCGACCATACCTTGACCCGGTGTGCTCGTTGATGCAACCCGAGCGGCGAGTTTCTCCCCGAAGCCTGTTTGCGCCAATGTGAAAGCCAGTTTTATAGCAGCGGAGACACCGGTCGCGTCGGCAGAGCCATGCGATTTCACGACCGTACCGTTGAGACCCAGAAACACACCGCCATTCACCTGTCTGGGATCTATCCGTCTGCGCAATCGACGCAAGGACGGGTAAGCTAAAAGGGCTGCAATCCGCGACAATGGTGTGTACTGGAACGCTGCGCGCAGAGCTTCGCCAATCAAGTTGGCCGTGCCTTCCGCCGTTTTCAAAGCGACGTTACCGGTGAAGCCGTCTGTTACGATGACGTCAACCTTATCGGTGGGAATATCGCCGCCCTCGACAAAGCCGGCATAGTCAAAATTGTTTGGCGTGGCGGCGCGTGCGATCATGTCATTGGCGACTTTGAGTTCGGCGCGGCCTTTGGTATCCTCGGTGCCGACATTCAAAAGGCCGACGCGCGGTCGCGACAAGCCAAAGCCGTTGCGGGCATATGACATGCCCATCAGCGCATATTGCAGCAGATCGTCCTCATCAGCGCGAATATCTGCGCCAACATCAAGCATGATATTGAAGCCCGACGTATTCCGGGACGGCCACAAACAAGCAATTGCCGGTCGGTTTACGCCTTCGACTTTGCGCAGACGGATCATCGAGACGGCCATCAAGGCTCCGGTGTTGCCACAGCTCACGCAGACGCTTGCTTCTCCGTTGCGCACCGCATCTATCGCAGACCACATCGAGGTGCGTTTGCCGTGACGCATTACATGGCTTGGTTTTTCGTCCATCCGCACGACCTCTTCGGTGTCGCGGATTTCGCATAAATTGGTGATTTTGCGTCGTGCCAGCAGCGGCTCAATATCTGCCTTGCGCCCGTGCACGAGAAACCGAATGTCGGGGTTCTTTGCCGCAGATTGCGCCATTCCGCCAACCACGGCTGCCGGGCCCAGATCGCCGCCCATTGCGTCGATCGAAATCACTGTGTTGGAACTGCTCACCCGAAGGTCTGTCCATGTCGCTTATTGTTGCGACCAGACACTAGCCTCAGGCCGCGTCGTCGTCCAGTTCAACCTCGTCGACCATCGCGACAACTTCACGGTCGTCATAATGGCCACAGGCACCGCATACGTGGTGTGGACGCTTCAGCTCTCCGCAGTTTGAGCATTCGTTGGGATTGTCTGCGATCAGTGCGTCGTGGGACCGGCGGTTGTTCCGGCGCGAACGGGTAACTTTATTCTGCTGGACAGCCATGTCTCGTCCTCGGGGTTGGGGATCGTTGGATCCCGCATGTTTCAATCTCGAATATCGGTTTCACGGGCGTCTAGCGGCAATCCTGCTGTCCGTCCAGCCCGTTTTGCGAAAGAAGCGCGAAAATACGCAATAAATTGGATTCGGCAAGAAGAGATTTCGTGCGCAGCGGCTTGCGCAGTCAATTTGGCTTGTCGAGCTTGTCTTTCAAGGCTGCCAACCCCGCAAAGGGTTTCGCGTCCGTGTCGGTCATCGCGGCCGTACCCGGCTGAGTATAGACCATTTCACCCAATTCGACCCCGTCGGCCCGCGGATAAGTCGGACGCGCTAAGGTAAGCACCTCCAGCAAGGTTTCGTGCAGGTCGATCTGGTCCCCGAGAGGCTCCGAGCTGTCGTCGTCAGGCATCTCGAATTCGCTTTCCTCTGGATCTTCCCAATCGAACAGGAATCTGCGTGTAACGCTCTCTTCGATGCGTGTGGTGACAGCGTCCAGCGTCACGACGCACGGCTGGAAAAACGTGACTCCCAGCTGTCCATCAAACCGCCAGTCGGTTTTTCCGTCGGCTTTCAGTACGCCCTCAAAGCGGAGTTTCTTCAGATTCAAGACGTCAAGCTGACGCGCCATCTTTGCCAATTCTGCTGCGTCTGGCACATAGCGTATCTGGTAACGACGTGCTGGCTGCAGCTGACGGGTCTGGAACACCATATCTTTCATGTGGGCCTCATATTCACGCGTCATCGACTGAACTCGTATTGCGTCAGTGCGCATCTTTCTTGAACAGGCGCGCGTCCTTCTGTAAGCCGGGGGGACGGTCAAGGGCAAGTCACGAGGCAAGGATGATCACGCATCTCAGAAGCGCCGCGGTAGGGCGCTGGATTGCGTCGGGACTATTGCTCGGGGTACTTGCACTTGCTGGATGTTCGGAAATCATCCGCAACCATGGATATACCCCCACCGATGACCAGCTTGCCGAGCTTATCGTGGGCGTCGATACCCGCGGCACCGTCGAAGAGGTCGTAGGCCGCCCCTCTGCGTCTGGCGTTCTGGAAGGCGGAGATTGGTTCTATGTTGGCTCGCAAGTGCGTTATTTCGGCGCGCGCAAACCCCAGGAGATCAACCGCGAAGTTGTTGCGATCCGGTTTGACAAGGCCGACACGGTTACAAATATTGAGCGCTTTGGCCTCGAAGACGGTCAGGTTGTTGCCTTGTCGCGGAGGGTGACCGAAACCACCATCCGGGATGCGACCTTTATTCGTCAGATCATTCGCAATATTGGCCGCATCGATGCAGGCAGCCTCTTGAACTAGGGCTGGCAGCTAGGCCTCGGGCTCGAACTTCAACGCGACACCGTTGATACAGTAGCGCAATCCGGTGGGCTGCGGCCCATCCGGGAAAACATGCCCCAAATGGCCATCGCAGCGGTTGCAGTGAACCTCGGTGCGGCGCATGAACCAGCTGTTATCTGCGCGCTCGCCAACCATTTCTGCATCAAGGGGGGCATAAAACGACGGCCAACCCGTGCCGGATTCAAACTTTGTTTCGGCATCAAAGAGCTGCGCATCGCATCCAGCGCAGCGGAAAGTGCCCTCTGCCTTGGGAAAGTTATCATATGTCCCGGCTCGTTCGGTCGCATGTTTGCGGAGCACCTTGAAAGCCATGTCCGAGAGGTCCTCGCGCCATTGCTCTTCCGACTTCACAACTTTTTCCACCATATCCTTGATATCCTTTATGCGTGTCACGCGTGTTTTGCATTTTCGCCGGTACAGATACGGCGTAGGCTTTGGGAATAATGTAGGGGTGAATCCGCGCGCGGCCAAGCCCATGCCGGCTTGGTAGGAGTGAGTGCCATGCGCCAGATGGAAGTGGGAAGATATCACGTGCGCGCTGCGTCGAGTGCTCAGGACTTCGCGGCCGCGCATGCGTTGCGTCGGGTCAGCTTCCGAGCCGGTGGTGATGACGGGGACAGTTTCGATCACAAGTGCAGCCATATCCTGGTGGAGCAGATTGGTTCCGGGACACTTGTGTGTTGCTTCCGAATCCAGGACATCGCCAGCGGGGCCGAGATCGATAACAGCTACTCTGCTCAATATTACGAGTTGTCACCGCTTTATAGTTTCGACAGACCAATCCTGGAATTGGGCCGCTTCTGCATCCATCCCGATCATACGGATCCGGACATCTTGCGTGCTGCCTGGGCCGCCTTGACCGCGCATGTCGACGAGGTGGGTGCCGAACTGCTGTTTGGATGCTCGTCTTTTGCCGGGATCGAGGAGGCCGACTATCTCGACGCGTTTTCGCTCCTTAAAGACCGGCACTTGGCTCCGAAGCGCTGGCTGCCCCACGTAAAGGCTCCGAGAACTTTTCCTTTTGCGCACAAATTGAGGTTGCGCAAACCTGATCTGAAAGCGGCGATGAAGGCCATGCCACCGCTGTTGCGCAGCTATTTGCTAATGGGGGGATGGGTCAGCGATCATGCGGTGATTGATCGAGACCTCAACACATTGCATGTCTTTACGGGGCTTGAAATCAATGCGATCCCACCAGCGCGCGCCCGGCTTTTGCGCGCGATTGTCCCGGTTCCCACTGCGTCTGGTTGACCTTTGCGGCAATTGGACATAGCCGATCATAATGGCCCGTACACCTCAGCTGCAACTCTCGGACATATCTCTGACATTCGGCGGTGATCCAGTGTTCTCGGATCTGTCTGTCATCGTTCAGCAAGGCGACCGTGTGGCCCTTGTCGGGCGCAATGGATCGGGCAAATCCACGTTGATGAAAGTTATGGCCGGATTGGTAGAGGCTGATCAGGGCAGCGTTGTGATGGCCCCAGGTGTCAGCACCGGATATATGGAACAAGATCCTGACCTTAAGGGGTTTTCCAGCTTGCGGGACTTCACGCTTTCCAATCTGGAACCTTCGGAAAGCTATCGGGTCGAGGCCGCGGCCGAGGGGCTGAAATTGGATCTCGACACGCGAACGCACACGGCCTCGGGTGGGGAGCGCAGGCGCGCAGCCCTTGTGAAACTGCTTGCAGAGGCCCCCGAGTTGATGCTGCTTGACGAGCCGACCAACCATCTTGATATCGAGGCGATTGCATGGCTCGAGGCGGAACTGAAATCAACCCGTGCGGCCTATATTCTGATCAGCCACGACCGCGCGTTTCTGCGCGCATTGACCAAAGCCACTTTGTGGATCGATCGTGGACAGGTGCGGCGGCACGAAACCGGGTTTGACGGTTTTGAGGCCTGGCGGGACAAGATCTGGGCAGATGAGGATGACGCCCGGCACAAACTGAATCGAAAGATCAAAGCCGAGGCGCGCTGGGCGGTCGAGGGCATCTCGGCCCGGCGCAAGCGCAATATGGGCCGCGTGCGGGCGCTGCAGGATTTTCGGGCACATCGGGCGGCCCAGATCTCGCGCCAGGGTACAGCTGCGATGGAGCTACATTCAGGGCCCAAAAGCGGACGACAAGTTGTTGTTGCAGAAGGGATTTCAAAGGCCTTCGGCGATCGGCAAATTGTCAAAGATTTTTCGATCAAGATTGCCCGAGGTGATCGTGTCGCGCTTGTCGGTCCGAACGGGGTCGGGAAAACGACTTTGTTGCGGCTTTTGATCGGTCAGCAGGAGCCAGACAAGGGAACGGTGAAACTGGGCACCAATCTTGTGCCTGCCCTGTTTGATCAGAACCGGGCCGCTCTGAACCCGGATGACACCCTCTGGTCGAGCCTGACCGAAGATCCAGACACGCGGGTGCGCGGGCAGGGGGACTTTGTGAACGTACGCGGCACGCCCAAACACGTCGTGGGCTATCTTAAAGAATTTTTGTTCACCGAAGCGCAGGCGCGTGCGCCGGTCAGATCTCTGTCCGGCGGCGAGAAGGCCAGGTTGTTGCTGGCGCGGATCATGGCGCGAGAGAGTAATTTGCTGGTTCTCGATGAACCGACGAATGATCTTGACATCGAAACTCTCGATCTTCTGCAAGAGCTGATTGCCGATTATGCGGGAACCGTGCTTCTTGTGAGCCATGACCGGGATTTCTTGGACCGGGTTGTGTCGACAACTGTTGCCTTGGAGGGCGGGCAAGCGACGATATATGCCGGTGGCTGGAGCGACTATCAAGCTCAGAAAAGGCCTCAGGCTATCACTGGCGAAACAGCGATAAAGTCAGCGAAAGCGGTCAGATCGAAGCCGCCATCACAAAAGAAATCCGGTCTAAGCTTCACCCAACAACACCGGCTGGAGGCCTTGCCAGGCGAGATCGAGCGGCTGGAAGCCGAAATTGCAAAACTCACCGAGTTTTTGTCAGATCCTGATTTATTTTCGCGGGCACCAAAACAATTCGATAAAGCCTCGCAGGCTTTGACTGAACGCCAGCAGGCTTTGGGTCAAGCTGAAGAGGAATGGCTAGAATTAGAAGAAAAATCAGGGGGTTAAAAGTGATTGTTACGCTAAATCAGATTGAAGAGCTTTCAAAATCCGCCTTGATAAACCACGGGGCTGCGCCGTGGATCGCTGGCGAAGTCGCCAAGGCGGTTCGCCGCGCAGAAGAAACCGGAAACGTGATTTGCGGGCTTTATTACCTGGAAAGCTACTGCCTGCAATTGGCGTCCGGACGGGTGGACGGGCAGGTTGAGCCGGCCGTCAGCGTACCGCGCCCTGCGAGTATAAAATCGAACGCACGGTTTGGCTTTGCACAGCCGGCTTTTGCCCGGGCGCTTCCAAAAAGCGATTGAGATCACGCGAAAGACCGGTACCGCCTCATTGGCGGTTTCGCATGCGCATACGTGCACATCCTTGGGTTATTTCACCGAACAGATTGCTGCTGAAGGGTTGATTGGCATTGGTTTCACCAATGCGACGCCGATTGTGGCTCCGCCGGGTGGCAACGCACCGGTCATTGGAACTAATCCGATCGCGATGAGCGTACCAGGCAGCACGAGCCTGGCGCTGCATTTCGATTTTTCGACCTCGGCCGTGGCCTTGGGGAAGATCACGATGGCAAAGGCCGCTGGTGAAGCCATCCCGCTGGGATGGGCGGTCGACAGCGCAGGACAGCCAACCACAGATCCGGAAGCCGCCCTGGCAGGTGCTCTTGTGTCCGCTGGCGGCTATAAGGGGTGGGGTTTCGGTCTGATGGCCGAAATACTGGCGGCTTGTTTGACCGGGTCTGCCACTTCGCTCGATGTGGTCGGGTTGAAACTAACCGATGGGCCGCCGCATGGGTTGGGTCAATTTTACATTTTAATGGATCCTGGGACCTATACTGACGCCTTTGGCGCGCGTTTCGCACGGCTGGCAGAAGCCGTCGCAGTGCAAGAAGAAGCGCGCATTCCTGGGGCCGATAGGCAATTCAAGACCGCGGTAGAAGTTGCTGATATCTTGTGGGAAAAACTCGTTTCGTTGACTTAAACGCGACCCGCGATCTGGGTGAGAAAGACGCCACCTGCCATCAATGCAATGCCTCCGGCGCGAAATGCGTTAAGTGGGGTTTGGGTCGCGCCAAATAACGCAAAATGGTCGATGATGGCAGCTGAAACCAGCTGACCCAAAAGAACGAAGAAAACTGCGTTTCCGATGCCAAATCGAGGTGCGATCCAGGTGATGGACAAGACGTAGAAGGCAATCAGAACGCCTGCGAGAAACAGATGTTTTGGGGCCTGAGCACTGCGTGTGAGTGGCTCAAATCCGGTCACCAGAGAGACCGCAAACGCTGTGGCAAGGGCTACGGCAAACAATATGACCGAGGCCACAGCCGGGCTTCCAAGTTCACGGCCCAGAGCGGCATTCAACGCCGCCAGAAGCGGAATTCCGATGCCTGCTGCCAGCATCACGATGGCATTGTAAGAGCTTGACATAGGTAAAAACCTTCTTTTTTATCAGTATGTTGCCCGCCCGCCGGACAGATCGAACGCAGCGCCGGTTGTGAACGAATTCTCGGCGCTGACGAGCCATGTGATCATCCGTGCCGCTTCCTCGACTTCGAGAAACCGTGCACGCGGAATTTTCGAAAGCATATAATCTATATGCTCTGCGCTCATCTGATCGAATATGGGCGTACGGGCTGCAGCTGGCGTCACGCAGTTGATGGCAATATCGAGATCGGCATTTTCTTTGCCGGCAGATTTCGTGAAGCCGATGACACCGGCTTTTGAGGCTGAATAGGCGCAGGCATTTGGGTTGCCCTCTTTGCCGGCAATCGAGGCAATATTGACGATCCGGCCATAGCCGCGTGTCCGCATACCCGCCAACACCGCTTTGTTGGTGGTATAGGTCCCGGTGAGGTTCACCGCCACGATGTCTGCCCAAGCATCGTCGTCATAGTCATGGATTGGTGCGTTTGGCCCTGCAATGCCAGCAGAATTTACAAGAATATCCACTGGACCAAGTTTTTTCTCTGTTAATTCAATTGCCTGGCCGACAGAGGCGTGATCTGCGACATTGCACTCTGCTGCAACGGGCTCGCCCTTCAAAGCTGACATCACGTCTTCGTTCTTAGTTAAATTTAGGTCCCAGGACGCAACTTTGGCACCGCTTTGAAGAAACCGCTCGACCACCGCCAAACCTATGCCTTGCGCGCCCCCGGTAACAACAGCCACACGGCCATTCAGATCATATGTATTCATGAGTGATGCCTCCCGCTGGAGGACAATTTCTGGTTTTCTTGGCGCTGGCAAGGGAGAAGCTTGTCCTAACGGGCAGAGATCACTTTCGCCCTGTTTTAAAGGGGGCAGAAATTGTTTTGTCGTCACATATGAAGTTCTGCCAAAAAAATGATGCAGGACCCGCGCGCCGTGAGGGAGGGCACGGCGCGCGGGTCCCCGAGGATCAGGCGACAAACAGTCGCCCGGGATTAAGATTAAGGGTCTCGGCCTGTTTTATGGCTGATTTCTTGCATGCGTTATCGATCAGCCATCCCAGACCGAAGCCGATCAATGCTACAAAGATGAAGGGACCCCATTCTTGTACGCTTATCCCCAGAATGACACCTATGACGAGGCCTGCCACCAGAACGAAGCCTCCGGCATCTTCGCCGGTTTTCAAAGTCCTGTCATAAGCGCGAATTTGCGTGAGGAGCTTCTCTATCCGTTCATGCCGGCCCATTTGTGCAAAATGCTGAGGGGTCTGCGTGCGTTCAATCTCTTCAGAATAGGCGAGGGCGCGGTCGCGAAACAATTGCTCTCGCGTGGCCGTTGCCTGGGCCTCTGTCGTCGCTTTGGATGAACCTCCAATGGTGAAAATGAGCACGACGCCCACGATAATCAGAATGAAAAATGCCATGTGTCTCTCTCCGGCTTGTTGGGTCCTTGAACCCAAACAAACCTGAAGAGGCCGTGATTTGGCCAATGACAGATTTTGAAATCGGAGCGCCGGTCAGGCGGTGCGATGCTTGTAATAAGTATCCTTGCGCGTGATCAAACCGTCGCGATACGTCAAAATATCGACGCTGTGATAATCCTCGCTTGAGCCATCTTTATGGGTCACCGTTTTTCGATATTCGCAGTAGGCTTTGTCTCCCGCGATGCGGCAATCCAGGGTTTCCCAATGGACATTCACAACCTTCTCGAAGAGGCCGGCGAACAGATCCCGCAAGACATCAGCACCTTCGAACCTTGCCCCGTAGGGCTCTGGGCCCGATGCATGCTCAAAGACGGCATCAGAGGCGAAAAAGGGCATGACGGCTTCGATATCATTTGCATTAAAGGCGTCGCCTACGGCGTCCACCAGCTTTCGAGTCAGGGGTGTCACAGGTGGGCTCCTCTCACAGGATTAATTTCAAGGCTCTTTTGAAGACCTCACTGCCCGGATCGGACAGCACGTTCAGCTCATCAAAGTGATCCACGTCCGGGACAACGCACAGCTCTACCACACGCTCTGCGCTGTGAAATTTGTCGACATACATCTGGGCCTGCCTTTGGAACTCGTCGGTTTCCCCGCCGCCGACAATCACAAGTTGCGGCGCATTTGTTCGGGGCGGGTGCTGTGTCATCGGGCTTTCGGCTTCCGCCTCGGCCGCATCCATGCGTATGCCGCTGTTGAGCGCGGCGGTCAGACGAACCGGTTCCAGGTAGCTGAGGGGCGAGATCGGTACTCCCGCCCGGATCAGATAATCGGGCAAATCGGGGGTCTGGGCGCTCCACTTAGTCGCCATCATCATCTGCGTGATGTGACCACCGGCGGAATGGCCCATAATCGTGAACCATTCCCGGTTGAGCCCCAGATCGGGGGCGTGATCCCAAAGCCATGCCACCGCATCACGCGCCTGCTGGGAGATCTGCGTTATCGTCACATCGGGGCACAGATCGTAGCCGACCATAACCACATTGACCCCGGCTGCCACGAACGGAACAGCCAGAAAGCTGTAGATTGATTTGTCGCCGCGTTGCCAATATCCGCCGTGAAAATAGATCAGCACCGGTGCCTGGGGGTTGCCGCAAAAAAATACATCAAGCTTCTGCTTGGCCCCTGGCCCATAGCGCAGGTCCAGCTGGCAGCTCAGGGCGTCTCGGGCAGCTTTCGCAGCGTCTTGCCAGGCGGGAATGACGGTCTGCTCATAGTCCGGGCGACCTGCGCGTAAATTGTATTGCGCGTCGAAATCCTCCGGGGAAAACCCGATATGAGCGCGCAGTGGATCAGTCATAAAAGTGCCTTCCTTTCACACAATACCTTCATCGGCGCTGGCGGCTTCCAGCGCGGCCCATTCCTGCGGATTGGTTCCGAACGGCCGCATCACATGGTCGCGATAGGCTTCGCGTTGCGTTAACCGTTCATACCAGGCTGTTAGATGCGGTAGATCAGGGCGATCAACATCGAGGGCAAGGAAGCGGTATGCCACGCAGCCTAGCGGTATATCCCCCATAGAGAACGCGCGCCCGGCAACAAAGTCGTGGCTTTTCAAGTGGGTGTCGAGCAGCCTGAGAATCGTGCTCGCTTCATCCCTAAGGGCTGCGATCTTTGCCTGATCGCGGGCGTCCGGCTCGGTTCGAACCGTCGCAAAAAAGAGCTGGATCACCGGTGGAAACGCCCGGGTGCCGGACCATTCCATCCATTGATCCGCAATGGCCCGGGTTTTTGGGTCGTCTGGGCACAGCGTACCGGCACCATAAGTGGCGCACAGGTATCGGACGATTGTATGGCTCTCCCACAACGCAAAATCGCCGTCGCGGATCGCTGGGATCATCCGATTGGGGTTGATCTTGCCATAGGCCTGGGTGTCGAGTTTGCCGAAACGCCCACCGGCCAGCCGCAGTTGATAGTGCAGACCCAGTTCGTTGACTGTCCACAGCACCGGGATGACGTTGGACGAATAGGGCCGTCCCCAGACTTCAAGCATGTTCCAGCATCCGGCCTTGGGCCCGTGTCTCGGTGCCGAAAACCGGAACAACGTGTTCGAACAGGCGATCCCAGCTGGCCAGGATCTTGCTGTAGGGGACACCGGTATATTGTTGCATCAACATCAGATGATCGAGCCCAATGGTCTCCTGCTTCTCGGCAAAACGATCCGCTACAAACTGCGCGTCCCCGACCACAATAATGCCGCGCTTGTTGAGGAAATCGAACCAGTCGCTGTCTTCGTCTTCCGCCGTCATCTCTTCGCCGATATCGAGATAGCCGTGCTTGGTCCATTCGCCAGCGGGGCGCGATCCGCCGAGAAATTCATAATATGCATTGATCGCAGGGCGGATGGTGCGTTCGGCCTCTTCCATACTGGTGCCGACGTAAAAAGCTGTGCAAACGCCCACGCCGTCGCCCAAGGCAACGTTGCGGTTTTGGCGCTTTGACAACGCCTCGCGGTAGGGCTCCCAACAGGCCAATGTGCGTTTGGGGCCCGATGACATTGAGATCACGCCCCAGCCTTTTTCCGCTGCGGATTTGAATGTCGGGGGGGCATTGGACATCAGCCACACCGGCGGGTGCGGATCCTGATAGGGGCGGGGATGCACATACATCGCTTTATATTCACCGTCCGGCCCATGATAGCGCGGATCGAGCGGTTCAAAAAACCGGTTGGTTTCCGACCATCCCGGCACTGGAAACTCGTAAAATTCGCCTTTGTGTGTGAACGCCTCATTGGTCCAGGCTTTAAGAATGACGTCCAGGCTTTCTTGAAACAGGCGCATCACTTTGGAATTGTCGCGCCGGTCGGCATCTGGATTGAACTGGATGGTCGAGCGCTCGTTGATCCCCTTGGCAACACCGAAATCCACCCGGCCCAGGGTCATATTATCCAGCATGGCGACGTCTTCGGCGACGCGCAGCGGGTGCCAGTCCGGCAGGATGATCGGAGATGTGCCAACGCGCAGCTTTTTGCAATGCGCCGCCACATGAGTGCACATTTGCACCGGGTTCGGCGGCGCGTTCATATAGCCGTTATGCGCAAAGTGGTGTTCGGTGAACCAGGCGGTCGTAAAGCCGGCTTGTTCGGCGAGGCTGCATTGCTCGAGTATCATCTCCAGGGTGCTGGGCCAGGGGATGGTTTCGCCGGGGCTGAAATTCGCGATGAGGTCAAAGCGCAAGTTGACGTCCCCCTCGTTTAGTTGAATTATGATTTAAAAATCAACTAAACTGGGAATTGAGAGAAAATCAACCCTGAAGATGGGGCAACCAGAAAAATGACAGATGAAAATCAGAATTCCGAGGCTTTGCGATTGGGCAGCGAAATCCGGGAGGTGCGACGCGCCCGCGGTCTGACCTTGAAGGCGCTCTCGGCGCAGATCGACTGCTCAACCGCTTATCTCAGCCGGATCGAACTGGGCAGCGCCCGAGTCTCTGAGGTTTTATTGGACCAAATTGGCTCTGCATTGGCGGTGGATCCAGATTGGTTTTTTCCGACCCAGGCGGGCGAGGGCCCGCTGGAGCGCAGCCATGTCGTGCGCGCGGAAAACCGTCGTGCCTTGTCGGGGATGTACACACGCTCGGCCAAAGAGCTGGGGTTTGAAGACGAGCTGCTGTCGAGCACGCTATCGGGCCAATGCTATTTGCTTTTGTCGCATTTCCCGCCCGGCGCGGGACAACCTCCAGAGCCCGAGCCCGGCTTTCAGTTCGAAGGTGAGCAACATGCGCTTGTGCTCAGCGGAGAAGTGGAGCTGCGCCTGGGCGGCGAGGTGATCGCGCTGCGTACGGGGGACAGTTTTTCCTATCCTTCCATGATTGCGCACCGGTTTAGAAACCGCTCCGATCAACCGGCCAGCATGGTCTGGGCCATGTCGCCGGTCCGGATCAGCTGGTAGGATCGCAAAGCCTATTGGTCCTGAACCTTAACGGCTTCTCGACCCGCCAGCGCAAAGTGCCCAACATAAACTTCCGACGCCTCCCTGAGGGAGGGTCGGGCGCGCCCGGCTTTGCCGGGCAAGTTCGATTTCAGATAGCAAATGACCTGAGATTTCTTACAGCTGAAACCAACAAATCTGATTGCGTTTTAAAGTAAAGTTTCTTCGCGAAGGTCGGATTTTCGAAACGTTGTTTGACGTCGGAAGAACGGGGCGCATCGATCTCACCTTTCGGCTGAATGATGAAACGATCTGCATGAATTGAAGTCATTCGATTTATTGTCTTAACTAATGTCCTCCGAACGGGTTTTGTATTGTCTACAAAAGTTATCCCAAGGCTATTATTAATGTCCGTGTCGCCATACATTAGAAACTTCTTTGACAACGGAAAAATAAGTACCTTTCTGGCTTGAAACGAAGGGAGAACAGCTTTGAGAGTTCTTCCGTTAGGTTTGGTACCAACCCCCGAAATTAGAACAGGATTGTCAGAGCAAACGAACGGAGTTTCTGTTCGGTTTTTAAGAAACAGAAAGTGCATTTTTTCTAGTTGTATACCGGTTGCTATGGACAAATGTCCTGAGATAGCCATTCCTAACTGATTGATCGCGCCCTTTTTGCCTGCTCGAGCGTTTGACAGAAGCAGTTTCTCATACTCACTGAATTTGAGCTTTTGAGGTTCTATCAACCCTGACTTATCTGCGGCTATAACGACTTGGGTCAATTGTGCTCGTGCCCTCGGTGTACGCATCCTTTGCAGGATTGCAAAATTTACAAAAACATCGATCGCCTCTGGCGGCGCTACGCAATCTCGAATTTTCGACAATGCGCTCTGATATGAAGTTTCAAATGTGGAAAAAAAGCTTTCGATTGTGGTCTGATCACGGCCGCCATCGGGTAGTTGAATAGTGTTCATGTGTCCTACAACTGCAGTTCCATTTGGCGGGGATGAAAATGTCCTTCCGGACGGTTTTTCAATGCATTGTAAGAGCCCTCTATTGCCACCAAAACCGTTAAGGTACGTTTCAGGTAAGTAATGGTGACGTTTCGGGTCGCTCACACATCCACATCCTCAACGAACCGCGCATTGTCCTGGATGTATTGGAACCGCAGTTCGGGCTTCTTGCCCATCAGGCGCTCGACCAGATCGCCGGTCTCGCCTGGGCTGTCTTCGTCGATGGTGACGCGGATCAGTTGGCGGGTGGCGGGGTTCATTGTGGTGTCCTTGAGGTCCTTGGCGTCCATTTCGCCCAAGCCTTTGAAGCGAGACACGTCAATTTTGCCTTTGCCGCCCAGACCGCTCTCCAGATAGGCGTCGCGTTCCGCCTCATCGAGGCAATAGACCCGGCGCGCGCCCTGGGTCAGCCGGTAAAGCGGCGGGCAGGCCAGGAAGAGATGCCCCTGGTCAATCATCGGGCGCATTTGTGTGAAGAAAAACGTCATCAGCAGCGATGCAATATGCGCCCCGTCGACATCCGCATCGGTCATGATGATGACTTTGTCGTAGCGCAGATCCTCAACGTTGAATTTGGTGCCCATCCCCACGCCAAGCGCCTGACACAAATCAGAAATTTCGGCATTCGTCGTGAGTTTCGAGGAGGCCGCTCCCAACACGTTCAAGATCTTACCGCGTAGCGGCAAAAGGGCCTGGTTGACCCGGTTGCGTGCCATCTTGGCGGACCCACCCGCGCTGTCGCCCTCAACGATAAACAGCTCGGTCCCATCACGGTTGGTGGCGGAACAATCGACCAGCTTGCCGGGCAGGCGGAGCTTCTTGGTGGCGGATTTGCGGGCGGTTTCCTTTTCCTGCCGACGGCGCAACCGCTCTTCGGCGCGCAGCACCAGAAAATCAAGGATTGCGCCGGCAGATTTCGTGTCGGCGGCCAACCAATTGTCGAAATGGTCGCGCACGGCGTTCTCAACCATGCGGCCCGCTTCGGTCGTGGCCAGCCGGTCTTTCGTCTGACCGACAAATTCAGGTTCGCGAATGAAGCACGACACCAAGGCCGAGCCGCCGGTGATCAGGTCCTCACGGGTGATCTGGCTGGCCTTCCGGTTCGACACAAGCTCCCCGTAGGCTTTGATGCCTTTGAGGATCGCGGCCCAGAACCCGCTTTCATGGGTGCCGCCTTCGGGTGTTGGGACCGTGTTACAGTAGCTCTGGATGAAGCCATCGCGCGCGGGCGTCCAGTTGATTGCCCATTCCACTTTGCCCGGCGAGTTGAATTTCTCCTGAAAATCAACCGTGCCCGAAAACGGCTGGTCTGCATAAGTTGAGGCCTCACCCAAGGTTTCGCGCAAGTAATCGGCCAACCCCCCGGGGAAATGAAAACTGGCCTCAGTTGGTGTTTCGCCGTCATCGATGGCGGATTTCCAGCGAATCTCAACGCCCGAAAACAGATAGGCCTTCGATCGGATGGATTTGAACAGGCGTGCCGGTTTGAACCGATGCGCGCCAAAGATCTCGGCATCCGCGTGGAAGGTCACGGTGGTGCCCCGGCGGTTTGGCGCGGCACCGATCTTTTGCACAGGCCCCAGCGGGATCCCGCGCGAGAACCTTTGTTCATGCAGCTCGCGGTCGCGCGCCACTTGCACAACCATGCTGTCGGACAACGCGTTGACCACAGAAGCCCCGACGCCGTGCAAGCCGCCCGATGTCTGATATGCCTTACCGGAGAACTTGCCACCGGCATGCAACGTGCACAAGATCACCTCCAGCGCGGATTTTTCGGGAAATTTCGGGTGCGGATCGATCGGGATGCCGCGGCCGTTGTCGCGGATGGTGACGGCGTGGTCGTCATGCAATTCAACTTCGATCCGGTTGGCGTGGCCTGCAACCGCCTCATCCATAGAATTGTCGAGAACCTCAGCCACCAAATGATGAAGCGCGCGCTCATCTGTGCCGCCGATATACATGCCTGGACGTTTGCGAACAGGTTCAAGACCTTCGAGCACTTCGATGTCGGAGGCATCATAGGTATCGGGTCCGGCAGCGGACAGAAGATCATTGGCCATATGGCTGCTCTGTTTTTGGTTTTGTTTGCTCACAAGTAGAGCAGGTTTAGCGCCAGAGCGGTAGAGGGAATTGCATCTCGGGGGTCAGGCCCGGGCGGCGGGAGGTGCGTCGGTTTGAACCCAGGCGTGCGTTATGCCATCGGCGCGGGGGTCGCCACTGGGTCGCCTGACTGGGCTTCGGGGCGGCCCTCGCTTCCGGCTTTCTTGGGTGTTCGGGCGCGCAGCTTTGCAGTTCGCGCAAGAGCGCCTTTGTAGACAGGGCGCTCGAAATACCGAAAACTCAGGATTGACAGGCCCAATACGATCACCAGGTATATCATCCCAGCCCCCCAAGTCTTTTCGATCCCGATTTCGCGGAAAATGGTGATGACCGGGTGATGCACAAGATAGATTGAAAAAGAGATACTTCCCAACAACGCCATCCGCCGCGTCAGCGGTGCGGTCGTAACCTCACCATGGGCTGCGACGAATACTACCAAACAAAACACGACAGGTGTCAGGAAGCCCAGTAGCGACTGACCCGGCAAAAACAAAATGATGCTGGCAAAGGCAGCACAGACTGCACATGTGATCGCCGTGTGCGGCCGCCACCCAAGGGTTTTTAGATAGAGCTTGTAGGTCACCACACCGAGTAGAAAATCGGCAAGACAGCGGATCAGTCCCGAGTTCACAAAACCTTTATAGTCGTGGCTATTGACGTTCATATGGCCCGACAGCAGCAAGATGAGGCTGTAGCACGCCATGGCGACCAGCCCCATCGCCGCCAAATGCCAAAGGCGTCGCGGCCGGATCAGCAACAGGGCCGAAAAAACACCTATATTGATCCAAAATTCGACCGAGATCGTCCAGGCCGGTGTGTTCAAGGGCAACCCACCTGGCCCCAGCCCCATGTTTTGCACGAAAAACAGGTGTATCAGGAAGGCCTCGGGCTCCACCTTGAGGCCGAGCGCTAGGAAAATCACTACCGTCGCAAGCAATGTCAGAAGGTGCAGGGGATACATGCGAAAGAACCTGCGTAACGCAAAGTCTTTTAACGATAGATTCATGCTCTCAAAGTAGCTGTGCGCCAGAATGAACCCACTCAGTACAAGAAAGAAATCAACAGCGTAGATGAAAGAAAAGTTCGAGATAAATCCGGTTTGGTAAGCCTCGCTGATCACCCCGTCGATCGGGACAATTCCATCAATCGCATAGTGACCCACTGCGACGGACAAAGCAGCAATGCCTCGAAGAAAATCGAGCGAATAATACCTGTCGGGAGCCATCTGATGGTTGCCTGTAAACTTTCCTGCTCGGGCTTTGCACCCTTTTGAAATTCTTGCGCCTTCTGGATCGATAAATTCAATCGATTCTTGAAACTTTTATGCGCCTACCGCTTGCCATTGCGTGAAAGAATTAGCAACGCATAAATTCGCGCCTGCGCGTGTTTGCAAATCTGTCGAAAGAGGCGGAAAATCATTCGCTAAGGGCTTGAGTCATATGGCCCGGCTCGGTTGACGCCTCTAAGCCCGGCGCGTAAACATGGCTTAGCCAACAGAGCGTGCTACCTACATGTTGCATGCAAGAAGGAGACAGACGTGGAAGAACTTCTACGCGACTACCTGCCCATCTTGATTTTTCTTGGGCTGGCCATAGCGCTCGGCCTCGTCTTGATTCTGGCCGCTGTTGTGGTGGCGGTGCGCAATCCCGACCCAGAAAAAGTCAGCGCATACGAGTGCGGATTTAATGCGTTCGATGACGCGCGCATGAAGTTTGATGTGCGGTTTTATCTGGTCTCGATTCTGTTCATCATTTTCGATCTGGAGGTGGCGTTTTTGTTTCCTTGGGCTGTGGCATTCAAGGATGTTGGTTTGCTTGGCTTCTGGTCGATGATTATTTTTCTGGCGGTTTTGACGATCGGGTTTGCCTATGAGTGGAAAAAAGGAGCTCTGGAATGGGAGTAGCCGCGACCGCAGGGGCCGACAAAGAGGTCTCCACGAAAGCGCTGAACGCCGAATTGCAGGACAAGGGGTTTTTACTGACCTCGACCGATGACATTATCAACTGGGCGCGCACCGGTTCGCTGCATTGGATGACATTTGGTTTGGCTTGTTGTGCTGTCGAGATGATGCACACCTCGATGCCGCGCTACGACCTTGAGCGATTTGGCACCGCGCCCCGGGCCAGTCCGCGCCAGTCTGATCTGATGATTGTTGCAGGCACGCTAACAAACAAGATGGCACCTGCGTTGCGCAAAGTGTATGACCAGATGCCGGAGCCGCGCTACGTCATATCCATGGGCTCTTGCGCCAATGGCGGCGGGTATTACCATTACAGCTATTCGGTTGTCCGAGGCTGTGACCGGATCGTGCCGGTTGATCTTTATGTGCCAGGATGCCCGCCGACAGCAGAGGCGTTGCTGTACGGTATTTTACAGCTTCAACGACGCATCCGACGCACCGGGACGATCGTACGATGAGTGACGCGCTTCAGGACCTGTGCACTGACATCGAGGTCAAACGACCCGATTGTGTTTTGACCACCGAGATCGCCAATGGTGAGCTGACGATCAATATCGCGCCGTCCTCGCTTGTGTCCTTCACCGAATTTCTCAAAACCGATAGCAATTGCCGGTTCAGCACTTTAGTCGATATCACGGGGGTTGACCATCCGTCGCGCTCGGCGCGTTTTGACGTGGTCTACCACTACCTGTCGATGTATCAGAACCAGCGCATCCGGGTAAAAATGGCAATCCGCGATGATGAAACTGTGCCTTCGATTATCGAGCAGTTCCCGTCGGCCAACTGGTTTGAGCGTGAGATTTTTGACATGTTCGGGATTTTGTTTTCGGGCCACCCCGATTTGCGCCGAATTTTGACTGATTACGGGTTCCGCGGCTATCCGCTGCGCAAAGACTTTCCGACAACGGGCTATGTTGAGCTGCGCTATGATGAAGCCGAAAAGCGCGTGGTCTACGAACCCGTCAGCCTGGTCCAGGAGTACCGCCAGTTTGATTTCATGTCGCCTTGGGAGGGTGCTGAATACATCCTACCCGGCGATGAGAAGGGCGAGGAGGCCTCTTGATGGAGAGCTTGCCGCTCGAATTTCAGAACGTGTCATTGTTGCAGCTGCTCTGGCTTCTTTCGGCCGCGCTCGCTGCCTTCTCTCTCATTTACGGACCGATTTTGACGACCCTAGTTGTAGTTCAGTCCCACAGGGCGAAGCTGCGCAAGGAGCTGGATCAATGATGGATGCTGTCGTTTCTGCCGAGGACGCCGTCCTCGCCCTTGCCGAAGCCTATTGCAACGGCGTGTATTTTGCCCGTCCCGAGATTTTCGAAGATATTTGCCATGATCGGTTTTTCATGACCGAGATTTCCGCGGATGGAACTGCGCAACACTGGGACAAGGACGCCTATCTGGAGCGCGTCAAAGCCCGCTCCGCCTTCCCGGGTGAGGTCTCGCGCGGAATTCTGAGCGTGGATGTTGCGGGCGGCGAGATTGCGCGCGTGCATCTATGGGTCGACGTACCGCCGCGTCGCTATGAAGACCATCTGGGCTTCGTTCGGGTGGATGGCTCTTGGAAGCTTTTGACCAAGGTGTTTCGAACAATGGAGCCGCTGGCTTTGGACTCTGAAGGAACCTCCGCATGATGGACGGCGATATTCGCACCAACACCTATGATGACGGGTCCCGCGACGCGTTGACGGGTGAGCAGAAGATCCGCAACTTCAACATCAATTTCGGGCCTCAGCATCCGGCGGCACATGGCGTGTTGCGTCTGGTTCTCGAACTTGACGGCGAGATCGTCGAACGGTGCGATCCTCATATCGGCTTGCTGCATCGTGGCACCGAAAAGCTGATGGAAAGCCGCACCTATCTGCAGAACCTGCCGTATTTCGACCGGCTTGATTATGTGGCCCCGATGAACCAGGAACATGCCTGGTGCCTGGCTATTGAGAAGCTGACAAAGACCGAGGTTCCACGCCGTGCCTCACTGATCCGCGTGCTCTATTCCGAGATCGGCCGGGTCCTCAACCACCTGCTGAACATCACCACACAGGCCATGGATGTGGGGGCCTTGACCCCGCCGCTTTGGGGCTTTGAAGAGCGTGAAAAGCTGATGGTGTTCTATGAGCGGGCCTGCGGGGCCCGACTGCACGCGGCCTATTTCCGACCTGGTGGCGTGCATCAGGATCTGCCGGATGATCTGCTAAATGACATTGAGCAATGGGCCCATGAATTTCCACGCGTCATCGCAGATATCGACGGGCTGTTGACCGACAACCGGATCTTTAAGCAGCGCAACGCCGACATTGGGATCGTCTCAGAAAAAGACATCCTCGATTGGGGCTTTTCGGGCGTCATGGTGCGCGGCTCTGGACTGGCATGGGATTTGCGCCGTGCGCAGCCCTATGAGTGCTATGACGAGTTCGAGTTTCAGGTGCCCGTTGGCAAAAATGGCGATTGTTACGACCGCTATCTGTGCCGGATGGAAGAGATGCGCCAATCCACCTCGATCATCCTGCAGGCGATCACCAAGCTTCGGGCCCCAGAAGGGCAGGGCGATGTGATGGCGCGCGGCAAAATGGCCCCGCCCAGCCGTGGTGAGATGAAGACCTCGATGGAGGCGCTGATCCACCATTTCAAACTCTACACCGAAGGCTTCCACGTGCCCGAGGGTGAGGTTTACGCCGCCGTTGAGGCCCCCAAGGGCGAATTTGGCGTCTACCTTGTGGCCGACGGCACCAACAAACCCTACCGCGCGAAACTGCGCGCGCCGGGGTTCTTGCACCTTCAAGCTATGGATTACCTGTGCAAAGGCCACCAACTGGCCGATGTCAGCGCGATTATCGGCACGATGGACGTCGTGTTTGGGGAGATTGATCGATAATGCTACGCCGTCTCTACCACGAGCAACCCGATGCTTTCGCATTCACGCCCGCCAATCAGGCTTGGGCGGAAGGGCAGATCACCAAATACCCTGAGGGGCGTCAGGCCTCGGCGATTATTCCGCTATTGTGGCGTGCTCAGGAGCAAGAGGGCTGGCTGACCCGCCCGGCGATTGAACATATCGCCGAGATGCTGGGCATGGCCTATATCCGCGCTCTGGAAGTGGCCTCGTTTTATTTCATGTTCCAGCTGCAGCCCGTGGGCTCGGTTGCGCATATCCAGATTTGCGGCACCACCTCTTGCATGATCTGTGGTGCTGAAGATCTGGTCTCGGTCTGTCAGGAGAAGATCGCCAAAGAACCGCATACGTTGTCAGAAGACGGGAAGTTCAGCTGGGAAGAGGTCGAGTGCTTGGGATCCTGCGCCAATGCGCCCATGGCCCAGATCGGCAAGGATTATTACGAGGATTTGACGGCGGCCCGGATGGGAGAGCTTCTGGACGAATTGGCGGTGGGCGACGTACCGGTTCCCGGACCTCAGAATGGACGCTTCGCTGCCGAACCTGCTTCTGGCTTAACCTCGCTTACACAGTATGAAGCGTCCAAGCCCGCCTATAACGCGTCGGCCGCGCTGGCCACGGATATCGGCGACACGGTGAAGCGCATAGATGGCACCGAAGTGCCGCTGTTGACCCCATGGCAGGGCAAGACGGCTACAAAACCAAAACCATCGGTGGCGAAAAAATCTGCGCCAAAACCGACCGCCAAGGCAGCTGCACCCAAGACGGGTGCTTCTGCGGCTGACGCGGGTCCAGTGGAAGGTCCGGGTCCGGAACAGTTGAAAGAAGCACGGGACGGTGGTGCCGATGATCTGAAGCTGATCTCAGGTGTTGGGCCGAAACTCGAAGGCGTGCTCAACGACATGGGCTTTTTCCATTTCGACCAGATTGCCAAATGGAAGACGGCAGATATCGCTTGGGTGGATAGCCGCTTGAAATTCAAAGGGCGGATAGAACGTGACAATTGGATCAAGCAAGCCAAGACGCTTGCTAAAGATGGGAGCTGAAGCTGGAGATATTTCAGCAAGCAAACTGAAATAAGGAAGAATGGACAGGGAGTTGAAGACAATGAACCAAAATTCCGGAGGATTGACTTGCGTCATCGGCTGTTTGCTGATCGCAGGTTTAGGCGGCGTCCTGATTGGCGCAATGTTGTGGCTATTGGCTGACTTTGCCATAGCTGGCGCAGTGTTTTTCGGTCTTGTTGCAGCAGTCATCGCCTGGGCATGTTTGTCCTGGGCGTTCTGCCGCGGACTGCCGGGGCCGAATGAAGCTGTTATCGAAGCAAAAGTACCCGGTGCGGCGACATCAACCAAGCCACTGGCCGCGGCACCTGCGAGCGTGGCATCCGCCGCCGCCAGCGTTGCCGCCGCGACCCCGGCCCCAGAACCGGCTGCAAAACCTAAACCCGCCGCCAAGAAACCTGCGGCAAGGAAAACAGAAGCCAAAACATCTCCGGCACCCAAAACAGCTGCCAAGAAACCGGTCGCAAAGGATGGCAAACCAGATCTTTTGGACAAGCCCCGCGGTGGAACCGGTGACGATCTCAAGCAGATCAAAGGCGTTGGTCCGAAGCTGGAAGGCACACTTAACGAGATGGGCGTTTGGCATTTCGACCAGATTGCCGGCTGGCGCAAGAAGGAAATTGAATGGGTCGACGACCGGTTGAAGTTCAAAGGCCGGATCGAACGAGACGGCTGGATAGATCAGGCCAAGACTTTGGCCAAAGGGGAGGCGACGGAGTTCTCAAGCCGCGTCAAGAAGGGGGACGTGTATTGAGGATAAAGTCGTTTGAGCGTTGAGAAGGGCAAGTCCGGTACGCCGCGAGGGAGGATCATCGCATTGGTGATCGCGGCGACCGGGCTTGCCTATATCGGCGTTCAAGCCTTCGGGTCGATCTACGGGTGGTCCAATCGGACCATGGCGTTTTTCGACCTTGTGGCGCTGGCGTTGTTCGCCTGGGCGCTGATTGAGACATTTTTGATCTGGCGGCGACGCCAGAGTGACAAGGAAAGCTGACGCAGATGCTGGAAGATAAAGATCGGATCTTTACCAATCTCTACGGAATGCACGATCGCACGCTCGCAGGTGCCAAGGCGCGCGGGCATTGGGATGGCACAGATAGACTGGTCAAAGCCGGGCGCGATAGCATCATCGATACGATGAAAGCCAGTGGATTGCGCGGTCGCGGCGGTGCGGGCTTTCCCACCGGCCTCAAGTGGTCCTTCATGCCGAAGGAAAGTGACGGAAGGCCGGCTTATCTGGTGGTCAATGCGGATGAATCCGAGCCGGGGACCTGCAAAGACCGCGAGATCATGCGCCATGATCCGCATACATTAATCGAAGGCTGTCTGATCGCCAGTTTCGCGATGAATGCACACGCCTGCTATATCTATATCCGCGGCGAATACATTCGCGAAAAAGAGGCGCTTCAGGCCGCAATTGACGAGTGTTACGACGCCGGGCTTTTGGGGAAGAATGCTGCCAAATCCGGTTGGGATTTCGATCTCTATCTGCATCACGGGGCCGGCGCGTATATCTGCGGCGAGGAAACAGCGCTGTTGGAAAGCCTTGAAGGCAAAAAGGGTATGCCGCGGATGAAGCCGCCGTTTCCGGCGGGTGCGGGTTTGTATGGCTGCCCGACCACAGTAAACAATGTCGAAAGCATCGCCGTCGTACCCACCATTTTGCGGCGTGGGGCGGATTGGTTTGCTAGTTTCGGACGAGCCAACAATGCGGGCACGAAGCTTTTCGCGATCTCGGGCCATGTGAACACCCCATGCGTCGTCGAGGAGGCCATGTCGATCACCTTTGAGGAGCTGATCGACAAGCATTGCGGCGGCATCAGGGGCGGTTGGGACAATCTCAAAGCGGTGATCCCGGGCGGGTCTTCGGTGCCCTGTATTCGCGGCGAGAATATGCGCGAGGCGATCATGGATTTCGACTATCTGCGCGAACAGCGGTCCGGCCTGGGTACGGCCGCGGTTATCGTGATGGACCAATCTACCGATATCATCAAAGCGATCTGGCGGCTGTCGAAATTCTACAAACATGAAAGCTGCGGCCAGTGCACGCCGTGTCGCGAAGGCACCGGCTGGATGATGCGGGTCATGGACCGGCTGGTGAGGGGTGAGGCAGATGTCGAGGAGATCGACATGTTGCTCGACGTAACCAAGCAAGTGGAGGGTCACACGATCTGCGCCCTGGGGGATGCGGCCGCCTGGCCGATACAAGGTCTGATCCGCAATTTCCGCGACGAGATCGAGGACCGGATCAAACACAAGCGCGGCTTGGTCGCGGCGGAGTAGGTGTAATGGTAGCGCGTGCTCCAAACCTTAGACAGGCTCGGCGTGGGCAAGCTTTTGAGTGCTCACACGCCTTGCATGTACAATTTATGGACTTCTGTGGTGCATCTTGCGTAACGACCCACGCACGTGTGGTCGCAGCGTTATCGGCCCGTGTTCAGCGGCCTCTGACAAGCAATTCTTCGGATGCGCACACACTCTTGGGGGCGCATTAGATGGGCTTTCTGAAACGCATCTGGGATGGCGGATTGAGCCTGTTGGCGGGGATCGCAGTGATGTTTGTCGCGTTCGTTCCGGCCTGGTTCACCCATATCGCAGCCTCGGCCAATCTTGCGCCCGGATGGAGCTACATTTGTGCCGGTCTTTTGGCGCTGGGAGCTGCCACTATCGCGGTTGATTTTTGGCGCAAAGGTTTGCGCGGGATTGCACCGGCGCGCTCGAGGAGGCGGACATGATCAGAGCCCTTGTTCTTGGCACGTTGATTTGTGGGCTTGCTGCGTGTGGCGGTAACCGCAATCCCGCCCGAAACGCGGAATCGGGTGTTGAGCTGCCGTACAGAGCCAAACTGAGCTTCGGAAACGACCCGCGCGACATTGAGATCAACGTCGATGCGGACGGGGCCTCCGTCGAGGATGTGCGTGAAAGTGTGCGCCATAAGGCCACGTCCTACTGTTTGCTGAAGTTTGGCGGATCGGACACTGAATGGGACATTGACCCGCTGACCGACGATTGGGCGTTTACGCAAAACGGCGACGATTTGATTTTCACAGGGCGGTGCACAATTCGCTGATGAGACAACCGGATGGATATCACCTCGCCGAGCTCAATATTGGGCTATTGCGCCATGATATCGGTGATCCGCGCGTGGCCGAATTTATTGATAATATCGACCGGATCAATGCGCTGGGCAAACGGATGCCGGGCTTTGTGGCCATGGCCGAGACGGAAGGTTCCGCCGGCAATACCGGCACGTTCATCAACGGCAATCCGCGCCTTGTTCCAAACCTGACCGTTTGGGAAGACGTGCACAGCTTGAAATCCTTCGTGTGGAACACGGTTCACAAGAAGTTTTACGATCGCCGGGCCGATTGGTTCGCAAAGATAGAGATGCATTTCGTTATGTGGTGGGTTCCAATAGGTCATATGCCCAGCCTGGAGGAGGGATTGAAACGTCTCGACACAAGGCGTGAACACGGAGATAGCGAAAATGCCTTCGGATGGGACTATCTGAATAGTGCACATATGCATGAACGTCAGACCCAGCAGGAGGAATTGACATGATGATCCGCCCATTGGCCCTTGCCCTTGCTATGATCGCAACACCTGCGATCGCGGACGCCCGCGTGGCGCTGAAAGATCACAAGCCAATCGAACGTGGTTTGGTGATCGTCGCCATTGGCGATGCGCTGCGCAAGAACTGCACATCGATCAGCCCGAGATTTCTCCGGGCCTATGGCTATGCGCGTGGCCTCTACAATCAGGCCCGCGCATTGGGATATTCGGATTCAGAGATTGATGCCTATCTCGACAGCGAGACCGACAAGGCACGCGTCCGCGAAAAGGCGCGCGCCTATCTGGTGTCCAAAGGTGTGAAGATGCAAGAACCGGCCAGCTATTGCGCGGTCGGTCGAACAGAAATCGAACGCAATTCCCAAATTGGCGTTCTGCTGAGAGAGAACTGACGCATGGCTGACCTGCGAAAAATCATCATTGACGATATGGAAGTCGAGGTTGATCCGCGACTGACGTTGATACAGGCCTGTGAAGAAGCGGGGATTGAAATCCCAAGGTTCTGCTATCACGAGCGCCTGACGATCGCAGGGAATTGTCGGATGTGTCTGGTCGAAGTTGTCGGTGGCCCCCCAAAGCCCGCTGCGTCTTGCGCCATGCAGGTCAAGGATTTGCGTCCTGGTCCCGAAGGTGCTCCGCCCGTGGTGAAAACCAACTCGCCCATGGTCAAGAAAGCGCGCGAAGGCGTCATGGAGTTTCTGCTGATCAACCATCCGCTGGATTGTCCAATCTGTGATCAGGGCGGGGAATGCGATCTGCAAGACCAGGCTATGGCATATGGTGTTGATTTCTCGCGCTTTAGGGAAGCAAAACGGGCGTCAACGGATCTGGACTTGGGACCTTTGGTAGAAACCCACATGACGCGTTGCATTTCCTGCACGCGCTGTGTGCGCTTCACCAGCGAAGTGGCTGGTATCACACAAATGGGTCAAACCGGACGCGGGGAGGACGCAGAAATCACCTCCTATTTGGGTGAGACGCTAAATTCTAACCTGCAAGGTAATATCATAGACCTCTGCCCGGTGGGTGCGCTGACCTCAAAGCCCTACGCCTTTACGGCCCGCCCCTGGGAGCTGACAAAGACAGAAAGCATCGATGTAATGGACGCGCTGGGCAGCAACATTCGGATCGACACGAAAGGTCGTGAAGTGATGCGGTTCCTGCCGCGCAACCATGATGGTGTGAACGAGGAATGGATCTCGGACAAAACCCGTTTCGTGTGGGATGGGCTGCGTCGGCAGCGTTTAGATACGCCCTATATTCGCGAAGACGGTAAGCTGCGCAAAGCCAGCTGGCCGGAAGCACTGTCCGCCGCCGCAAAAGCGATGTCAGACAAAAGCGTGGCCGGGCTGGTTGGTGACCTCGCCCCGGTTGAGGCTGCCTACGCACTCAAACAGCTGATTGAAGGCCAAGGCGGTGTCGTTGAGTGCCGTACGGATGGTGCAAAGCTGCCTGCAGGAAACCGCGGAGCCTATGTAGGCACGGCTAAGGTCGAAGACATTGACGCGGCGCAGGCCGTCATGCTGATTGGCGCAAACCCGGCGGTCGAAGCACCGGTTTTAAATGCCCGAATCCGCAAAGCATGGACGCAGGGGGCTCAAATCGGCGTAA
Source organism: Pseudomonadota bacterium (assembly GCA_039193885.1). Lineage (GTDB taxonomy): Bacteria > Pseudomonadota > Alphaproteobacteria > Rhodobacterales > Rhodobacteraceae > Litoreibacter. Next base: position 133,562 of record JBCCWL010000007.1, read on the forward strand.
TTGGTCCAAAAGTTGATTTAACTTATGAATACAATGATTTAGGTGATGGACCGGACGCGATTTCCGAGCTTCTTGGGCGCGATCACAGCAGCGTTGCGGACAAAGCTTCCGTTATCATCGTGGGGCAGGCGGCGTTGATGCGCACTGATGGCGAGGCTGTTTTGGCTGGCGCGATTGCACTTGCCGACAGCACGAAATCCAGCCTCCTGATTTTACATACGGCGGCCGGTCGCGTTGGGGCCATGGACATCAACGCAACCTGCGAGGGCGGGATTTCGCAGGCGCTTGAGGCCGAAGTTATCTATAATCTGGGAGCAGATGAGGGCGACGTGCCAGAAGGCGCTTTCGTGATCTATCAGGGCAGCCATGGCGACCGGGGCGCACATCGCGCAGATATCATTTTGCCTGGTGCCGCCTACACCGAAGAGCAGGGCCTGTTCGTCAATACCGAAGGACGTCCCCAGCTTGCGCTTCGCGCGGGCTTTGCACCTGGCGAGGCAAAAGAGAATTGGGCGATTTTGCGGGCGCTCTCAGCCGAGCTTGGGGCGACGTTGCCATTTGACAGCTTGGCGCAGCTGCGCAATGCCCTGGTCGCGGAGGTTCCACATCTGCGCGAAATCGACGTCGTGGCCGAAAACGAAATCGCGCCGGTACCGAAAGGGCGCATGAACACGGCCGCATTCGGCACAGCGGTTCCAGATTTCTATTTAAGTAACCCGATCGCGCGCGCCTCGGCTTTGATGGCGGAGCTTTCGGCTGGCGCGAAGGACAGGCTGTCCTCCAAAGTGGCGGCGGAATGATGCGTCAGGCCGCCTTTCTTGCCGCAGGGAGCCTGACGGCCTGTACTGCAGTGTCCCAGGACGGGCCACTGGACTATCAGGGGGTAAGCGTCGACAATCTCGGCCGCGATCTGGTCTCTGTTCAGGTTGCACTGTCGGGGATCACAGTGATCGAACAGGTCCAAGCCTATGCAGATTGCGCCGCTGCACAATATGCGTTGGATGAAGGGTACGGGTATGTGCGCCACTTACGCAGAAAAGTAGATCAAGAGGGTGGTATATGGCGGGGTGATGCGGTTTACACGCTCTCGAAGACACGCCCGGAAGGGACGAACGTCATTGACGCGGATAGTGTGGTTTTCGCCTGTGTCGAAAACGGCACGCCGACGGTGTAGGGGACCTATGAATGAGTGAGTTTCTAGCAACCGGGCCAGGGATCGCGCTGATCATTGTCGCGCAGTGTCTTGCGGTTATAGCATTTGTAATGATCAGCCTGCTGTTCCTCGTCTATGGCGACCGGAAAATCTGGGCAGCTGTGCAGATGCGACGTGGACCAAATGTCGTTGGAATATTTGGTCTTTTGCAAACCGTTGCAGACGCGCTGAAATACGTCGTCAAAGAGATCGTCATTCCGGCGGGTGCTGACAAGACCGTGTTTATGCTGGCTCCATTGGTGGCCTTTGTCTTGGCGATGATTTCCTGGGCGGTGATCCCATTCTCAGACACTTGGGTTTTGGCAGATCTGAACGTCGCGATCCTGTACATCTTCGCCATCGGGTCCCTTGAGGTCTACGGCGTGATCATGGGGGGCTGGGCGTCGAACTCCAAATACCCGTTTCTCGGATCGCTGAGATCCGCGGCACAGATGATTTCTTATGAGGTCTCAATCGGGCTGATTATCATTGGCGTGGTGCTCTCGACAGGATCGCTCAACTTCGGCGATATCGTGCGTGCGCAAGATGGCGATTACGGGTTTTTCAACTGGTACTGGTTGCCGCATCTGCCGATGGTGTTCCTGTTCTTCATCTCGGCTTTGGCTGAGACCAACCGGCCGCCTTTCGACTTGCCAGAGGCGGAATCGGAATTGGTTGCGGGATATCAGGTGGAATATTCCTCGACCCCGTTCCTTTTGTTCATGGCCGGCGAATATATCGCCATCTTCCTGATGTGCGCGCTGATTTCGCTGCTGTTCTTTGGGGGGTGGTTGTCCCCGTTCCCATTCCTGCCCGACGGACCTTTTTGGATGGTCGGCAAAATGGCATTCTTCTTCTTCCTCTTCGCGATGGTCAAAGCCATCGTCCCGCGCTACCGCTATGACCAGCTGATGCGTCTAGGGTGGAAAGTGTTCTTGCCGTTCAGCCTTGCCTGGGTGGTGATCGTGGCGTTCTTTGCGCAATATGGCGCGTTCGGCGGGGCCTATGCCCGCTGGGCTGTGGGAGGGTAGCCGGCGATATGGGCGTTGATTGTACCTTGTTCTGCCAGCTTGTGGCCTTGTCGACCCGGTTCTCGCCCAAGGGCCGGTCGTTGATGCTGGGCCGTCAGAATTTCAAGGTCCAACCACGGTTTCGCAAACATTACCTACGCAGCTTGCGCACTGCTGGATTTGACGAGGATCTGGACAGTTTTGTTCAGGAAGACGGCTTTTCGGAGACGCTCTTTGACAGGCTGGGGTTTGGCAAGATCGAGACGATGGATTTTGCCAGCTATGAAGGCCCCTCGATTGAGCAAGACCTAAACCTACCGGTGCCCGAAGATCTGCACGGCCAGTTCGATTTCATCTTCGACGGTGGCACAATCGAGCATGTCTTCAACGTCCCGCAGGCGCTCGAGAACATCAATCTGATGCTCAAGCCCGAAGGCCGGTTTGTCTCGGCCAATGGGATGAACGGATGGGTGGGTCACGGCATGTATCAGTTCAATCCTGAACTGGTCTGGACCTTCTGGAAGCGCCGGTGCCAGTGCGTTGTCGAAGCGTGCAAGGCGCTGCCGAAGAACCCCGATGTTGCCCCTGCTCTGGATCTGCCGGATGCGGCAGAACGCGGCGTGCGTCTGCACCTGCGCGACCGGTTCCCCGAGGGGCAGGTCTATCTCTACTATGAAATCGAAAAGACTGCGGCCAAAGCCCGTGGCGGGGTGCTGCAAAGCGACTATCAACGCCGCTGGGACAGCGCCAAATCTGAGGGAGAACCTGTATGAGCGTAAGTATCAGCCGATTTGCCAAATACTTTCTGCTACTTGATTTCTGGCAAGGCATGCGTCTGGGATTGAAGTATTTCTTCGCACCCAAGGCCACGATCAACTACCCGCATGAAAAAGGCCCGCTGAGCCCCCGGTTTCGCGGTGAGCATGCGTTGCGCCGTTACCCTAACGGCGAAGAGCGGTGCATTGCATGCAAGCTTTGCGAAGCGGTCTGCCCGGCACAAGCCATCACGATTGATGCAGAGCCGCGCGATGACGGCTCCCGACGCACGACGCGGTACGATATCGATATGACGAAATGCATCTACTGTGGCTTCTGTCAGGAAGCCTGCCCGGTCGATGCGATTGTCGAAGGTCCAAATTTTGAGTTCGCGACCGAGACCCGCGAAGAACTGTTTTACGATAAGTCAAAGCTTCTGGAAAACGGCGAGCGATGGGAAGCCGAGATCGCACGCAACTTGGAAATGGACGCACCTTACAGATGACCGAAGCTTCCAATCCATTCGAAGCGATGATGCGCATGGGCCAGGATATGGCCAAGGCGATGAATCCTGCGCTCGAGGCTTTCACGCCAAAAGGGTTTGAAAACATGATGCCAACCATGTCGTCAGACATGATGGAAAGCATGATCGGTCAGACGTTTAATCCCGATGGGCTGGATGCCAAGACGCGACTTTTGCTGACCTTGACGGGGTTGACGATCCAGGGCGCGCAGGCCGAAAGCCAGATCCGGATCACAGTGCGCCATCTGGTCGAAGCCGGTGCCACCAAGCAGCAGATCGCTGAAACGATCGCCCAGGCGGCAATGTTTGGGGGCGTGCCCGCGATGAGCAAAGCGATGGAGCTTGCAACCGAGGTGCTGGACGCGCCGCAAGAAGGAGACGCGTAATGGGGTTCGCCGATTTCGCCTTTTATCTTTTCGCGATTACGGTCGTCACGGCCGGCTTTCTCGTTGTTGTCAGCCGCAACCCAGTCCACTCGGTTTTGTGGTTGATCCTGGCCTTCCTCAGTTCAGCCGGCTTGTTTGTGCTTTTGGGCGCAGAATTCGTGGCGATGCTTCTGATCATCGTCTACGTGGGCGCGGTCGCCGTTCTGTTCCTGTTCGTTGTCATGATGTTGGACGTAGATTTCGCAGAGCTACGCGGCGAGCTTGCTAAATTCGTGCCTTTAGCAGGTCTGATTGGCCTTATTTTGCTGATGCAACTGGCGATTGTTTTTGGGGTTTGGAGCAGCGCAGAGGAGGCGGCGGCCTTGCGAGATGCGGTCGCTCCGGACCCGAGCGATGTGCACAATACGGCCGCCTTGGGCCAGCTCATCTACACGAAATACATCTACCTGTTCCAGGCCGCCGGACTGATCCTGCTGGTTGCGATGATTGGTGCGATTGTTCTGACCCTGCGCCACCGCGTAGATATCAAACGCCAGAATATTCTCAGCCAGATTTACCGTGATCCGGCCGAGCAAATGGAACTCAAGGATGTCAAACCAGGGCAGGGGCTGTGAGCAAAAAGATCGTCATATTCGGCTTTCTGTCACTGATGCTGGTGCAGCTTGTCGTGCTGGGTTACTCGCCCGTCGATGCCGTGCATGGCTTGGGTGGCGGCGTTGGTACGACCGGAGCCGCGTCTGCGACCGGAGGCTGGTTCCAATGATACAGATCCAATTCGATACGAAAGATGCGTTATGATCGGACTTGAACACTACCTTACCGTGGCGGCGGCGTTGTTTGTCATTGGCATTTTCGGGATCTTCGTGAACCGCAAGAATGTCATCGTTATCCTGATGTCGATCGAATTGATGCTTCTGGCGGTCAACATCAACCTAGTGGCGTTCTCCAGCTTTGCCGGCGATCTGGTCGGGCAGGTCTTCACACTCTTTGTTCTGACCGTTGCCGCCGCCGAGGCTGCAATTGGCCTGGCCATTCTGGTCTGTTTCTTCCGCAACCGAGGCACGATCGCTGTGGAAGACGTAAATGTGATGAAGGGGTAGCACAGTGGAAACCATTATCCTCTTTGCCCCGCTGATTGGTGCATTCATTTGCGGATTTGGCTGGAAATTTATCGGCGAGCAGGCCGCCTGCGTGGTCGCAACCGGTCTGTTATTCTTGTCGGCTTTGCTCAGCTGGATTGTGTTCCTGACCTTTGACGGCACGCTCGAGCAAATCAACATCCTGCGCTGGATAGAAAGCGGCACGCTCAGTACCGATTGGGCGATCCGAATGGATCGTCTGACAACCATTATGCTGATCGTGATCACGACGGTCTCCAGCCTCGTGCATCTCTATTCCTTCGGCTATATGGCCCATGACGACCATTTCGGCGAAGGCCACACCTATAAACCCCGCTTTTTCGCCTATCTGAGCTTTTTCACCTTCGCCATGTTGATGCTGGTGACGGCAGATAACCTGGTTCAGATGTTCTTTGGCTGGGAGGGCGTGGGCGTCGCCTCCTACTTGTTGATCGGTTTCTACTACAAAAAACCATCCGCGAACGCGGCGGCGATCAAAGCGTTTGTGGTGAACCGAGTTGGCGATTTTGGCTTTGCCCTGGGGATATTCGGGATCTTTTTCCTGGTCGACTCGATCAACTTCTCTGACATTTTTGCCGCCGCACCCGAGCTTGCTGAAACGCAATTAAGCTTCTTGTGGACAGAGTGGAACGCGGCGAACCTTCTGGCCTTCTTGTTGTTTGTGGGCGCGATGGGCAAGTCAGCCCAGCTGTTCCTGCACACCTGGCTGCCCGACGCGATGGAGGGGCCCACACCGGTCTCGGCGCTGATCCATGCGGCAACCATGGTGACGGCTGGTGTCTTCCTTGTTTGCCGGATGTCGCCGCTGATCGAGTTCGCGCCAGAGGCCAAGCAATTCATCGTTATCGTTGGCGCGACAACAGCATTTTTCGCTGCCACAGTCGGGCTTGTTCAAAACGACATCAAGCGCGTGATCGCCTATTCGACCTGTTCGCAGCTGGGCTATATGTTCGTGGCCGCAGGCGTTGGTGTGTACTCGGTCGCGATGTTCCACTTGCTGACACACGCCTTCTTCAAGGCGATGCTTTTCTTGGGCGCAGGCTCGGTCATTCATGCCATGCATCACGAGCAGGACATGCGCAATTACGGCGACCTGCGCAAACGCATTCCACTGACATTCTGGGCGATGATGATTGGCACGCTCGCCATCACTGGGGTGGGCATCCCTCTGACACATATCGGGTTTGCGGGCTTCCTGTCGAAAGATGCAATCATTGAAAGCACCTATGCGGGTGGGACGCCTTATGCGTTCTGGCTGCTGGTCATCGCTGCGGTTTTCACCAGCTTTTACAGCTGGCGGTTGATGTTCCTGACCTTCTACGGCAAAGCGCGCGGCGACAAACATACCCACGAGCATGCCCATGAAAGCCCCAACACGATGCTTGCGCCGTTGGCAGTTCTGGGCGTTGGTGCGATTTTCTCAGGCATGGTCTTTTACGGGCCGTTTTTCGGCGAGGAACACGAGGTCGAGGAGTTTTTCGGGATCTCCGGGACAGAGCACGCGTTGGTTGATCCGGCCATGCTCGGAATGGCCGCGATTGCGGCAAGCGATACCGACAAAGAAGGTGACAAGGGTGACCACAAAGATGGCCCGCATCCGGAGCCGGGTCAGGGCGCGATTTACATGGCACCTGACAATCATGTTCTGCATGACGCCCACTACGTGGACAAATGGGTAAAGGTCTCGCCCTTTATCGCAATGCTGATCGGGTTTTCCACCGCATGGCTGTTCTACATTAAGGATCCGTCGTTGCCGGGACGATTGGCCAAGGCGCAGGCACCGCTCTACAATTTCCTGCTCAACAAGTGGTATTTCGACGAGCTCTACAACGTCATCTTCGTGCGTCTTTTCAAATGGCTTGGCGGCTTCCTGTGGCGGCGTGGTGATGGTGCGACAATCGATGGCGCGATCAACGGGCTGTCTATGGGCGTTGTACCATTTTTCACCCGCCTCGCGGGTCGGGCGCAGTCGGGCTTCATGTTCCATTACGCCTTTGCGATGGTTCTGGGGATCGTGGTGCTGGTCACTTGGGTCTCCATTACCGGAGGGGCTGAGTAATGGACAATCTCCTCTCCATTATCACATTTCTGCCGCTGGTCGCGGCGCTGATCCTGGCTTTGTTCCTACGCGGCGATGACAGCGCTGCGCAACGCAATGCGAAGTGGCTGGCGCTGATCGCAACATCGGCCACGTTCCTGCTATCGATCTTTGTTTATACCGGCTTTGATCCTGCCAATACCGGGTTCCAGTTTGTTGAAGAGAGAGACTGGCTTCTGGGCCTGCAGTACAAAATGGGTGTCGACGGGATCTCTGTCACCTTCGTTTTGCTGACGACATTCCTGATGCCTTTGGTGATCGCGTCCTGCTGGGATGTGACGCACCGGGTCAAGGACTACATGATCGCATTCCTGCTTCTGGAGACGTTGATGCTGGGCGTGTTCTGCGCGCTTGATTTGATCCTGTTCTACCTCTTCTTCGAAGCGGGGTTGATCCCAATGTTCCTGATCATCGGGATTTGGGGCGGGGCAAACCGGATCTATGCCAGTTTCAAGTTCTTCCTCTACACCTTGTTGGGATCGGTTTTGATGCTGGTTGCCATGATCGGCATGTATCTCGACGCGGGCACGACGGATATTCCAAGCCTCCTGACCCATAATTTCGGGACCGAGACAGTATCGGTGCTGGGAATTCAAGTCATTGGCGGGGCGCAGACCCTGATGTGGCTGGCGTTCTTTGCCAGTTTCGCGGTGAAAATGCCAATGTGGCCGGTGCATACCTGGCTGCCGGATGCGCACGTACAGGCCCCAACGGCGGGCTCAGTGGTGCTGGCGGCGATCTTGCTGAAAATGGGTGGCTACGGCTTCTTGCGGTTCAGCCTGCCGATGTTCCCCGTGGGTTCGGAGATCATGGGACCGCTGGTCTTGTGGTTGTCGGCGATCGCTATTGTTTACACTTCGCTCGTGGCACTAGCTCAGCACGATATGAAGAAGCTGATCGCTTATTCTTCGGTGGCCCATATGGGCTATGTCACCATGGGGATCTTTGCGGTCAATCAGCAGGGCATCGACGGGGCCATCTTCCAGATGATCAGCCACGGCTTCATATCGGGCGCGCTCTTTTTATGTGTTGGCGTGATTTATGACCGGATGCATACGCGCGAGATCGACGCCTATGGCGGTTTGGTCAATCGCATGCCCGCCTACGCGATGATCTTTATGCTGTTCACCATGGCCAATGTTGGGTTGCCGGGCACAAGCGGATTTGTTGGCGAATTCCTGACCCTGATGGGGATCTTCCAGGTCAACACCTGGGTTGCTGTGATTGCAACCTCGGGTGTGATCTTGTCGGCGGCCTACGCCTTGTGGCTTTACCGCCGGGTCGTCATGGGTGACCTGATCAAGGAGAGTTTGAAATCGATTACGGATATGTCGGGACGGGAGCGTTCGATCTTTGCGCCCCTGGTCATCATGACGCTCCTACTTGGCGTCTATCCCAGCCTTGTCATCGACATGATCGGACCCAGCGTTGAAGCGCTGGTCAATCAATACAATACGGCGGTGCTCGATGCCGCATCTGCCACGGCTGTGGCCGAGAACTGAGAGCGTTTGAGCCATGATCCAAACTGATATCGCCATTGCCCTTCCCGAAATCCTGCTCGCCTGTTTCGCGATGCTGGCTTTGATGGCAGCTGTGTACACGGGCAAGGACAAGACAGCGCCAATGGTCCTGTGGACCACAGCCGGCGTTTTCGTGGCTCTGGCCGTCTGGATCGGCTTTGGTGGCTCGGGCACCCAAGAGGCCTTTGGCGGGGCCTTTATCGACGACGGATTTTCGCGATTTGCAAAGGTGACGATCTTGTTGTCGGCCGCGGCAATCTTGCTGTTGAGCCAAGACTACATGACCCGGCACGGGCTATTCCGGTTCGAGTACCCAATCCTCGTCGCGCTGGCCGTGGTCGGCATGATGATGATGGTCTCGGCGGGCGATCTCATGGCGCTTTATATGGGGCTGGAGCTGCAATCGCTTTCACTCTACGTGGTCGCCGCTTTGCGCCGCGACAGTGTGCGTTCGACGGAGGCGGGTCTGAAATATTTCGTCCTAGGCGCGCTGTCCTCCGGCCTTCTGCTTTATGGTGCTTCACTGACCTACGGCTATGCAGGCACGACCCTGTTTGAGGGGATCGTCTCGACGCTTCATGGTGGGGAACACCTCTCACTCGGGCTGCTTTTCGGACTTGTCTTTATCGCCGCGGGACTGGCCTTCAAGGTCTCTGCTGCGCCGTTCCATATGTGGACACCTGACGTCTATGAAGGCTCGCCCACCCCGATCACGGCCTTTTTCGCGACCGCTCCCAAAGTGGCAGCGATGGCGTTGTTTGCGCGCGTTTTGCATGACGCGTTCGGTGGCGCTGTCAGCGATTGGAGCCAGATCGTGGCCTTCTTGTCCGTGGCGTCGATGTTTCTGGGGGCCGTTGCCGCGATCGGACAACGCGATATCAAACGGCTGATGGCCTATTCCTCGATCGCGCATATGGGCTTCGCGCTGATGGGCCTGGCCTCGGGCACCGAAGCGGGCGTGCAGGCCATGCTGATCTATATGGCGATCTACGTGGCCATGAATATCGGGACCTTTGCCTTTATCCTGAGCATGGAGAAAGACGGCCAGCCCGTCACCGATATTGACGCGCTGCAGAACTACTCCAAGCAGGAACCGGGCCGCGCCCTGGCGATGCTGGTGTTGCTGTTCAGCCTGGCTGGCATTCCGCCTCTGGTTGGATTTTTCGGCAAGTTCTACGTTTTGAAGGCCGCTGTTGATGCTGGAATGGTTTGGCTGGCCGTGCTTGGTGTGATCGCCAGTGTTATCGGCGCATTTTACTATCTGCGCATCATTTACTTCATGTATTTCGGTGAGGAACGCGATGCTTTGGATGGCTCGATGCCGATTGTCGGATGGGTCTTTTTGATGGGCTCTGCTGCGGTGATGGTATTTGGCGTGGTCAACCTGTTTGGCATCGAAGGTGTGGCGCTGAATGCGGCGAGCGCGCTTGCCAACTGATCCAGTGCAGCCCGAAAGGCCCTGGCCGCAGGGCTATGATTTCATTGAACGCGACAGTGTTGACAGCACAATGGCCGAAGCGGCGCGTCTGGCCAACCAGCTTGACCGGCCAACCTGGATCCTCGCGCATCGTCAAACAGCAGCCAAAGGGCGCCAGGGCCGCGCCTGGTCTAATCCCAACGGAAATTTTGCCGCGACCTTATTGATGCGCCCCACGGGTTCCGCCGCCGAGGCGGCGCTGCGATCTTTTCTCGCGGCGAATGCATTACTCGAGACGCTTAGCCAATATGTAGATCCGGCTCGGCTGTCGCAGAAATGGCCAAATGATGTTCTGCTCGATGGCGGCAAGATCGCAGGTATTCTCTTGGAAAGCATGGCTGATGGCCACGGCGTGGCGTGGCTGTCCATTGGGATTGGGGTCAATCTTTGCGCGGCACCTGATCTTCCGGACGCGGCCTTTGCGCCCACAGCTTTAAGCCAAGCAACAGGGCAGGTGCTCGGTGCGTCCGAATTTCTTCAGGGCCTGGCCGCCAGCTTCGCCCACCAGGAAGCCGTGTTCGCCCGGGAAGGTTTTGCCCCTCTGCGCCAAACCTGGCTAAACAAGGCCGCGCGATTGGGCGAGGTCATCACGGCCCGTACGCCCCGCGAAGATATCTCTGGCATCTTTGAGACGATTGACGCTCACGGGAGTTTGATCTTGAACACACCACAAGGCCCGCGTCCTATCCCGGCGGCCGACATCTATTTCTGAGCGAGGACTCTGGCAATGCTTTTGGCAATTGATTGTGGCAACACCAATACTGTTTTCTCGATCTGGGACGGGACGCGCTTCATCGCGACCTGGCGCACCTCGACCATGCCACAGCGGACCGCTGACCAGTATTATGTCTGGCTGTCTTCGCTGATGTATTTTCAGAAAGTCGAGGCCGATATCAGCGAGGTGATCGTCTCCTCCACAGTGCCCCGCGTTGTGTTCAACCTGCGCGTCCTTTCTGATCGGTATTTTAACACGCGCCCTCTTGTTGTGGGCAAAGACGGGTGCGACTTGCCGGTCGACGTGCGGGTTGACGCGGGCACGCAAGTTGGCCCGGACCGTTTGGTCAACACTGTTGCGGGGTTTGACCGTCACGGTGGCGATCTGATCGTGATCGATTTTGGCACTGCGACCACCTTTGATGTGGTGGCGCGTGACGGGGCATATATTGGCGGGGTCATCGCACCTGGCGTCAATCTGAGCCTCGAGGCCTTGCATATGGCCGCTGCAGCCTTGCCCAATGTGGATGTGCGCAAGCCAGAGCAGGTTATCGGGACCAATACGGTCGCGTGCATGGAGTCTGGCGTTTTTTGGGGCTATGTCGGGTTGATCAATGGCATCGTCGCGAAGATCAAAGAAGAACGCGGCCGCCCGATGACGGTCGTTGGAACCGGCGGATTGGCCCCTTTATTCGCGATGGGCGACGCCCTATTCGACCATTTCGAGGACGAGCTGACCATGCATGGTCTGGTGGTCATCAACGCATTCAATAGAACGGAAAAATAATGGCGGGAGAGCAGCTTCTTTATCTGCCTTTGGGCGGTGCGGGCGAAGTTGGCATGAACATGTACCTTTACGGCTATGGCCGCAAAGGGAAGGAGCGGTTCATTCTGGTCGATGTTGGAGTTTCCTTTCCCGATATGGACAGCACGCCCGGTGTTGATCTGATTTTCCCAGATATCAGCTTCATCGCGGAGCGGGCCGATCGGTTGGATGCGATCTTTATCACCCATGCGCACGAGGATCACATTGGCGCTTTGGCGCATCTCTATTCCCGATTGAATGCACCGGTCTATGCCCGCAAGTTCACCGCCCATATTGGCCGCCTGAAGATGGCGGAGCATGGTTTTGACGGCACTGAAATAACAACCGTTGATCCGATGCCTGCGCAAATCGACGCGGGTCCATTCAAAGTTGGTTTTCAACCGATCTCCCACTCGATCCCGGAAAGCTCAGCGTTGATCATCGATACGCCCGCGGGCCGTCTCGTACACAGTGGTGATTTCAAGATAGACGAAACGCCCGGGCTTGGAGAGGCCTTTGACCGCAAGGTCTGGGGCAGTTTGGGGCCCGTGAAAGCGCTAATCTGTGACAGCACCAATGTGTTCTCGCGTCACAATGGCCGCTCTGAAGCGAGCGTTGGCCCTGAAGTCACCCGCCTCGTCGCAAAGGCCGAGGGAATGGTTGTGGCGACGACCTTTGCCTCGAACATCGCGCGGGTGCGAACCTTGGCCGAGGCCGGGGCTGCCGCTGGGCGGTCTGTTGTCTTGATGGGACGCGCGATGAAGCGCATGGTCGAGGCGGGGCTGGAAACTGGCGTCGTCGACTCCTTTCCACCCGTTGTCACCGCCGAGGCCGCGGTAGACATTCCACGGGGAAACCTGATGCTGCTGGCCACGGGCTCTCAGGGTGAAAGACGCGCCGCATCGGCACAGCTGTCGCGCGGGAAATTCCAAGGCCACAGCCTGAAAGACGGCGATCTGTTCTTGTTCTCGTCGAAGACCATACCCGGCAACGAGGTCTCGGTGGGCCGGGTCGTCAACGCTCTGTCAGAAATTGGCGTTGATGTGATCGACGACAAAATGGAAGACATCCACGTCTCTGGCCATGCAAACCGGCCTGATCTGGAAGAGATGCACCGCCTGGTCGCGCCGCAGATCCTTGTGCCGATGCATGGAGAGCACCGCATGCTACGCGAGCACGCGAAACTGGGGGAGGCGGCCGGAATTGCGTCTGTGGTCGCACCAAACGGGACGATGGTCTCGCTGTCGGGTAATCGCCCTGAGATCGTTGAGTATGTTGAAACCGGTCGTCTTTACTTGGATGGATCAGTGCAAATTGGGGCTATGGATGGGGTCGTACGGGACCGCATCCGAATGGCGCTGAACGGCCAGGTTGTGATTGGTGTTCTCATCGACGAAGAAGACGCGCCGTTATTGGACGCCTGGTGTGAGCTGCGCGGCCTGCCGGAGCGTGGTGTCTCAAACGCAGCTTTGGCTGAAGTTTTGGAAGATGAGGTCGGTGCACTGCTTGGGCGGGCAGATGACAAGACGCTGCTGGATGATGAAAAACTTGAACAGGCTGTCAGCCGCAGAGTGCGTCAGCTGTGCCAGGATGAAATTGGCAAAAAGCCGGAAGTTGTCGTGTTGATATCCAGATTGGCAGCCTGACGCGCCTGCCGCTTATTCGTTTTCCGCAATCGCTGCCGCGTCTTCTGCATCCTCGGCTGGTGTGTCCGGGGCATCTGGCGTATTCGCTGCGGCGTCGCGCCGCTCAGCAAAGCTTTGAGCGATAAACTGGGGCAGATGATCGCCCAATCCGACCACTTTGGGGCCGCGATCCTCGTTGCGTCCGCGCCCACGTCCACCGCGCGAGCGGCCAGAGCGTTGCGAACGGGGGGTCGGGTCCTTGGGTTTCGCGCTCTCTTTAGGCTCAGCGGGCGCGGCATCGGCGGTACCACTTTCCGCTGGCTGGTCCTTGCTTATGTCTTGCGCAGGCGCAGCCTCTGATTTGCGGCCGCGTCGTCGCGATTTTGGTGCCTCTTCGACGCTATCAGTCGCGGTGTCGGGCTTAGCGGATCTCCCGACATCGCCCCGCGGAATTGTCGTCTCGATCAGATCCTCAATCGCCTTGAGAAGTTTCTCATCTTTGGGCGTTGAGATCATCATTGCCGTACCTTCGCGTCCAGCGCGTCCGGTTCGCCCGATCCTGTGTACGTAATCCTCCGAATGCGAGGGCACATCAAAATTGAAAACATGGCTGACATTGGGAATATCCAAACCACGCGCAGCGACATCCGAGGCGACCAAAAAGCGAATATCTCCATCCCGGAAGCCGTCAAGTGTCCGCATGCGATGCGCCTGGTCTAAATCGCCATGTATGGCTTCAGCGATATATCCATGTTTTTTCAGTGATTTAGCTACGATATCAACGTCGACCTTGCGATTGCAAAAGATGATACCATTGGTAACGGCATCTCCTTCGCCGTCGATTAGGTGCCGCAGAAAATCACGTTTGCTTTTAGCTTGGGCGTCGCGGCGGGCACCGGGGATCTCAAAGACCTGCTGGGTTATCGTATCGGAGGTTGTGGCTTGCCGCGCGACTTCGATACGCGCCGGGGCCGAAAGAAATGTATTGGTGATCCGCTCGATCTCAGGGGCCATGGTTGCGGAAAAGAACAGAGTTTGGCGGGTGAATGGCGTCAGTTGAAAGATCTTTTCGATATCAGGAATGAACCCCATATCGAGCATCCGGTCTGCTTCGTCGACAACCATGATCTTGACGTCAGACAGGATCAGTTTGCCGCGTTCGAAATGGTCCAAAAGACGACCTGGGGTTGCAATTAGAACATCGACACCGCGATCTATCAGGGCATCTTGTTCCTTGAACGAAACGCCGCCGATCAACAAGGCTTTGGTCAGTTTCGTATACTTCGCGTAGATGTCGAAATTCTCAGCAACTTGCGCGGCCAGCTCCCGCGTTGGAGCCAGAACCAGACTGCGTGGCATCCGCGCGCGCGCGCGTCCACGGTTAAGCATGCTGATCATTGGTAATGTGAAGCCGGCGGTTTTGCCGGTACCGGTCTGCGCGATCCCTAAAACGTCTTTGCCTTCCAGAGCAGGTGGGATTGCGCCCGCCTGGATCGGGGTCGGCTGGGTGTAACCGGTTTCTTCAACCGCTTTGAGAACTTTTGTGTGTAGTTTCAGGTCAGTGAACTTTGTCATACATATCCAAATGTTGCAGATCGTTGCTGCTATATTTGGGACGCAGATACCAACGCGTCCCTGCGTCGTGCCGTGGGCGTGTCCCACAAGCTGAGGGAGCATGTAGCTCAGTTGCCTGCACGGGTCAACTTTACCGCACTTAGACCATCATTTCTTTAGTGGCGGTCAGATGGATTTCCGGATAGTCGCGCGCCACCCGGTCGATATCCCATTGCAGGCGGGTCAGGAACACCACGTCGCCGTCATTGTCGTGGCTGATATGTTGTTTATTGGCGGCAACAAACGCGTCGACGGCGTCCTTGGGCCCCGATACCCAGCGGGCGGATGTGAACTGTGTCGCTTCAAATCGGACCGGCAGGTCGTATTCCAGCTCGATCCGGCTGGCCAGCACTTCGAACTGCAACGCGCCGACGACACCTACGATAAATCCGGAGCCAAAAGCCGGCTTGAAAACTTTCGCAGCCCCTTCTTCGGCGAACTGCATCAGTGCTTTTTCAAGATGTTTGGCCTTCATTGGATCGCCTGCACGGGCGGTTTGCAGCAACTCAGGTGCGAAGGACGGGATGCCTGTTGCGCGCAGCATCTCCCCCTCGGTCAGTGTGTCGCCAATCCGAAGTTGACCGTGGTTTGGAATGCCAATGATATCGCCAGCCCAGGCCTCTTCCGCCAGCTCCCGGTCGGAAGCCAGAAACAACACAGGATTAGAGATGGCCATGGGTTTTTTCGATCGCACATGGGTCAATTTCATACCGCGTTTGAAATGACCTGACGCCATTCGGAGGAAGGCCACGCGGTCACGGTGTTTGGGATCCATATTGGCCTGCACTTTGAATACGAAACCGGCGACCTTGGCCTCATCGGGTGAAATCTGGCGTGGCTCGGCTTTTTGGGGCTGTGGTTCAGGCCCGAAATCCGCGATGCCTTTCATCAGTTCCTGTACCCCGAATGAGTTGATCGCCGAGCCAAACCAGATTGGTGTCAGCGTCCCGTCGAGCAGGGCTTGATGGTCAAACGCGGGCAGCAACTCGCGCGCCATCTCGACCTCTTCGAGGAAGGTGGTCAGCAGCGGCTCGGGGACGTGCTCTGCCAGTTTCGGATCGTCGAGGCCGTTGATCTCAATGCTCTCGGCGACTTTATTGCGGTCAGCCCGATCCATCAGTTCCAGACGGTCGCGCAGCAAATCATAACACCCTAAAAAGTCCCGACCCATTCCGATCGGCCAAGAAGCCGGGGTGACATCAATCGCCAGATTTTCTTGAATTTCATCAATAATCTCAAACGTATCGCGGGCCTCGCGATCCATTTTGTTGCAAAATGTCAAGATTGGCAGGTCGCGCAACCGGCAAACCTCGAACAATTTCTGGGTTTGACTTTCCACGCCTTTGGCCCCGTCGATCACCATCACGGCAGCGTCTACCGCTGTCAAAGTGCGGTACGTGTCCTCCGAGAAGTCCGAGTGGCCAGGCGTGTCGACCAGGTTGAACCGGTAAGTCCCAAAGTCAAATGACATCGCCGAAGCTGAAACCGATATGCCGCGGTCCTTTTCCATCTGCATGAAATCGGACCGGGTCCGCCGGGCCTCACCTTTGGCGCGCACCTGACCGGCCATCTGGATCGCACCTCCGTAAAGCAGGAATTTTTCAGTTAGCGTGGTTTTACCCGCATCTGGGTGCGAAATTATAGCGAAGGTCCGACGACGAGAAATCTCGGGTGGCAATTCGGGGGTGTTTGAAACACGATCTAGCATGAGTGGCGATATAAGACGGGTCGGGGCCCGGTGCAATCGCCGCGTGACTTGGCGTCTAGAGCAGCGGGAACGTAAAAGTGGGCGTGTCACCTGGACGCGCCGAGCCAGGCGCGGTCAGGTTGTTTGACGCCGTCAAGCTTTTGGGCCGGTAGCCAATGGATCCCAAAGCGTCAGTGTCTTGAGATCTGGCAAACCGTCTTGCGCTGACCAGTACCTGGTCTAAGGCGATATCCTCTGGCGCGATTGCGATTAGCTGATAGGTAAGCGCAGGGTCGATCTTGGCGGTGGCGCAAAATACCTGCGCACCTGACAGTGTTTGGCCGCGTGCAATATTGAGCAGTTCGCCGGTCTCGCTGATCAGGACCCAGACGTCGCTGAAGCGCAGCATACCGGTATCGCGGGTCGCTCCGGCGGTCGGCGAGAGCCTATAGTGATCCCCTAGGCATGGCGGATTTTTTGCGCGCACATCTTCACCAGTATTGACGCCCCAACACACGCGAAAAGCTTCGCAAGAATACGAATTGATCTGCGCAGAAGCCGAAGCTTCAACCACCTTATGGTATCCCATCACCAAGCAATCCTACGGTTCGGTTGCCCGTCCCCACGAGTATCCAGAATTTAACCATAATCCTGAGCCGCTGGGTCGCACAAACAGTTTGTTAACTCTTCGTTAATTTTCGACCATAAGAGCGGCCCTTTGCCGAAGCTAGGGGAGATTGAGGTTGCGGTTCCCCGACGTTAGAGTTCCAGAAACTCAGTGGTTTGATTGTAAGAACATGTAGATCGGACAGAAGATGGATTTGGGAATTTCAGGCAAGCGCGCCTTTATCGGAGCTTCCAGCAAGGGGTTGGGGTTCGGATGTGCGCAGGCCCTGGCCGAAGCAGGTGTGGATCTGGTGATGAATGGGCGCGGTGAAGAGGCGCTCGCCTCGGCGGCGTCGGATCTGCGCGCCCGCTTCGATGTCAAAATTGAAACGGTAGCTTGTGATATCACATCGCCTGATGGGCAAGCCGAAGTCATCGCTGCCGCTCAAGGTGTTGATATTCTGGTGACAAATGCGGGCGGTCCGCCGCCTGGCATCTGGTCCGACTGGTCACGGGAGGATTTTATCACGGCGCTGGATGGCAACATGTTGACGCCGATCGCGCTCATGACTGCCCTGATGCCTGGCATGATAGAAGCCGGGTGGGGACGCGTGGTCAACATTACCTCGGGCTCCGTCAAAGCGCCGATTCCGCTGCTTGGTTTGTCCAACTCCGCGCGCGCCGGTTTAACTGGGTTTGTCGCCGGCACAGCGAGACAGGTGGCCATGCACGGGGTAACGATCAATAACCTTCTTCCCGGGATCCATGATACTGATCGCGGCCGCGGGCTCGACAGCGCCGCGTCAGCAGCTCAGAACATCACTGTCGAGCAAGCTCGTGCGAATCGTGAAGCATCCGTACCGGCACGTCGATATGGCACGCTCGAAGAATTTGGCGCGACCTGCGCCTTTCTGTGCTCCCAGCATGCGGGCTTCATCGTTGGGCAAAATATTCTGCTGGATGGCGGGGCAATAAATTCAACATTGTGAACCTCTTGTCGCGCTGTCGACAGCCTGCTAGCACCTGCGGGTCGGTTTGATCGGCAAGAGGGGCGCTCGGGTGGACACTCGTCTGGAACTGTCGGGAGTAACCAAATCATTTGGCGGTGTGAAGGTCGTCGATGATCTGTCACTTCGTGTTGCCGCTGGAGAAATCACCTGCTTGTTGGGACCGTCCGGCTGCGGCAAGTCGACGACGTTGCGGATTATCGCGGGGATCGAACGTCAAAATGCAGGCGAAGTGATCGAAAACGGCAAGGTGGTCAGCGGTCCCGCTGTGCATCTGTCCCCGGAAAATCGCTCTATTGGTTTGATATTCCAGGATTTTGCGCTTTTCCCGCATCTTGATGTTGCGCGCAATGTTGCCTTCGGCCTGACCGGCCCGAAGGCGGAACAGAAGGCGCGTGTTGAGGAGCTTTTGGCGCGGGTTGATTTGGCTGCGAGCGGCACGAAATTTCCGCATCAGTTGTCCGGAGGAGAGCAGCAGCGGGTTGCATTGGCGCGTGCGCTGGCTCCGCGCCCGGCGATCATGTTGATGGATGAGCCATTCTCCGGCCTGGACAATCGTTTGCGCGATGGGATCCGCGACGAGACCTTGTCCGTCTTGCGCGAAGAGGGCACCGCTGTGGTCCTGGTCACACATGAACCCGATGAGGCGATGCGCATGGGCGATACGATCGCATTGATGCGCAATGGCCGGATTATCCAAGTTGGCAATCCGTATAACGTGTACAACGCGCCAACAGATAAGGCTGCCGCGGCCTTCTTTTCCGACATCAATGTTATCGCCGGTACGTCGAACGGCGCGCTGACATCCACCCCGTTTGGCGATTTCCTGACACCGGGAATGGCGGATGGAGAAGCTGTCGAAATAATTATTCGCCCGCAGCATTTGGGGATTGATTTTGATCGAAACGGTCGAGGACCCAATCCGACAACGCAGGACGGAGTTGCGGCGCGAGCCACGGTCGTTCGCTCCAGGTATATGGGGCGCGAGAGCCTTGTGGAGTTTTGCATGGATTTCGACGGCTCGACGTTGAGCGCGACGGTGCCTGGGGTCTTTTTGCCCAAAGCGGACACGGTCTTATGGCTGACACTTCGCCGGGACCGATGCTTCGTGTTCCCGGCTACCGGCTGACCATCAATCGTTCTAATCCATGGAAATGGTACAGATTGGCGTAGGTTGGAGTATCTACAAGGCTCAAATTTGGGCACCGTTCCAGCAAGATCGGTAGGGCGGTTGCGATTTCCAGGCGCGCCAAGGGTGCACCCACGCAAAAATGCAGCCCCGCGCCAAGGCTCATATGCACAGGTGCGCTTTTGCCGGCCGCAAATCTTGCCGGATCAAATCGAGCGGGCTCATCGAAGACATCAGGATCTCGATTGGCGGCCGCTAGCAGCAATCCGATCTGATCGCCGCATTTGAATTGGTGATCGAACAGTTCAATATCTTCAAGCGCATAGCGGGTGAACATGTGGAGTGGAGGATCGTGACGTAAGACTTCCTCAGCCAGCACTTGAGGTGACCCAAAATCCAGCAACGACTGGTTCAGCAGCGTTCTGATACCGTTGCCCAGCGTATGAACCGTGGCCTCGTGCCCGGCGTTCAGCAGTAAAATACAGCTTGAGATCATCTCATCATGGCTGAGTTTCTCTCCCTCGGTTTCCGCCGCGATCAGAGATGAGATCAGGTCATCAGTTGGGCTCGCGCGTCGTCGTTCAATATAGTCGGACAGAAATTGAGTGAACTCTTGAGTTGCAGCGACCGCGTTCAGTTCGTCTTCGTGCATGCGACGTGACTGATACATCGTAACCATGGCGTTCGACCAGGCCAGCAGCTGATCGGCCATTGTTTCGGGAACGCCGAGCAAACGGGCAATAATGATCACCGGTAATTTCTGCGCAAAGTGAGGGATCAGATCAAACGGCCCAGTTGGAAATGTATCGATTAACTGGTGGCACAGTTGAGCAATCTCAGGCTCCAACGTTGCGATTTTTCGCGAGGTAAAGGCCCGCAAGACAAGGCCGCGCAATCTGGTGTGGCGAGGCGGCTCCAACTCCAGCATCGAATGTGCCTCGACGGCGTAAAACGGGGCAAGATGCTCTGGCACGGGTTGTCGTAACGCTGCGGGTTCTTCGCGTCCAAATCGTCTGTCCCGCAGTATGCCAGAGACCACGGCATGGCGCGCGGAGACGGGCATATTGTAGTCCTCCCACCAAGCCAAATCCCCGGCCTGCCGCAGGTGGTCGTAAAACGGGTAGGGGTCCTGGACGAAACTGAGATCAGTAGGGCTTTGTGCGAAGCGGATCACGCCGTTTCGAGTGCGGAAATTATCCCCGAGAAGTCATCCGCCTTCAATGACGCGCCACCAACCAAAGCTCCGTCCACATTGGACACCGCGAAGATTTCCGCAGCGTTTGAAGGTTTGACCGAGCCACCATAGAGAAGTCGGAAGTCGTGTGCGTCCGTGCCAAAGCGCTCGGTCAGTCTGGAGCGTATAAAGTCATGGACTTCCGCAATCTCGCCCAATGTTGGCACTTTGCCGGTGCCAATGGCCCAAACCGGTTCATATGCGATAACCGTGTTGCCTGATGTGCTGGCATCGGGCACTGAATGGGCAAGTTGATGTCCAACGATATCAAGTGTTTGCGCGGCTTCCCGTTGTTCAAGTGTTTCGCCGATACAGATCACAGCAACCAGGCCGCTGTCATGCGCTGCAGCCGATTTTTGGTTGATCAAACTGTCGGTTTCGCCGTGATCTGCGCGGCGCTCCGAGTGCCCCGTAATCACATATGTTGCGCCGGCGTCAGCCAGCATCTGTGCCGAAATATCCCCGGTATGGGCGCCCGCCGCGTTCGGATGGCAGTCTTGGCCCCCCAGCGCAATCCGACCCTGCGCCGCAGTCACGGCCGGGACCAACAGCGTGGCTGCCGGGGCGATCATCACGTCGCATGTGGCGGATGCATGCCGCGCGCCTACGGTTTCAATCTGAGCCAGGTCTGCAGAAAGTCCATTCATTTTCCAGTTGCCTGCCGCCAGTTTCCGACGCATCTCAGCCCTCCAATATCGCCAGTGATCTGCGTGCCAGAGAGCAGGCCAGGTCCGGATCGTCAAGGGCCGCATCGGGCAGGGTCCAATAAGGCATTGTCCCGGCTTTTCCGTTCTTTCTGACGTAAGTCCAATGGGTTGCGCCATGATCCTCAAGTATATCGATCATCTCACCTTGCGCTTTCAGCAGGATTTGTCCGTCGCTACGCAGCATCGCGAAAATCGTGCCGCGCGCATAAAGGCACAGCCCGCCCATCATTTTGCGGGTGCTCACATCTTCAATGTCGGAAAAGAGCTCCAGCGCGCCGGCGATATCGGCGTCGCTGACGCTCACTTCTTGAACAGGGTCTCATCGAACTTGATTGACTCGCCGCAGCCGCAGGCTTCGGTGACGTTCGGGTTTTTGAACTTGAAACCGCTCTCCAACAAGCTGGTTTCATAGTCAATTTCCGTCCCGAACAAGAACATCTGCGCCATGGGTGCGATCATCACGCGGGCCGAGCCCTGTTCGACGACCTCGTCATTAGGATCAACCGCGTCGACGTAATCCATCGTGTATTCCATTCCCGCGCAGCCGCCCTTCTTGACGCCGATCCGCAGGCCCTGATGGCCGTCTTTTTCCATCAACTTGGCAATCTGGACTTCCGCCTTGGGCGTGATCGTGACCGCTTGTTTTCCCGGAATGCCAAACATTACATGAACCCCAATTCCAGCCGCGCCTCATCGGACATGCGATCCATGCCCCAGGGCGGATCCCAGGTGATTTCGACATCGACCTGCTTGATCCCGGGCAAAGGCTCCACCGCTTCGGCAAGCCATCCAGGCATTTCACCAGCCACAGGGCAGCCGGGCGCGGTCAAGGTCATCAGGATCTTGGCTTCGTTTTCGTCATTAATATCAATGGTGTAGACAAGGCCCAGATCATAGATATTCACCGGGATTTCCGGGTCATAAACCGTGCGGCACGCACCCACCACATCGTCATAGAGCGGATGGTCCGTGCTTGACGGTTTGATCAGGGGGTCCCCCTCGAACTGTTCGGGCTGCTCGTTCATCACGCGATCCGTAAGGCAATTGTCGGGTAAAGATATAGGGATTAGGGCTGCCCACGTCCAGAGGGTGAGACCCACGGTGCTGTTAGAACTTTCGGGTAGGTAAGATCGGTTCCCTGACTATCTTCGGCTTAACTTACTTTGGACGTGTTAAATCCTGTGTTGGTGCAACTCCAGTGGTTGACAGAGTGCGCGGGTAAGATGATTGGCCTCAATTCAATCTATCAATGACAAGAAAATGCGCACCATTTATCGACGCCTCGATCATCACCTCTCTGATTTGTCCTGCAATCTCAATTTCGGCTCGATAGTAATAAGCGTCTTCACCCGGATTTCTGACGGATAAAGGGTCGTATACGTCGGTGTTCAGAACATATGCTCCACCGAAAATGCGAGCGTCGGGCTGCTGCGAAACCACGTTCTCTACGGCACGCGCAATCTCTTGCGCATAACGAGAGTAGTTTTCGCTGCCAAATGGAATCCGGGTTGCAATTGCAAGCGACCCGTCATCGTCATGATAGGCCGCCGAACATTCAACTCGATATCCTGAGTCTGTGACCCAGATTCCGACACTTTCAATGGCGCTGAGCCTGCGAATCTGAACCACGACGTGAGCGTTGTCTTGAGTTTGATAGATCGAAGCGTATCGCTCATTCATCAAGGGCGCATTGTCAATGTAGGTTTGAGGTTCGCTGAGTGCCAAGGAACAGACCTCAATGAATCTTTGGAACGTTGCTTCAATAATCTGTGACGGAACGGGAACACCGGCAGGAAACGCCGTCTGTGCTGCAACCCCCAACGAGCTTACGGCCAAACAAAAAACTGTCAGAGCAACTCGAACCAAAGACCTTACCATGTGTTCTGCGCTCCTGTTTCCTCAACTTAGGCGAGTGTGTCAGGCGCAAAAACCAAGGTCAAACCGTGATGGTCAATATCTGAGCGTTTAGAGACCCGCCAGCTCGGGGTGCAGATAGGCGTCGGGGTAGGGCATGGGGCTGTGGGGGCCGAGGGGAATGGTGCCGTTCCAGCTGCGGCCGAAATAGCCTTGGCGGCAGTGGATCAGGGAGCCGCTTTCTGCGACGCCGGGCAGGGCGTAGACCCGGCAGAGCCAGCGCCACAGGTGGGGGTAGTCGAGGATCCGCGCGCCGTTGAGCTTCATGCGGACCATATAGACCGGGTCATGGCGGTAGAGTGTTGGGAACAGGCGCAGATCAACCTCGGTGAAGCTGTCGCCGGCTAGGAACGGGCGGCCATCGGACAGCAGCGCGTCGAGCGCGCTCAACGTGTCGAAATAGGCTCCAAAAGCTGCGGCATAGACGACCTGGTCTGAGGAGAAGCCGGCTTTATAGGCCCCGTTGTTGATGGTCATGTAGATACGCTGGTTGAGCTCCGCCATCTCGTCGGTCTCGATGCCATCGGGCAAGAGGGCGGGGCGGTCGGCCATCGTTGAGCCAAGCGCCTCTGCATGGCGGTCGAGCATGCGGATAATCTCGGCGCTTTCATTGTTGACGATCCGTTTTTCGACCTTGTCGTAGAGGATCGGCACGGATTGTTCGTCCGAGCCTTCCAGCCGGTAGATGTCGCGGGCCAGGCGCAGGCTTTGACCCGTGCCCGTCTCAGAGGTGCATTCGGGCAGGGTGGCGCCGGTCAGGCGCGCGGTTCGCTGCGGCGCAAATTCCCAGAAGTTCGGGCCTTCCGGGTCGGTCTCATCTGTGCGTGTGGGAAAGGCCACGTCCATCGACACCGTGTCTTGCAGGCCAAGCACGCTGCGCGCCAGTGTAACCCGGTGGCACCACGGGCAGTTCAGTGCCACGAACAGGTGGTAGCGGCCAGGTTCAGGCGGCACGTCCGGGTCGCCGATCGCGCGCCGGAAGCCGCTGACGCCGCGCACAAATTCACCTTGTGCGCGGCGGGTTTTCGCGTTGGTTTGGTCCTCTTCAACCGAGGTTTTTACCATGGAGCGTTCTATCCTCTCAGCCGGTGGTGCAATATGATCGGGACGGCCAGCTCCTCTTCGTCGCTCAGATGGCGCTTGAGAAAAGCGCGAATGGCCTCTGAGGTCTGGTGAAGCGAGCCCGCCTCGTCATATGCTTGGGTTTCATCCAGTTGCGAGAGCTTGATGACACGGTTTGCCGTGGTCGTAAATTGCTCCAGCACCTGGTCGAGATCGGCATGATCTTGTTCAAGAAGTTCAAGTCCAGCCTCGAACCTCGGATCAGCGGCCGATAGCTCTGGGAAATAGACGTGGTCTTCCCAGCCGTGATGCCCGTGCAGATTTCCAACCAGCGCGCCGCCAAAATGCGACAGACGCCCGGCATAGGTATCGCTGTCGGTCCTCTTGTCCAAGAAGCCCTCGGTGTCCGAGAGAATGCGCTCGGTAAGGCCCCGGAACATCTGGTGCGCATTCATCCATTGGCGCGTCTTGGCTTTGAAACCGGGGTGATCTTCCCAGCCGTCACGTGGATAAAGATCAAGCAAGACGTTCATCTCGCTTGGCATATCGTCGATCCGAATGTTGTAATTAGTGTGCATGGTCTTGCTCCTTTCCAGGCATATCTAGGAACGATCTGGACCTAATGGGAGGGGCAGGCGCGCATGGCAGACATGCGCAGCTGGAAGATCTGAGCCGGGATGCCCTGCGCTCCGAGGCGGGCAAATCGATTGCCCCTACCAGGGACACGCGATATCGCTCGCGCCATGACACTTTCACAACACTATCGCGCAATTCTGATCTTGGGCTTGCCATTGATCGGCTCGCAACTCGCGCAGTTTTTGATCGGCCTGGTCGATACGATCATGCTGGGTTGGTACGGTGTGGAAGCGCTTGCAGCGAGTGTGCTGGCGCATTCGTTCTTTTTCATTCTGTTTTTGATGGGGGCCGGCTTCGCCTTCGCAATTTTGCCCATCGCGGCATCTGCTGCAGCGCAAGATGATCAGGTTCGGGTCCGGCGTGTCAGTCGAATGGGGCTGTGGCTGTCGGTCCTTTACGCCTTGGCCGTCGCGCCTCTGATGGTGATCTCGGAATATGTGCTGATCACGCTGGGGCAAAAACCAGAGCTGGCAGCCTTGGCACAGGATTACTTGAGAATTGCGGCCATCGGAATGGTTCCGTCGCTGCTTGTGATGGTGTTGCGCAGCTTTTTGTCGTCGCTTGAGCGGACGCAAATCATTCTTGCGATCATGTTGGTGAGCGTCGTTTTGAATGCCGGTTTAAACTGGATGCTGATCTTCGGTCGGTTCGGTGCACCGGAGCTTGGAATTGAAGGGGCCGCTCTCGCGTCTGTTCTGACGCAGTCTGGCGCGCTGATCCTGACCGCGCTCTATATCGCTTGGCTGCCAGCCTTGCTACCTTACGCATTGTTTCATCGGCTTTGGCGACCCGATTGGGAGGCTTTTGGCGAGGTGTTTCGACTGGGCTGGCCGATCGGTCTGACAAATCTGTCCGAGGTTACAATGTTTGCGGTATCGGCGGTGTTTATCGGTCTGATCGGGACAATCCCGCTTGCCGGACATGGGATCGCGCTGCAGATCGCATCGGGTACGTTCATGATCCATCTGGGGCTGAGCCAGGCGGCAACCATTCGGGCCGGTCGGGCGGTCGGTCGCGGCGATATCGTTGGCTTGAAACGCGGTGGCTGGGCGGTGTTGGGCCTGTCCATGGCCACTGTCGCTGCGACCATCATAGTTTTTCTGACGATACCTGAGCTTCTGGTCGGAGGATTCATTGGCCCCGATGATCCGGCTCGCACGCAGATCATTGCAGTTGGCGTCACGCTGCTTGCGGTCGCGGCGCTGTTTCAACTGGTTGATGCGGGGCAAGTGATTGCCTTGGGCCTTTTACGCGGTCTTCAGGACACCAAAGTCCCGATGATCCAGACTGCGTTTAGCTACTGGGGCGTTGGTGTGCCGCTCAGCTACCTGATCGGCATAACTTGGGGCGGAGGTGCTGCCGGCGTATGGCTTGGTCTTGTCGTCGGGCTGAGCGTGGCGTGCGTTTTGCTTTGGGCCCGGTTTATCCGGCAGGCGCGCGGACTGGGCTAGTCGTCTTTTCGCGACAGTCTGTCCGCAGACTTGCGCACCAGAACCGAACGAAGATCGTGCATGGCAAGCAATAGCCCATCGGTTACATCGTCTAATTCAGCATCCGTGGCCTTTGTCTGGGCCCAATGGGTCGTCAGGTTCAAATAATCCATGGCTCGGTAGATATCGTCCATCGCACGTGTGGCCAAAACCTCCTGGCGTTCCGCCAGCCAGTCCTTGATTACAGCTGTTTCTGCGTCACTTAGGGCTCGGTTACCATGCGGTTTGATCTCGCCCGAGCGTGTGTTGGCCATGGCGATCTGGGTCATTTCGATACGTCGGTGGCGGTTCTCGGTGTCGATTTCGAAAACGGTCGCACCGTTCTCGCGGATCCGAAAATAGTAGCGCGGAAGCTCGGTAGACATGGCCAGGTGGATCTTGCGTCGTTTGCGTTGCTCAAGGCTAGCATAGAACGCGGGACTTGCGGAAGCGAGGTTTTGGATATCCAGGTCCGGATTCCGTCCCATATGGTGCGGCGGAGGGAACTTGTTGGGCGGTGCAGATCGCTCTATTCTGGCACCATGCCCAAGGATTATTCTTTGATAGGAGAGACGGGCCGGCATGCGGTTGAAACCGGCGCAGCCAACCCAACCTGGTATCGACCTGAGCTGGACAAGCAGGCGGTGCGGGCCCTGATGCAGAAATCCGATTGGATCGCGGGTCGCGACACGGTTCTGTGGCTGGGTGCGATGTTGGTTTCAGCAACCTGTGCAATCTGGTTCTGGGGAAGCTGGTGGTCGGTTCCGTTCTGGGCGATTTACGGTGTGCTTTATGGTTCGGCCTCGGATTCAAGGTGGCACGAATGCGGCCATAACACCGCCTTCAAAACCAGTTGGATGAATGAGGTCGTGTACCAGATCGCCAGCTTCATGATCATGCGCAACCCGGTCGTCTGGCGGGCAAGCCATGTCCGGCATCACACCGACACGATCATTGTCGGACGTGATCCCGAGATTGTTGCCATGCGGCCGCCGGATCTGTTGCGCGTTGCAGGCATGTTCATTGGTCTCAAAGACGCGGTCGACGCCTTCGGGCGCATGGCGTTGCATGCGCGCGGGCGGCTTGATCCGCAGGAGGCGAGCTATCTACGTGGTGCGGATCGCCCAAAAGTCTTTCGGATTGCCCGGATTTGGATTGCGATCTACCTCGGAGTGTTGGGGGCGGCGCTGTGGTCGGGCTCGATCTTGCCTTTGATGCTTGTTGGTCTGCCGCGCCTCTACGGCGCGTGGCACCATGTCATGACCGGTGTTCTGCAGCATCTTGGTCTTGCCGAGAATGTCGCCGATCACCGCTTGAACACCCGGACCGTCATGATGAACCCGATCAGCCGCTTCATCTATCTCAACATGAACTATCACCTGGAACACCACATGTTCACGATGGTGCCCTACTACAACCTGCCCAAATTACACGCGTTGATAAAACACGATGTGCCGGTCCCCGAAAGGTCAATCGCCGCGGCCTTTCGGAGGGTTTTGCCTGTCTTGATCAAGCAGCTGAAATATCAAGACGCGGTTATCATTCCGGCATTACCGCCCGGGGCCACGCCCTATGGCGCCGAGGTCGAGAAGCTCAGACCACACGCGGTCGCGTAACAGTGTCGTGAGCGTTGCCCGGTGCACCCCTTAAAGCATTGACCGCGAGGTGTCAGCGCAAGCCTTTGCAAAACGTTTGAATGCGCGTGCAGGCCTCGGCCAAAGCCTCATCCGACGTCGCGTAGCTGACGCGGAAATTTGGGCTAGTTCCGAAAGCGGCCCCGAATACGACCGCAACGCCCGTTTCTTCCAACAACGCGATTGCAAAGTCCTCGTCATTGGTGATTTTCGTCCCGGCTGGCGTGGTTTTGCCAATGCAACCTGCAATCGAAGGATAGACATAGAATGCACCTTCCGGCATCGGGCAGGTGATCCCTTCGGCCGCGTTCAACATCTCGACCACCATATTGCGGCGGCGCACGAACTTTTCATTGTTCGGGGCCAGAAAATCCTGTGGTCCATTCAGGGCCTCGACTGCTGCCCATTGTCCGATAGAGCTTGGGTTCGAGGTTGATTGCGACTGGACCTTGCGCATTGCGCCGATCAGCTTTTCGGGACCGGCCGCATAGCCGATGCGCCAACCGGTCATCGCATAGGCTTTTGAGACGCCGTTGACGGTCAGTGTTCGGTCATAAAGTCGGGGCTCGACCTGAGCAGGCGTACAGAATTTGAAATCATCGTAGGCCAAATGTTCATACATATCGTCAGACATGATCCAGACATGCGGATGGCGCATCAGAACGTCGGTCAACTGTTTCAGCTCATCCCAGCTGTAGCCCGCGCCTGTCGGGTTTGAGGGAGAGTTGAATATCAGCCATTTTGTCTTGTCGGTGATGGCCGCTTCCAATTGGTCGGCTGTAAGTTTGAAATCCGTCTGGATAGAGGCCTCGGCGATAATCGGTGTCCCGCCCGCGAGCAGCACCATGTCGGGGTATGACACCCAGTAGGGCGCGGGCACCACCACCTCATCGCCTGGATTCAATGTGGCCATAAGAGCGTTGTAGAGAACCTGTTTGCCGCCGGTTGACACTGAAACCTGCGATGGTGTGTAGGCAAGATCATTATCGCGCTTGAATTTCGCGCAGATCGCCTGCTTGAGTTCCGGGATCCCATCGACCGCAGTATATTTTGTTTTTCCTGCATCCAGAGCCGCTTTTGCAGCGGCCTTGATCGTGTCCGGCGTGTCGAAATCCGGCTCGCCCGCACCAAGACCGATGACATCTTTGCCAGCGCGCTTCAGTTCTGCCGCTTTTTGGGTCACAGCGATGGTCGGTGACGGTTTTACACTGGATAATGTCTCGGACAGGAAGGACATGGGCGCGCGCCTTTGCGACAATGGGATATGTTTGTGAGTTAACGGTAGCAACACGCCTGTCATAGGCCTGACATTCGTTGCGTTCAAGGTGAATAGACTAGGGATTCAAAAGAGCCGTCGTAGCTGTCTACGCTTGGTTCGCTCCGGGGAGCATTTTCAATGGATGACTTTTATGACGCCACATATTTCGGCAATGACAGCGCCACGTTCGGCGACCGGCTTCATGCCGCTCGCGAAGCGCTTGGTCTAAGCGACAAGGACCTGGCCCGCAAGCTTGGTGTGAAGCTGAAAACCGTTCAGGCTTGGGAGGATGATTTGTCCGAGCCGCGCGCAAATAAGTTGCAGATGATGGCGGGTTTACTCAATGTCTCGATCGTCTGGTTGCTCAACGGGGAAGGCGAGGGACCGGATGGCGCGGAAGAGCAGGTTGTGCTGGACGGCGACATGTCAGAACTTCTGATAGAGTTGCGCCGAACAAAGGCCGAGTTCACGCGCCTGGCCGATCACTTGGGCCATCTGGAAAAGCGCTTGCAAAAGGCGGCAAGGGAGGCCGTGTGAAAGAACCAGTTCGTCAGACCCTGGAGCCCCGAGATATCGCATTGAAACGGTTGCGGTTGCGGTCGTGGCGGCGCGGCATCAAGGAGATGGACCTCATCTTGGGTGGATTTGCCGATACGGGACTTTCGGATCTGAGTGACACGGAGCTTGCACTATACGATCGAATGCTGTCGGAAAATGACCATGACCTTTATGCCTGGTCATCGGGCGCACAACCCACGCCTGAGCTTTATTCGGGCTTGATATCACGTATTCTGATGAGCGTGAATTTGCCAACAAAAACCTGATTGAACGAATTTTCTCCAAACATCATCCGACTTAACTGAATATTCAAAATTTCCGCCCAGATTGTCTCAAACGAGCATAAGAATTGCGGAGAATTCACATGAGTAGACATGAGCCGTTGGCGTCCCCTGCGTCGCAGGATTTCATGGGGTCATATCTGGAAAGCTTGGCCATGGTCGAACGCCTGCACCGGCTTCTACTTGATGTTATTAAGGATGAGTTTGAACGGTTGGGTCTGCTCGATATCAATGCGGTGCAAGCCTTGCTGCTGTTCAATATCGGCGAAAATGAAGTCACCGCCGGTGAATTGAAGTCGCGTGGCTATTATCAGGGCTCTAACGTGTCCTATAATCTCAAGAAATTGGTTGAAATGGGCTATATGCACCATCAACGCTGTGAGATTGACCGCCGTTCTGTTCGCGTTCGTTTGACCGAAAAGGGGCGCTCTGTGCGCAGCAATGTCGAGGCCTTGTTCGAACGCCATGCAGATGGTTTGAAGACCAAGGGCTTGATCGGCGCGGATTCCATGGATGATATCAATCGGTCGCTTAAGCGGATGGAACGCTATTGGAGCGATCAGATCCGCTACATCTATTGAGTTTTGCGTTCAGGTCTGCGTCTCAGTCGCGCTGGCCGCGGTTTTTTGTGGCCCGGGCCTCTGTTTCAGACAACCTGCGTTTCATCCGCGCAGACCTCCAAGCGCTATGGCCGACCAGAGCGAGCAAAAATACGGCGCTAACGCCGTAAGCCGCCAGCACGTCAAACGCATATTTTCCCAGATCAGGCACAAACTGCTCCTGTTTTTGAGCACCGATCATTTGTTGCGTGGGCCAATGAATTCATGCCGCACGCTCTCTTGAAATAAGCGCTAGTATGCGGCGGTTTCGGATCTCCGTCCGAGTTCGGACAAGAACCAAAACAACAAACAGCAGAACAAACCCAGCTATGCTGACCAAAAGCGGGAAATAGAACACATCGGCCACGTTCTCTTCGGCGTCCAAGGACAAGGACGCGCCTTGGTGCAGACCCTGGTTCCAGAATAAAACCGCATAGCGCGACAAGACTGCAAAAACCGATCCGACCAGACACAGGACAGATGTCAGATCGGCTGCTGTGTCGGCATCCTCGATGGCCGCCCAAAGCGCCATATATCCCAGATAAAACAAAAATAGCACCAGAAACGACGTCAATCGTGGGTCCCAGGCCCAATAGGTTCCCCACATCGGCTTGCCCCAGATAGCACCTGTTGCCAGTGCGATGAGTGTCATGGTTACGCCAATAGGTGCAGCGGCTTTTGCCGCGAGCGCGGAGACATGATGGCGCCGGATCAGCCACACCAAGGACGCGACGAGCATCATCAACCAAGCATTGATGGCCATCAATGCAGAAGGCACATGCAGATAGATGATTTTTACCGTCGAGCCCTGGCGAAAATCATCCGGAGTAAAAAAGAACCCCCAGACGAGGCCAACGGCCAACGATAAACCCGCGAGTATGCCAAGCACCGGAATAAGCGGGCCCGTGGCATCCATGAAGCGTTTTGGATTCGCAAATTCCCAGATCGACATGAGGCGAACCTAAGCGCTTGCGCAGGGCGGGGCAATATCGAACGCCAGTAGCTTTTTCGTAATCAATGCGTCGTGAAAGTTGCGCCAATTCGCACCAATTGCCCTACTTGAGTGCAGTGCGCAGGGCCGCGGCGCTTGCGAAGGGCAACATGGCGATCGCCCCAGCCGTAATCGCAGCCAGCATCAAAAGCGGCGTCGCGGGGCTAAGCCCATCGGCGCCACGTCGAACGACCTCGGCCCCAAATATCAAGGTCGGGATATAAAGTGGCAGAACCAGCAGTGAAATCAAAAGTCCGCCGCGTTTGAGCCCGACCGTAAGTGCAGCGCCAAAAGTTCCGATAACCGACAAAGCGGGCGTCCCCAAGATCAGGCTACAGGTCAACCAAAATGCAGCCTCCAATGGTTGGCTCAGCAATACACCGAGCAACGGTGCCGCCACACTCAGCGGCACACCCGTGGTCAGCCAGTGGCTTGCAGCTTTTACACTCGCCACGGCTTCGAGAGGCATGGGGCTGGTTGCCAGCAGGTCCAAAGAGCCATCTTCGAAGTCAAGTTGAAAGATCCGATCGAGCGACAGAAGGCATGCCAGTAGCGCACCAATCCACAAAATCCCGGGTGCGATAAGGGCCAGATTGTCCGAATTGGGGCCAACACCGAAAGGCACAAGCGTTACAAGGATCAAGAAAAACGCCAGT
The DNA here is from genome assembly GCA_039193885.1 of Pseudomonadota bacterium. Taxonomy (GTDB): domain Bacteria; phylum Pseudomonadota; class Alphaproteobacteria; order Rhodobacterales; family Rhodobacteraceae; genus Litoreibacter. Next base: position 165,849 of record JBCCWL010000007.1, read on the forward strand.
GCAAGACCAAAGCCACCTCCGGCCCGAATGGTCAGCATCAAATCGCGTCTAAGCAGCGCGATCATGTCAGCGCCCCATCAAGGAACGGATCGATGCCGTGATCCAGACGGGCCTTGAGCGGCGCGAGTTCGAGCGTGTCAACCTGGGACAAGCCCAGCTCGATATGCGTCGCGATGATTGCGGCACCTCCGGCGTCCAGATGGCGGTTCACCGCGGCTGCAAACCGTGCCGTATTTTCGCCGTCCAGGGAAACCGTAGGTTCATCAAGAGCCCAAATAGGTCGATTGGTCAGCGTCATACGCGACAGCGACACCCGGCGGCGTTGTCCTGCGGACAGAAATTGCGCAGGTCGGGACAGCAAAGGGGCTAGATCGAAAGTGTCGACAGCAGCAGCAATATCGCTTGTGCCATAGACTGCGGCCCAGAACACGAGGTTTTCCTCAACGCTCAGCTGCGCCTTTACGCCATCTGAATGGCCGCTATAGGCGATCTCGTCGGGGTCAAATCCGATCTCACCGGCGTGTGGTGGTGTCAAGCCCGCCAGGCATCGCAAGAGTGTGGTTTTCCCTGACCCGTTTGGGCCACGCAGGACAAGCGCGGTACCGGGTTGAAGGGAAAAGCTGACACCCTCGAGGACCGGTATGCTGCCCCTTTGACATGTCAGATTTGTGACCGTGAAGCTCATAACACTGTCCCTAACGCACCCCCTTCGAAACGTGAAGGCTGGAAAAGGAATCTGTTTCAAAGGCCTGATCTCGAAAAATTGTATGCAATTGCATACCAAAAATACGGCAAAGGGTCGATCAGGGCTTGATCGGGTGGGGAACAAAGGGCTAGAGCAGAATAAGATTCGGATGCCTTCAGCATTTCGCCAAAGGAGAGACGCTATGACAATCACCGTCGGACACGATACCTCGAAGACGCGCAAAACCTTACATGTTGGCGACAAAACCTACGCCATTTATTCGATTAGAGCGGCTGAAGACGCCGGTTTGGGCGAGTTTTCAAAGCTGCCTGCCGCGCTCAAGGTCGTGCTCGAAAACATGTTGCGGTTCGAAGATGACAAGACCGTAAGTGTCGACGACATCAGAGCGTTCTCGGACTGGGGCAAAAAGGGGGGCCAGAACCCGCGAGAGATTGCCTATCGTCCGGCACGTGTTTTGATGCAGGATTTCACCGGGGTACCCGCGGTTGTGGATCTGGCCGCGATGCGCGACGGTCTCGTTGCGCTCGGGGGGGATGCGGAGAAGATCAACCCGCTTAACCCGGTTGATCTGGTGATTGACCACTCCGTGATGATTGACGAATTTGGTAACCCGCGCGCCTTTCAAATGAATGTCGATCGTGAGTATGAGCGCAATATGGAGCGTTATACGTTCCTGAAATGGGGCCAGTCAGCGTTTGACAATTTCCGCGTCGTACCGCCCGGAACAGGTATCTGTCACCAGGTCAACCTCGAATACCTGGCCAAAACCGTGTGGTCGGACACCGATCAATCTGGCGAAATGGTGGCCTATCCCGACACGCTTGTTGGCACGGACAGCCACACAACAATGGTCAATGGCGCAGCTGTTTTGGGTTGGGGTGTCGGTGGCATCGAGGCCGAAGCTGCGATGTTGGGCCAGCCGATCTCAATGCTGATCCCGGAAGTCATTGGCTTCAAGCTGACCGGCGAGATGATGGAAGGCACAACCGGTACGGATCTTGTATTGAAAGTCGTCGAAATGCTGCGGGAAAAAGGCGTTGTTGGCAAATTTGTCGAGTTCTACGGCGACGGGCTTGACCGCCTGCCGCTGGCCGACCGCGCGACAATCGGCAACATGGCCCCGGAATACGGAGCGACCTGCGGATTCTTTCCGATCGATGGCGAGACGTTGCGTTATCTGCGCACGACCGGGCGTGAGGAAGACACCATCGCCCTGGTTGAAGCTTATGCAAAGGAAAACGGGTTCTGGCGCGATGCCGATTACGACCCGATTTATACCGACACGCTTGAGCTGAACATGAGCACAATCGTCCCAGCGATTTCAGGACCCAAACGGCCGCAGGATTACGTGGCGCTGACCGAAGGCCAGACCGCCTTCCGACGCGAAATGGACGAGACGTTCAAACGTCCGATGGGTAAACAAGTGCCGGTTTCTGGCGAGGATTACACAATGGAGTCCGGCAAGGTCGTGATTGCATCAATCACCTCCTGCACCAATACATCCAATCCCTATGTGATGATCGGCGCGGGCCTGGTTGCGCGCAAGGCCCGGGCTTTGGGCCTGAACCGAAAACCATGGGTCAAAACCTCACTGGCCCCGGGCTCGCAGGTGGTGTCAGCCTATCTGGAAGCGGCAGAGCTGCAAGAGGACCTTGACGCGATCGGGTTCAATTTGGTCGGATACGGGTGCACCACCTGCATCGGTAACTCCGGACCGATTCAAAAAGAACTGTCCGAAGCGATTGCTGAAGGCGATCTTGTCGCTACGTCAGTTCTATCCGGCAACCGGAATTTCGAAGGTCGTATCAGCCCCGATGTGCGCGCCAACTATTTGGCGTCGCCACCTCTGGTGGTGGCATATGCACTGGCAGGCACGCTCGATATCAACCTGGCTTCTGATGCGATTGGTCAGGACAAGGACGGCAATGACGTGTTTCTCAAGGACATCTGGCCAACCAGCCAGGAGGTTGCGGAACTGGTTGAGCAAACAGTGACCCGGGAGGCATTCCAGTCCAAATACGCGGATGTTTTCAAAGGTGACGACAAGTGGCAGGGGGTCGAGACGACCGATAGCCTGACATATGATTGGCCAACTTCGTCGACCTACGTGCAAAACCCACCTTATTTTAGGGGGATGGGGGCAGACGCCGGAACGATTGCGAATGTCGAAGACGCGAAAGTTCTGGCCGTTCTGGGTGACATGATCACGACCGACCACATCTCCCCGGCGGGTTCATTCAAGGATACAACGCCGGCCGGCCAGTATCTGATCGATCGTCAGGTCGCGCCGCGCGAATTCAATTCCTACGGCTCACGCCGGGGCAATCACGAAGTCATGATGCGCGGTACGTTCGCCAATATTCGTATCAAAAATGAGATGCTGGACGGCGTTGAGGGGGGCTACACCAAGGGTCCCGACGGGTCTCAGATGTCGATTTTTGACGCTGCGATGGCGTACCAGGCGCAAGGTACGCCTCTGGTGATTTTTGGCGGCGAGCAATATGGCGCAGGCTCAAGCCGGGACTGGGCCGCCAAGGGGACGGCGCTGTTGGGCGTTAAGGCCGTTGTCGCAGAAACATTTGAGCGGATTCACCGGTCAAACCTGGTTGGGATGGGCGTTATTCCATTCGAATTCACCGCAGGCGACAGTCGTAAATCCTTGGGTTTGACCGGCAACGAAACGGTTTCGATCCATGGGCTAGAGGGCGATTTGAAACCCCTGTCCGAAGTGCCCTGTACGATCACCATGGAAGATGGCTCGGTTAAAGAGATATCCTTGAAGTGCCGGATCGATACAGCCATTGAGAAAGAGTATATCGAGCACGGAGGCGTTCTGCATTACGTCCTGCGCAACCTGGCCGCAGCGGCCTAGATATCGCAATGCTTCGATCGAAGTCGCCCCGGGTCACCTCGGGGCGTTTCTTTTTGCAATGTCCGGACCATACCAACCACCATTGTCGCGCAAGCGCTGGCGAATTTTTCAAACCTTGGCTAGGATTAGTGACATGAAGGGTTTTCCCGATCTTCCGCCAATTTGGTTGGTGGGTTTCTTGATCCTAAACTGGGGTCTGGCGCGGGCTGTACCCGGCAATCCTGGCTCGGCTTTTTTGGTGCTGCTCAGTACGTCGTTGGTCGGCCTGGCATTTGTTTTGATTTTCTGGTCCGCATGGCGCTTCTACCACCACAAGACGACGATAGAGCCGCATCACAAGCCCAAAACCCTGATTGTTGACGGACCTTTTCGGGTCTCCCGAAACCCGATCTACCTTGCAATGGCATTGATATTACTCGGTGCAATTATCGCCAATGGCCAGCCTTTGGGCCTTATTCTGTTGCCGTTTTTCATTGGCATTATAACCAAGCGCTTTATCGAGCCGGAGGAAGCCATGCTGCGGGACGCCTTTGGCGATCAGGCGGATCAGTATCTGGCCGCGACACGGCGATGGATCTAGACATCGTGAAATGTAACAGTTTTCTCTCAAAGGCTTGATTGGTGTTCAAAGACGGGGATTGTTAGAGATGACCCAGGTAACAATGTTTGAGCTCTGAAATGACCCGACCGATCCTTAGTTTTCTTGCTGCAGGACTTTTGAGCCTGGGAGCCGCGCAACAGTCCGTTGCAGGCGATGTGGTTGTGGTCGAGCTGTTCACCTCACAAGGATGTTCGTCCTGCCCGCCCGCCGATGCGCTATTGGCGGAGTTGTCCCAGCGTGACGACGTGGTCGCACTGTCACTACACGTGGATTATTGGGACTACCTCGGCTGGAAAGATGAGTTTGCAATCCCGGCGCATACACAACGCCAACAGGGCTATGCCCAGGCGGTCGGAAGCTCGATGATTTACACCCCACAAATGGTGATCAATGGCAAAGATCACGTCGTTGGAACTAAGGCCATGGCGCTTGCTGATTCAATCCAGGCGCATTTCGCGACGGACAATCAGGTGAGCCTTGCGGTGCAGCGCCGCGGTTCGGGTGCTTCGCTATCGTTGACGCCGCAAACGGCCTTACCGAGCGATCTATTGGTTCACCTTGTGCGCTATGCCCCTGAGCGGACAGTGAAAATCAGATCAGGCGAGAATGCTGGTCGTGCCATCACCTACCACAACGTCGTCACCTCCTGGGAAACGCTTGCGCAATGGGATGGACAGGGCGCTGTGCAAATTGACGCAGAATTGGCCGGCGAAGATGCTGCAGCATTTCTTGTTCAGGACGGTGTATCCGGGCCCATTTTGGCCGCGGCGCGTTTGGACTGACGCCAGGCCTCGCGCTCTGGCTTCCACCGCCGGTGTATCCAGAACCATTGATCCATATGCTGGCGCACCAGTGCTTCCAGGGAATCGTTGAGTGCCTGCGTCATCTCTTTTGGCGTGCCGGTCTCGATCGGAGTTTCGCAAAGCACCTCGAAATCAAGACCATTGGGCAGACGAATTCCATAAATTGGCACGACCAGCGCATCGTATTTCAAAGCCAGTTCCGCGGCTGACAACGCAGTCGGGGCGTGATGTCCGAAAAAGCTTAGATCCTCGCCATCATGCATGTATTGATCAATCAGCATTCCGGCCATGCCGCCACCGCGCAAGAATCGGATCAACCCGCTTAAGCCTTTGCGGCCACGTGGAAAAACCGGCGTCCCGATCTGGGAAATAGCCGCAACATAATGGGGGTTGAAGTACCCGTTGTTCATTTCTCGGTAGAGCGCGCCGACAGAAAATCCCTTGGCCAAGAGCGCAGCACGCGGAGCGTCGTAGTTGCCAAAATGCCCGGTAATCAGCACAACCGGGCGGCCTTGGCGATGGGCCTCCTCCAAGGGGGCCACACCCGGACCCGTCAAAGGTGCATGGGCAAACCGGCTGGTAAAATCCTTACCAGAATAGATCTCGATCAGGCTCCGCCCGGCATTGTTCGGGACCGCGCGCATCAGGCGGCGGATCTCGTGCTCGGGCAGGTCAGGCATCACATAGGCAAGATTTGCGCGCACCCGCTTGCGCCAGCCCGCGACTGGCGCGACGAGCTCAGCCACAATCCAACCCGCCAAAGGCACCCGCCAGCGATATGGCAGCAACATTGCCAAGCCAATCACCAGACGGATCGCAACGTTGGTTACGAAATCCGCAGGCGTTTTGCGTCCGGTGATGGGTTCGCTAGTGGTCATTGCAACGGCTCGGTGCCACCTGTTGAAGGCCAGGATCGGGCCATGACATAGGCTGCGTGACCGGTCTTCACAAGCTTTACGCAGGATCGCGTGGCAATCCAGTTCCGATCATTGCGTCGCGACTGACAAGATTCGCCAGGTCTTGCTCCGACATGCCGTCGGTCCCGTCGGGGCGCCGCGGCAAGACGATGTAGCGCATATCAGCGGTGGAATCGTGGACCCGCAACGCGACGCCATCCGCCAACTCGACCCCGAATTCCCGCAAGACGGCGCGCGGTTCTTTCACAGCGCGGGATCGGTATTCGCGGGTTTTGTACCAATCTGGAGGCAATCCCAGAAGGTTGCGCGGATAGCACGAGCACAATGTGCATACGACCAGATTGTGAATGGTGTCGGTGTTCTCGATCACGACCAAATGCATCGGGCCCACGTCAAAACCCATTTCAGACACTGCGGCTGATCCGTTTGCCAGAAGCCGGGCCTTGAACTCCGCGTCGAGCCAGGCCCGTGCAACAACCTTGGCACCGTCGGCGGGGCTGCGTTCGTCCATTCGGCTGATCTGGTCGGACACCTGACGAGATGTAACTTCACCCTTTTCGATCAGTAATTCGCGCACTGCAATCTCCATCACCTGCCAATAGGACAAAGGCGTATCATTGTCGGCGCGATAGGGGTGGCCTGATGGGCTGACGTGGTCGTGGTGATCATGGGGCATTGCTCAGTCCTCTAGCCAGTGATCGTAGATTTCAGCATCAAGCGTGTCATCGGGGTGCTCAGCGGCGTCGCCCCACAATTCCGCCATACGAAACCGGACCCGGTAGAGCTGCTGCTCAGGCGCGTCCAGCCCATAAGCCAGCTGTTCAGGATTGCGAAATCGCGAAAGCACGCGTTCGATAATTCCGGTCTTGCCGCGCAGATAAAACGGTGTGCGGACGTGGCCTGGAGGAAAGATCGCCCGAATGCGAACGAGCGTTCCGGCCGGGCGGGGCACACTCACGCCTCACCGCCTTGAGCCGCTCCGTAGGTGTCGCCACGGGATTCAATTTCGGCCATTTTTGCCGCCAGCTCTTCAACTGAATAGACCCCGGATTCAAGCAGGTTCTGATTGATCGCCGAAATCCAACGCTCGTAGTAAGTCATTGTTTCGAATGCCTCTTCCCCCATATCCTCGAGGGCACGACGTAGCCCGTCGACGCTGAAGTGCCCGCGGCCTGAGGCCAGTATCATAAGCGCATCAACACGCTTTTCCCAAAGCGCGAAGTCGTGCCCGTCCTGAGGTACCGGCCCGGCAGAGGCTCCACCCATGTCGTGCCAGCGATGTTTGGGAGTTTTCGTCATGTGCTTAATCCTTTCCCGAGATCTGGCTGGCCAGTGCCTCGATCTGTGGCCCGATTTGCGGTAGAGAATACCCGGCATGCTCCAACGCCATCAGGATCTCTGACGTTGGACGGATGCCCGCTTGTGTGAAGGCCCACAAGACCGCCGATCGGGTCCCTGAGGCGCAATATGCCAATGTCTTTTGATCGGATTTTTGCGCGTCGACGGCCTCAAGCGTCAATTGTCCCATCACCGCCGGGTTGTCCCGAAACACCAGATCCGCATCGCTGGCGGCGGCTCCAATTGCGTCAGGTGACTGATCGGATTGGCTTTCGAATGCCGGCCTGTTGCAGATCACCAGTTCGAACCCCTCATCCTTCAGACTTGGAATGTCAGCAGTGTCAATTTGCGGTGAAACGGCGAAGTCGGGGGAAAGATACCTTATGTCCATGTGCTCTACAGTTGCGCAACTTGTCGCCGCCGGTAAAGCCAAAATCGGCTCTCGGGTCACAGCGGGTGCGTTAAATGGGCCTTGCGGTTCGCCCGGGGCAGCTTAGACTTGCGCTTATTCAGCAATTGGGTTCAATCAATCATGTTCCAGTTCCCGGTAGCGACGAGTTGTTTGCCATGATCAAGTGCCTTCCACTCTTGCGGCCCATTTACCGCGGAGGGGCCAGTTTATGAGCCCGGTCATTCGGCTTGAAAAGCAGGATGGCGTGGCCGCCATCATCCTTATGGAAACAGAGGGTAATTTCCTGTCCGACCGGTGTCGTGCGGGTATTGTTGCGGCTCTGCGCGCCGCCGAGGCCGACGAGGGTGTGAGCCATATTCTTTTGGCCTGTCGTGGGGCGCGTTGGCCGTCGAAATTGCCCGACGCTGATTACGATGACCCGGCAGAGCCGGATCTGGGCGATGTTTGCGCGCTGATCGAAGCCTGCCCGAAACCGGTGATTGCTGCTATTCATGGCCCGCTTGCGGGGCCGGGCGTTGAGCTGGTCATGGCCGCGCATTACCGCGTGGCCACCGAAACAGCGCGGTTTGCAATGACAGATGTGGGCCTTGGGGTCTTGCCACAAGCAGGCGGCACCCAAAGGTTGCCGCGTCTTGTCGGTGCCGAAGACGCCTTGGACATGTTGCTCAGCGGGCGTGAAATTTCTATTGGACTGGCCTTGCAAATTGGACTTGTGGATCGTGTGGCTGCGGGAAATCTTCGTTCTGAGGCGCTGAAACTGGTCGCCGAAGGGGTGGGCCCACGTCCAACACAAGATCTGCGCGAAGCTTTCACTGATGCGCGGCAATACGTTGAAACTGTGGCACTTTTTCGGGCTGAGGTCGCGGCTACAGCAAGTGAGGACAATGTCTCGGACCTGTTGCTCACGCGAATTGTGGATTGTGTCGAAAACGCTATGCTTTTGCCATTCGACATCGCAATGCAGGTCGAGGTGGAGGCCGCGGCCGAGATCAGACAAACGCAGTATTCCAAGGCGCTGCGCCACGCGGCGCGCGCGGAATACGATGCCGCTCATTTTCTTGACCTGGACGGCGTGGCCGTTCCCGAGCTTGGAACCGCAGCGGTCGTCGGCGACACGGCGCGCGGTCTCTGGGCAACGAAGCGGTTGCTGGATGTGGGCTTTGACGTCGTCCTTTTGGCCGGAACGCAAGATGGTGTGGAACACGCGTTGGATGTTCTCGGCGATGTCTATGAACAAGCGGTCGAGGCAGGCCGGATCACGGATTTCGAGGGCGCTGATATTCTCTCCAGATTAACGCTGACAACGGATCCGGACAAAATCCGCAACAAACCGCTTTATATTGACCTGTTTGAGAACAGCAAAGATCGGATGGCATTGTTTACCGCGCTGGATGTGATGGCCCCAAAAGAGGCGGTTTTCGTTACCCAGGCCACAGATGAAGATTTGCTGCGCAAGCTGAAATTGACGTCAAACCGCGGCAATGCGGTGGTTGGAATAAGCTTTGTCGATCAGTTTGATGGGGGAGACGCGGCTGAAATTGTCGTGGGGCCCGAGACCTCCAGTCAGGCGGTCGCAACAGCCCATGCCCTAGTCCAGCGGATGGGCCTTTTGCCGGTCCAGGCGAGTATTCAAGACGGGTTCATTGCCGAGAAGCTTTGGCGGGCTTACCGACAAGTGTGCGATCACCTGGTTCTGTCGGGGGCGGGGCTGGACGAGGTTGACGCCGCAATGGAGGCGTTTGGCTTTTCCGAGGGCCCGTTCAAGATTAGAGATCGCTTGGGTCTGACGGCTGAAAAGCCGCGCGATGATGATCCCAGCTTGTTGCGTGATGCATTGATCGAAGCGGGCGAGATCGGCCAAACTGCGGGCCGCGGCTTCTATTTGTTTGCCGATGGCCGGGCCTCGGTCGTCAATCCGGCAGTGGCAGGGGTTTTGCAAGCCGAGCGCCAGGCGCGCGCCATCACGCAGCGCAGTTTCAAACGCGAGGAGATCCAGGACCGTGTTGTTGCGGCCTTCATCAATGTCGCGGTCGAACTTTTAGGTCAAGGCGTCGCCGACAGGGCGTGCGATATCGACGCGATCGCGTTGCGGGGGCTGGGCTATCCGCGCGATCGCGGCGGGCCCACCTTCGAGGCGGACCGTCGCACCACATTTGCCAGTGCGCAAATGCTGAAGCTGTTGCAACAAGAAGCGCCGGAGTTCTGGCACCCTTCGGAGCTTTTGCTGCGTCTTGCGACAGAGCGCCAAAAAATCAGCGATTTGGAGCTTGTCTGAGACAATTGTAGTTCAGAGAGTTGAACTGACTGCGCGTGATCACTTGGGCGTAAGCCCCCTGCATCCGATCTGGTACCCGCTCAGCTGAACATGATCCCGAAAATGACCATCATAAGTCCGATCGCCGAGACGCATAAGGCTCCGAGGTTCAGAGCGACATTCGACTGCAACGCAGCACGCAGCTCATCTTCACTTGATGCCGCTTTTTTGGCCTTGGCCACACGCAATATGCACCAGATCAGGCCAGCCAGCCCAAGTAGCGTAATCACGGCCCCGGTGGGAATAAGTATCTGCATGACAGCGTCCTCGCAGCTGGAATGAACCGGCCATTGGCTAACGTGATCGCGGCGCGGGCGCAAGCGCTACGATCCGGTCTTGCGGAGCCGTGCGGGGCTCTGTATCGGTCAGGTTCTCGCTTCATCGCCCGTAAGGATATTCCACATGACCGACAGCTCCGTGATCGACAACACCTACCGCGTGACCGCCGACGAGCTGCGCGCTTTTGTTGAGCGCTTTGAGCGGCTGGAGGCTGAGAAACGCGACCTTGCAGATCAACAAAAGGAAGTCATGGCCGAGGCAAAGGGCAGGGGCTATGACACCCGCGTTCTTCGCAAACTGGTCGCGCTGCGCAAGCGGGATCCGCAGGATCTATCTGAGGAAGAGGCGGTTCTGGAATTGTATAAAGAAGCCTTGGGTATGTGAGCGCGGTCTAGGAGAAGGGCGATATATAGGTTATCCCGTCCATCTTCTCGATCTCTTCAAGGTCCTGATAATACAGCGTTGTCAGACTGTTGACGTAGTCCGCTGACCAATCGGGCAGCTCTATGATCGCGTTCATGCCATCATAGATCGGGAATTTCTCTAGAAATGATCCCACGATCATGCGCCGCTGTTTTATGGAACTTGGTGGAGACTTTTCCATGAAGGCGCGCATCCGTTTGTAGCCGCGCCACATCATCAATGTACGGATGAAATCATCCTGGCCTTCCAGGACGGTGAACTCATCATGGCCGGTTAGAGCTGTCAAAAGCTCCGGCCAGATCAGCGGGGCGTCTTCATTGCTCCAAACGGTGATTTTGGCCTCAGGCATCGCTGTGTGCAGATCCGCGATCGTCTCGGACCAGCGCATCTTTTGCGGATCCTTGCCTTCCATGAACTTGCCAAAATCCTTTTCAGGCGCGCGCTCGAACAAGGCGGGGATAAAAAGACCCGGGTCTTTGATTGCCAAGAACAGCTCGAGCTCATGCCCCTCGAAAAGCTGCGCGATCCGCGTTACTTTGCGCGAAATCGAAGGATAGATCCGGTCGCCCTGAAGCGCGTTGCCGGCAACGGAAATGAAGCTGTCATGGCTTAGAATCAGGCGGTCGGGTTCATCCTCATCGACAATTGCGTCAAGGATCAGTTCACGACTTTCGGGCGAGGTGACATCATCTTTGGGGGATTGGAAAGTCTTGCGCATGATGGGGCGGTAGCGCAATGGATCAGGCACCACGATGCCCTGCTCAGCCAGCGTGGTTTCGTTCTTGCGCAAGCAACTGACGAGATGGTCCTCATCCGTTGAATGTGCACCAAGATGCAATACGACTTTCATCTTGCTTTTACGTCATCCCCTATCCCGTTGCCGTCATAACAGAGCCGCGTCGCGGCTGGCAAACCCCCTTTGCCCTGGAAGCAATTTCCTAGCAGAGCGTCGTTGAAAAAGGCTTAAGCTTGAACCTTGCCGCCGTGCCTGCCATAACCCATATATTGCGACGGAGTTCTCATGCGCCACAACTACTACGATTTTTTTGCCGGTGGTGGCATGGCCGGTCTCGGTCTGGGGCCGCAGTGGCGTTGCAGTTTTGCCAATGATATTGATCCCAAAAAAGCAAAGAGCTATCGGCTCAATTCCCAATGTCATGGGGCGATGCAGGTCGGTGATGTTGCAACTGTTCAGTTGACAGATTTGCCCGGACAGGCGGATTTGGCCTGGGCCTCTTTTCCTTGCCAAGACCTGTCAGTGGCAGGCAAGGGGGCGGGGCTGGCGGGTCAGCGCAGTGGAACATTCAAGCCATTTTGGCGGCTTATGCGGGAACTGCACGGCGAGGGGCGCGGACCAAAGATCATTGCGCTCGAAAATGTCACCGGCGCTATCACAAGCAAGGGCGGGCGCGATTTCGCAACCCTTTCGCGTGCGTTTTCAGGGCTTGGTTATCAGTTCGGAGCACTGATCGTGGATGCGATCCATTTTCTTCCGCAGTCTCGCCCCCGGGTGTTTTTCATTGGCCTACGCCGTGATCTCGATATTCCGTACAAGCTTGCAGGAACAGGTCCAAGCCCGGTGTGGCATAGTCGGGCTTTGGTCGAAGGCCAGCGGTTGCTGTCGCAAAGTGCCAAAGCGCGGTGGATCTGGTGGAACGCCCAGGTTCCTGCGGTTCGCAACACAAGCTTGCCCGATGTAATCGAGCCCGATCCGGCCGATGTCGCCTGGCACAGTGCCGCGCAAACCCGTCAACTTCTGTCCCTGGCAAGCCCGCATAATCTTACGAAGCTGGAGGCTGCGAAGACTGCGTCGCGTGCCTCGGCAACTCCGGTTGTGGGAACCGTCTACCGCAGAACGCGCCGTGATGCATCTGGGTCAAAAGTGCAGCGCGCCGAGTTTCGCTTTGACGAAGTTGCCGGGTGTTTGCGTACCCCTGCGGGCGGATCCAGCCGTCAAATCATATTGTTCGTGGACGGCGCAAGGGTCCGGTCGCGGTTGCTTAGCGGCCGCGAAGCTGCAGCACTTATGGGATTGCCCGCCAGCTACAAACTGCCCGAACGCTACACCGATACATACAAGCTTGTTGGCGACGGCGTCGCCGTTCCGGTCGTTGGATTCCTAAACCAGGAGCTCTTCGAGCCGATCTTGCAGCACAACCGCCTCAGATTGGTGGCATGAATCATCTATGACCGAGCTTCATCCCGATCTTGTCGATACGCCGCCCTTTGAAACGCAAGATCTTCGCGCCCGGCTGGCAGAGTTCCTGTCGCGCCCGTTCCACGTCCAGCCTGATGGTGTCGGGCGCCCTGTCGGGGGCTTTATCTGCGGAGTTTACGCGTTTTTCGACTATGATGGCGAGCCCATCTATGTTGGGCAAACCAAAGAGCGTTTGGCCACCCGCATCCGCCGCCATCTGACCAATCAACGCACCGATGCTGTCGCGATGTCGGTCCTTGATCCGTTTGAGGTTCTTGATGTTGAAGTCTGGCCGCTGCCACAGCTCGAGCGCCCGGGCGTGTCGCTTGCAGAGCTCAAGTCGAGTTTGGACAGTCTTGAATTCAGCGTATTTGAGCATGCGATAGCGGCGAGCCGGTTCAAGGCCATCCTAAACGAGAAGGACCCACCAAATGCGGCGCTTGTTGCACTCCCGAACTCGTGCAGAGGCCGCATCGTATCGCCGGCCATCTACAAACTGCGCGCCCATCCCGATGTTCGGATGGCACGTCGCGCTCAGGTTCTGGCCCGCCTTGCACAAGTCATATCAGAACGAAAAGTCCAACCCGGGCTACGCCGCGTTTTTCTGACGCAAACTCAACGGCTTGAGTGGCTTGCCTCGCGCCGTCATGTGGCATTGCAAACCCTTGTCAGCATGGAAGATGACGAGCTGGACGCAGTCGCTGGGGAGATACAAGCTACACTGCCAGGGCTGTGAATCGCACGGCTTACTTCCTGCGCGCAAAACGCCTTGTCAGCCTTTCTGCGACCTGCTAAACGCGCCTCCGTGCCCCTATAGCTCAGCTGGTAGAGCAACTGATTTGTAATCAGTAGGTCCGCGGTTCGAGTCCGTGTGGGGGCACCATTAAAATCAATGACTTAGCTGAGTTTCATCCCAATCCTGACCCAAAAAGGGAAGCAGAAAGGGAAGCAAAAAGCTTTCAATTAGTTGGCAGGCGGATGCTCTTTTTTCTGCAAGCCATGATCGATAATTGACCGAACTCTGCTACAATCGGGCATTTCGACAGGCCGCAACTCCAATGTGCTTTCCCAGAAACCGTATTCCCCGCGGTATGTCTGCCATTTCCTAGCAACCAACTTTCCGTCCTTGAACGAAACATCAGCGCTTTCATAGCCATCAGCTTTGGCCCAATTTTTGATCCGCCCCCCAAGGTGGTTGAATTTCAAAATTTTCACGGCATTTTCCACAGAATCCAAGGCAAGACCTACGGCTTCCATAGACTTTTGGCGCTTCTGCAAAAGCTGTTCGACTTTAGCGTCCGTTAGATTGTCGTCACATGCAATGGCGATAGAACGAAAACCCCCAATCGCATGGCCCAACTTGTAATCAAGGCTGAGTTGTTGGCTGGGGAACATATCTCTCAGTTCTTCGAAGTTCCATTCAATGTGTTCCGCAACGGGAATGAAGTTGGTCTTCAAAAGTTCCGTCAATTCGTCAACATCTTCCATTAGCGCGTTGGAAATCTGACGCTGCTTTGCGACCTTAATCTTGCGCTCTATGTTTCGCTCAATCTTGGCCACTGTGGCTTTGGAAGTCAGTTGGACAGCACAACAATGCCCACAGAGCGCTTTGGTTCCGTCTGGCAGGATCGCAAAGAAGCCCTTTCGGTGTTTTTGGCGCTGCCTGCAAAAACTGCATCGAACCATCTTGTCTGAATAGTAGCCTTCTTCAGCAAGTCCCAACGGCTTGACGCCTTCGGGGACTTCTAAAACAACGCCGGGCTGTTGGTCTGGATCGCTTACAAGAAAGTCGCTGTCTACAGGTGCGTTTTTGCTCAAGTTTTTTCCTACTGTATGGGAGAATTGGAAGTTTCGATGTTCCTAACATGTTCTCTCGGAGAAATCAACTTTTCGGTGTGTGAATAAGCCGAGGCACCAGATTTAGTGGGTTAAAGAGGGCGTCGATGATGGCCGGGAAGCCGGACGTACACCATCATCGACGCAGACACCCCGACCGACATGGGCTTGGCCGGGGGATCAGCAGCAGGGAAATCCACATAACCCTGCCGCGATGTGGCTAAGCGCGGGCCATGCTACCCAGTTTGCCTAAGGCGGCGTTGGCATCGCTTTCATCCTTCAAGCGATAGATGTCCACGGATGCACGCTTCTGATTGATGGCCTTGCTTGCGTTGATCATCGTCGCAAGGATCGTGACTGTCTGTTGATGGGCTTGGAAAAGATCGGGGGCCAGCTTCTTCCGTGCCTCGGTGCGCACAGTTTCGATGCCAGTCGGTTTAAGCCCGGTAAGTGCAGGCGGGCTGGTCAAAACAGCATGGATCATCGGCAAATCCCCTTCGGTCGCTGCTTTGACAGCCTCATGGCTTGCTTTGTGATGGCCCAAAGATTTCAGGTGGTTGCGAAGATCACTACGAAGGGGCGCGTCGGCTTGCGTATCCTTGCAAACCAGCTTAGCGTCCATCAGCTTCACCATGTTTGCTTGATGGGTCGCTACACGGCGAACGGCTGCGTCGAAACGCTCTTGCTCTTTGCCCAGAACCTTGTCGGACAACTGGGCCAGTTCGCCGAATTTTCCACCGACCGCGTAGGTTTTGCCGTCCTTTTGCACAAGGCGCTAGTTCGCCTGACCTGATTTTTCCAGTGCAAGTTGTTCGACCTGCACGGCGTGTTCCGACTGCATGATCTCGTTCACTGCATTTTCGGCATTTTCCATGGCACGAATAGCAGTCTGGAAAACAGCTTGGCCCAGTTCATCTGCACCCATCTTGTCGACCAAGGGCACAATGTGTCGTGCTTCCAAGTCGACATGGTGGCAAGGTGTTAAAGTCGGCCGCTTTCCGCAGCCCCAGAAATTCGGGCCGCGTACGACGGTTTGGAAGGTCGAAGACATTCGCGCGCTTTTTCAAGGTGACTGTGATGGCTAAATACCCGAACCCGATGCTCGTGAAAGCCTCGCGAACGTATGACGTTCTTGAAGCAGCGCGCGCGCTTGGAAGATCGCCTGCAACGATCCGGCACTGGATTAAGGACGGGTTGGAGGTTCTGGCTTCCCGCAAGCCTTACTTAATCATAGGCCAAGCGATCCGCGATTATATCAAGTCGAAAACGGCTTCGCGCAAGAAACCGCTATCGCAAAATGAAATCTATTGCATGTCCTGCCAGGTAGGTCGCCGGCCGCTTGGTATGTCCGTCACCCTGTATCCTCAAAGCGCAAAAACTCGCCGGATCAGTGGATTTTGCGGGGCCTGCGGTGCGTCGATGTCAAGGATCATATCCGCCAAGGACGAGCTTCATTTCTCCGGAATATTCGACGTCAAAAGAAACTGCCCCAGCGAAGACTAAGGGATACCGGCTTTCACAGTTTGAATCATACATCTGACGGAGAAGGATTGGCATGAGAAAAGTGAACGAGGAAAACGAGCGCATTAAGCGGAAATACTTGCAGTACAGGCGGACTGCTCAGCGCAAGGACGACACGACCATCGACAAGGATGCAAATGCCATACTTCATTTTGAATACAGCACGAACTACGCCTCGTTCAAGAAGTTCCGCATTGAGCAAGCAATCCGCTATCGAGACAAATTAGAGAACGAAACAAGTCGAACGACTGGCAAGCCATTGGCCAAAGCGACCATTTCCAAGCGTCTGGCGGGTATCAAAGCTTTTTTCTTTTGGTTAGCAGGTCAGCCCGGATACAAAAGCCGGATAAGGTACTCTGATGCCGATTACTTCAACATGGACGCAAAGGGCCAGCGGGTCGCGCATGCGGTCAGAGATCGGCCTTATCCCTCGCTTGAGATGGTCCGGCACGCCTTCATGCAGATGCCTGCGTCGACTGATATCGAACGGCGAAATGCGGCCATCTTGGCATTTCTAATGATCTCTGGCGCAAGAGATGGCGCGGCGGCATCACTCCGGCTGAAACACATCAATCTTGTGGATGGCTATGTATTTCAGGACGCGCGCGAAGTGAAAACAAAAAACTCTAAGACCTTCACGACCTACTTCATGCCCGTCGATCAGATCTACATCGACTGTTTCCGCAATTGGGTACAGTATCTCCGGTCTGCCTTGTTGTTCGGCCCCGACGATCCGCTCTTCCCCCCACCGAAAATGGGCGTTTTGGAGGGTCAGTTCTCTGTCATCGGCCTGAAACGTGAAACTTACCAAAATGCAAACGCTCTTCGGGCCGTGGTTAAACAAGCCTTTGAAGGTGCGGATCTACCTGCTTTCGCTCCACACTCGTTCCGCAAGACACTTACCAAATGGGCTGACAGAAAGTACCAAACCCGAGAAGCATTCAAGGCGTTCTCTCAAAACATTGGGCATGAAAGTGTCGTGACTACTGTAAGTGCGTATTGCCCAGTCAGCACAGAGCGGCAAGGCGAGCTGATAAAATCGCCCAAAGAGAATGAAGCGGGGTAAGGTCGGCTGTGCGGACAAAGCGGTCTTGGAGTTCTGCCTCATCGATATCCGCTTTTGAGTGCCTCAGTCTCTAGAAGGTCAGACCGGTATGTCCTGTTCAAATGTACCAGCGTCCGGGCAAAACCTCAGGGATGCTAAAGGCCGTGGAGAATTTGATCTTCAGGGCGTCCGCAATTGTGTTCAGCGAAAGAGAAACGATTGAAGTCGGCGTTTGGCGTATTGCAGTGATCACGGGTTGGTCTCCTTGTCGGTGATGAGATCACTTTCCGCGATGACCGAATTTGATTCATGAGGCAGAGTACCCACGAAGACTTGGGCAATTTTGCCCATGCCATCTTCGGTGCAATGGATAGGATACGCAAATGTCGCAAATCAGTTTGTCTCCAGAAGAGCTTTCCGATCTCATTGGCCTCGTCTACGATTCCGCCTTCGAAGAGGTGCAATGGCAGTCACTGCTCACCCGAATTACGGAGCTCTTTCCCGGCGTTGGTGGTGTGGCCTACGGTACGGAGGGAGATGTAGTGATCCCTGCATTTGCGAGAGCAGGG
Source organism: Pseudomonadota bacterium (assembly GCA_039193885.1). Classification (GTDB taxonomy): domain Bacteria; phylum Pseudomonadota; class Alphaproteobacteria; order Rhodobacterales; family Rhodobacteraceae; genus Litoreibacter. The sequence goes on from JBCCWL010000007.1 coordinate 183,682, forward strand.
GTCAGCGACGCTTTTTTTTCCGACCCCACCGAAATAAACATTGAAATAAAGTCGGGTCTAACCCCCCCTGAGGCGCTCCGTCTTACGCCCAATGGCTTTGTCGCCCGGTCCAAGGTTTTTTTCGATGATGACGTGTGGATAAGTGGACCGTTTTATCGTGATTTTCTCGCCGAAGGTAAACATCATGCGCTTCAACTTAAGGTAGATCACAACAGCGACCGTTGCGCGGTAATTGCCTTTGGGATTCCGAAGGACCCCGTACTAGCTGATCGCCTTCATGATCCATTGTTTGAGGTTCTCAAACTTCTATCGCCGCATGCTATCCGGGCCAGCGTCCTTGCCAGGGCCCTTTCACTAGCAAAAAAGACAACAGAGGTGTTCAGCGGGTTTCTCGATGGTGTGATTTTGCCCATGCTGGTGACTGACGCGCAAGGAAAGTACCTGTTTGGCAATGCCGCTGGTCGCAAGATCTTGGAGCGCCGCGATCCCTTCCGACAGGCCAAAGACGGCCAATTGGTGTTAACCGACGAAAACGCCACGGCAGAGTTGGCTCACAAACTTGCCCAAACAAACCGCAACCTCGTGCAAAGTGGGCTTCGGGTGGAAACAACCGATACACCGGTGATGCTCGCTATTTCTCCCTTTCGTCCGTCAATGCGAGATGCCAGTGCGATCGACAAGCATCTACTGGATGAAGAACGTATGTTTGCCATCTTCGTCGGCCAATCGGAACAAGATGCTATGAACACTGGATTGTTAGAGGACGTCTTCGATTTAACCAGACGCGAAGCAGAGGTTTGCGCAAGCCTTCTTGGCGGCGAAAGCGCTTCCAGTATCGCCGAGACGTCTGGCCGCGCTCCCAAAACCGTCCGAAACCAAATTCAGACGATCTATGAGAAGGTCGGCGTATCTTCAAATGTTGAACTGATTGATCGTCTGGCGGTTTTCCGAACAGTCGGGACGTTGTTCGATGACCAATCTGGCCGCGCCACTAATCGACAGATGACAAAGTGAGTTCGGGAAGGCGCAATTAAGGAAGCTGACATTCGTTGCAAGCGCAGCAAAACGCGCTTCGGGCTCAATACAGCCGTTCGCTGCGATAGGTGCCAGTGTCAGAAATGCGGACTTTGCTGCCGTTGGTTTCGAGTTCTCGAATGTCCGATTGTGAAAAAAAGCCGCTATTCAAACAGTCCCGACGTTGCGATTGGACGCAGATATCGCACGATAGAATCGTCCTCTGGGCTAACAGAAAAGATGACAATCACAAGATCACGTGACGGCGACACATAGAGCGCTTGTCTCAGAAACCCGGACTTAAACATGTCGCCATCCGGCCAAACAGCATCCCATTGGCGGGCGTTGCTGATCATGTCGCTGTTGTTGAGGTTGCTGATTTCTTCTGTTCCGAAACCGGCCACGTAAAACTCGTGGGAGCGAACGCCGGTTTGGATGCGTTCGATGATCTCCGGCGTCACGACCTGTTTGGCGGCGATTTTGTCCCAACTCGGCGTATAGAGCATCCCAAAGCGGGCCAGATCAGAGAGGCGGCTGGCCACCATACCGTGGCCGATGGCGATCCCGTCTGGTGAAGTGTGCACCAAGAGCGGGCCCTCTGCGTGTAGGTGAGACCAAATCTTGTCGTCGACCAAGTCTGCCCATGCCGTTCCGGTCACTGCCTCTGCGAGGTAAACCAGCGCCTGTGTCGCAGCAGAAGAATAGTCGAACTGCGATCCCGCCTCTTTATTCGGCTCAGCGTCGCGCAGGACGTCCAAAAGAAGCTCCGGCTCGCCCTCAAAGGAGACGCCAAATTCAGCCAACAAAACCCGCTGACCAATCGTGCCAGGCGCGTAGGACACACCATCTACCATCTCTTCGACATTCAGGCCCGTGGTCATGTCCATGACGTCTTTGACCGAAACACTTTCCCAAGCACTGTCGCGAAACCCGGGCACATAGGTGCCCATGGTTTCTAACTCGTCAATCTCACCTTCGCTAATGAGTTGATCGATAAGCAATCCGGCAACGACTTTAGCGACGGACATCCAGAGGTGATTGTCTGTTGGTCGGACGCCCGTGAAGTTCTCGTAAACGACCTCGCCCCGGTGCACGACCATGAAGGCCTGCCCACGACCGGCGGGGTTTGCCATAAATTCATCGAGAGTGACTGCACCGAAGTTTTCTGTTTCTACACGGATCGCACCAATTTCAGCATTGATATTTCGTGCAAGGTAAACTGGTGGCAAACGGTTCGGCACCACCGCTGTTGCGGGGAACGCCTCTGCTGATCGCAGATTGAACCACACCGATGCATCGCCGCCTGAGAACCAGTTAGCGACATCAAGCGCAGAGCGCTCGTTGCGGTATGACCTCACCTCATCAAGAGTAAAACCATCCCTGAAAGCCGTGACCGGTCGTGGGGATTGCGATGCCTGATCATCTGTCACGTTTGCTTCCTCCGCTACTACGCTACCAGCAGCCAGAATCGTGGTCATCGCTAAGAGCATCGAAAAGCCGATTGCCCTGGTTAACCTCGACACTTCGAAAGACGTAACTGGCTTGGTCATCATTGGATTTCTCCCTGAAACAATCACACTTCACGTGCAGATGCCATCTGAGTTTGGACCTACATTGCAGCTTCATAGCTGACCTGATGTCAACAGAATGCGCCGCTGTTTTCAGGCCTTTTTCTCTCGCATCACAACAGCGTGCCTCGCAACCGAAACCAGACGTTGGTGCAGAGCGCAGCATCATACACTTTGGGCTCGGAGCGGTCGTACGCTGCAGTCTGTATGAATGACCGCTACCGGCGGAAGCAACCGTCAGCCGACCCTGTCGCGATCGACCGCTGTGCGGACGGAGCCGACATTTGGCAGGGGCTACTGGAGGTCCGCTTGTCCCGCCATTATGATCGAGGGCTTGATCGCTAAGCGAAAAACACACAGTTATTTTGCCAAGGAGAGAGCTGCTTTGTTCATAAAAGCTGTGAAATTTCTCGGACTGGCAGTCGCTGTCGTTTGGGCTCTTGCGTTTGCCATAGCGTGGACTTCGCCGGTCTCGTACTTAAAGGTACAATCGCGAATGGGCATCGCGCCCATTTCAGTCTTGTGGGCTTTAGATCGAGCGAATAAAGACTTAGTCTCAGGTGCTTACGAGGCATGTGATCAGCCTGTTCTTTTCGCTTGGTACGGTAGCTTTGGTGGCGGCCCGGTGTTGCCCGATGAAAAAACAGTCCCCGCCACGGCTGAATTTGACGAGGTAGTTCTATTTCGCTCCGGTATCGTTCGTGAACGAACACAGACAGCACTCGATAAAATGGCAGTTTTCAATGACATTACTCATTCGCGCTGTTTCACTGAGGCCGAAAGCTGACTTCCAAGCGCCTTGCAGCATTCGCAACTTCGGGCTCAATACAGCCGTTCGCTGCACGCCGCGGCA
>JBCCWL010000008.1:0-143615 GCA_039193885.1 Pseudomonadota bacterium
CTTGTCGTCGTCGACACACCGCCGAAAATCGACGCGGATTTACGCCCCGCCCTTCGCGCCTCTGACCTGATCGTCTTGCCGGTCTCGGCCAGCCAGGTCGATGTCTGGGCAACCGAAGGTGTGATCGAATTGGCCGGACGCGAAGGCCGGCCGGTCCTATCTGTTCTCAACCGCGTTCGTCGGGGGACCCGTCTGGCAACGCAAATTGACGAAGCGATAAACGAATTGGCCTGTGTTAAGGCCGAAACCGTCATCGCGAACCGTGTTCTTTATGCGGAAACCCTTGGGGATGGGCGCTCGGTTGTGGAAGTCCAGAAAACCGGCCCCGCGGCAGCTGAGTTCAACGCTTTAGCGGACGAGATTTTGGGGATGCTCAAGACGTCCGACTGAAGCCCAGCCGATGCGTGGCAAGTCTCCACACAAGTTTGGGGAGCCTTTGCATCAGATCCGACCTTAGATCTGCATAGCCGACCTCGCCCGCCAGCAGTTCCAGGTATTTGCGCTGCAACTCCGATCGCTTCGAGAAAGCACGCTTGAAGTGCGCTTGCGTGGCGTCCGGAAACATAACCATGCGCCATAACCGGGCTTGTTTTAGATCATCGTGGATGGGTTTCAGCGCCGCGCGGTAGATCGGAAAGGCCGCATGTTGTTTCTCTTGCAAAATCGCCGTCTGGGCGGCCTCTGCGGCGAGGGCGCCACTTTCCATCGCCAAAGCGATGCCTTCGCCTGTGATCGGGTCAACAAGACCTGCCGCGTCACCTGCCAACAATATGTTGCCGCGGCCGGGACGCTTTCGATAATCGCCAAAAGGCAGGTACTGACCCTTGTAGCGCAGCGAGGCGTCAGCGCCGACCTGATCCACATAGCGGGCCATATTGCTCTTCATGTCGGCATTGCGAAAATTGATGCCACCGACACCGACGGTTGCGGTTTTCCGTTTTGGGAAGGACCAGCCATAGCCCCACTGCGCCGCGTCGAAATCCACTTCGACGGCACCGTCGCGCTCCGGGGTCAGCGGGTCTTCGACCTCTAATCCAAACCCGATTGTTTCGGGATTGAAGGCACGCCCGTATAACTCGCGCGCGACGAATGAATTCACCCCATCAGCACCGATTAAAACGCCGTAGCGCAGCGTCTGACCGGATTTAAGTGTCACAACGCTTGCTGGGACGTCGAAGCCGGTTACGACGACCCCCAGAAAAGCCCGAGCACCGGCCGCAACAGCACGGTCATGCAGCATTTTGTCGAATTCGCGGCGCATTGTCAGATGCACGGCCGGCGCATCCGGAATGTCGGCCAGAACCTTTCCACTGGCCAAAAACCGCATATGGCGCGAGGTCAAAAAAAGATCGTCGGTGACGTCACGGTCGAAAATGGATCGTAGTGCCTTTTGGGACCGACCCGTAAAAAGTCCACCGCAAAGTTTGTCGCGTGGGAATTTTGCCTTGTCGAGTACAGCAACCGACAAACCGGCGTCGCAGGCGCGCTTTGCGGCCGAAGATCCGGCAGGACCAGATCCGACAATAATAACATCAAAATACTCAGCGGTTTTCAAAATTTCGCACCCCAGCTGGCATAGACAAAAAGCCGATTATGCCGCGATATGCAATGTCGTGGAAGGCCTTGAGCGCAACGATTGCAACTTATCGCCAGAACAGGGTTGAGAAAACAGTCACAGCAACGGGCCGCATCCCCGTTTTTAAGTCGTAATCCTGCTTTGTTTACTTGGTCTGTCTTCTCGGAACCGCAATCAGACCCGACTCAAGGTGTGGCATGAGCCAAAGGATCCTCTTCAATTGGATCGTCTTGAGATGTGGACGATGGCAGCGCGGGACTCTCCGCCGAACCGAAGCTATCGCGGAGCATAAATGAAAGTCCAATACCCAAGAGCGCCGTGAAAGCACAGCCAAAATAGATCACGATTGAGGTCAATGCGCTTAGATCGAATGAAAGAAATGCGAAGATCGCGGCGATGAAACCGATCAATCCTGATCCCAGAACCGCAACGACAGCCATGTCATACCCCTGCAAATATCCCCACGACCGGGCATAGAGCAGAACGTTTAAGGAACGCTGAAAACGTGGGTTAAAATTTTAGGTTTATGTCGTCGTCGCGCGTAAAAAGCACGACCAAAGCAATTGTGCCGATCATTGCGCCAGTGACATACATGGCGAAGGCAAGGCTCAGATCGAACTGCAGGAAGAACACGCCAATGAGCGCAGTGAACGCACTGGTCATGGAGCTGAATATCAGCGACAGCGTAGCCATTCTTCACCTCCTTTAGCTAGTGAGCGTCTTGCTCTTGGTGACATAGGCTAAGAATAGACCTGGGTCTTTAAAAAACTAGGTGGAAACGGGCGGTGAAATTTCGACCAGCGGCAGAACGCCAATTCCGGGGCCAGTTGGCAGTCAAATTCTGCCACAACATTGTAACACGCACCGGAATCTGCCTGTACGGCCTTGAAATGGATGCTGAATTGTCACGTCGTTGCTGAATTACATCGGCGATTTGCTGCCGATCGCGTGTTGCTGCGAAGACTCAAAGCCCGTCAAGAGCTCCGCACAATGCGGGATTCGTGCACGAAAGACGCCGAAAGATCCGAATCTTCTTGCAGCATAAGACCTCGCAAAAGACAGCAGATCGAAACCGAAACAGCTGTTGTCGAATACACGAGCGACGCACCGAGAAAGCTGAAATCAAAGGCAAGCCAAGCGATTCCGAAGGCTATCGAGCCCAAACATCCCCCTGCCAAGATTGCAAATACAGCCATGTGAAGTGCCTTTATTGTCCTCCGAAAGCAGATTCTTGCTTCCACAGGCCTATCAAGGCGCGGAGTCGTGTCGGAAATAAGGCAAAGATTTGAAGACTATAGGGCCGATTTCATGCGCCCGCCATTGCTTAGGCTTGGCATAAAGGCTCAGTTTTCTGCGACATAGGTCGACATATAGACGGCCCCCTTTGGGGTCGTATAGGTCCCCTTGATTGTGTTCGCATCGGTTCGGACAAATTCCCAAACAGCACCGCCACTTTCAAAACCAAAGGGCTTTTGGGTGTTTCCGGCCTGGAAATCAAAGCACTGCCCCTGGAAGCAATATGTGACGACCGGATCGGCTAGAAATGCCAAGCTGGTGTCGACGCCGTCTGTGCCCGGGCCGGTCCAAAGGCCCGTATAAGTCCTCGCGTCTGCAGCCAGACTGGGACCGGCTAACACCACCCCGCACAGAGCCAAAGCAATCCTGTTCATTTTCCGTCCCCTTGATCCAGGCACGACGACTGAAGGGCGATCGCTACCTTGTGAATTTCTTGTATTTGACCCGCGTCGGTTCGGTGGAGTTTGGGCCCAGCCTTCGGATCTTGTCCGCTTCATAGGCTTCGAAATTTCCCTCGAACCATTCGACATGCGCGTCGCCTTCGAACGCAAGTATATGGGTGCACAAGCGGTCGAGGAAGAAACGATCGTGTGATATCACGACGGCGCATCCGGCGAAATTCTCGATGGCATCTTCTAAGGCGCGCAGTGTCTCGACATCGAGGTCGTTGGTCGGCTCGTCAAGCAGCAGGACATTGCCGCCGGATTTCAGCAGCTTTGCCATGTGCACGCGGTTGCGTTCTCCGCCCGACAGGCTGCCCACTTTCTTTTGCTGATCGCCACCTTTGAAATTGAAGGTCGAGCAATAGGCGCGGCTGTTCATCTGGGCGTCCCCGAGCTGGATGACCTCACCGCCATCCGAAATCTCTTCCCAAACCGTTGCGTCGGCTTTCAAAGCGTCTCTGGACTGGTCGACATAGCTGAGCGAGACGGTGTCGCCGTAGCTGACCGATCCACCTTCGGGCTGTTCTTGGCCGGTGAGCATTCGAAAGAGCGTTGATTTCCCCGCACCGTTGGGGCCAATGACGCCAACGATCCCGCCTGGGGGCAAAGAAAAGCTGAGATCCTCGATCAACAGCTTGTCGCCGTAAGCCTTTGAGAGATTCTCAACCTCGATAACCTTTGAGCCCAGACGCGGGCCGTTGGGAATGATGATCTGGGCACGACCCACTTTGTCCGCCTCGGACTGGTTGGCCATCTCATTGTACGCGTTGATCCGGGCTTTGCCTTTGGCCTGGCGGGCTTTGGCCCCGGCACGGATCCATTCCAGTTCCCGCTCAAGGGTCTTTTGCTTGGCCTTGTCTTCCTTTGCCTCGCGCTCAAGGCGCTTGGCCTTTTGCTCCAACCAGGCGGAGTAATTGCCCTCATAGGGAATCCCGCGACCGCGATCGAGCTCGAGAATCCAGCCCGTGATATCATCGAGGAAATACCGGTCATGGGTGACAATTAGACAGGTGCCTTTGTAGTCGATCAGGTGCTTTTGCAGCCAGGCAATCGTTTCGGCATCAAGGTGGTTGGTCGGTTCGTCCAGAAGCAGCATGTCAGGCGCTTCAAGCAAGAGCTTGCATAAGGCCACGCGTCGCCGCTCCCCACCGGACAATGTCTCGACACTCGCGGTGTCGGGCGGGCAGCGCAGGGCCTCCATCGCGATGTCGATCTGAGCGTCGAGGTCCCAAAGATTTTGACTGTCGATCTCATCCTGAAGCTTCGCCATCTCGTCGGCAGTTTCGTCGGAGTAGTTCATTGCGAGCTCATTGTAGCGCTCAAGAATATCCTTCTTCTCTTTCACGCCGAGCATGACATTGCCGCGCACGTCGAGGGTCTCATCAAGTTCGGGTTCTTGCGACAGATATCCAATGCGCGCGCCTTCGGCGGCCCAGGCCTCGCCGGTGAAATCCTTGTCCTGGCCCGCCATGATCCGCATGAGCGACGATTTACCGGTGCCATTGACGCCAACAACACCGATTTTCACGCCCGGTAGAAAGTTCAGGCGGATATTTTCGAAGACCTTCTTGCCACCGGGATATTGTTTCGAGACACCGTCCATAAAGTAGACGAACTGATTGGCTGCCATAGGATGCTCCACAGGGGGGTAGTGTGTTTCTTGCTACTTAGTCAGACTGAGCCTTGAGCGCAATCCAAGCCGAACTTGCCTGAGCAGCTTTGCGGACAGGGCAGGGGCCAATTCGAGGGATCTTGCTGCGGGACGCCGCAAATTGTGATCACGGGTTCGCGGCCCGTTCTCTTGCAGCCGGTTGCCTGTGCTCTAAATATGAAAGTATTGGAACGCGTCCTTTTCACAGTTTATGGAACTTAAAAATGCCCATTCTGTCTGTCAAACCCGCTGTGTTGACCCGCCGCAACTTCGTTGCAGGTACTTGCGCATTTGCGGCCGCGCAGGCGGCCGGCCTCTCGCGCGCACCCGCGCAGGCATTTCCGGCGACGCGCTCGATGCGCGGTGGGTCCAACAATTACCTACCAGGCGCACCAATCGTCGAACGCATAGGCGGTGGTGGCTTTTGGATGACAGGGACAGTCAGACGCGCTGGCGACGGAGCATTCCTGCCCAATATCCGCATTCAGATCTGGGCGCATACGACCGAAGGACACGAACGTGATCCTCATAGTCACGGGGCAACCTTGACCGACGCGAACGGGCAGTTCCGGCTGGAGATGCCGCAGATTGTTCCTGCCTTCGGACAGGCGCATGGCCATCTGAGTTATGATGATGATGCCTATGATACAGTTTTCCTGCGTCCTGTGATGGCCAGCTCTCGCGACACAACGCTGAATGCAGATTTCGTGTTGCAACCTGCCTAGACCTTACCCAATGGATGTGGCGTGAGCGGTATGAACCGGTTCATAATCTGGGCTGGCGTGCTGAGCCTTATGCTGGTTCCAGTGCTTGTAGCGGCCTTTAGTCCACTGCTGGCCTGGCGGGATCCGATTTACATTTTTGCGGGCTTTTGCGGCATTTTCGCTTTGGCTATTTTCCTGCTCCAACCACTTCTTGCTGCTCAAATCATGCCGGGCTTGTCGCCTCGGGCCAGTCAACGTCTGCATCGGCTTGCTGGTCTGGTGGTGGTGTCAGCGGTTCTGGCCCATGTCATTGGATTGTGGATCACCAGCCCGCCCGACGTGGTGGACGCGTTGTTGTTCACCTCTCCCACGCCGTTTTCGGGCTGGGGTGTTGTGGCGATGTGGGCCGTGTTCTGTGCCGCGGGTCTGCTTGTGGTCCGCCGTAGGCTTGGCCTGAGGCTTTGGCGGGCGGTGCATAGCGTTCTTGTTGCGCTGGCGGTCGCTGGAACGATTGTTCATGCGCTCTTGATCGAAGGTACCATGGGTCCGGTTTCCAAATGGATCTTGTGTCTGTGCGTGGCGGCGGCAACAAGCTACGTAATTTTTAGAAAGCGCGCATGGCGTGTTCTATTTGAACGTCCTTGAGCGTTAATCCGGTCTTGGTTTGCGATTGACGGGCCCCAAAAATCGCTGCACAAATTTGCTTATGTCAAAGCCTGTACCGCCTCCCAAATCTTTCCCACCCGCCTACAGACCAGCTACTGAACGCTACGAAAAAATGGTCTATCGCCGCTGTGGTCGCTCTGGCCTCAAGCTGCCGGTGATCAGCCTCGGCCTATGGCATAATTTCGGTGGAGATAGCGCTCACGAGAATAAGCGCGACATGTGCCGAACTGCCTTTGATTGCGGCATAACCCATTTTGACCTGGCGAATAATTACGGACCGCCGCCCGGCAGCGCCGAGACGGCTTTCGGAGAGATCCTGCGCACCGATTTCGCGGGCCTGAGAGACGAGATGATCATTTCATCTAAGGCCGGGTATGACATGTGGCCTGGACCCTACGGAGAGATGGGCAGCAGGAAATACTTGATTTCCAGCTGTGACCAGTCGCTGAAGCGGATGGGGCTGGATTACGTTGATATTTTCTACTCTCACAGGTTCGATCCGGACACGCCTTTGGAAGAAACCATGGGGGCTCTGGACCATATCGTAAGGTCTGGGCGTGCGCTTTATGTGGGAATTTCGTCCTATAACTCGAAACGGACCCGTGAAGCTGTGGCCATTCTAAATGACCTGGGAACGCCATGCCTCATACACCAGCCGTCTTACAACTTGTTGAACCGCTGGGTTGAGCATGACGGGTTGCTCGATACGCTAGACGATCTTGGTGTTGGGTCCATCGCGTTCACGCCTTTGGCGCAGGGCATTCTGACGAAGAAATACCTGGGCGGCATTCCTGACGGCAGCCGGGCCACGCAAGGGAAATCGCTTTTGGACGGCATGATCAACGAGCGCTCACTCGCGTCGGTGCAGGCCCTAAACGCAATGGCCGAGGCGCGGGGTCAGACGCTGGCGCAGATGGCCTTGGCTTGGGTGTTGCGGGGCGAACGGGTGACGACGGCGCTGATTGGAGCCTCAAGGCCAGAACAGATTATCGATTGTGCCGGGGTCGTTGAAAACCTCGAATTCACGGCTGACGAATTGGCCAAGATCGATGAGATCAGTTCGGAAGAAGCGATCAACCTGTGGGCGAAATCATCTGAGACCGACTAGGACGCGGTCAGCTCTTGATCGACAATCTCGGCAGGCCGCTTGGTTTCGAACAGGCGTTTGCGTTGCGGCGCATCAAGATATTGTTTGGCTCGTGGCGCGCGTGATTTAAGCTTTTCGATCACGGTTTCTGCGTCCTCACGAACGCATTGCAGTGCACCCTCGACATCTTCATTGGGATGTAGAACGTCGGCGAATTCCTCTTTGAATTCATCATAAGGAATATAGTCGAAGAACCGCTTTTGTCTCCGTAATAGGCCTGCTTTGGGCGCTATTTCCATATAGCCTGCAAGAACGACATCTACTTTTGGCAACAGCGCCGGGACACCGTCGCCCCAGACGACAGCCGTCTTCACGCTGCCTTCATGATGGACAAACTCGATCGTTGGAACGAATAGTTCCTCGTCCAGTGCTATTTGCAGATCATCACGCCAGTAGTTCCAGTCCCATACCTTGTCCAAAGCCGCGCGAGACGCGGTGCCAGGCCATTCGGTCGACTTGAATTCCTCATGCAGGCTACGGGCAGCGGCGGTCGCGTGTTTGCGGTAGTCCGAAACGAACAGCTCGGCGTTGAACGCACCGTTTTGCATGCGCTCATCCTGAGGATCGTAAATGCGCAGCTCAAACGTATCCATCAGCGCCTCAATCTCCAGCGCTGCTTCCTGGGCAAAGAATGTCGGAACCAGGTAGTCAAGAAACAGGATCAACCGAGTTTCGTCGAGCGGAAGCTCGCTTTCGCCAGCTGTGACAAGACCCGTGCCAAACTCGATCGTGAATTGGACGCCGGTTCCCAGGTTCTCGTAGCGTGCGGTGCCTTTTTTGACGCTGTAGTGACGTCGTCCGTCGAAAAATTCCTCGAGCGGTGTTTCGTCGAACGGCATTTTGCTGGGGATAAAGAAGTATTCAAAGCTCATGGACTGATACGCTCAAGATGTTTCGGATAAGGTATTGGTCAAAGTTCAAGCCCTTAAAGAGACCAGATTTGTGGCAAATTCGTGGCTCATCCACGAGAAATACATAGACTTGTTGCCATCTGGCTAATTGTTTTGGGCCACCGGCGGGTAAATCGCCTCTGGGGCGAAATGAGCGAGCCAGGATGCAATGTCTGTTCCGTCGGTGTCCTCCAGCGCGCCGCGCCACGTGGGCGTATAGGTTCCGTATCGCCCTGGTGGACGCAGGGATGGCACGCCGCAGACCGGCCGATCTGGTATGCCTGCGCCGAAAAGGACGGCGATGACCCGCTCCTCGCCGTCAACTTCCATCAGAAGTGGACTGCCGCTGTCGCCAGTGACGATGCGTTCGCCATTCGCGCGGGTCGGTGGCAACGCAAATAGAGAGCAGGCGTTGTCGTCCCAGTAGTGCGTCTGTCCGGTCTGCCGCAGTGGCAGGTCCCCGCGCGACAGGTCCCCCAGACCCCAACCCGCAAATCGAAGGGTTGCTTCTTGCAGTCGTTGGTCGAGGCTGAGTCCCTCAAGCGGCAGCGCCGTGACAACGCTGCGCGGCAGGGCAATGCCCGGTGGAACCCTGCGCGACAAGCGCAATAGGGCCATATCTGCACATCGTGGCAGCGCGTATGCGGCGATTAGGGCCCGCATCTTAGGTCGAGGGCGTGCGACACCAATCAGCACGGTCGCGCGTTTTCTTAATGGGATATCGTACCAGCGCATCGGATCTTCCGAAGGCCGATCGGCCAACCCGTGTTGCTGGGGAAGAAGCTCGCAAGTCGTTCCGTCTTTTGGTGTTTGGGCCGCGCGCCAGCCCAAAGGTAGGCAATGGGCCGCTGTCAACACAATCGTGTCAGTAATCAAAGTACCGGTGCAGCCTCCGACACGGACTACCGCGTTATGCGCGGGTGTATCCAAATCGTCGCGCGCATCGCCGTTGTCTGCTGCAAGGGCTGCTTGCGGCGCGCTCCACCACAAGGCACATGCAAACGCGGCAACAAACAAGGGATGGCGCATCAGGCTCATGGCCTGAGTGTTACCGGTGCGCCCCACGTGAGTCGAGCGCGATCGCCGCTATTGGTAGGGTTTGACATGGCCAGAGGAAATGGCGATGCATCGCAAGTCCCAAGGACGAAAGGCGTGGGAGATGACGGGAGCTATACCCTATGCGGGACAGGGCCAGCGGATTGGCCTGCTTGGAGGATCTTTTGATCCGCCGCATGCTGGGCATGTTCATATCACCCAGCATGCGCTGAAGCGCTTCGGTCTTGATCGTGTCTGGTGGCTGGTGTCGCCGGGAAATCCGTTGAAATCTCGCGGTCCGGCACCGATGGACAAGCGGCTGGCGCTGGCCCGTCGGATGATGCGCCATCCCCGGGTTGATATCACCGGGATCGAGGCTGAGCTGGGGACACGCTACACCGCCCAAACCATAGCTGCGCTCCGGCACCGCGCCCCGCATCTGCATTTCGTATGGCTTATGGGTGCGGACAATCTGGCCAGCTTTCATCGGTGGCAGGATTGGCAGGAGATCTTTCGTCAGGTTCCTGTCGGCGTTCTGGCGCGCCCAGGTGATCGCTTGTCATCGCGCCGATCGATTGCCGCACAGCGGTATTCCGCGTTCCGTCTACCGGGCCAGGCGAGCCAACTGCTTGGTCGGTCTGAGGCACCGTGTTGGTGCTATGTTAATCTGCCGCTCAATGCGTCCTCGTCGACACAATTGCGTGCGGCGGGCCTTTGGTAGATGAGGTGCCTTGTCTGCGGTTGAGCTGTTGCGCATAGTCCGGTCATGGATCGCCGATTTCAGACCCACAAGCCCGCTTTAGGGCTTTCCCGCCGAAAGGTGATGGCATTTCTGCTTTATGGTGTCGCGAGCCCGGCTTTGGCCCAGGCTCCGACGGTGTCCCTGCGCCCGACGCTCAAGCCCGCAGATGCCGTGAAAGCCACAGCGACACCCGCAGGTCGTTTGGTCGAAAAAGCGGCACTAGGCGGCCAGGTCAGTTTCGCGGTCGCTGATGCTGTGACCGGCGAGATGCTTGAAACCCGCACGCCTTTGACACCGCACCCGCCCGCCAGTGTCGTGAAGGCGATTACCACCTTGTTTGCCCTCAAAACCTTGGGGCCGGGGCACCGGTTTCGCACCTGCGTTATGGCCACTGGACCGATGGAAAACGGCGTTGTGAAGGGCGATCTGGTCCTAACGGGTACTGGCGATCCGACGCTCGATACCGATGATTTGTTTGCAATGGCCAAGCAGCTCAAAGAGATCGGGTTGCGCGAAGTCACTGGCAGTTTTCAGTACTATGATGCAGCACTGCCCCATGTCGCGCAGATCGATGCAGGTCAGCCAGAGCATCTGGGATATAATCCCGCCATCGGTGGGCTCAATTTGAACTTCAATCGGATCTATCTGGAATGGAAGCGTCAGGCCGACGCCTACCGGGTTGTGATGGAAGCCCGAGCTTTGACCGTGCGCCCGGGTGTGACTGTGGCTGCAACCCGTGTTGTTGACCGTCGCGCACCGGTCTTTGACTATAAATTTGAAGCAGGTCGTGAGGTGTGGAGCGTTGCGCGCGGCGCGCTGGGCAAGGAAGGTGGGCGGTGGTTGCCGACACGCGCCCCGGGGCCATATGCGGCGGATGTGTTTCGGACCCTCGCGCGCAGTACCGGATTGCAGCTTGGAACGCCCGTTGCGCTTGATGCCAAGCCTACGGGTAAATTGTTGGTCGAGCATGTGTCAGAAGATTTGGCGCAGATTTGCCGCGGCATGTTGAGATATTCGACAAACCTGACCGCCGAAGTGGTCGGGTTGAGCGCCAGCCAGGACATAAACGCCAATCCGTCAGACCTTCCGGCGTCAGGCGCTGCGATGTCAGACTGGCTTTCGGCCGAATATGGGCTGAACAAAGCCGCCCTGATTGATCACTCCGGTCTCGGGGACGGCTCCCGCTTATCAGCGCAGGAAATGGTCAAGATCCTGGTAGGCGATGGCCCGCAAGGGCTTTTGCGCGGGCTCTTGAAACCCTTTGCGATCAAAGGTCCCGACGGCGGTATTTCAATTAATGGGCCGGTACAGGTCGCGGCGAAAACCGGAACGCTGAACTTTGTCTCGGGTTTGGGTGGCTTCATCAAAACAGCCTCGGGCAGAACCCTCGCATTTGCGATATTCACCTCAGATATGCCACGTCGTGAAACGTTGACCAAGGCGCAACGGGAAAGGCCACGCGGTGGCAGAGCCTGGGCCGGGCGCGCGCGCACGCTGCAACGCGACCTGATCGATCGCTGGGCCACCATCTATGACGGGTCCAAACAAGGTTGAGTTTCGCACTTTCCCCAGGCCGGGTCTTTGGTGTAGGCAACACGCAGCGGTCCCTTAGCTCAACTGGATAGAGCAGCTGACTTCTAATCAGCAGGTTGAGGGTTCGAGTCCTTCAGGGATCGCCATATAAATCAATAACTTGAATGAATTTTTGACGCTACCCACCTTGGTTTGTTCGTTCTAGGGGACATATGGGGGACAAACTTGGACGCTACGGTGGGTTCATCCCGCGAAGCTAACTTTCGCATCAGTCCTGTTTCTCAAAGGCGCGGCGAAGGTCCGCTATGAGCCCAAGTTGACTGTCTTAGCCAACAACTCCAATGTCCGACATGTAGTACAGCAGCAAGAAGTCACTAAACCACAAGATGGCATATGAACCTTATAGTCTTTCTACACGAAAAACCCGGACATCGTTGATGGTATTTTTCTACTCTCGCATTGGCGATACGGTTCGTTTCCTTTGCAGTGACGCGGCCGCTTTGATATCTGGTGATGTCTTCGACGTTGGTGCCGGACTGAACGCACAGTTTCCGGCCTGACAGAAGGGTGTGCGCCTGCAGTGACAGCTCTGTCGGACAGGCCGCATTTTAACGCAAAGAATCGCTGGCCAAGGACCGAATTGACCCGTGCTGATTTCGAGGTGGATTCTTAAGATCTTGGACCGTCTGTTTCACGGAACTCTTTCTGAAAAAAATGCAGTGACCAAGTAAGTCCAGCACGCAAAAACTGGCATCTGTCCAGTCTGCTGTTGCGCGGAACATGAAGTCGAACGTCTGCGTGCCTCCCAGCACGCCTCGTGAAGGGGGCGATCGAAGTAGTTTGTGGTCCGCAAAAGGCCGCCCCGATACATTATTGGACGAGGAATGAATGCTTGAAGTGGTATTTTTTGCATGCATGGAATTTGCTTGTTGCAAAATCCGAGTATTTTTATCAGATTTAGCATACCCAGTTCCGCAGACGCCTCTGCCAGCCCGGACCAAGATGTAACAACCATGATGAGAGGTTCCGGTGCAAAGAAAGTCCAATGTCCCCAATGATTGTGGCCGAGAGCCCGGTGCAAAGGAATGCACGCTCGCTGATTTGGGCCTAGATCCGGTCGAAGAACAGCTTTTGGCGATCACGCGCCACGTCTTTCAGAGCTTTGCGGTGCCAGGTACGCAAGGCTGGTTGAACGGGCTCGCGCTTGCGGAACAGGCATTCGGCCATGACGGACCGCGGCTCTTTGCGCGTTTGGTCGATGCGCTACTGGCCGTGCGCGCAACACGTAGATCTTGTTTCATTTTCAATTCACCCATGTGCCCTTGTTGCTCCAAAGTTGTGACAGAGCACGAGCGGCGATTGATCACGGCTTTGTCTGCAATCCGGCGTGGCCTGATCGGGCGCGCGCGCACAGAGCTTATGATGCTGTGCGAAGGTGCAGAGGCTGGTGCGGTTATTCATGCGTTGGTTGCCCTGTCGCGGCACTTGCCGACACCTGACGAAAAGAAATCACTAAGCATAGCAATTCAATAGCCAGCCAAGTCATCCGACATTTCTTTGCGACGCGAGCGCATGGCTAAAAATTCGGTCAGGGATTGAACGCGAAACGACGCAGCGCACATGTGGTCTGGCTACATTTTGGAGCACATCACTCGGATCCGGTTCAATCCGCGCAGGTGGTTTCAGATACCGTACCTTTAATTGCCGCCGCTGCGGCAGCCGCACTGACCACCGAACGACGCCTCGGCCTGGCATTATGCGCGGGCTATCGCAAAAGCTATTGGCTGCAGCCCGGTTTGGAAATGGCCGATGCTCGCTCCGGCCGACATTGCTGGAGCTTGCGCTTGCATTCTATCGTTTCTTGAGTATTTCTGTCGGAAATAACCGTAAGCCAGATACATCCAGCCGCGACGACGAACTTCCTTCGTAATTACGACCACACCTTGTGAGGCTTTGATATGAAACTTGCACTGACCTTGTGCGCAACCCTAGCGCTTGTAACACCTGCCTTTGCCCAAGAGATCAACAAGATTGCATCGGCGGGCGGCGATATCACTGAAATTCTGTTTGAATTTGGCGTGGGCGATCGGGTGATCGCCGTCGACAGCACCTCAATCTATCCCGAGCAAGTCTCTGATCTTGACTCGATCGGGTATGTCCGGGAGCTGTCAGCCGAAGGTGTTTTGGCAACTGGTGCCGATTTGTTGATTGGGGCCGACGACATGGGACCGCCCGCGACAATGGACAATCTCGAGGCCGCCGGGATGCTGGTCGAATATGCGCCCGAAGGGGCCGGAGCAGAGCAATACGTCGACAAAGTCAATTTCGTGGCCGAGGTTCTGAATATGCCGGAGCGTGGTGCGGAACTTGTGGCCGAATATGAGGCCGCCTTGGAGGAGATTTCGGCGCGCGCTGAAGCGCTTGAGTATAACCCGCGGGTCCTGTTGCTGTTATCGGTCCGTGATGGTGCACCCATTGCAGCCGGATTGAACACGTCAGGCAATGACATCATCGAGATCGCCGGAGGCGAGAATGTCGCGACCTTCGAAGGTTGGAAGCCGATGAACTCGGAATCGATCATTGTGGCGGCCCCCGACATTGTCGTCATGTCGACGCTCCATGTCGAACGTTTGGGTGGTGTTGAGGTGATCATGGACCGCGAGGATATCGCGTCAACGCCGGCTGGAGCCAATCAGAATTACGTCATCCTGAGCCCGCAGATGATGCTGCAATTCGGCCCGCGTGCGCCCATTGCGATGAACGACCTTATCACGGCCTTTGAGGCCACACGACCAAGCTGATGGCGGTGCGCTCAACCCGGTTTGTCGGTGCTTCCTATCTTGTGCTCCTGGCGCTTTTGTTTCTGGCGGTCTTGTTGGCACTGGTCATTGGTCCGGCAGGGCTTTCTCCCTCGGAGATTTGGGCGTCCGTCCGAGGCACCGGAACCGCGGCCAGCGACACGATCATCTTCAACATCCGGGCACCGCGCATGGTGCTTGGGATCGTCGTCGGCGCGTCACTGGCGATCTCAGGCGCGTGTCTACAAGGGCTGCTGCGCAACCCGCTCGCCGATCCGGGGCTGATCGGGATTACCGCCGGTGCCTCATTGGCCGTGGTGTTTGTGATCGTTCTGGGGGACGTATTCATCGGAACCGTGCCGGCTTATATGCTGCCTGCTGTTCATCCCATTGCGGCCTTTCTGGGTGGTCTCGCGGTGACCGTTATCGTGCTGGCGACTGCGCGCATTGGTGGAAGCTTTTCTGTTGGCAGGTTGATCCTTGTGGGCGTGGCGATCACCGCAATCGCAAGTGCGATGATTGGTATCATGATCTACATGTCTACCGACCAACAGCTGCGCGAGTTGACCTTTTGGACCATGGGAAGCCTTGCCAAGAGCAACTGGAACACGGTTTTGATCGCCTGCGTGGCGATGGTCGTGGCAAGCCTGATGCTGCTGCGATATCGGGGTGTCTTGGACCTTTTACAACTGGGTGAGCGTGCGGCTTTTCACGCCGGCGTCGACGTCGCCCGCGTGAAATTCCAAATCTGTGCCCTTGTAGCTGTGGCCGTCGGAGCAGGGGTCTCGGTGGCCGGTCCCATCGGGTTTGTGGGCCTTGTGGCACCACATATGACGCGGCTCTTCGTGCGCGCCAGCCATTGGGTTGTGCTGCCAATCTCAGCGCTTGTGGGTGCCAATATCCTGTTGTTTGCGGATCTGTTCGTCCGCAATGCCATCCCACCTGCCGAAATCCCCATCGGCATCGCTACGGCGATCCTGGGGGGTCCGTTTTTCCTCTGGTTGCTTCTGAGGAATTCCAGACTGTGATCACTGGCACCAATATAAGTCTTTCGCTTGGTGGCAAACCCATTCTGTCCGACGTGCCATTTTTACTCGAGGCCGGTCAGGTTCTGGCGCTGTGCGGACCCAACGGCGCGGGCAAGTCAACGTTGCTGTCCTGCCTCGCTGGAGAGCATTCAGCCTGCGCAGAAGCAATCTGTTACTTCGATACGCAACTCTCGGCTTTGTCACCAAGAGACCTTGCCCGACACCGCGTGGTTTTGGAACAGAACCCAAGCCTCGCTGCGGCATTCACTCTTTCGGAGTTGATCGAGCTCGGCGCGCCTATGGCACTTAGTCCAGACGAACTGGCGCAGCTCAAATCGGAAGCGCTCGCGGAGTTCGGCTTCACCAGCATGGAGGACCGCTATGTGTCCGAGCTTTCCGGCGGCCAGCAACACCGGGCCCATTTCGCCCGCGTTCTGGTACAACTGCGCGCCAATCGACGGCTTGGGCATGAAAGCTTTCTGCTTCTCGATGAGCCGACATCAAGCCTGGATATTGGTCACCAAATCACGCTTTTGCGTTTGATCCGGCAACTGGCAGCGGACGGCGTGGGTGTGCTCGTGGTTTTGCACGACTTGAACCTGGCTGCAGCGTTCACCGATCACGTCTTGCTGTTACAGGACGGCAAGGCGGTCCAATATGGCGAACCGGGCGAGGTGCTCAGTGCCAAAACGCTCAGCGATGTCTATGGCACCGAAATCATCGTGGAGACTGCAAGCACCGGTCAGTTCGTGATCCAGCCGGTCCTTTGATCCAGATTGCGGCCTTCGAAGACACCCATCTTGCGGCGGCACTTGCCCTGTCGCAGGCCGTAGGGTGGCCGCATCGCCTTGGCGATTGGAAGATGCTGCAAAACCTCTCCCAAGGTGCCGTTGCCCTGGATGGCTCCAAAGTCATCGGCACGGCATTTCGCGCCGATTTCGGACCAGAGCTTTCGACGCTTTGCATGATCATTGTTGCGCCGGACATGCAAGGCCAAGGGATTGGGCGAAAGCTCATGACGGCCCTAATGGGCAACCACCGTAGCTACCGTCTCATTGCGACGCACGCTGGGCGGCCGCTCTACGAAAAGCTTGGGTTTACTGAAACAGGGCAGATTGTGCAGTGCCAGGGCCGTTTGGTGAAGATACCCGAGGACATCGAGATAGGTCCTGCGTCAAACGAAGACCTCGCCAGCATTGCAGAATTGGAACGCAGCTCCTACGGAGCGGACCGATCAGCATTACTCCGTTGGCTCAAACAAAACGCTGATTTGGCTGTGTCGCGATCGTCTGGTCAGGTCTGGGGTTTTGCTGCCTTGCGCGCGTTCGGCAAAGGACATGTCATCGGTCCGATCGTCGCCCCCACTCCCCAAGTCGCGCAATCGCTAGTCACCTATCTCGCGCGCGACCTCGTGGGCACATTTCTTAGGTTGGACGTTTCCGAAGAAAGTGAACTGGCACCGTGGCTGGAAGACATTGGCTTGGCTACGGTTGCCAAGGCACCGATTATGCAACGTCAAGGCCCGCTGCACTCGCCGACCCGAATGGCAGTGTTCAGCCAAGCACTGGGGTAGTTGGCCCCTTTTTCAAGAATTTTGCCTCTGTGGTCCTGATCGCAGTCGCAAGCGGTCAACGACCGACGGTCATGGGCTGCACCCAGTTGCGGCGTGCACCCGGGGGGGGTTCCGGGAACGGCGCCGCGCGGCGGACCATCTGCAGAGCAGCGCGATCAAGATCGGGGCGGCCCGAACTTTGCGAAATGCCAACGCTGCTGAGTGCCCCACTATTGGAAATTACAAAACTGACGACCACGCGACCTTTGCCTCGGATATTGGGTTGGCGCTGTCTGGCGATGCGTCGTTGAACAAGACCACGGTAATTTGAGGCAGCGGCATTCCCCGATTGTGTGGAACGGTTTGCGCGTTTTGTGGATTCTTCTGCGTTCTTCGCCTCAAGCTGACCAGTGGTCGTGCCACGCCGCTGGTCAGGTTCTGCCGCCCCTTGTGCCTGCTGGGTGGGCTGTGTTTTCTCTAGATTTTCCGGCTCGTTGCGCGCCTTCGCAGCTTCCTGCTTTGCTTTGTCTTCAGCACGTTTTGCCTCTGCGATCCGTTTGGCTTCATCCTCTATCGATTTAGGTCTGCTGGCAGGGCGGGCCGAGACCTGAACCGCAGGTGTATCCTCATCTACAGCCGGTAATGCCTTAAGCACTGGCATCGTCTCGGCTGGAGTTGTTGAAAGCGGGGTCTGAGGTTGCCTTTGTGCGGCATGATCGGGTTCAACAATTGGCACTGATGTGGCCTCAGGCGGCACAGTCTGCGCAGCGAGATCCAAAGCGGGTTCGGGTACGACCTGAAGATCTGTAACAGTTTCGCTAGGGCTAATCGGTATCCCTGTGTCTGGCTGAATTTGCATCGCTGGGCTGTTGGCCGGCGACGGTGTCGCGATTGCCTGGGCGGCGATGTCCTCAATCGGCACAGCAGGCGTTTGATCAGCGCGAGCTGTCGCGGAGTGCTGCGGTTTGTCGGCGGCCACTTCCTGAGCTGGTGGCGTTGGCTTCTGCACATTGTCCGAAGTCTGCGCCTTTGGAGTTTCGGCTATTTCTTCTTCGGGCAAGTCTTCTGGCTCTGTGGGCTCTATCAACGTTTCGGCCGTGTCTTCCTCGAACAGTGTTTCCGGCGGGAGGGGTTCTTTCATGCCTTGGGCAATATCTTGAAACGAGTTTCCCATCCGAGCAGGGCGGATTTCAGTGCCGCCTGCAATTTCTACGTCTTCTTCGGCCCACAAAAGGTGCACACCACTCAGGTGCAGAAACAGTGAAGCGATGGCAGCCATCGTGCTGGCAAGTACGCCGCCCTTCACGGTCGTGCTTTCTGGGTGACGATCAAAACGGTCTCTACGCCGCGGCTGCGGAGGTCACGCGTTACAGTCAATAGTTCGGTTGCTGAGGCGTTCCGGTCTGGCATCAAGCGCGCCACGGTCCGATCCCGGAGCTCTGTAAGGTAAGGCTCAGGGCTACTGACCGCATTGCCGCGATATTGAAGCGTCCCATCTGCACCTAAAATCAAAGCGTTCTCCGGAGCGCGTCCTTCGAGATCACGCGTGTCGACAAGCTCTAGCTGAGGGTCCAAGGGCGGCGACAACGTCCCAGCAACCATGAAGAAGATCAGCATCAAGAAAACGATGTTTATCAGGGCAATCGTCGGTTCCGGTTTCTGGCGTGTCGGCTGGCGTTTCATGAGGAAGCGTCCAGCACGCTGACGTTTAGGGATTGGAAATTCCGGGTGAGCACCAGAATATCAACCAAAAGCTGTGCCGGGGTGGAGTCCGCAACACTAACGATCAAGGTCGCCTCTTCGATCTCCGCCAAGTGATCCTCAAGCGCGTCGGCAGACAATAAATCGCCGTTCAAGGTCAGCCTGTCTTCGCTCACCCTCAGGAAGAGAAGTGTATCAGCGGCCTGGTCTGAGGTGCCACCGCCGCCGCCCGCGGTGATTTCGACTTCGGCGAAGCGGGAGAAGGTTGAAGACAACATGAAGAATAGCAAGAGCAGAAAGATCACGTCGATCAGCGACGTCATCGAAAGTGGTTTTCTGCGTCGGGGCTGCCTAAGCGACATGACGTGCGTGTTCTGCGTGGCTGGATCTTGGGGACAGGATCGTCGTCAAGGCCTTCTCAGCAAACACACGTTCCGATTGCATGCGCGTCTCAAGCCAAGACAAGATCAGCGAGGTCGGCATCGCCACCGCAAGGCCCACCGCTGTTGTCAAAAGAGCCACCCAGATCCCACCCGCCAAGAGAGATGGATCAACCGCAGAGCCCGCGCTTTGCAAAGCTTGAAAGGCCTCGATCATGCCTAAAACGGTGCCAAACAGTCCGAGCAACGGGGCCAGCTGTGCAACGCTGTCCAGAAGCCGAAAACCGCGTTCGAGCTTGCCGAACCTTGTCTCTGCCTCGGCTTCAAGACGCGCCCGCAATTCACCGGATGGCTCTGCCTCCAGAGCATGTCGGACAACGGGAGCAAGATAGCTTTGTGACTGGTTGAGCGCCGCGAAGGTTTGCTCCTTATGCCCGGCATCCCACGCCGTCAGAGCGTCTTTGATCGCTGCATGCCTTCCGACACCGGCAACACGCAACTCCCAAAGCTTGTAAAGTATGACAGCCAAAGTGATCACCGACACGACGCCTAGCGCTGCGACAACTGGGCCGCCGAGCTCATATATCTCACCGAGCCTTGTCAGGAATTGCATTGCCTATCCCTCCAGTTCGATGGCGACACGGCTCGAAACGCTCAGATTTTCCTCGCAGATCGAAGAGGCCACACCTCCAACGGTGCAACTGTCCACGCCGTTGATCAGGACTTGGCCAATCCTGTCACAGGAGTTGTCGGGTATCTGAAACTGGCGCACACGTGGTCGGCCAGACGGCAAAGCCGCGAAGTCGAAGAGCGTCAGCAAGACAACCCCGCCATCTGACGAAAACAGAACCGTTTCGGCGACAAGCTTGTCGATATCCTCGGGGGTCGCGTTCTTCAGAACGAATGTGAGCCGGCAATTTTCGCCAAGCGTGTCAACTGCGTTGAGCTGAAGGCTTAGCTCGGCTGGGGTATCTTGAGCCGTCGCGTTTGTGGCGCAAACCAGCGAAAAGAACACAAGCAAAATTCGGAACAGCTGCATCGTCCGTCATCCTCAGGTGGCAATTGGGTCGACGGGTTTAAAGGTCCACCATCCTCTTTGCGCCCGCATCGAACAGTCGGCCAATGGTGAGACGCCAGGCGTTTACCGAGCCCGATGCGTTCCACAGAACAAATTGAGTGCTGAGCGAAAGGGTTAAACACATCTCAGGATGTGCATTCAAGTTCGCTGCCAAATTGCTCCGACCGACGATTCTTTGTCTGGCTGGGCGGCGATTTCGGCTACGAAACACCTTGCTGACTGATTTATACTTTTGCTCTACGCGAGCCCGCTTCGGCAAACAAGCATTTACCTAAGCATTTTTGTCAGATTCTAGCGCCCAAGCGTGCCGCAATCGCAGATCCGCCGGGGGCCTTGCGAGGCTGTGCCTGAGTGCCGTCGCCCTACTTTCAATACATGCTCGACTGAGGTGTCGAATATGCTCTCAAGAGTTGAGCAAGCGCCGGCCTTGAGAGGGTTTGACTGAAAGACCGCCGCAATGTCAGGTGCCAAACCCTATGCAAGGGGAATGGCACCCGTGATCTTGTGGCCTGTTCAAAGGGCCTCACCGCTCACCCAGGCATTTCAGGGCTGCTCTTTAGAACGTCTTTGCGACCTGCAGCTTGAAATTGCGCCCCGTTCCCTGACGAGAGGACCCGAACTGTCGGTAATCCTTGTCGAATATGTTCTCGACGGACGCGCGGATCTCGAGACCTTCCATCGGACCAGAGTTCGGGACATAGCCCAAAGACACATCGTAAAGCGTGTAGCTTGAGGAGGGGCGCAATGGTCCGGTCGTATTTGTAGTGCGATCGTTCGAGAAATTGTGGTCAATCGAGAAGTTGACGTTGAGTTGATCATCCATGAACCGTTTGCCCAGCGTCAGTTCTACATTGTCCGACGTTGTGTAGTTGAACGGCTGATTGACTGCGACTCCAGCCGAGGTGCCCCTGATTGTCCCTCGATTGAAGCCCGCGGCCAGGTCCAGATAGAAACTTGGATGGATGTAGGAGGCTTCTATCTCGGCACCATAGAGGTCAATTTCCGAGGCGAAGGTCCCACCGCCCAACGAATAGGTTCGCCCGTTGCTGATATCGGTCTGATAAAGCGTCAATTTCGCAGAAAGCGAGTCTTCGGCAGTAAAGACGTCAAAGCCCGTATAGGAGGCACCGATCTCGACAGTCGTCGCGCGCTCGGTCTCGCTAATATTGGCATTCGTCAGATTGTCGAGAATCGGTTGGTTCTCGTTATATGCCAAGGTGCCGAAGGCTGCGAAGCTGTCCGTGAACTCGTAAAAGGCGCTGATGCCGCCCGTAATGCTCGTATCGCTAAATGAAGTGCCATCCGCCAGAGCCGGGTTATTTTCTGAGGTCAGCTTCTGTGACTCAAATCGAAGAGACGGCGTCAAAGTCAACTTCTCATTGATCTGAATCTCGTCCTCGACGAATAGCGCGAGAAATTCGTCCGTTCCGCCGGGAGCGGCAGTGTCATTGATCCCCGCATCGGTCAACGAGGAGCGTTCACGTTCTCCGATTTCAAGTCCGACCAGCAGGTCATGCTCTGCCGATCCGAAGGAAAATTGCGAGCGGTTCGTCAGACGGAAGGAAGTTGTTTCGGTCAAGTGATCGGCCTCAAGCAGGTCGGTCATGAACGGGTTGAAGACTGGCGATAACGCGATTTCCTCCCGCTTAAACTGGAGCCGCGCACGCACGTCCAGCAAAGCGTTTTCTGCCGGTGTGTAGGCATATTCCAGGTAGGCGGTCGTATCTTCGATATCTCGGTCAACACGGCCAAAGAAGCTATCGATGTCTGGATCAAACACGTTGTAGAACACGTCGCGTTCGGGGATTTCGTTCTCGCTATAAGAGAAGGTCAGGCTCTGGTTGCCGGAAAAGCGGTAAGTGGCTTTTGCCAGGGCGGACCGTTGGCGGAATTCAGTGCCGCCAAGCTCAAGTCCTGCACCGTCTTCGCGGTTATCGGAGTCGCGATAGCCATAGAATAGGAGCGCGTCAAAGTCCTCAGTCGGAGCAAAGGACAGGATCGTCGTACTGAGCAGTCCGTCACCATTGCTTTCGTATCCGAACTTCTGCCGGACCGAAAATGTGTCGCCGTCTTCTAGAAAATCGGCAGCATCCTTTGTCGTGGCCTCAATCGTACCCGCGGATGCCGAGCTGGAGTAGCGGAAGCCGCCGGTTGGCCCGCGTGTGACTGTAATTTCTTTGAACAGCTCCGGCTCCAGCGCGAGGACGGAACCATTGCGGTAGATTTCCTCGGCCGCACTAGCAACGCCGTCAACGACGACGGCAACAGTCCCGTCGGACGAATACAGCCCGGCCTGGCTTCCGAGGCCGCGGATCGAAACACCGCCACCCTGTGGCGTGTTGCCGTTCAGCAGCGTCACGTTGGGGACAGAGTCCAGCAATTCGCCGGTCGTCGTCGCCTGCCGGCTGTCGAGTTCTTCCTGGTCAATGGTTGTTTCCGGTTTTGCGGTATCAGTGGCGACATCCCGTCGGCTTTCGCCAATCACCAAAGTGTCCAATACACCGTCGTCTTGTGTATAACCTGCGGTTGGCAAACAAAGCGCTATCGCTGTTGTTGCACTCAGTCCCAAACTTGTTTTGCGCTCGCACAGATGCGCCCCCGTCATGAACATAGTCATGATGTCCCCTTTGAGTATGACTGCCGATCACGCGCATGGGGCTGGCTTAGGCAAAATGTACAGAAAATAACGCTTGCATATCGCTGGCGTCTTGTGCCGTGTAGATTAACTTAGTAAAATCGTCAAGTAATGAGAGATGATCTGAGCCAAGCAGTGACTTGCTGAACCACACTATGCTCCTGAAAATATGAGAAGACTGGCATGACGCAAACTACGATTCTGACCCCTGAAGACATCCGCGGTGCCCAGCTTGTCGAACCCAACACGCGAGAACGCGATTTGGCCGAAAAACTGGGGATAACTGAAGCGTCTCTCGTGGCGGCAAATGTCGGCGGATACGCCAAGGCGATTCAATCGCACCCTGACCAAATCATGGGAGCTGCGCAAAAACTGGGAGAAGTCATGGCGCTGACGCGCAACGTCTCCTGTGTTCATGAGAAGATCGGTGTCTATGAGAACTATCACACCGGTCATCACGCAGCTATGGTCCTCACGGAAGACATCGATCTGCGGATATTTCCAAGCCACTGGCAGCATGCTTTCATGGTCGAGCGTCCGATGGAAACGGGGGTGCGCCGTAGTTTGCAGGTCTTTGATGCCGCGGGGGACGCCGTGCACAAGATCTTTGTGCGTGAAGATGGGCTTGATGAGACGTGGCAAGGGATAGGGGCAGACCTCGCGTTGGAAGAACAGGCAACCCAGCTCGATCTTTCGCCGCGTCAGCCGCCCGAAGCGCCTAAATCAGACATTACAAAGCTGGATATATTGCGCAAAGAATGGACTAGGATGACAGACACCCACCAGTTCATGCGGCTTACATCGAAGTTGAAGATGAACCGTCTGGGTGCCTACCGGATCGCGGGGGAGCCCTTCGCGCGCAGACTGGACCCTGAGGCAGCCAAGAAAATGCTGCATGACGTGCAGGATGTGGGCATCGAAGTTATGCTTTTTGTCGGCAATCGTGGTTGCATTCAGATTCACACGGGTCCTCTCGATACGCTCAAGCCCATGGGGCCATGGGAAAATGTTCTGGACCCACGATTCAACCTGCATTTGCGCCGTGATCACATCGCCGAGGTCTGGGCGGTCGACAAACCGACGCAGCGTGGGCCGGCCGTTTCGGTTGAAGCGTTCGACGCGCGGGGCATGCTGATCTTCCAGGTCTTCGGGGTCGGCAAAGAGGGCCGGGACAGCCGCCCAGCATGGCGTAGTCTGGTCGATGCCTTGCCAACGGCGGAGCAGGAACTTCCTGCTCAATAACATCAGTGTCGCGCCTGCAGTCATGTCGGCAAAGTGAATAACGCTGCACGGTCATAAAAGTGCTAGCTTTTCAGTCGGCTTTGGGCGGCACTGGGAAGATTTGGTGCTAAGATTTAATCAAAAATGCGGCCCGATTCAGGATTCCTGGGCCAAAGACAGAAAATTATTGACCTTTTGGTAAAAGTTTTAAACGCTATCTGGAAATGAAACGCCGGAGAAAAAATTATGCCCAGCGCACTTTCAACACAGTTCACAGGCCTTGATTTTGTAAACCCGTTTGTTCTGGCTTCAGCGCCTCCGACAGAGAGCAAGCGCAAGATATTGAGAGCATTTGAAGCCGGGTGGGGCGGCGTTGTCACCAAGACAATCGGTTTGCATCCGGTGGAAAACGTAGCCGGACCAAAGACGATCTTTCAACGGACGAGTGACTTGAAACCCTATGTTTCGCGTAACAAAAGACCCGACACAGTTTCGCACTCATCTTGGAATTGGGAGTTGATTTCGGATCAACCGCTGGACCTATGGCTGCCTGACTTGGAAGAAATCAAAACCACCTATCCGGATCGCATGCTAATTGCGTCGATTATGGCTGGTGCTGGCAGTGAAGCAGAATTGGACAACTGGCGCAAACTTGCGACTGCGTGCGTCAATGTCGGCTGCGATGCGATTGAGTTAAATATGTCCTGTCCGCATATGGATCGCAAGGACATGGGGGCCAATATCGCAAACGATGAAGACATTATTCGGTCGATATTGCAGGCGGTCACGGGTGTAGTAAGTGTGCCGATTTGGGTCAAACTCACACCTGCCACGTCGACGCTTGTTGAAGCTGCTGCGGCCGCATACGAGGCCGGTGCGGCGTCTATTTCATTGTGCAATACGTTCCCGTCCTTGCCTTTGATGGATCCAGAAACGCTTAAATTTGAAGTTGAAGTGGACGGTCTGGTGACCTCTGGAGGTCTCGGTGGGCTGGCGATTTTGCACCAGGCCTTGCAGCGTGTTTCAGATATTTCTCGCGCGCATCCGGATAAAGCCATTTCGGGTATTGGCGGGATCAGAGGGTTTAGAGAAGCGTTCAACTTTATAGTTCATGGGGCCGGGAATTTGCAGGTTTGCACCGCAGCGATGGAAGAGAAAGGCAGCGGAGGCATCGGCGTAAAACTCATACACGAGCTGACCACTGATTTGAGCGACTATTTGGAACGCAAAGGATACAAATCAGTCGAGGATTTCAGAGGAATAGCGCGCGAACGCGTTGTCCAACACTCGGAGGTGCGCAGAAAGAGCGATACTTACAACGGTGGGTACGCGAAATCGGCTTAGTTTGCCAACTCATCGTGCGGGACACGGTGATAGTTTGGATGCACAAGAGTTGAAAGCGTGCATGCAACCGCTGCTTTTGTAGAGCTGCGCCATCCATGATCGGTTTTTTTACTGAGCTATGCAGTGCATGAGATACGGCTTTGCGAGAAGCGCAACGAAATCCTGATAAAAACACTTGGTTAAATATTGATGCACGTTATATTGGCGACATTAGCCAATAGGAGACCGCACGATGTTTACACGCATCTTTCGCGGCTTCACCTTTGCTATAGCAGCAACCACTACATTGTTCGTGGCAGCCCCTGGCGCTCAGGCAGAAGCCCTGATTTTAACTGATATTGCCGGCCGTGAAGTGACACTGCCAAAACTTCCGACCAAGATCATCCTGGGTGAAGGCCGGATGATGTACGGCATTTCCGCCATTGTAGAGGGCAACCCGTTCGAAAAGATTGTTGGGTGGAAAGACGATCTGGTGCTTTACGACCCAGACGCCTTTCGCAAGTTTGAAGCCGCATTTCCACAAGATGCGGATCGAATGATAAATTTCGGCAACCCTTATGCCGGAGATTTCAGCATCGAAGCCGTGCTTGAGGCAGATGCCGATCTGGTTCTGCTCGATAGCGGCAATCTTTTCAAAGCCGAGGAAACTGGGCTGATTGAAAAGCTCGACAAAGCAGGTGTGCCGGTGGTTTTCATCGACTTCCGCCGTAACGCCACGGAAAACACGGTGCCTTCGCTTCTGATCCTCGGTCGCATTCTCGGCCAAGAGGCAGGGGCCGCTAAATTCATCGACTTCTACATCGCCGAGATGCGCAAGGTCACAAATGTGGTGGACAATATCCCCGCCGAAGAACGGCCGCTTGTGGTGGTTGAAAATGCCGCCGGATGGCAGCCGGACTTCTGCTGCTGGTCGTTTGGTCCGTACAATTACGGCCGCTTCGTAGAACTCGCCGGGGGCAAGAACTTCGCCTCCACTTTGGCGAATGCCTATTCCGTCACATTGTCGATGGAAGGGGTACTCGAAGCAGATCCCGACCACATCATCGGCACCGGGGCCAACTGGGCTGAAGCGAAACCGGAAGTCACCTCTACGCTTCTGGGTTATGAGGGTGATCCGGCGGTTAATGCAGAAAAAATTGCAGCGCTTGCGGCGCGCCCTGGCTTTTCGGAGCTGCGTGCAGTGAAAGACGGCAATTTCCACTCGATCTACCACCAATTCTACAACTCACCCTACCACTTCGTGGCAGTGCAACAGATCGCCAAGTGGCTCTATCCGGACGATTTCGAGGATCTTGATCCTCAGGACACGTTCAACCGCTTGCATGACGAGTTCATGCCATATGCGGCGTCCGGTCAGTTCTGGCTCAGCGCTGAATAAAGCGATTGAGGCCCGCCGTAGGTGATACGGCGGGTCGCGTCCCATGACAGAGATTTCTCAATCCCCGAGCGTCGAGGCAATCGTCAGCACCTATCGTCGCCGCTCGTTCTGGCGAGTAGCGCTGGTGATCGTTGCCGCGGCCACCTTGCTCACAACAGTGATTATCGACGTTATAACAGGCCCCGCAGACCTGAGCTTCTGGCGTGTGGCCCATGTCATATTTGACCCTTCCGTGGCCACGGCCAAGGAAGAGGTTATCATCTGGGATCTGCGTTTGCCCGTGGCCATGATGGCCGTCGTTGTCGGTGCCATGCTTGGCGTGGCTGGGGCGGAGCTGCAGACGATCCTCAACAACCCGCTGGCCGAACCATTCACACTCGGGCTTTCGTCCGCCGCCAGTTTTGGCGCCGCGGTCGCGATCGTGTTGGGCTGGTCGGTGTTGCCCGGCGTCGGCGCGCTCTTTGTTACTGTCAACGCATTCTTTTTCGCGATGATGGCCTCATTTATGCTCTTTCTTGTGACGCGGATGCGTGGGGCCAACCCTGAGACCATAATCCTTATGGGCATCGCGATGATGTTCACCTTCAACGCGCTTTTGGCTTTTTTGCAATATGGTGCCTCGGAACTCCAGCTGGCGCAGCTGATCTTCTGGCAACTCGGTTCGTTGGGGCGCGCGACATGGCCCAAAGTGGGTATTTGTTTGGTGGTGCTTGCAATCATCCTACCCTACTTCCTGTCGCGGTCCTGGGCGCTCACGGCACTGCGCATGGGCGAGGACAAGGCTGCTGCGCTCGGGGTGAATGTCAGCCTGCTGCGTTTGATGGTTCTGGGCGGCGTTTCGCTTCTGGCCGCTGTGGCTGTGTCGTTTGTCGGCGCGATTGCCTTTGTGGGCCTCGTTGCGCCCCATATTGCGCGGATGATTGCGGGCGAAGACCAACGCGGCTTCCTGCCGCTCTCCGCGATGGCGGGGGCGCTCATTTTGTCGGGCACGTCAATCGCCTCAAAGGCAATCACGCCGGGCATTGTCTACCCCATCGGGATGATCACCTCGCTGGTCGGTATCCCGTTCTTTGTCAGCCTCATTCTGAGCCAACGCAAAAGGCATTGGCAATGAGACTGGAGGTGCGTGAACTTTCCGTCTGGTACGGCAAACGCCAGATCCTGAAGAACGCCGGGTTCGCGCCCTTGCAGCCGGGGCAGTTCACGGCCCTTATCGGTCCGAATGCGTCCGGTAAATCGACGCTCTTTCGCGCGATTGCGGGTCTCGTCAGGGCCCATGGTGCGGTCACTTTGGGCGATACCGATCTCGCGACGCTCACCACTAAGACGCGGCTTTCCCGTATCTGTTTCATGCCACAGTTCTTTGCCGCGAACGCCGCCTTGACGGTTTTTGATGTGGTGATGATGGCACGCAAAAATCTTACCGGATGGCGGGTGACCGCAGAGGATATGGACGCGGTTGGCCATGCGCTGCACGATGCGCAGATCGGGCATCTCGCCGATGCCTATATCAGTGAGTTGTCCGGCGGGCAGGCGCAGATGGTCTCCGTCGCACAGGCTCTGATCCGTCAGTCGGATGTCTATCTTTTTGATGAGCCGACATCTGCGTTGGACTTACATCACCAACTCGCGGTGCTGTCCCGGATCAAGGATACCATTCGCCGGCGCAACGCCGTTGGTATTGTCGCGCTGCATGACTTAAATCTGGCTGCGCGGTTTGCGGATCACCTGATCTTGTTGCGGAAGGGGCAGATCGTGGCAGAGGGCACGCCCAATGACGTTCTGCATCGCCAGGAAATCGCCGAAACTTATAGTGTTGAACTCCACATCACTACTGGACCCAAGGAGGATTTGGTCGTCCATGCTTACGCGTCGTAATTTCACCCTGTCTTTGCCTGCGCTTGCATTCGCCAGCACAGCGGTGGCCAAAGCGACAACACCCGACAGTGGGCCAGGCAAGCACTCCGTTCTGATGCTGAATGCCGATTGCAATGACGAAAACACTATCAACGTGTTCTCACCAACGATCCTGCGTGTCGCACCCGGCGACACTGTGACGTTTCTGGCCACGGACAAGGGTCACAATACAGCCTCGAAGCGCGGGATGATTCCAGATGGGGCCGAGCCGTGGAATAGCGCCGTCGATGAAGAACTGACGGTGACCCTGACTGTGCCGGGGATTTATGGCTATCTTTGCCTGCCCCATTACGAAGTTGGCATGGTCGGCTTGATTGTTGTTGGCAATGACCTATCAAACCTGAAAGCTGTTAAGAAAATCCGGCACCCTGGTGACGCGCGCAAGAATTTCCGGGCGCTCATAAAGGAACTCGAAGCCCAATCGTAGGAGCCCGCAATGTCTGCCCTGATCGATACCTGGTCCAAGGACGCGTCTGAAGAAGACACCATGACTGATGAGCATGCGTTTATCTGGGATAGAATGATCGCCTGCATACCCAGCAAAGATATCCGAGACGAAAAGGTGCTGGATTTCGGCTGCAATCAAGGTGGGTTCCTGCGGCTTCTATATGACAGCCGTCCGTTTGCATCAGGGGTCGGCGTGGATCTGGCGCAAACCGCTGTGGCGATGGCGGAACAGCGAAAGGGAAACCGGCCCCTGCGCTATCTGGCAACAGACAATTTGGCCGATTTGGGCACGGAGTTTGACCGCGCATTTAGCCATGAGGTGATCTACTTGATCGACGACTTAGAGGCCCATGCCAAGGACATATTTGCGGCCTTGAAACCTGGCGGTACCTATGACGCAGTGACGTGTTGCCATGCCGACAGCCCGCTTTGGGCTACATGGCGGCCGATGATTGCTGAGTTTTCAAACATCCCGGTTCCCAACCACAGCGTCGCTGACATAACCGAGGCCTTTCGCAGCGCAGGTTTTGAGGTCACGGTATCGCGTTTCATGGCTGATGCGTTCATTCCGTGCCTTGGCTCTAATGCCTATTTCCCCAGCGACGTAGATCGTATCGAAACCTACACGCAGTGGAAACTTAGCTTTCGCGGCACACGGCCACAGGTGTGATTTGTTGTGAGTTGCGGTGCCAAAGGACTTGCCATTTTCTGCTTCAGCGCATCCATCGGTTGGGCTGAGCCTTTGATCGTGGATAATTTTTCTGACCCGGCCGCTTGGCGCTATGTCAGCGATCAGGTCATGGGCGGGGTGTCCGAAGGACAGGCGCAATTCCTGAAAGAGGGTGCCGAAACCTATGTCCGGCTTCAAGGGGAGGTCAGTACCGATAACAACGGCGGGTTTATTCAAGTACGCCGTAACCTAGTGGTTCCATTTGCAGCAGACAGCAAATCGCTGGCGCTTCGCCTGCGCGGCAATGGCGCGACCTACTATGTTCATTTGCGGCATAGGGATGCGAGACGTCCGTGGCATTACTTCGCGGCCGAGTTCGCAACCAATGACGATTGGCAGAATGTGCGTTTGCCGTGGTCTGACTTTTCTGCACAAGGTGGGTTCCAGGCGGAATTCGATCCCACTGAAATCGTCAGTGTTGGTCTTGTTGCATATGGTGCAGATTATACCGCAAAGCTGGATGTGGCACAGATCGCGGTCGAGTAAATTATTGACTACGGTTCGGGTTTTCCGTCTCCGGTTATAATGCACAAACGCGCAACGGCCTCCAGCAAAGCAGAGCTGCCATCCCCCTCACACAACAACAGTGCGTTTGTTTGCGCCATTGTTTTCTGCTGAAAGCGTGTTCCGCGTAAAGTCAGGATCAAGTATCTTTCTTCTTTGGTCATCGCCATATCTGCAAGCGGGTCACCAACACGGAAATAGGAGAACGCGCTTTGACGATGATCACGCACACAGGTCAAAATGATCGCTATTGCATGCGCAATCGTCGCGCCAAATGGCGGCGGAAAAACACGCTCACTTTCCAAAAACGCCTGCATCCAGCATTGGTCCGACGGCTCTTCGAAATTCGAGATGAAGTGACGGGCGATGGTCAGAAACGCTCTCTCAAAAGGATCAAGATCGAGCGGTGCACGTTCTGCGATGCCCGGATCAAAGACGAAAATCTGAGTTGTTTTCTCGGAATGTCGTGGCATAGAACCATGTCTCTTGTTGGGTGAAAGACAATTGGTCCTGGCAACGAGATCGCTTCAGCTAGGATGATGTCTAAATCTATCGGACCGGCCACAGAGTCAAGTCTTTCAGTGCGGTCCTTGCATCCTGTTTGAATTCCTGCTTGGCTTGCACGAGCCAGGATGAAATCCCAGCCTTCGATAGCAGCTCAATCGGAGGCATTCCATGTCCAAAACCAGCGACGTCATCCTTGATATCAAAAACCTGTCGATCAAACTGCCGCGTGGCGCAGACCGCACCTATGCGGTCGAGGACGTTTCACTGACGCTCCGACGTGGCGAAATTCTGTGTGTCGTCGGGGAAAGCGGATCCGGAAAATCGGTGATGAGCAGCGCGATCATGAATGATATACCCGGCCGTCTGAAAGTGTCTTCGGGTGAAGTTCTTTTTGACGGGATGAACGTGCTGAAGCTGCCGAACAAGAAACTCAACGAGTTGCGTGGTGCACGGATTTCAATGATCTATCAAGAACCTATGGCCGCCTTGAACCCGGCGATGAAGATCGGGGCGCAGTGAATGAAGTTTTTGCCTTACACCGTCCCGAAATTGCCCCCGAACAACGGCGCGTCGAGACACTGAAACTGCTCGAACAAATGAAATTGCCAACGCCGCCCCGGATCTATGACAGCTATCCGCATCAGGTCTCCGGCGGGCAATGCCAACGGATCGTGATCGCAATGGCGTTGGCTTGCAAACCCGATGTGCTGATCGCTGATGAGCCTACGACCGCGCTTGATGTCACGACGCAGGCCGAAATCTTGCGTCTGATCAATGATCTCAAAGAAGTCTATGACAATGCCACGATCTTTATCACTCACGACTTTGGCGTGGTTGCGGACGTGGCCGATCGTGTGGCCGTAATGTGCTGGGGTAAACTGATTGAGGAAGGCCCGAAAGAGCAGGTCCTTTTGCATCCCAAAGAGCCCTACACCCAGCTTCTCGTCGATGCGATGCCGCTGTTAGAAACCACGCGCGCACCTGATGTTGAGCGCAATGATCCCCCTATTGTGGAGGTTAAAAACCTCCACAAGGTCTATTCCTCGGGCAAAAAGCAAGTCCACGCTCTAAACGACGCCAAATTTGTTCTGCGCTCTGGCGAAACACTTGGAGTCGTTGGCGAAAGCGGGTCTGGCAAATCTACTCTCGCAAAGACTTTGATCCGGCTTGAGGAACCAACAGACGGCGCTGTGATTATCAACGAAGAGGATTTCCTCGGTCTGCGTGGCGAAGATCTGGTAAAGGCTCGCAAGAACATTCAAATGATTTTCCAAGATCCGTTCGGGTCCCTTAACCCCTCGCAAACGGTTGGGTTTATGGTTACGCGCGGTCTGCTACTGCAGGGCGTTCCGGGCGGAGAGGCTCGCAAACGCGCGACAGAGTTATTGGAGCTTGTCGGTCTTGGGGAACCTGCTCTGAAACGCAAACCACGTAACTTCTCTGGTGGCCAAAGACAGCGAATCGGGATTGCCCGCGCGCTTGCAATGGAGCCGGACGTCGTGATTGCGGACGAAAGTGTTTCTGCGCTCGACCTGTCGGTTCAAAAACAGGTGTTGCGTCTGATGAACGACCTGCAATCGCGCTATAAAATGGCGATCATTTTCATCACTCATGACCTCAGGGTCGCTGCGCAGATTTCCGATTATATCACGGTCATGGAAAAGGGGGTCATGGTCGAATTTGGCCCGGCAGAGGAGGTGTTTGACGCGCCCAAACACCCGTACACCAAGCGATTGCTTGAAGCTGCGCCCGGAACCGACTGGCACCCACCACGGCTCACCGAACAAGAGGCTGCCGAGATTGCGGCTGGAATTCAACGAATCTGACGCCCAATGGCAAAGCACTCTCACCGCGCGCGTATAGCTTTTGCAGCGGAACCCGTCTTTGATGCGGTGGCTGCCATTGCGCAGAAAAACCAGTTCGCCGTGGAACGTGGCGACGCGCGCCTTCGTATCGACGCGCCTTTGGGCGAGGTTGTGTTTTTAGCCGGGAAAGGCACCACGGATGTGTCCTTTACGACTGATACACCGGCTGAACTGCAATTGCTGATCGACCTTTACGCGCAGCGCTTTCAAGCGCTAGGTCTTGATGCGGGCATGGCGTGGGAAAATGTGGACGGGACGGTACCGCTCAATCAGATCCGAGCTGTTGTGTCAGCTTCGGAACGGATTTCACCAAATTTTGCTCGCATCCGGCTGGAAGGCGACTTCTCGACATTTGCCAAACCAAACGCTGGATTACATTTCCGGTTTTTGTTCGGGCCCAAAGACGCGCCGTTGCCTTATCTGGATGACGGCGGACTGACCGTTTGGCCCGTCGATGTCAAAGCCTGGCACCGCCCACCCTATACTGTGCGGCGGATTGCGAAGGATGCCAGTTGGATTGACGTGGACATTGTGTTGCACAGAGGCGGGCGTGTCACGGATTGGTTCGCCGATTTGGAATTGGGGACCGAGATCGGGTTGAACGGGCCGAGTGGATCCAAGCTACCTGCGGCGACATCGATGCTGCTGTTTGGTGATGAAACAGCCTTGCCCGTAGTTTTGCGGATCATCGAGGATGCGAAGGCAGCGGCTAAGGTGCGCGCGATCATTGCTGTGCGCAATCCCGCAGATGCGCAAAAGATTGAAGCGACGGCGAGCGTCGATGCTTCATGGGTCGATATGACAAACATATCCGTCCTGCTGGACGCCGCGCGTGATCTGCTTCCCGGAACAACGGCTGAGCACGTGTTCTTTGCGGCCGAACGCGCACAGGCGTCGAAAGCCCGAGAATTGTTTAAAGAGCATGGGATCGGTTCGGACCGTGCCAAAGCTGCGTCATATTGGACCCGCAGTTAGGATCCGCTTTCTTGCAAAAACCGCAAACGGTTGCCAAACGGGTCTGAGACTTGAATTTGCTGCCCCCAAGGCAGCGTTTCCACCGCTGGGTTTGCATTGGGATGGCCGCGGGCCCGCATCTTTTCAAGATAGTCCTGGATCCCGCTCATGGGCACGATCGCCGTCGCGCCCGGAGTGCAATCGCCATAATGCTCGCTTAGGTGCAATGTGAAATCCCCAAGTGACAAGAACGCATAGAGCGGCGCAGCGGCGTCAAAGCGATGCTCTCCGTCCCAGGAAAATCCCAGGTAATCGACATAAAATCGCCTGGCCAATCTTTCGTCGAAACTGCGAAAGATCGGGATTCCTTTGGACGCCGTCCAGGTCATGCGATGTGTTGTAGCGTCGAAAAGCCCTCGAAACGCGGACGCCCTTCATGCAGTTTCATCGTCTGGCCTGCGTCTTTGTGCGCGGCCCGGAACGCTTCACTCTTTGTCCAGGCGAAAAACGCGTCCTGATTTTTCCACACCGTGTGCGATGCGTAGAGGATCAGACCGTCTTCTTCCGGGCCCTTCAGCATGTGAAACTCCATAAAACCATCCAGCCCCTTAAGGTGACTGTCGCGGTTCAACCAGAGGTCTTCAAATGCAGCGGCATTTTCGGATTTCACGGTAAAGCGATTCATTGCGATATACATAGTCTGGGTCCTTGTGCGCGTTTACTGGCAGGCGGCGGAAACGGAATCTAAAAAGTCTATGGGTTCGCCGGACAAAAGTTGCGCGGCTTCAGCCCACAGGAGGGCGAGGCACTTGTCCTGCGAAATGCCGTGCATGCCATGGGCATAGATCGTATGGGCGGCCATCGCGGCATGCGCGCTGCCTTGACTGGCAGCACTGCCCAGCCAATACATCGCCTGATCGCGCTCTTCTCGATTTGTTGCTTTTTCCAAAGTGAGAACGCCCAACAAGGACTGCGCTTCGGCAAGCCCAGCTTCGGCCGCACGTGTAATCATCGCATTGGCCACGGCTTCTTCTGCGTCTGTTTTAGCATAGGCGATTTGCAAGCTGCCCAAAAGAAACAACGCAGGTAAATGTCCGGCATCAGCTGCGGCTTCGATCATTGCAACACCTCGATGTTTTTCTTCGGTGGAGCAATCTCCCATAAGAAGTTGGTTGCCTAGATAGAGTTGTGCCTCGACATCACCATTTTGGGCTTTTTCCAGAAGCAAGTAATTTGATGCATTCAAGCAGGCACTACTTTGAGCCTCTGAGGCGCAGAAAATTGCCAGTCCAGGTAACAATAAAGAGAGGATAAAGCATCGCATCGCTGATTCCTGACTATTTTTATAGACTTTATATATAAATCGACTGTAAATCGAGACCTGGAAGCCAGAACTCTACGTTCCGGCCTAAAAATTCGAAAAAGGATGGAACGATGATCAAGTTGAACCGACGGACTGTTTTGACTGTTTCTACTGCTGCGCTGATGACGGCACCAATGCGGGGTTTGCTCGCTGATTCACATGGCGGAAACGTGATCGAAATGCTGACTAAACACCCTGAAACCAAAGAGCGAAATGTCTTCGCCCCACGCATTCTGTCGGTTAATGCAGGCGAAGCAATCCTATTCAAAGCTGTCGAAAAGGGCCACAACAGTGCGTCGATAGATGGAATGATCCCAGACGGCGCGGAAGAGTGGAATGGCAAGATCGGTCGCGACATTGAAGTCAGCTTCGAGCAGCCTGGCATTTACGGGTTTAAGTGCACACCGCACGCGGCCTTGGGCATGGTGGGGCTTGTCGTTGTGCAAGGCGAAGGCATGTTCGACAACCTGGAAGCCGCCCAGAGCGTCAAACAGCGCGGAAAGGCCAAAAAGGTCTTTGAGGAAATTTGGGAACAGGCTGCCGCAGAAGGCTTGTTGAGCGCCTGAACACTATTTTCCGGGCCCCGCGAGTTTCGCAGGGTCCGGGCATCTGGAAAGATATGTCATGGCCGTTTCGACGCCGCGCGGGATTTCGCATGTTCAACCTTTGAACGCTCTGAATTATGATCCATTCGAACGTGGCCTTCTCAGAGTAACGAGGTACATTTTTTTGGGCTGCGAGGACGCAGGGTCATTGGGTTGGCAAAAGGCAGTTACCGTTGCGATTGAACGCTGGGGGGACCGTGTCGGCTACCCTGTCGCGCATTTGCTATCGAAAGTTGTAACTGCGGTCTTGCGGGCGCGCACCGACGGAATCTCAATTCATGATCCGTTCGATTTGAATGCACGAAACGAGATCACCGACGACGAAGTGTACTTTATGGACATGCTGCATCACATGCGCCGCGACAACGTAGACAAGGCTCGCAATTCCGTTGAGCTGCTGACCGGGGGGCGCATGGATCCGGATGTAATCCGGGCGGGTCTGGAGTTGTCGCATCGGTTTGCCAGTGGACCGACGGCATCTCCGATGCCAAAAAATGTAGCTCCATTGCACCTGGTTTCCTAACTGCAAGTCTCAAGGCACGGGACCTGAGCCCGTTGCCTGAGCCAATTTAGAGTTCCTGAGAGCTTGCGATGCTTTCCGTTGAGTATGCAAAAAACCTGTTTCCAGGTGTTCTGATTTCTGGACTGATCGCAATTGCGGCTCAGTTCATTTCGGATCACTACGGCGCACCGGCCATGTTGATGGCGTTGTTGTTTGGAATCGCACTGAACTTCTTGTCCGAAGAGGCGCGTTGCGCGCACGGCATCACCTTCTCAGCAAGGACAATATTACGCGTCGGCGTAGCGCTTTTGGGGATGCGGATCAGCTTTGAAATGGCGGCTGATCTGGGATGGCCCATTGTCGGGCTGGTGGTCGGCGGCGTTGTCGCGACGATTGCGTTTGGAATGGCTGTTTCGCAGCTGTTCGGGTTCAAGGCGCGTTTTGCGTTTTTGTCCGCCGGGTCCGTTGCGATTTGCGGTGCCTCAGCCGCTTTGGCGATTTCGGCTATTCTGCCACCCGATGAACGATCTGAGGAACGGCTTGTCTTCACTGTCGTCGGCGTGACCTTGCTGTCCACGTTGGCGATGATCTTATATCCGATATTTGCGGATCGTTTGGGGTTGGACACCGCGTCTGCCGGAGTTTTTATCGGCGCGACGATCCATGATGTCGCGCAGGTGGTCGGTGCCGGATTTTCGATGTCCGATGAGACAGGTGAAGTGGCAACTGTTGTGAAATTGATCCGGGTTGCGATGCTGGCGCCGGTGATCTTGGTTGCATCCTTGATTATTCGTCGATTCAGCAAAACCATTGAGTTTCAATCGCGCCCACCCATTGTTCCGGGCTTTGTTGTCGCCTTTGTGGTTTTGGTGGCTCTGAACTCTTTCGGTGCGATCCCGACCGCAATTACAACGTTTTCGGTCGAATTATCCAGATGGGCACTGCTGACGGCGATTGGAGCAGTCGGATTGAAAACCTCACTGAAAGACGTGGCGGATGTGGGGCCCATGGCAATCGCGCTTTTGGTCGTCGAGACTGTTTTCATTGGCCTTCTGACGCTTGGTGGCTTGTATTGGTTCCAAATGGCATAGGTGGTCGATTTACCGCCGTCGCTTGGCACAAAAAGCGATCTAATTATTGTGACCTCACTTCTGAGTGCAAACGCTGTGATTGCGGTGATGCCAGCGATTTTCAGCGGACACTGCCGGGTCATGAAAAACCTTCTGTCGCCGCGTTATTGAAGAACAGCTTGGAAAGTGGTTTGGCCCGAGAATTTGCCGCCCCAGCGAGTGTTGGGTCTGAGGGGCCGCATCGTTGCGACAGCACAGATCGACCAGCCATTGCTGCAGTCTATAGAAAATTGATTGGACAAATCATCGAACCACCGCTGCAATGGGATCTGACATAGCTCGAGAGGACGCCATGAATCGAATGACAGCGAAAGACTTCGACCAGGAACTCCTGGATCTCTATGATTTCTACGCCCACGGTAAGATAACCAAGCGTGAGTTCCTTGATAAAGCAGGGAAATTTGCGGTCGGCGGCGTAACGACACTTGCATTGCTGAACATGCTCAGCCCGAATTATGCGATGGCACAACAGGTTTCGTTTAACGACCCTGATATCCATGCCGATTACATAATGTATCCCTCCCCGAATGGAACCGGGGATGTGCGCGGGTATCTCGTGCGCCCCGCCAACGCCGAGGGTGCTTTGCCGGCTGTTTTGGTGATCCACGAAAACCGGGGACTGAACCCGTATATTGAGGATGTGGCCCGTCGCTTGGCCAAGGCGGGGTTTATGGCGCTTGCACCGGACGGGTTGACCTCGGTCGGTGGATATCCCGGAAACGATGCGGATGGCCGCGAATTGCAGCGGACGGTCGACCGTGCTGAACTCATGAATGACTTCTTTGCCGGGTTTGAATACTTGCTGGCCCGCGATGACAGCACTGGCAAAGTGGGGGCGGTTGGCTTCTGCTATGGTGGAGGTGTCGTGGGTGCGATCTCGGTTGCATATCCCGAACTTGCTGCCGGTGTTCCATTTTACGGTCGTCAACCAGCATCAGCAGATGTTCCCAAGATTCAAGCGCCGCTTCTGGTGCAAATGGGCGAATTGGATGAACGTATAAATGCGGGTTGGCCTGATTTCGAAACTGCGCTGAAAGCGAATGAAAAAACCTATGAGGCGTATATCTATGAAGGTGCCAACCACGGTTTCCACAATGACAGCACGCCCAGATATGATGAAGCGCAAGCCTCGCTCGCATGGGAGCGCACGTTGGGCTGGTTCAACACCTATCTGACGTAAGCGGCAACAGGGTGATCCATATTATGCGGTGGTTCTGGGCCTGTGCGGTTCTTTCGCTAAGCGTGGGTGACGCGTTCGCTCAGGATGTTGAACTTGAACTGGTTTTGCTCGCCGACGCTTCCGGATCGATCAGCGAGGCTGAGATTGCCTTCCAAAGGGAAGGCTACGCGCAAGCAATCACTGATCCCCGCGTGCTGTCGGCTATTTCCAACTCGGCCTATGGTTCTATCGCGGTCACTTACGTCGAATGGGCCGCGAACACTGCTGTCGTCGTTGACTGGATGAAGATTGATGGTCCCGAGAGCGCGTCGAACTTTGCCGCTGCGCTGGCCGGGGCCGGTCGCAATGCCTTTGGTCGAAACGCCATTGGCGCGGCCCTGCTTGAAGGCAAACGGTTGATCGAAAACAATGCGTTCGATGGCTGGCGCAAAGTCATCGACTTTTCTGGAGATAGCCCAAATAGTTATTCGGGTCCGCCCATCGAAGCTGCACGACAAGAGGTGATCGCGGCGGGCATCACGATTAACGCATTGCCCATCCTATGCCGCTTTTGCGATACGCCAGCTCGATACCCGGACCTTGGAGCGATCTACGAAGAGCGGATAATCGGCGGGCGGGGCGCATTTGTGGTGACTGCCGAAAGCGAAGAAGACCTTGCCAATGCGATCCGGCGCAAACTCATTCTCGAAATTTCTGGAGGCTTCCCGGATAGGGACATCGCTCAGAAATGACCCCAAATTCTCCTACCAAAGCCAAGTAGACGACCTTTGGTGTGCTCTGGTCTGCGCCAAAGCGTGCTTTGCATCACATAAGGTTTCCCCGATTTCGTGATCGATAAAC
The DNA here is from genome assembly GCA_039193885.1 of Pseudomonadota bacterium. GTDB lineage: Bacteria > Pseudomonadota > Alphaproteobacteria > Rhodobacterales > Rhodobacteraceae > Litoreibacter. The sequence goes on from JBCCWL010000008.1 coordinate 39,343, forward strand.
TCTAAATTCTTCCGGCAGATCGCTGACCACGTGTTCCGAGTTGTCGGGCGAGCGACAAATATGGGCTGAAAGCCGGTTGCGGTCGCCGCAAATCTCAACAGGTCGAGTATCCTCAACGGCCCTACCGCTCTGGCTCGCTTTGCAGGCAAGGCGACATGCGGCCGATGTAACGATAACCGTTTAGGCCTGTCTCGACCGAAGCCGCGGACTACATGAATTTCAGTTTATCGGACCTTGGTCCCTATGTTTTGAAAGATAGAAGTTGGTGCTTGGAGACGAAGCCGGCCCTCTCAAGGGTCGCTTTGGAAGCAAGGTTGCTGGCACCACATCCGCAAATCGGTCGCAACCCATATTTCTCAATGTTGTTGGCAATCTGGTTGACGATATAAGTTCCCAGCCCTCTGCGACGAAAGTCTTTACCGACCAACATACCGACATCTACGGCCTCGCAGTCTTCGATGAAGCGGTTGGACACGCCGCAACCCGCAGTCTTTCCATCCAGTTGAACCGTCCAAAGCTTGCTTGTCCGGGCCAGACTTACGATTTCGCCTTTGCTTTCAAAGAAGTCATCATTGATTGCCCAAAGCGCAGTCGCATCGGCTGCAATTGCAGCACGCATTTCAGCACCGGGAAATGCCGTTTGATCGCGTGCAATCCGTTCTCTGAAAAGAAATCCTGCTACAGAGCTGGCCCATCCAAGTTTCGCGCAGGAGTGCATAAAGTCACGGTCAAAAGACTTGACCAGCGCCGCGTGGAATCCGTTTTGACGGTACAACTCACGCAGCAGAATGCCCGAGCCATTGGAATCAGTGCTAAAAAACTCGACTAAGGTTTTTCCATATATGATGCCATATGATCCACTTTCATGCGTCCAAAATTCTCCCGAACCCACCTGCTCTTCCATGAAGAATTCCTGAGGTTCGGCGAGAGACTGAAGATATGGACGCCGGATCTGCGGCAATGGTTTGGGGGAAAGGGTGAAACCTGACATGAGCAGCGTTTTATCTGAATTGCGCACCAAACCAAGACCAGACGTCGCCGGCGGCCTAGTTAAAGGCAATGTCCAAGTTACCAACTTTCATGACCATTAGAAGCGCGGCATGTCGGCGTCTGTCGACAGAGTATTTGGAACCAACAGCGGCCTGAACCAAGGGAGAGTTCACCTCCCTGGGAATAGGTTTCTGGCAACCATCATTGCAGCGACAAGCGCTATCCTGTCGCGCCAGAGAAATTTCGAGCGCTGTTATCAGGTGTCCCGTTCCTGAACAATCGGGCGCGAGTCTCTAAAAGCCCGATACAAGATGCCAAGCGGAACGACCGTAGCGAACAGGACCATTGCGAGCCATAGCGGGGCAAGCACATTTCCTGTCGCATCCAGGATCGCACCCGCAACAGGCGGAGTGATTAAATTGATCGCATAGTAGATTGTGAAGAAAATCCCCATTCCGAATGCCCGGACCTGCGGTCGCATGGCTTGGCCAGCCATTGCCATGATCACACCTGCCGGGGCCATGCCGATCAAACCAAAGAGTACGCTTGCACTTAAGCCAGCGCGGGGCAGACTGAGTAGAAAAAGCGCCGCGATAGCGCCCGCCATGCAGACGGCCAAGACGACATTCCGTCCACCAAAGCGATCCACAATTTGCCCGCAGACAGCACCGGAAAGTATCATGATCCAACTCGCAATACTGATGATGCCCGCCGCGGAAATGGCGGTTTCGCCATGGCCCTCAAGAACCTTTGGCCCAAAGGCAAGATAGGTAACATACGCGGCATTAAATACGGCCCATGCGAGGCCGGCACAGAAGATAAGGCGCCATTCTTGTGCTGTCAGTCTGACGTGCTTGCCGACCTCAACCAGCGGTAGATCATGCGGAGGTCGGTAGAATAAAAAGACGCCGATCGCTGCAATGAGGCAATAGAAAGACGCTGCGTGAAAAGCGACCTGCCAGCCATAGGACTCCGCCAGCCAGGCATGACCGACCTGGCCCATTGCAATTCCGAAGGGCCAAGACATAACAAGGATGCTCATGGCGGTCGCGATCTCGCGGCCTTCGAACCAATCCGCAACCATCTTAGTGAAATAGAGCGTGGTTAGTAGAAACCCGACCCCGGCAAAGATTCGACCCACACCGATGATCCAGCTACCTGTCGCAAGCGCGGATACGATCCCCCCCGCGGCCAATGCACTCAACCCGAACACGACCATGCTGCGGTCTGACACGTATCGTCCCCAATACCCCGCGGGGAAGGCCAGGAATAATCCCGGAACCATGAACAGACCAATTAGAAGGCCTATGTCAGCATAGCTAAGCCCGAACGCAATAACGAGGTCGTCGCCCACAGAGGCCACAGTTTGAAAATGGAACCCAATCCCAATACGGGCCAGAAACAGTAAGCAGAGGATGCGCCAGCGCATCACGTCCAGCCAAGTCCGCGCAGCGCGTGTACGTCATTCCAGATTTTGGTCATATGGCTGATCTTGCCTCCATCGAACTGCATGACGTAGGCATAATCCGAGACCACGGATTTCCCGGTCGGAGCCACCGGCCCACCATCGCCAGTTTGTGTTCCATGGAATTTTGCTGTTGCAACGATAGTGCCTCGCGTTTCGTCCGACGCAAAGGCCGTCAGTTCGTAACGGCCATCCGGGATCGGGGTCAAAAGACCTTTCATCCATTCTGCATAATCTGCAAGTGACGTCGTTTTGGCCAAAGCGTCCGCCTGACAAGAAAAGGTCGCCCCGTCTTGGCACCACGTTTTGCAGCCTGTCCATCCCTTGCCGGTTTCGCAGGCTACGAAAAAAGCTTCTGCTGTTTCATGCTGTGTCATTTGGCCGTCCTCCTGGTTGATCCGTTAAGACCAGCTTAGGCCAAAGCCCAATCTGCCGGATATCGGGCAGATGCAGTAAAATCGACGTCCTGCGTGCAGTATTCAAACTACAGCATTTGCAGGATTGCGTGTTGAGCGCCTTCTTATCAAACTCGAGGTGATTTATTTTGGAGTGGTTCAGGTGTCCGGACAAACAGGTCTCAGCCAAAGGGAATTGCAGATCGCGCAATCCTATGCGGGTGGTGAGACCTATCAGACAATCGCCGACACACTATGCATCGCGCCATCTACCGTGCGGACGCATTTGGCGACCATCTATCGCAAGCTGGAGGTGTCCTCGAAATTGGAGCTGGCAACCCGTCTGAATGGCGAGACTCCACAGCCGCGCAGCCAATCAGAATTGGCCGGCGTCGTGTCAGAGTTGGCCTTGAGCTTGGAGGAAGCAATCAGCCGAGAAAAGGCGCTGAGCGAAGTGTTGCGGATTATTGGTGAGGCACGAGGGGATCTGAATGCTGTGATGCCATTGATTCTGACTTACGCCCTCGAACTTTGTGATGCGGAGTTCGGTGTTCTTTTCGAGTATCGTGAGCGCGGCCGCTTCATTGCAAACCATGCGCTTGGAATACCGATGGAATTCAAGGCGTGGTTCAACGAACAGGCTGTTTTTGCGCCTGGTCCTGCCACTGCCCTTGGCCGGATGGAGAAGGCGCGTATGATCGTCAACATCATCGATGTTGCGTCAGAGGCAGTTTCTCAGACAGACGATCCGTTGCGCCGCGCCACCGTTGATCTGGGCGGGGCACGATCCTTTGTCGCAATCCCCATGCTTGCCGGAGACAGCCTGGTCGGCGCATTCACGATTTATCGCCAGACCGTGCGACCCTTTTCCGATGACACCACACGGCTTGCACAGATGTTTGCGGCCCAAAGCGTAATCGCATTAGAAAACGCGCGCCTTATCCGCGCAATACAGGCAACGCAATCGTGACCAATCAACCAGGCGAGATGAGCATGCTCAGCACCCGCGAACGCCAGATTGCGGCGGACTATGCAAAAGGCGAAAGCTATCAGCTGATCGCGGAACGCCTGTGTCTTGCGCCATCGACGGCGCGCGCACATCTGGCAACAGTCTACCGCAAGCTAGGTGTGTCCTCGAAGTTGGAACTGCGCGACAGGATGGCCGCTGCGGCAACCACGCTTGCGCATTTGCCGATCGAGCGTCCGGTCCGAACGGAGAAGCCCTCCATCGCCATGTTGGGCTTCGAAAATATGTCCGGTGATCCCGACCAGGAGTATTTTGGACGCGATCAGCGATGACATCATCACCGCGCTGTCGCGGTCGCCCTGGCTGTTCATCATCGCGCGCAACACTACATTTATCTACAAAGGTACAAATTTCGATGTCCGGAGCGTGGCCGACGAACTTGGGGTTCGATTTGTCCTCGAAGGCAGCGTCCGGCGGTTCGGCAACCGCGTGCGTGTCGCCGCTCAATTGATTGACGAAACGAGCGGGGGCCACGTCTGGTCTGAACGTTATGATCGCCTGCTTGAGGATGTGTTTGATTTGCAAGATGAAATCACCTGCAATGTGGTGGCGTCAATTCAGACAACCGTGCATCTGAGACCATTAAGGACCCGGTCGAGCGCTCGGCGCGTCCTAATCTGACAGTATGGGAACTGACGATGCGAACTTGGCATCTGCTTTATGATTTTACGCCAGAAAGCTATGCACACGCCAAGACTTTGTTGGAACGTGCTTTGGCAATTGATCCCGAAAGTGCCGAGGCGAACATGATCTTATCGTTGATCAACCATCACATTGCGATCACGGGATTTGTCCCTGATGTTCAGCCCGCGATGGAAACTGCCTACGCACTTGCGCGGCGCGCCACGCAGTTGGATGACCGCAATGAATACGCCCATTGGACTTTGGGGATTTCTTGCTGGGGCTTAGGAAAGCACGAGGAGTCCCTCGCCGCCTTGGAGCGCGCCGTCGCCCTGAACCCAAATTGCCTGTCATGGCTCCTTGCCTGAGGTTTCGATCCGAGACCTTGATCGTATTCCTATCGGGGACCCTGACAGTCTGAACGAACTGCGGGGTCGCTTGCTAAAGGCTGGCTTTTCTGGAAAATAGATCAGTCACCAACACAATCATCGGTACGACACTGCGATTGGATCCACTTCTTATCCGATCTATCCAACAGACTTTAGTTGCACCAGCAGCGCTTTTGCGTCCATCTGTGGCGAGCTGCAAACAGGCGCATCAGTCATATTTTTTGGCACGGTTCTTACGAGCGCTAATAATTTCACGGCGTCGTATGGATTGTGGACTGCAGCGTATAGAGACATTGCTCGAATTGACTGATCCATCGCAAAATCGTCCAGCGGGAGGTCCCTTTCAATTTTTGAACGAATTGCAGGAGCCAGATAGGGGCAAGCGAGGTAGCCAAAACTGAAACCAACAGCGATCCCACCCAAAGGCACCGTTGCCAAGGACAAGCCGCCTGTTACTGGTGCCGAAAAACCGGCGACAATCTTGCCTGAAATTGCACCTGCCGCCGTTGAAGCAGCCAGGCAAGCTTTATAGTAGCGATCATTGCGACTAACACGTTCCAATCGTTATCTCCCAAATACAAATGACGATATTAAAACCTTCGAGTACGTGACTTGGCTTGTTAAATCATCTCTTCGCGTGTGCCCAGAGCTTAGGGTTGGTCAAAGCTATTGTCGTACAGATCTTTCGAAAGCCAACTTTACGCATTGCCTGGCGCGCCGCTACACAGCCTCGCGAGGCGAGTTCCTCGCGCGCTTCTTTTCAATCAAACGGGTCTTTTGATCCGACGCCAGACTCTCACCGATCTTGCACGCGGCTCCAAAGTGGCGATGCAGCAAATACGCTCGGCCAAAAAACGATTGGGCCACCGGGTTCAGTCGCGGTGCCGGTCATTTTGGAAACTTCCGTTTCCGTCACGCTTTGCGCTGATGATAGGTCATATAGCTTTGCTGGATTGCGATTTGGTCGGCGATGAACTTCGCGTCATGCCACACACCCCAAATGAAGGATGAGCCGCGACGCGATTGCCATGGAAGTCCCACGAAATAGAGCCCCGGGACCGGCGACACGCCACGTTGGTGTACGGGGGCCCCTGCTTCATTTAGGGCGTCGGCCTTCAACCAGCTGTAGTCAAATCGGAAACCCGTGGCCCATATGATCGTTGTGATGCCGTTTTCTTCAAGGTCCAAGGCGCGGATCGGATCGGCTACGCAAGGTGGATCCTTCGGGATGTTCCAGGCCTCGGGGTCTTCTGGAAGGTCAAGCCCATTGCGATCGACATAGGCGTCTGCTGCGTCGAGCAATGCGAGACAGTTGGCATCGCCTGCGTCGAGGTTGGATTTAAGATCATCGGCAAAATGCAGCACTCCATCTGCGAACCCCGTGCTCATCCCAAGCAAAGTGACGCCGCTGTTTGCAAGCTTTCTAAAGTCCACGGTTTTGCCACCATGTGCGCCGCTCACGGCGATGGTCACATGCTCGGTACCGGGCGCTGGCGTGTCCAGGTTCCAAATGCCAAGAACGCCCAGCCACCAGACGTTGTCCCGGCCGCGATACCGGCGTGGTGGGCGATCATGCGGTCCTATGGAGAAGTATACTTCGCGCCCAGCCTGGTTCAGCTCGGCTGCGATTTGAGACCCGGAAGATCCCCCTCCGATCACCAGAACCGCCCCCTCGGCCAAGGCCTGTGGGTTACGATAGGCGATCGAATGCATCTGCGTCACGGCTGCCGCATTTGGTATGATGGGGGGGATGGATGGAACTTGAAACGGGCCGGTCGCACTGACAACGCTTTTGGCGTCAAATGCTTCGTGCGATGTTTCGACATGAAACCCAGGGCGACCGACATGGGGTGTGACGGCTTCAACAGTCACGCCGGTACGAATGGGAGCGTCGATTTTGCGCGCATAGTCCTCGAAATATGCCGCCACAGTTTCTTTGCTTGCGAAGGCCTCCTGATCGCCCGAAAAGGTCATCCCGGGGAAACGGTCATGCCAGGCGGGACCATTGGCCACCAGAGAATCCCATCTCTCGGAGTGCCACCGCTCTGCGATGCGGCCGCGCTCTAGAACGATGTGCTCAATGCCCGCGGCACCAAGGTGCTCGCTGGTTGCGATGCCGCCTTGGCCTGCGCCGATAACAACCGTGTCGATTTTCTTCATGCCGCGTGTCCAAGCTTATTTGCAGAAACGCTAATGTCCAATCGCAGCACGACCAACCAGTCATTCGCGAAGCATTGCTTTTGTATAATCTAATCTAGATAAGTTTTAAGCTAAGCAAGGGTAAGGCACCCAGCCACTTTTATTTGCGCGCGGCTGAACGCACTATACAAGTCATAACCGCTAGCCGACTCGCCATGGGAGATCTTTCATTGCCTAAAGATCATTCGGATCCGATCAGCGCCCTGCGCGCGAACACCGCCGTGCCATTCGAACGTGCGCAAGCGATGCCCACTGAAGTCTATACCACACAAGCCTTTGTTGATGCGGAGCTGGAGCATATCTTTCGCAAAGACTGGTATTGTGTCGGGCGCGCAGATGCGTTGTCGGCACCTGGTGATTACGTCTCCTGCGAACTGGCCGGACAGCCGATTGTTGTCCTGCGGGACCGGGCCGGTGAATTGCGCGCGATGAGCAACGTCTGTTTGCACCGTATGTCGACCCTGTTGCATGGGCGTGGCAACGCCAAGACGATCGTATGTCCATATCATGCCTGGACCTACAACCTCGACGGCAGCTTGCGCGGCGCACCGGCGATGACGCTGAACGAAGAGTTTTGCAAAGACCACTACACTTTGCCACAGATACGGTGCGAGGAGTGGCTGGGATGGGTGTTTGTCTGCCTTGACCCCGATGCGGCAGCTGTGGCCGAGCAGCTTGCCGATGTGGCACAGATGATCGCGGGCTATGACATGTCCAACTATTCGGAATCCTTCAATGAAGAACATGTTTGGGATACCAACTGGAAGGTTCTGGCCGAAAACTTCATGGAAAGTTACCATCTTCCAGTGTGTCACGCCGGTACAATTGGCGGTCTGTCTAGACTGGATGAAATGATCTGCCCGCCAGGTGGCGCGGCCTATAACTACCACACGATCCTCAAGGATGATTCCTTGCGCATCGCGATGGCACATCCGACCAAAAACGACCGGCTGGAAGGAGATACGCGGCGCATGACCTATCTGCTAGCGCTTTACCCCAGTTTGATGATCACCCTGACTCCGGGTTATTTCTGGTATCTGTCGTTGCATCCCAAAGGGCCTGGACAGGTGCACATTCGCTTCGGAGGCGGCATGTCCAATGATTTCGCCGACGATCCGGATGCGCAGGACAACTTTGTCCAGCTCAAAACACTGCTTGATGACGTGAATATCGAAGATCGCGGCTGTACCGAGAAGGTCTATCGCGGCTTGTGCTCGGATCTTGCGACACCAGGGCATCTGAGCCATCTCGAGCGCCCAAACTACGACTTTGCGCAATACTTGATGGCCAGAATCGATGCAGGTCGCAGCGCGAACGGTGGCACCTAAGATGACCCATGAGCGGATTCGAAAGTTCAACACCCGTGAAACCTATCCGGAACAATCTCTCGACAATGATTTATGTCAGGCGGTTGTCACGCGGGGCGGCAGAACGGTTTGGATGCGGGGACAATGCCCGCAAAATCTGGACGATGCGAAAAATATCGAAAGCCATGATCCCGAAGAACAAACCCATAAAGTGATGCAGAATATCCGCCAGTTGATCGAAGAGGCAGGCGGCCAAATGGAGCATCTGGTCAAGGTGGTGGTCTATATCACTGATGTGCGCCACCGCGAGGCGGTTTACCGGACGATGGGTCAATACATTCAAGGGGTTTATCCCGTCTCGACAGGTCTTGTCGTGCAGGCGCTCGCGCGACCCGAATGGCTGGTGGAGATTGATGCCACTGCCGTGATCCCGGACTAGGCCGATGACATTCTCGCTCGTCGCCCGGTGCGCAGAAACAGGGATGTTCGGGATGGCGATATCTTCCTCATCTCCGGCTGTGGCAGCGCGCTGTGCCTATGCGCGAGCGGGCGTGGGCGCGGTGGCCAGCCAGAACATCACGGACCCTAGCCTCGGCCCATTGACCCTGGATTTGATGGCGCGCGGTATGTCAGCATCCGAGGCAATACGCGAGGTCGTAGGTCAGGTGCCACATATCGACTATCGCCAGCTTTTAGCGGTCGATGCTTCCGGGCAGACGGCGATACATTCGGGCTCTCAGGTTTTGGGCAATTGGAATGAGGCACAGGGCAATGATGTCGCTTCCGGGGGAAACCTTTTGGCCAATGACGGCGTGCCGGCGCAAATCGTGGCCGCGTTTGAGGCCTCTGAAGGCCATCTGGGCGACCGACTGGTCGCTGGTTTGCGCGCGGGCCTTGCCGCTGGCGGCGAAGCGGGGCCAGTTCATTCTTCGGGGTTGATGCTTGTGGATCAGGTCGCGTGGCCAGTGGCCGATCTGCGCTGCGATTGGACCGAAGCCTGTCCCATCGAGGCTGTGGCCACCGCCTGGGACGTCTACAAACCGCAGCTGGAGGACTACGTGCGGCGCGCACTGGACCCGTCCGCAGCGCCCTCTTATGGCGTTCCGGGTGATGCATGACTTCCACGCGATCATGGGGCGCAGATGAGTAGTCTCCAGGATATACTCCAAAAGCTCGCAGCCTTGCCTGCGGACCGCCCAATGGGGATGCCTGGCGCGTTTTACACATCGCTGGATCAGTTCGAGTATGAAGCAAGCACTGTGCTGCGTCGCGGCTGGCACTGTCTGGGACGGGTGGATGAGATCCCGCAGCCGGGTGACTTTTTCACGGCTCATTTGCTGAATGAACCACTTTTGATCGTACATGGCGATGATGGCGTGGTGCGTGTTTTGGCCAATGTTTGCCGACACCGCGGCATGCCGCTTGCCGAGGGGCGCGGTACGACCAAGCGGTTTGTGTGCAGCTATCATGCCTGGACTTACGGCCGCGACGGGGCGCTCATGCGTGCTCCGCGTATGGAGAATGCAGGTTTTGATGCGAAATCCTGTGCGCTGCCTGAACATAATACAAAGCTTTGGAATGGCTTCATTTATGTCAATTTAGACGCGGCATCGGAACCCTTTGTGCACCCAGAACTGGATGCAATGTTGGCCCCTTACGAGCCCGAGGCTTTCCGCCTGGTACATGTGGCCGAAGAAGACTGGCAGACCAACTGGAAGTGCTTGGTCGAGAATTTCATGGAAGGCTACCACCTGAGCGTGGTGCATCCCCAAACGCTTCATGGCTACACGCCGTCTGGGCTGTCGCGCAAACTGGTGAGCGGCGACGGATACACCTCCTATGCAGCCAATTATCCGGACAATATCCAGCCGCGCGGCGACGGCGCTCCGGGCCTGAGCGATGCCGAGCGCAAGCGCTCGTCCCTGTTTGCCAAGTTCCCTACGCAGGTTGCCAGCCAGGCGGCCAGCCTGCTTGTCTCCCTCTCCATCTTTCCAATCCATGCCAGCCTGATCCGCGTCAAGTGGACGATGTCGGTCTACAAGGACGCTCTGGATGACGAGACAATCCAGCAGCGCATCGCACTTTGGGACGAGGTCAATCGCGAGGATCGCGAGAAGCTTGAACGGATGCAGGTCGCCCTGGGCTCCGCCCATGCTGTTGAAGGGCCTTTGGCGGGTGAGGATTATGAAGGAACCATTCGAGACTTCCAGACCTGGCTCGCCCAACAGGATCTCAAGACCGAGGCCATATAAGGGAAGATCTGGCACCGCAGGCTGAAATCTGGTTTGTTTTCAGGCACGTTCGTTTTTGGGGGCAGCTTTGCCACGTTTTACGCTTCGGCAGTTGGAATATCTCGTCGCCGTTGGGGAAACCGGCAGCATTGCGCGGGCCGCAGAACGGTTGAACGTATCGTCGCCATCAATCTCTTCGGCGATTACGCAACTCGAGGAGGAATTCGGGATTTCCTTGTTTGTGCGACAGCATGCGCAAGGTCTTTCGGTTACGCCTGGTGGGCGTCGGATGCTGGATCAGGCCAAACGTGTCCTTGAGGAAGCGGGCGCGATGAGCACCATTGCAAGTGACGTATCGGGTACGGCACGTGGCCCACTGGCAGTGGGGTGTTTGCTGACCTTTGCGCAGCTGGTTCTACCGCGGTTGCGACGCAGCTTTGAAGCGGAGTTCCCGGATGTCCGTATCGTCCAAAGGGAGTTGAATCAGGCGGAAATTTTCACCGCACTCCAACGCTCTGAAGTCGATATCGCGCTGACATATGACATGGATATACCGACCGATTTGCACTTTACCGGTTTGGTCCGGTTGCGCCCGTTCGCTGTTCTGTCTGCCGAGAATGAATTTGCCAAGAGGGCAGAGGTCGGGATCGAGGATCTGGCTCAGTTGCCCATGGTGCTGTTGGACCTGCCGATCAGTACGGATTATTTCCTGTCCCTTTTTGAAGACGCCCCCCGGTCGCCGTATATTGTAGAACGCACCCGCGATATGGCGGTGATGCGGTCTATGGTTGGTAACGGGTTTGGCTATTCCATCGCCAATGTCCGGCCGCAAAGCAATGTCTCGCCGGATGGGCGGCCCTTGGCCTGTGTGCCGATTTCTGGACCCGTCCGGTCCTTACGCATGGGGTTGCTAACGACGCCGGGGGCGGAAAAATCCAGGACCCTGCGTGTCTTCATGGATTTTGCACAGGATCAGCTGCGCTCGGGCGCTTTTGACGCCATTGTGGGGACCTTGTGACGTGACTTTATCGATTGATATTCTCGACCGACTGATTGCCTTTGATACAGTCAGCGATCGCTCGAACCTTGAGCTGATCGACTATGTCGACGCGTTTCTCACGACGCGGGGCTTCCGGACCAATCGCATTGCCGATCCGGTCGAGCTGAAAGCCGGACTTTTCGCCGAGATTGGTCCAGGCGTCGATGGCGGCATCCTTTTGTCCGCACATTCCGATGTGGTTCCGATCGACGGTCAGGTTTGGACGAAACCACCGTTCAAACTGATGCGTGACGGGGATCGTCTGTTCGGGCGTGGCACTACGGATATGAAGGGATTCTTGGCCGAGATGCTCGCCGTTGCGGATCTGGTGTACGACAAAGAATTGAAGGCACCGTTGAAGCTGTTGATCTCGTATGACGAAGAGGTTGGCTGCGTTGGCCTGGCGCGCATGTCGGAGCGATTGGAGGCAGTGATAGGCCGTCCCAGACTGGCTATCGTCGGCGAACCCACCGAGATGCAAGTGGCTATTGGCCACAAGGGGAAACGTGCGTACCGGGCTCTGATAACCGGGCAGGCGGGTCACTCTGCCTTGGCACCGCAATTTGTCAGCGCATTGCTGGTCGCGGTGGATTTTGTCGGTACCTTGCGTCACCTGCAGGAAAATCTGCGCCAGACCGGCGCGCGAGATGCGGACTATGACATACCTTACAGCACGGTTCATGTCGGGCAGTTGCAAAGCGGCAGAGCGCTGAACATAGTCCCAGACAGGGCCGAGGTGCTGTTTGAAGTCCGACACCTCTCCGGAGATGATCCGGACGACATAGAAAAGCTGATCGATCAGGCAATGGCTGCCGTGACCGCCGCCCATGACGACGTTCCGGTAATCGACCTACAACCGTTGATTGCCTATCCAGGTTTGGACGTGGCGCGATCGGATGCAGCCGTCAGGGCGGCGCAAGCCTGGTCCGGCGGGCAAATCTGCAAAGTTGCGTTCGGCACCGAGGCTGGGCTTCTTTCAGAAATGGGCGTCCCCACAATCGTTCTTGGTCCGGGGTCGATGGCGGGGCAGGGTCACAAGTCGGACGAGTACATTATGCAATCTCAATTGGAAGAGTGTTCAAACATGCTCGCCAAAGCAGTCGAGGAGCTTTTGTAGAATTTGCATCAGGCACGCGGTGCGGTACTGCTCGATCGAATAGGCCACGGAAGCGCGCGACCTACTGTTGTCGTTCCGGTCTGAACAGAAAACAGGGCAAGACGGACCACACAATCAAAACGGCAAAATACGGAAGTTCGCTTGGCTGATCAAAGCGGCTCAAAATTAAAAGACCGACCATCATGAGGAGGTGCCCCGCTATCCCCCACAGGAGGCTGAATCCGCATTGTTTCACAGATGCTTGACCGGCGTTGAAAAGCCAAAAATAGACAAAGCTGCCCAGCGGCAAAAACAAGACCAACCCGGTCAAAAGCCCCGGGTTGTAGCTCATCGATATCAAGGCAACGACACAGTGGCTGATGGCGTTCACGAAGACGATCGAAGCCATACAGAGCGTTGGAAAGATATGCGTTGAGCCACGCCAAATTGCCAGCGCGGCGACAAGCCAGACAAGCGATGTGTTGATGACAAAGACAGAGGCGTCAGAAAGAATCTCGGTTTCGCTTGGGGTACCGGCCAGTCCGGTCAAGATCTCGTTTAACGCGGGTTTGAACGCGTAGTGCCGCCCCAAAAGATCGATCCAGTGTTCTTCAAACTGGTGGGCAATATAGGCCAGCCAGAGAACCAAAGCCCATACCCGCGCATTACGCATGCCCGTGCGCGGCGTGTGAAAAGCCAGCGCTGTCAGAAGTAGAAACGGTGCCATGAAGGTCCCGACTTTCATCCAGTGCTGGTAGAGAAAGCCATGTTGTCCCAGTGGCACCCACAGCATGAGGAAACCGAGAAAAAGCGCTGAAAGAGCTGCCTTATTCCCCATGCCCTGCGCCTGTTCGCGACGTTCCGAGTGCAGCTCCCAGAGCAACAAGTAACAAGAGCGTCACGACAGAAAAAAGAAATGTGTTGGACTCGATACCTAGGATGGTGTGGGTGTGGCCGTTGGTATCAACGAGCGCGCCGCCATATGCTCCGCTAAAGATGGTTGCCACCCAAAATCCAGCGGCAAACAATAGCCCGAACGTGATGGGAATGAAAACCTCGTTGCGTCGCCAGATCAAAAACAGCCCAGTGCAGGCGATCCCGGCCGAAAATGCCAAAAACCAGGCACCGTGAAACCGCGCATGTTCGCTCCAGAGTGGGTTGAAGAGATGTGTTTCATTCAGGTCGGCCACGGCCGGAACGAAACCGTAAAAGACGGTGATGGCACTGACAAAAATCTTGAGCAGGGTTCGGGCAATAGGATGGGTCATGTCACACCTCCATTTGAGTCAGGTTTTTGCTGTTCAAGTTGGTGGGCTTTCCAGACCTTTGGCAAAGGCCGCGATGGCTTGTTTCAGTTCGTCCAGGAGTTCCGGTGTTTTAAGGCTTTCGGTTTCATCGTCAAAATGCTCGGCAAATGGACCGAAGTTGAATGTGCTGGTCACGTGACCCCCGAAAAAAGGTGCAGCCTCTGATGCGATCTTAAGCACGTTTTGCCCACCGCGCCCGCCGACAGACGTCGCCATCATGAGCATCGGTTTATCTTGATAGATCCGCATCTTGATCCGGCTGCACCAGTCGAAGACGTTCTTAAAGGCCGTCGTATAGCAGCCGTTATACTCCGCAAATGAAATGATCAGCCCGTCCGCCGCGCCGAGCCGGGCGTAAAGATCCTTGGCAGCATCAGGAATGCCTGCGGCTTCGCGTTCAGGACTGAAGACGGGCATATCATAGTCTGCAAGATGGATCGTTTCGATCTCGACCGTGTCGTCGAATTCTGATTGCAGTAGCTGCGCGGCGTAGCTTGCCAGACGCGCGTTGATCGATTTCGTGCTGTTGCTGGCAGCAAAGGCCAGGACTTTTTTTGCCGGCATAAGCGTGCTCAATTCTATTTGCTGAAACGGGCGAGTATTGCACCCAGCTGCGCGCGATGGAGTGCGATCACGGCGGCACATAAAGCAGCCAAAACCAAGGCTGGCACGGCGGAAGGTCCAATGACAAGGATATGGAACAGGGCCGCGCAGATCATCGTGACAAAAAGCAAAACGGCTCCGATCACTTGCAATCCAGGAATCCAAAGCAGAACGGCGGAGCCGATCTCTACCACAGCGGTCACATAACGGAACCACTGGCCCCAACCAATCACGTCAAACGTCTCGACCATCATCGTGACGCCAAACAACTTGGCCCCACCGGCACCGACAAAAACAAGGGTAAGAAGCGCGCGCAGCGCCAATGAAAGATAATGCATTATTGTGCTCCTAAACGTCCAGTTTCAGTATGGCGCAACGGCGTGGTTCGAAAACCACGCCGCTCGTCTGTATTCTGATTGAGTTGTGACAGATCAATTCTTCGCTGGGAACTGGAAATTCACGGGATGGGCGAAGACCATTTCGGGACGGTTTTCGTTCCCGTTCACGAACAGCTCTTGCGCCAGATCAGCGACCATATGAGGATCCTCGGCATGGAGAAAATGGTTGGCCCCAACGATTGCGACGCGTGCATCGGGCAATAGATCTGCAGAGGTCATATATTCCTCGGCCTTTTGGCCCGGATCATGGTCGCCTTGGATCAGCAGCACAGGCATCGTCATCTTTGGGATGACGTTCTCCATCCGGAATTCCAACTCGATATCGAAGCTTGTCCCTTGAAAGGTGCGTGCTGCAGCTTCTGGAGTGCCCTCGAATTCAAATTCCCAATCGAGACGTTGCAAAAAGCGCTTGGGGAATTGTACCGACCCGTAATTGCTGGAATAGGCTGTGCTGGCCAGATTTTCCTGTTGTTGGAATTCAACAGAGGCCATTGCCGCGTGCGGTGGACGAGGTAGACCATGGGGCTGGTCAAAAGATTGTTGCATCCGCACATAGGCCAAAACGCGTTCGCTCATCCCATCAATGGACAGCAGGTTCTCGCTGACGATGGTACCCCGGTCATGGCTGATCAGGTTAAACTCCGTAACTCCGATCTTGTCTAGCAAAGTGCTCAGGCTGGCGGCGGCACCGGCGTAGCTGACATCAATCTCAGGGCCCTTATCCGATTGACCATAACCCAACACATCTACCGCGATGACGTAATATTCATCGGCCAAAAGCGCCATAACCTCTGCATTGGCCCACCATGTGTCGGGGTATCCATGCACCATCAAGACAACATCGTCAGCAGGATCCCCAGCAGTTACAAAATGCCAAACGGGACCGTCCGCATCAACAAACCAATGGGTGCCAAAGGCGCCAAACCCAAGATGTTCGATTTCACCGTGCTGGCTTACTTTGAGCGTTTTCGGGACGGCTTCTGGATACCGGTCTGCATCTTCCGAAATTCGCGCTAGAGGATATGGCTCATAGGAAAACTCTTCCCAAACCGGCTCATTTTCATCTGCGGCTGCGGGTCCTGAAAAAGCGAGATTCACCATAAATATCGCTGCCGTAGCGGAGAATAAGGGTTTGAGAATTCGGCGGGTAGCGACCATCGTAACTCTCCTTGTCTGGGTTTCTTCGAATTGGACACCAGCAAGTTAACGGCCAAGATGAAAATTGATCCAATTGATATTAAAAATATGGTTCATTGCCATGAAGAATGTTCGCAACGCCGGTCTGAACCTTCCAAGGCGCATTGGGCTCGCCCAGTCGTCGATGAGCAACGTATTCAAAGGTCTTCACGCGTTTTTTGATGGTGAGAATTTTGTAGGCACAGCGAACGGATTGATGCCGATGCAAATCGCTGGTGAAGCGTCCGAACATGACCTTACTGCCGCGCCGCGTCAGCCGACAGTAAGCCTCACACTGCGATGATAGAGCGCCATTTGATTTGCTCATGAATGAATCTGAATTGACAGGGTACGGACAAGTGGACTGTGTACCCTCGGCAAACGGGTTTCGAAATCTGGTGGCGCGTGTAGCGATCTGGGATGTGTTTTGCGCGAGGGTTTTCAGACGCACGCCAAGCGCTGCGTGAGAGTATCTACGATTGCAAATTGCTGCAGTCGCGGATGGGTGAATACAGGGTGCTTCGCTGACGGGTGGCGATAAGGCACCGAATCCATGGCTGCTAGGTCTGAAGTGCTTTCTTCAGGAGAGATTTTAGTGTGCCGCGCTCCTGTGCGCTCAGAGGATCCAAAAGACTGTCAATTGTCTCCGCCACGACGAATCGCAGCCGCGCCACCGTGTCCTCCCCCTTAGGGGTTAGCTGCAAAACCGAGACCCGCCCGTCGTCCCGTGAGGGTGATTTTTCGATCAAACCTTTTTTCTCCAGAGACTGCAGCAACCGCGTGATCTGCGCCTTGTCCCGCGCGATGGTCCGGACCAATTCGTGAATTGCAACTGGTTCGAGATCAGCCAGTGTCATGAGGACCAAGCCGCCTGCCGGGCCAACTTTTTCGGTATCAAAAGTGGGTGCTTTTCGACCAAGCTCGCAATGGATGTGACGCATGAAGCGATCGACAAGCTTTCCGATTTCGATATCAGGCACCGCTTTAGTTTTCGTTGACATTATCTACGTTCTGCCGTTTGTTGATGATGTCAACTTAATAGCATCGCCATCTGCGGGCAACTTAAACTGTCTGCTTCGGCACAAGGGGGTTCGGCTTGGACAACGGTCCTAGCAATTTGCATGTCGCAATCGCTGGTTGTAGCCGTTCAGGCGACGCGCTGGCCAAGGCGATTGGGCGCGTCATATGCGTTACTGCAGGTCAATTCTCTGCCGATTTCACGCATGCCTCGACACCCATCCAGGGCATGGCAGGTCCACCTATGATAGGCCAGTTCTGGATCCGATCCGGCCAATTATTTTCCACTGATGCAATCGCTCAGCGCTGGGGCGCAACTCTACGAGATTGGATCACGCGTATCGCAAAGCGATGCACTCTTTTTATCGCAAAGTACCGAAGACTTTTTGGCCAGTCTTGGCCGCAGAACGAAAGGATTGGAGTATGACGATTTTGAACAGACGAGACCTTATGATTGGCGGGGCAGCGATGTCATCTGCCGTTTTGACAAACAGCCCGGCAATGGCCGATGGTCACACGCCCAGCCCGTCCGGTGCACGCGCCCGGGGCTTTAAGCTTGGCGAATTTGCGGTCACCACTTTATTGTCGGGCACCTCGCCAGCGGACGATCCGAAAAAGATCTTCGGGGCTGCAGTGCCGGCGGATGAATTCGCAGCTGTGAGCGCAGAAAACTTCCTCACGACCGATGCTTTGCAATTTTACTACACACCGACCCTTGTTCAGACCGGCAGCGCCACGATCCTTTTTGATACTGGTCTAAGCGCAGAAAGCCTTGCAGGTCCATTGGGCGAAGTCGGGGTCAGCGCAGCGGATATCACCCATGTTATCATCACACATATGCATCCCGACCACATCAGTGGGATGACCGACAAGGATGGCGCAATGGCCTATCCCAATGCCACTTTTCTGACTGGACAGGTCGAATTCGATGTCTCATCGAACGTTGAGAACCCTGTCTTTGATGCCAAGGTGCGTCCATTCGGTGATCGGTTTGGATTCCTCAAAGGGGGCGACCCGGTGGCCTCTGGCGTTACCGCTGTTGAGGCGTTTGGGCACACGCCTGGCCATATGAACTATCGCCTTGAGAGCGCAGGCCAGCAGCTGCTGCTCGTAGCCGATCTGGTCGGCCACTACGTCTGGTCTTTCGTCAACCCCGAGTGGACCATGCTTTACGACGCGGACAAAGCGCAGGCCAGTGCCACGCGCCGCGGCGTTCTCGATATGTTGGCGACCGACAAGATCCCGATGATCGGTTATCACATGCCATTTCCCGGAGCGGGGTTCGTCGAAACACGCGGGTCTGGATTCCGATTTGTTCCGGTCAGCTATCAGATGATGGGCTAGCTCTTGGTCCTTAAACCCTTAGTCATTCCGGGCGTCAAAATGCGTTTTATGCGTCCAAAAAAGAAAGGAAATTCAGATGATTAAAAAGAATATTATAGCTCATTTGGCGGCTGTGACAGCGTTGGTGTCAGCCCAGGCGGTCTTCGCGGAGGCACCCATGTCTGCCTCGGTGCTGGAATTTGCAGATGCGCAGACATTGGTCGTTGCGGATTCAGTGGCAGGGGTGGTCCATGCCTATTCGCTGCCGGACGCCGGAAGCGCCCCAGAGGCCATGCTGCCCTACAATCTGCTAGATCTGGATGCTGCGATTGCAGAAACACTCGGAGCGGAAGTGCGCGGTATCAGCTATCACGACCTTGAAGTACACCCGGTAACACAGGATGCATATGTCGCGGCCTCGGTCACCATTGACGGCGTGCGCCAACCCGCCATCGTTTCGGTCGCACGAGATGGAACAGTCAACGCTCTGGATTTGGCGGCGCTGCCTGCAACCTCCT
This sequence comes from Pseudomonadota bacterium, assembly GCA_039193885.1. Taxonomy (GTDB): domain Bacteria; phylum Pseudomonadota; class Alphaproteobacteria; order Rhodobacterales; family Rhodobacteraceae; genus Litoreibacter. Next base: position 58,444 of record JBCCWL010000008.1, read on the forward strand.
ATGAAATCTCTGACGCCCCGGATGAAGGCGTCTCATTCTGGCGCGATATTCCGGCAACAAGCTTTACCTTTACAGACCTTGATTATGCGGGGGGTGAGTTGTTTGTGTCCGGGTTGTCGACCGGCGAATTTGCTTCCACATTGCGCCGTATACCGTTCCCGTTTGAAGATACATCGTCCTCCACTGGGATCGAGATTTATCACGCGGCTCATGGACAAACCGAGACCCGTGCTCCCATTCGCGCGATGAGTGTGATCGACATTGGCGGCACACCAACGGTGGTTGCGGCCTATACCTGCACACCGCTAGTGACCATTCCGGTCTCTGACCTGGAAGATGGCGCAGAGGTCAGCGGTCGTACGATTGCCGAACTTGGTTATGGGAGCACGCCGCTCGAAGTCCTGAGTTTCACCGTCTTTGATCGCGAAGGTAACGGCCAGCCCATGGTCCTTGTGGTCAATCGTGAAATGGACGCCGACCTGATCACACTGCCGGCCCTAGAGGCGGCTGTGGAACTTCCGGGTATTATCGAGCCGGTTGCGTATCTGGGTGATACAACCGGCGTGGAGACGACGCCGATTCCGCTCTCGGGCGTGTTTCAGGCCGCCGAACAGGATGCACAGTTTCTTCTGACCCTGCGACGCAATATCGATACTGGTGCCATGGATCTGGTGTCGTATCGCAAAGGGGCCTATCTGCGCCTGAGCGAGTTTGTGAGCGAGTATAACTTCCCCGATTACGAATACGCGTCGAACCAGTTTGCTGAACAGACCCGCATGTTCCAAAACATGCTGAAGGCGGACGAAGGCTTCGCCGATCTGGCACGGTAACTGTGAAGCGCGGCTTGATTGCAAGTCTGGCTTCCCTTTGCCTGGGCGGCCAGACGGCTTTAGCCTGCGTGGGGCCTGGCACCACACAGGTTGATGAGCTCTATCCCAGTGCCAATGTCCTTCCGGAAAACCTGCTGCGTCTTTACCTCTACTTCACAGGCCCAATGGCAGACGCAGATATCCTTCCATACATTGCGCTACACCATGAGGATGGCACGCTGGTCGAAGGGGTGTTCTTGTCAAATCGCTTTGATCTTTGGTCACCAGATCGAACCCGCCTAACCGTGCTTTTAGACCCGGGCCGGGTAAAAACAGGTCTTGACGCCCATAACGCTTTGGGTCGGGCACTGGTCCCCGGTGAACGCTATGTCTTGCATGTCGGTACTGGTGCCCAGGATGCCGCGGGTTGTGATCTGGCCAACGCATTCTCGCATGGGTTCTCGGTTGGTCCGACCGACACGGAGCCGCCCGATCCTTCGAACTGGACGCTTGATGTCCCAAAGACAGGCAGTACGGATCCGTTGCGCGTTTCGCTTGGTAGCAGCCATGATCATCACTCCATGGCATTCCGGATCAGGGTCAAGCAAGGCGGGCAGATCCTACCTGGACGGGTCGGGTTGGAGTCCTCTGAAACGGAATGGACGTTTACCCCTCGTGCGCCGTGGACCGCGCGCAGTTACGAGCTGTCGATCGGCGAAGAACTAGAAGACCTCGCTGGTAACCGTCCTGGGCAATTGTTCGACCAACCCGTGGGTCTCGAGCTGCCGCAGCCGGATCTACAAATTTGGTTTGAACCTGGTGCACCTTAACGCAGGTCCAGAATGAGAAGCGGCAGAACACTTGCATTGGACGAGGCCGCCTTCGGTATCATCTATGGTACGATCACGGTGCTCTCTCTCTTGATGGCGTTACACCAACCGATCGAAAGCCCGTTTCGAACAGCGCTGGTTTTGTTCGCGGCTGTCTTTGCAGTCGCGATCGCAAAGGCCTATGCGGAGGTCTGCCAAGACATGCTTGCAAGCGGCCGGCCTGCACGGGGCGTCGATTTTCGATCCGCGTGGCGACATTCCCGCACGGTCTTGCTCGCCGCAAACGGGCCCGCGCTGTGTTTTGTTGTAGCGGGTTTTGGTCTGATTTCCGTCGCGACCGAATTTCTTGCGGCCCAATTAATTGCCATCGGCGCGATGGTCTTTTTTGGCGGGCGCATTGGATGGAACGTGCGCGGGACAGGTTTTGCGGTTCTCATAGGTGCTGGAGTCACGGCGCTGATCGGAATCTTGATTAGCTCGATGAAGTATTTGGCGCATTAGACCGTCTGGGCTACTCGGACTTCGGCGAGAACGCTTGCTTGAACATCATGCGCAACACCGCGGTCCGCAAAGGCGTGTCAGTCTCAGAGTTTGCAATGTCAACGCCTGCCCGGAAACCCGGCAGCGCCAAAAGCCGCGACTATTGGTTCTGCAAACCCTTGGCTGTCATGCCACCATCGACGACGGTGCGGCCCCGATCCCGCGCCCACCTCCGGTGACCAACGCGCGTTTTTCTGTCATGCAATAGGTCCATCTGGGTGCGCCTCGCTTGGGTGTCAGGTTAAATTGGGCGGCACCCCATCGAAACTGGGGTGCCGGGCTTGTCTATTCCGACTTATTAAAGGCGTATCGAGCGATTTTCCATTCGCCTTCGATCTTCTCAAATACCCAAAGCTCGCGATTGATTTCGGGCACTGTTTGGTTTGTTTCCTTGATCAGTCGTGTTCCCGTTGAACGTGTCACCGCATAGGCTGTTTCCCCGGAGACGATGAAATCCTCGGGCTCAATGGAGAACTTCAAGTCGAGTGTTAGAGCACTGAATGCAAATGCATAGAACGCGGTGATGGCCTCAACGCCTTCGAAAGAATCGAACCGGTCGGGCAGAAAAACAGCATCCTCGGCGTAAAGGCTTCCCATCCCTTCCGCATTACTTTCGTTCCCAAAACGCTCATAGGTTCTGAGCAGCTCTGTCAATTTTTCAACATCGCCATGACCATCAGCCAATGCGGCGCCCTACATGCAAAGTACGGCTGTAAACACGATCGCTTGGAGTCTGTGTAATGGCTTAAGTGTCATGTTGGGTGCTTCCACGTCCTTTATCTTATTGGATCTGTCTGCCCTCCCATGAGTACGTAATATGTACTTAGTCGCTACTACACACCTCAATATGATCAGGTACGGATGAACGAACCAAGGCGTCCGAGCAACACTTGACAACCAAGTCAAATCCAAACATCAGGTCTGATATTCAGTACTAGTCCGAAACAAAAACTAGGATTTCGCCGATGTTGCCAATAGGCGTGCACTCTGAGGCCGACGCGTTGCTTTGTCCGATCCGCACGGTGCTGTCCAAAGTCACGGGCAAATGGCAGATCATTATCGTCCTCGGTCTGGAAGACGGACCGGTCAGGTTTGGTGCTCTCAAACGGAACATTGGCGACATCAGCCAAGGCGTACTGACCGAAAACTTGCGAGGTTTGCAAAGAGATGGCTATATCACGCGCACTGTCGATCCGGGGCCGCCGATAGCTGTGTCTTATGCGTTGACATCTCGGGGGGAGGAACTGGTGGGCTTGTTCAGGCCGCTGGTTCTATGGGCAAATGAGAACCTGGACGGGGTCAAGCTGGCCCGGCGTGCATATGAGGAAGACAAGCGATAATAGACCGAAAGAAAGCCGGTGGGCACGCCAGTTTCTGGTGCTCGCGTCACGGGTTTTGAGCACAGTCTAGAGCAGTTTCATCTTCCAGATATCGGCGTTCAGCAGGCATATAAGCTCGGCGCGCACGCGAATTCATTTTAGGATTGCGGAGCAGTTTTAGCCGGTTTGCAGGGCAAAATCGGATGTTTTCAAACAGTAGACACCTGGCCTATGAGCCCCAGATCTGCCAATTGGGCCACACGCTCTGGCTCCATTAGCCAGTCCGAAAAATGCCGTGTAGCAGTGTTTGCATGCGCTGCGACACAATAGGCGAGATCGATGTGCACGCCCATCTCGAGAGGGCAGATAAACTTCGCAAAAACTCCAGGCACCGGCGCGACATTCGTCAATGGTAAGGCAGCGACCCCAACTTCGCCGTTTTGAAGTGAAGTCATCGGACCGCCTCCTGGCATCGGTCGCAATTTTTCGCGCATCTTCTCCGTGATATTGAGACTGTTGGTCAATTTCGCAAATTGCGCGCCGCTCGTCCCCGAGGCAGTAATCGCAATGGTCTCGGCTTCAACCAAAAACGCCGCGATTTCTTCTGGATCTCTAAGCGGGAATTCGGTGCTGTCGCCGCGGACAGCCAGGCAAAGCGGCGAAGATCCAAGGTCTATCAGGCCGTCCCTGGAGCAACCACCAGCATCAACGATCTTCCGTATGTAGGAGGGGTTTGACAGCGCAATTGACCAACTTGCCCCATTCGCGATGTAGCCCGGTACCTCGGGATTTAGCATCAAGGCGACGCTGAGCTCATGCCCGGTTTCTGCGGTGAATGAAGGAGTAACGATGTCATAGACTTCTTTAAGTGCGATCGGCAAAACGATTTCAATGATCTCAGGGGCCATCAGCAGGTCTCACACAGGTCTATTTGAGCTGAGCTGTAGCAGACCAATCTCCAACTTAAAACGATGTCGGATTGACGTGGTCTGCGTGATCGTTTCTTTGCACCCGGCCGAGGCTGCGCAATGCGACACTGATTGGGATATTCCGCTTCGAGACAGGGATAACCGGGGTGGCGCGCCCTCGGTCCACCGAAAAACGGTGCCCAGACGGTCGGCCCCTCAAACCGCTCAAGCGCCCAGTGTCCAAATTGATAGAACGCTATTGCAAGCCACGTCCTGTCTCCAATCCCCATCCAAGCGGATATAGGTGGGAGTTTGCCACAAAAGACTGCGGATCGCACTGACGTCAGTCAACGCACCCTCGCGGATTTTATGAGCTGCAATTTTGGCATAGCAACAGGATTGCGCTTCTTTTTATCTATGTGGGCAAGGAAGCCTTGGTGGTACGAACGCTACTCTATTGGGTCTGACGTTCCGCCCAACCTGCAAAGATACGTTCAAGCGCTACAACGACATAGTAAAGAACGATGCCCAACACCGCGAGCGCGATCAGCACCGCGAACATCAGCGGATAGTCCGAGTTCGTTTTGCCACTGTCAAAAAGCGCTCCCAAACCTCTGCCATGGGGGCTCACAATTTCCATTAGGTTTGTGCCGATGAAAGCTAAAGTGACAGACACTTTGAGCGCGCCAAAGAACTCCGGCAGCGTTTTGGGCAGTGCAATCTTCCAAAAAATCGTGGTCTGAGAGGCGCCGAGTGAACGCAGGATGTCGCGGTATTCCGGCTCGAGCGTTGACAGTCCAATCGACACTGAAACAGCGATTGGGAAGAACGAGATCATGAAGGCAATCAGCACAGTGTTGAAGTCATGCGCGCCGACGAACATGAGGGCCACAATTGGGACCACGGTTGCTTTCGGGATTGCGTTGAAGCCGACTAGAATTGGATAAAGCGCATCGCGCATCGTGCGCGAAAAGCCCATGATCATACCGATGCCGGTCCCCACAATAATCGCCAGCAAAAGTCCCAGTACCGTGCGCCAGAGCGTCTGCCAGCCCATCACAAGAAACAAGTTCCAATACCGCTCATAGGCGGGAAGAAGATCGCTGGGGGAGGCCATGCGGTAGTTGGGCCAACCCATGACCCAGACCAACGCCTCCCAGAGTATCAGGAAAATGACGATCGCGATTGTCGGGACGAGGACCTTCCGCAGGGTTGGGTTCATGTCGAGACCTCTTCGTCGACGCGGCCTTGGGCGATTTCGATTTGATGGCGCAATGTTGCCAACCGCTCTGCCGCTTCAGGGGTGTAGAGATCGTCAAGTGTCGGCTTCTTGGTCCGCTCGATGCTCATCACATACTGGGTTCGGGCAGGACGGCCAGAAAGCACGACGACCTGGTCGCCCAGAAAAATGGACTCGCGCAGATCATGAGTGATGAGGACCGCGGTAAACGGCTCCTTTTCCTTCACCTCGTGCATGGTCTGCCACAGATCTTCACGGGTAAAGGCGTCCAGCGCGCCGAAGGGTTCGTCCAGAATCAGCACATCTGGCTGATGCACCAAGGCCCTGCACAGAGAGGCGCGCTGCCGCATGCCGCCCGATAGCTCGGACGGGCGCTTGTCCTCAAATCCGCCTAAGCCCACAAGCTCCAAAAGGCTGCGTGCTCGCTGTTTCGCTGCTTCGCCTTTCAGTCCGCCAGGGACGATCTCAAGGGGCAGCATCACGTTTTGAAGGATCGTTCGCCATTCCAGCAGAACGGGGTTTTGAAACGCCATACCAACGGTGGACCGCGGCCCTTTGACCAGCTCCCCATGGAGCCAAACCTCGCCCTCATCGGGGCGCATTAGCCCGGCAATCAAACGCGTGAGTGTGGACTTGCCGCAGCCCGATGGGCCCACGACTGCACAAAAACCGCCCTCTTCGACGGTCAATTCCAGGCCGTCGAGCACAGGCAAAGGCATACCCGCCGTCGCGTAGGCGTGGCGGACATTTTTGATATCAATGAGGGGTTTCATAGCAACCTTTGAACTTGGCGAGGGCGTGTGGCCCTCGCCAACTTAGTGTTACTTCAGCTTAAAGCCGCCTTCGGGCAGGTAGGCGTCCGTGAAATACAAGGAGGCATCGGGTTCGCCCTGGAAATCATAGACCATTTTGATCTGCTCAATTGCGGCCGTCATGCGATCAGCGTCGATCATGCCCATGCCATTAGCCGTGGTATAATCGGTGACGACGTTCGCTTCGATCGCCAGTTCCAAACGACGCTGTTCGAGTGCGGCATCAGCCGCCGGGTTGCGCTCGATCAGGGACGGAATGACAGAGGCAGGATCTGTAATCGCATCCCCCCAGCCAGCCGCCACAGCTGTCAGGAAGCCAGAGACAACTTCAGGGTTGGCTTCTGCAAACTCGGTGTTGACGATGATCGCGTTTCCATAAAGCTCCAACCCGTAATCGGCCATCAACAATGTGGTGATGTCTTCCTCTGGCACGCCGAGACGCACGAGGTTCAGGTAAGAGCTGAATGAAAAGCCGGTGATTGCAGCAACATTGCCTTCGGCCAACATCGGCTCACGTGTCGGGAAGCCCACAGGCTCGACGGTAATTGCATCGACGTTCAAGTCGTTTTGTGCCGCAAAGATTGGGAACTGCGCCCAGGCCCCGTCGGGGGGCGGTGCACCGAGCACCTTGCCTTCGAGGTCGGATGGCGCAGACACGCCAAGGGATGAGCGACCGATCACCGCAAAGGGCGGCTTGTCATAGACCATCATAACAGCTGTGACCGGTGCGCCGGGGTTTTGATCCAGAAAGCGGATCAAGCTGTTGATGTCCGCGAACCCAATCGGAAACGCGCCTGTGGCCACTTTTGGAATAGCGTCCAGCGAGCCCGAGCCTGCGGTGATCTCAACCGCCAATCCGTTGGCTTCAAAATGGCCATTATCTATGGCGGCAAAATAAGGCGCAGATGGGCCTTCGAATTTCCAATCCAACGCGAACGGTACGTCCGTCGCATGTCCATCGGCCAAAGCAGCGGATGCAGATACAGCAACAGCGGCCACGATTGTTCCAAAACTCTTCATGAATTTATCCCTGTTTCATTTTTCTCAGGCAGGAGTTATTTCCATTTCCGCCTTCGGACACGTGCAATAAGTACAATGTACCGACCGGTGCTTTTGCTTCAATACAATTGCGTATTTTCATAGCGAATTGATTAAAAATTATGCAGGAATATTAGGGCAGGCGTGGGCGCATGAAAGCCAGGAATCCGCCGTGTCGAAAGCTCATATCCACCGATTAAGCGAACTCTTGGCACCCCGTTTTCGCCAGAACGCTGTTTTGCGATGGGTATGAGCGGAATCTGGTGAGTGTCTCTGAGCTACTGTAGGATCGCAGACCATGTTTCCCGCGTCTGGAACTACATTCCAGAGCCGGTTCGCGAGACGGTTAAGAACTTGGCTTTGAAGGACAGTGATCAGCGTCTCGAACGATAGGTGGAGAAATGGCGGTATGACCCGATCTCAGGTGCAGACGCATGGTTTATCCGCGCGCCGCAAACGGTTAGCGTCATCCATCATGATAAAATCAAGGCGACTCAGTCTTAGAAAATGGCGCGGGTCCGACCGGGCGCAGCTCCGCTTGATCCTGGGAGATCCTGAGGTGATGGAATTCAGCGATCAGGGTGCCCTTTCCGAAGCGCAACAGACCAGCTGGCTTGACGAAGCTTGCCTGGTTTCGCGCATGGATCTTCTGTCGGGACCCCTTGCAATAACGCGGCGTGCCGAGGACCTAGCCGTCGGGTATATCCGCCTTTCCACTGAACCCGGCCGGGTCAAAACAGGCGCGGTCGAGCTTGGGATTCGATTGGCAAGACGCATGTGGGGGCAGGGGTATGCGACCGAAGCGGCAGCGGCGATGATCGATGCCGCAAAGACCATTCCGTCGATCTCGGAGCTTGTTGCGATCGTCGATCCGAACAACGAACGCTCTATCCGGCTCCTTGAGAAGTTGGGCATGGCGCAGGACGGTGAAATCATGTTCGACGGCTACGATTACCCGGATGCTGTCTATGTTTTGAAATTGCGCACTGACGCGACAGATCATTAAGAATCCAAGCTCAGAATTATTTATCAGTTGTCTGTACAGCGCTCGTTTTGATCTTTTCGCTGCCGGGGTGCGTTTCGGCGACACACGAGAACGTGACCCATTTGTGTGTGTCTTTGGCGCGCCGAGAGCGATATTGGCAACTAAACCCGATATCGATTTTCGCAACACCCAAGAGCAAAGCCCTATGGAATTTTTCTTCGCGTATCTGGCTGGTCTGCTGACGTTGATTAATCCGTGCGTTTTGCCGGTGCTGCCGATTGTTCTTGTGGGCGCGCTGAATGCCAACAAGGCTGGTGCCCTCGCGTTGGCTGCCGGAATGAGCGTGTCTTTCGTCACTTTCGGCGTGCTGGTTACAGCTTTTGGGGCCGGGATCGGCCTTACCCAGGATCTTTTGGCTCAAGTCGGGGCCGCATTGATGGTGGTCTTTGGCGTCATCTTGCTGGTTCCCATGTTCGCGCAACGCTTTGAGATGGCAACCGCAGGTCTCGCTGCGGGGGCAGATGCGCGCATGGACGAGATCGATGCAGGATCGCTACGCGGACAGTTCTTGGGTGGCTTGCTGCTTGGGATGGTCTGGTCTCCGTGCATCGGGCCGACCTTGGGTGGCGCAATCGCATTGGCGTCGCAGGGCGAGAACCTGGGCTATGTCACTGCTATCATGTGTGCCTTTGCGCTGGGCGTTTCCACCTTGATCATTGGCCTTGGACTCGGAGCTCGCGAGGCAATTCGCACCCGAGCGCAGGCGTTGCGCGGTCTGGCCGAACGTTCGAAACCCATTATCGGAGCTACCTTTGTCGCGGTCGGCGCTATGCTGTTTTTTCAGGTCCACCATGTGATTGAAGGGTCGCTCTTGGACATCATGCCCATTTGGCTGCAGGACTTGTCTGTCGCCCTCTAGAGAAGGATTTCCCATGAATCGCCGTCATCTTCTTTTGGCTGCTGTCGCAGTCGCAGTCACGCCAATGGCCGCAAGCGCGGATCAATATGTGGATTTCAGCCCTGGCGTTGTCAAAGACGCGCTCAAGGACGGGAAAACCGTCCTTGTTGAATATGCGGCGTCCTGGTGTAGCACCTGCAGACGGCAAGAGCGTGTGATCAACGCGCTCCGGGCAGAAGATCCCGCCTATGACGCTGCGATCACATTTGTCAAAGTCGATTGGGACCGGTTCAATCGCCACGATGTCGCCGTGTCTCGGGCGATACCAAGGCGCTCCACGTTAGTTCTCTTGCGCGGCAATGACGAATTGGGTCGCATTGTTGCGGGGACATCGCAGTCTCAGATCAAAGGCCTTTTAGACCGCGCCCTCTAATCTGGTTTGCGTGTACCATTCCGCTATGAAAACGCAATCCGGACGCAAGATCATCCTCATCGGTGGCGGGCACACCCATGCGCTTGTCCTTCATGCGTTGAAATCCGCACCCATTGACGCCGCCATCACGGTCGTTAACCCAGGTTCGACCGCACCATATTCGGGGATGCTTCCGGGCTTTGTCGCCGGTCACTACACCCGCGCGGAGCTGGACATTGATTTGCAACGCCTAACGTCGCAGATGGGGGCGCAGCTTGTTGACGGGCGGGCCGTCGGGCTTGATCCTGAGCAGCGCAAGGTGGTGCTGGAAAATGGCACGCGTTTGGATTTTGACCTGGCATCGATCGATGTTGGGATCACATCCAAGATGTCCGATTTGCCGGGTTTCACGGCGCATGCTGTCCCGGCCAAACCGCTCGCGGGATTTGCATCGGCCTGGGACATGTTTCGCACAGGAAGCGGGTCAAAGGACATCGCCATTATTGGAGGCGGCGTCGCAGGTGCCGAGCTGGCGATGGCCATGGCATTCGCGTTGCGCGATGATCCGGACCCTGTCTCAGTCAGGCTTCTGGACAGTGGCCAAATCCTGTCACGCAATAGCAAAACTGCGCAGACACATATCCGTGAAGAGCTGGAAAAACACGGTGTTGAAGTGATTGAGGAGGCCTCGGTCGTTGAAGTCACCGCCGCCGAAGTGGTGTTGGATGGCCCGGATCACCGCCCGGCCAACTTCGTTGTAGGCGCCGCAGGCGCGACACCGCATGGCTGGTTGCGCGACACAGGATTGAAGCTGATGGACGGGTTTGTTGAGATAGACGAAACTCTGCAAACCAGCACCCCAGGCATCTTTGCCGTCGGTGATTGCGCCCATATGGCTTGGGATCCACGCCCGAAAGCGGGTGTCTTTGCAGTTCGCCAAGCTCCTGTTCTTACAGAAAACTTACGCAGGACACTGACTGGTGAGCCGCTGCAGAAATTTTCGCCTCAGGCCGACTATCTGAAGCTTGTCTCCTTGGGCGACAAACGGGCCTTCGGCGAGAAACTGGGCTGGGGCGGGGCAGGGCACCTCATGTGGCGCTTGAAAGACAAAATCGATCGTGACTTCATGAACCAGTTCTGAGCCCGGCACATCGACGGTATTCAGGCGGCTCGGTGCCGGCACTATCAGCGTATCCCCATGTTTGTAATCCACTGCAACCAGTTGACTTTAACGTTGTGATCCGTCGCATTCGGTGGGCGAATACCGGGGTGAAGCTTTGGAAATTGCCTGAGCAGGGCCCTTCGTCCAATATTGCACATCAGCGCATGACAGAAAGGCGGCTGACCTACGATGACACTTGAACCGCTCGGAATTGATCCTCGCAATTGCCTCATAGGGGGGGCGTGGAACCTGCCTGCTTCGGAACGCAGTTTGCCCCTTTTAAACCCGTCTGACGGGTCCGTTCTATGTGAGATTGCCAGGGGCGATGATGAAGACATTCAACGCGCGGTCGCGGCGGCCCGAAGCGCACTTGCAGGTGCGTGGGGCAAAAGCACCGCCGCCGAACGCGGTCGCGTTCTGGCCCGGTTGGGTCAGCTGGTGTCCGAGCATATCGATACACTTGCAAAGCTTGAGGCCTTGGATGTTGGAAAACCCTTAACGCAGGCCCGCGCAGACGTTTTGGCACTTGCGCGATATATGGAGTTTTATGCAGGTGCTGCGGATAAGCTGCATGGTACCACCATCCCCTATCTCGACGGCTACACAGTCTATACCCTGCGCGAGCCGCATGGCGTGACGGGCCATATTGTCCCCTGGAATTATCCGATGCAGATCATCGGGCGTTCGGTCGGCGCCGCTTTGGCGGCGGGGAATGCCTGTGTTCTGAAGCCTGCCGAAGAAGCTTGCCTGACCGCACTGGCCTTCGCAAAACTTGCGACTGATGCTGGATTGCCCGCTGGGGCCCTGAATGTCGTCCCAGGCCTGGGCGGCGAGGCCGGTGCAGCGCTGACCGCGCATGAAGGCGTAGATCATATGTCTTTCACAGGCTCGGTTGCGGTGGGCAAGCTGGTCCAGAAATCGGCAGCCGATCACGTCGTGCCGGTGACCCTTGAGCTTGGCGGCAAATCTCCTCAGCTGGTGTTTGAGGATGCGGACCTGGACGCGGCCCTGCCGTTTCTGGTCAATGCCGGGATCCAGAATGCGGGTCAAACCTGTTCGGCCTCCTCGCGCATCCTGGTGCATCAAAGCCGATATGACGAGGTCGTGGCTGCCATGTCGGCGAGCTACTCTGCCTTGCGCGCTGGGCCGGCCCTCGGCGATTTTGATCTTGGGCCACTGGTGTCGGAGCGGCAGAAAGAGATCGTGCAGGGATTTATCGACCAGGGCCGCGATCTGGAGGTCGCCGCGCGCGGTACGGTGGTGCCCGATGCGCCGTCTGGTGGGGCTTATGTCGCGCCCACCTTGTTTGCCGGCGTCGCCCCCGATCATGTGCTTGCGCGCGATGAGATCTTCGGCCCGGTGCAAGTTGTCATTCCTTTTGCCGATGAAGATGAGGCCGTGGCCATCGCCAATGGCACCGAGTTTGGTCTTGTGGCCAGCTGTTGGACCAAAGATGGCGCGCGACAGATGCGCATAGCAAAGAAATTGCGCGCAGGTCAGGTCTTTTTGAACAATTACGGCGCTGGCGGCGGTGTCGAGTTGCCTTTTGGAGGAACGGGGCTGTCGGGACACGGGCGCGAAAAGGGCTTTGAAGCCCTATATGGCTTCACAACGCTCAAGACCGTTGCCGCGTATCATGGATAGGAGGTAGAATGAGACTTGATGGAAAGCGCGCACTCGTAACGGGGGGCGCATCAGGTTTTGGGGCCGGGATCGCGCGAAAATTCGCAGCTGAAGGTGCGAAAGTGTTGATTGCCGATCTTAACTTCGACGCGGCGCACGCACTGGCCGAGACGCTTGGACCAGCCGTTGTGGCAACGCAGGCCGATGTATCACAGGATGCAAGCGTGAAAGACATGGTGGCCGTTGCGGATACGCTGTTTGGCGGTCTCGATATTCTGGTCAATAATGCCGGCACGACACATTTGCCGGCCCCGATGGAAACGGTAAGCGAAGATGATTTCGACAAAGTGTTCCTGGTCAATTGCAAGTCTGTCTATTTGACGGCCAAACATGTGGTGCCGGGGTTCAAACAGCAGGGCGCTGGCGCCATTTTAAATGTCGCCTCGACGGCCGGGGTAAGCCCACGCCCGCGCCTCAACTGGTACAATGCCTCGAAGGGTTGGATGAATAATGCGACCAAAGGCATGGCCGTTGAATTGGCGCCGGAGGGTATCCGGGTAAACGCGATAAATCCGGTTGCGGGTGAAACGCCGCTGCTCAAAAAGTTCATGGGCGAGGACACACCCGAGATTCGTGCGAAATTCCTTTCGACGATCCCGTTGGGGCGCTTTTCGACACCTGAGGATATGGGCAATGCCGCCTGCTATCTGTGCTCTGACGAGGCCAGCATGGTAACCGGCATATGCATGGAAGTGGATGGAGGTCGCTGCATCTGACCGCAGTTCTGAGCGCGGTGACTGCCGTGGGTCTAGCGCTCCAGATTGGTGAATTTACTCAACATTTCCGGTAGGTTGCGGGATTTGAACTTCTTCAAAAGACGTGCGCGCACGCCCTCGATCGTGCGCACTGACAGGCTCAGATCAAAGGCGATCTGTTTGCTGGTTTTGCCAGTACGCAGACCCAAGACAACGTCGCGCTCCCGTGCGGTAAGCGCTGGCTCGTGGGTGGGGGCGTGAACCTTGGCATAGGTCAAGACCGTACGTGCGAGAGGGGCACTGATATCGAGGGTCTGGGCGCGAAACCGGCACCAGAGTGCCGAGCCGTCTGCGCGACGCAGCAGCCGCATGTCCGAGTAGTCCTGCCCGGCCTTCAATTGTGCTAGCCCGATGTCGCGGACGCGTCGGAATTCTGCGTCGCTGGCATAGAGCATTCGAAAACTCTGGCCGATCAGCGCCACCTTCTCGAATCCGGTCAATGTACAAAACGTCGTGTTACAGGTCCGAATGATCCGGTCCTCGGTCAGAACGATTCCGATCGGTGCTGCGTCGAAGGCAACTTCAATATCTGTCTGCATGATCGGATCATAGCGTATAACTACGCTATTGATAGCGTATGCGGTGGGATTGATACTCGCGCCATGAAACACACCGAAAAAGCCCCGTCCGCGCTTTTTGAGCGCATACAGGCAAAGCGTGAGGATCTTGTCGCGCTGACGCAAGACCTCATTCGCATTCCGACAGTGAATCCGCCAGGCGCGTTTTATCGTGACATTTGCGAGTATTTGAAGACCCGACTAGAGGCCCATGGTTTTGACGTCTCGTTGATCCGCGCAGAAGGAACTCCAGGAGATAGCGAGAAATATCCGCGCTGGAATCTCGTGGCCCGCCACACCGGGTCTGACCCCGGCGCATGTATGCATTTCAACTCTCATACCGATGTGGTTGAGGTCGGGCAGGGGTGGACGACGGATCCGTTTGGCGGCGACGTGATCGACGGGCGAATTTATGGCCGCGGCTCCTGTGATATGAAGGGCGGGCTTGCGGCGTCGATCATTGCGGCAGAAGCCTTTATCGAGACCTATCCAAATTATCGCGGGTCTATCGAAATTTCAGGCACGGCGGATGAGGAATCTGGTGGCTACGGTGGCGTGGCCTATCTGGCGGAGAAGGGGTTGTATGCCCATGTCGATCACGTCATCATTCCCGAACCCTTGCACAAGGACCGTGTTTGCTTGGGACATCGCGGGGTCTGGTGGGCCGAGATCGAGACCCATGGTGAGATTGCCCATGGTTCTATGCCATTCCTGGGGGATTGTGCGGTGCGCCACATGGGGGCTGTCCTTCAAGAGATGGAAGACAGGCTTTTCCCGGCGCTGGCCAGCAAACGCACAGCAATGCCGGTTGTGCCCGAGGGAGCCCGCCAATCGACGATGAACATCAACAGTTTTCACGGTGGACAGGCTGAATCTGAGCCTGATTTCACCGGTCTGCCTTCGCCTTGTGTGCCCGACAGCGCCCGCATGGTGATCGATCGACGCTATCTGATGGAAGAAAGCCAGGAAGAGGTCGAGGCCGAGATCAAGTCCCTTTTGGACGATCTGGCGGCAACGCGACCCAACTTCAGATACGATCTGCGCGAGTTATTTTCGGTACAGCCGACAATGACCGAGAAGGAGGCGCCCGTTGTCGCAAGCGTGTCGTCTGCGATTGAACAAGTGATGGGCAAGCCTGCAGAATACGTGGTTTCGCCCGGCACATATGATCAAAAACACATAGATCGCATTGGCAAGCTTAAGAATTGTATCGCCTACGGTCCAGGATTGCTGGAACTTGCACATAAACCCGATGAATATATTGATATTGACGACATGGTCACTTCGGCGCAAGTGATGGCGATCAGTTTGCTGGATCTGCTTGGTCCGGCACAATGACAGACAGTCAGGGAGAAAAACGATGAACAGACTTATGATATCCGCGGTTGCGGTGCTTGCAGCGACGACGGCGCTCAATGCCAAGACGGATGTGACGGTCGGCCTGCAGCTTGAGCCACCGCATCTGGATCCCACATCCGCTGCGGCGGGCGCGATAGATCAGGTGGTCTATTCAAATGTATTCGAAGGTCTGACGCGGTTTGGCTCTGACGGCTCGGTAAACCCCGGGCTTGCTGAAAGCTGGGATATTTCCGAGGACGGAACGGTTTATACGTTCAATCTTCGCAGCGGCGTGAGCTTCCACGATGGCTCGGAATTTGAAGCAAGCGACGTGGTGTTCTCGCTAGAGCGGGCCCGCGCTGAAGACTCGACCAACGCTCAAAAGGCATTGTTTGCCGGGATCGAAAGCGTTGAGGCCACGGACGCGTCGACCGTGGTGATCACACTGGCCGCACCTCAGGGCAATTTCCTGTTCAATATGGCCTGGGGTGACGCGGTGATCGTGGCCCCGGAGAGTATCGAAGACATTAAGACAAACCCGGTCGGAACCGGGGCGTTTACGTTTTCGGATTGGAAGCAGGGTGACAGCATTACCCTGACCAGAAACGATGAATATTGGGGGGCAGCACCGGCGCTGGAGGAGGCGACATTCAAATTCATCTCCGAGCCGACCGCGGCCTTTGCCGCAATGATGGCCGAGGATATCGACGTCTTCTACAGCTACCCGGCCCCTGAAAATCTGGCTCAGTTTGAGGCCGATCCGCGCTTCAATGTGTTGGCTGGCAACACGGAAGGCGAGACGATCCTCGCGATCAACAACAAGGTTGAACCGTTCAACGATGTGCGCGTGCGAAAGGCGGTCAGCATCGCGATCGACCGTCAGGCGATTATCGACGGTGCGATGTTTGGCTATGGGACTCCGATTGGATCGCACTTTGCGCCGCACAATCCTGACTATATCGATTTGACGGGCAATGCGTCTTTCGATCCGGAGGCGGCAAAAGCACTTCTTGCTGAAGCCGGGTATCCAGACGGATTTTCAACGACCTTGAAACTGCCGCCGCCCTCTTATGCGCGTCGCGGCGGCGAGATCATCGCGGCGCAGCTGCGTGCCATCGGGATCGAGGCTGAGATCAGCAATCTGGAATGGGCGCAGTGGCTTGAGCAGGCGTTTCGTGGGTACGATTTTGGCCTGACCATTGTCAGCCATACCGAGCCGATGGATATCGGGATTTATGCCCGCCCCGAATACTACTTCCAGTATGACAACGCGGACTTCCAGGCCTTGATCGAAGACCTGTCCACCGAAAGTGACCCGGCCAAGCGCTCGGAGATGCTCAAACAAGCGCAGACAATCATTTCCGAAGACTATGTGAACGGGTACCTGTTCCAGTTGGCGTTGACCTCGGTTGTGAACGCCAAGCTTTCGGGCATTTGGGCAGATGCGCCAACGCAAGCTGTTGACCTGACAGGTGTGTCCTGGACCGAGTAATGGCCCGCTAAATGCTGCTTTACGCCACGAAACGGCTGGGCTCGCTCATCATATCTTTGGTTGTAGCGAGCCTTGTCATTTTTGCGTGTATCGAAATCGTTCCAGGCGATCCTGCGGCGTTCATGTTGGGCATCAACGCTCAGCCCGACACGATTGCAGCGCTGCGCGAGGAATTGGGGCTGAACCAGACCCTGTCTCAGCGCTATCTCGGCTGGGTCGGAGGGATGCTCACTGGCGATCTGGGCACCTCCTACACCTACCGCTCGCCCGTCAATGAGATTGTCGCCGACCGCCTGGTGGTTTCGCTGCCTTTGGCGCTTTACGCACTTAGTCTGACGGTGTTGATCGCATTTCCGGTGGGTATTCTGGCGGCAGCACGCCGAGGGTCCGCAACGGATGTGACGGTCATGGGGGCCACCCAATTGGGGGTCGCGGTTCCAAATTTCTGGTTTGCCATGCTGATGGTGCTGGTCTTTGCCATCAACTTGCGTTGGTTCTCGGCAGGCGGGTTTCCTGGTTGGGAGGACGGATTTTTCGCCGCGATGAAAGCCCTGACGCTGCCCGCAATCTCTTTGGCGCTGCCGCAAGCATCGATCCTGGCCCGGGTCATGCGCTCGTCGCTGCTTGATACACTCTCTGAGGACTACATCCGGACGGCGCGAGCCAAGGGGCTGAAGGGCCATCAGGTGATGTGGAACCACGCGCTGCGCAATGCGATGATCCCGGTTCTGACCATTATCGGGTTGCAGTTCTCCTTCCTGCTGGCGGGGGCGATCATTATCGAGAACGTGTTTTTTCTGCCGGGCCTGGGACGGTTGGTCTTTCAGGCTATCACCCAGCGCGATCTGATTGTTGTCGAGAGCGTGGTCATGTTGCTGGTCTTTGCGGTGATCATTGTAAATTTCCTCGTTGATTTGGCCTATGCTTGGGTGGATCCAAGGTTGAGGACACGCGGATGAGGGAGGCGTCGTTCCTGTCAGCCGCGCTTCGG
Organism: Pseudomonadota bacterium; assembly: GCA_039193885.1. Taxonomy (GTDB): domain Bacteria; phylum Pseudomonadota; class Alphaproteobacteria; order Rhodobacterales; family Rhodobacteraceae; genus Litoreibacter. The sequence goes on from JBCCWL010000008.1 coordinate 76,213, forward strand.
ACACGCAGTCTGGTCATTGGGGTGTCGCTGACCTTTGTCTTCGCGCTCGGGGCCCTCGTGTCTCTGATCTGGACGCCCTATGACATCACAGTGCTCGATATCGCATCGAAGATGCAAACCCCGTCGGCCCAGCACGTGTTTGGCACCGACCATTTTGGCCGCGATATCTTGTCGATGATCATGATCGGGGCGCAGACGTCGATTTCGGTGGCCATCATTGCGGTTGGGATCGGGATGGTGCTGGGCGTACCTCTGGGCTTGGCTGCGGCGGCGCGCAAGGGCGGGCTTTTGGACGAGATCATCATGCGCGGCAATGATCTGGTGTTTGCCTTTCCGTCCTTGCTGATTGCGATCATGATCACCGCGATTTTTGGCCCGTCGGCGGTCAACGCCATCATCGCGATCGGGATCTTCAACATTCCCGTCTTTGCCCGGCTCAGCCGCGGAGCGGCCTTGCCGCTTTGGACACGTGATTTCGTCATGTCTGCGCGCGTGTCAGGCAAAACCGCCTGGCGGATCTCGGCGGAACACATATTGCCCAACATCACCAACCTTTTGATTGTGCAGGGGACGATCCAGTTTTCTCTGGGCATTCTGGCGGAGGCAGGGCTCAGCTATGTGGGTTTGGGTGTGCAACCACCGACACCAAGCTGGGGGCGGATGCTCGCAGAAAGCCAGACCCTTATATCAATCGCCCCGCATCTGGCCTTGGTGCCAGGATTTGCGATCCTTCTGACGGTGTTGGGCTTGAACCTTGCCGGAGACGGGTTGCGCGATCTTCTTGATCCGCGCCTGCGGAGGGCGGGGCGTTGAGTATCCTGTCCATCCGCGATTTGTCGCTGTCCATCCACGGGACCCCTATTCTCAAATCTGTATCCCTAGAGATCGCACCCGGTGAGGTCTGCGGCATAATTGGGGAAAGCGGGTCCGGCAAGTCGATGACCGCGTTCTCCGTTTTGCAGTTGCTGCCCGAGGGCGCGACCTGCACAGGCCGCGTCGCGTTGCAGGGACAGGACATGATAACCGCCAGTGAGGCGCAGCTCTGCGAGATGCGGGGCAACGCGGTCGGTATGGTCTTTCAGGAACCGATGACCGCGTTGAACCCGGTTCAAACCATCGGGCAACAGGTCGCGGAGACCATTCTGGTGCACGAGCCCGTCTCAAAGGCCGAAGCTTATGCGCGTGCAGCCGAAGCCTTGGCCAAATGCGAGTTGCCGCAAGATAGGTTCCCGCTTAGCCGGTATCCTCATGAATTGTCGGGAGGCCAGCGCCAACGTGTTGTGATCGCTATGGCAATCGCCTTGCAACCCAAGCTCTTGATCGCTGACGAACCAACGACCGCTCTGGATGTCACAACGCAGGCCGAGATTCTTGGACTGCTGCGGCAACTGGTCAAGGATGACGACATGGCGATGATGTTTATCACCCATGATCTGGCTGTCGTCACGGACTTGGCCGATCAGATTGCGATTATGAAACAGGGGGAGATCGTCGAGCAATGCGCGGCGGAAAATCTGCAGCGCGAGATGAAACACCCCTATACCAAAGCGCTTTTTGCAGCCTCAACGCACCAGCCGGCTCGCGTGGATCCCGCCACCGATACAACGATCCTGCGCGTTCAGGACGTGACGCGAACCTATGACCTGCCGCGGCGTTCGATGTTTGGCCCGCGTCCCAGCTTCGCGGCTGTGGATCAGGTTAGCTTCGAGATAAAGCGTGGAGAGTGTCTGGGTCTGGTCGGCGAAAGCGGGTGTGGAAAATCTACGCTGACCCGCGCCATATTGGGGCTCGACCCCGTGCAGGCCGGGCAGATCACGCTGGACGGGGATGATGTTCACACCAGCGCAGAGGCGCAGCGCAAGATGCAAGTGGTGTTTCAGGACCCGTACGGATCGTTCAACCCGCGCCACAAAGTCTCGCGCCTGGTGGGGGAGCCATTCTATCGGCTGGGCCGATCCGCAACCCCGTCCGAGATCGATCAGGCCCTGACCTCAGTTGGGCTGCGTCCAGAGGATAAGCACAAGTACATCCATGAGTTTTCTGGCGGGCAGCGGCAACGCATCGCCATCGCCCGGGCGCTGATTATCCGGCCTGAGCTGATTATTCTGGATGAGGCGGTCTCGGCGCTTGATGTCTCGGTGCGCGCGCAGATCCTTGATCTGCTGAGTGATCTGTCGACTGAGTTCGGATTGACGTATCTTCTTATCACCCATGATCTGAGCGTCGTGCGTTCCATAGCTGACCGGATCTTGGTTATGCGGGCAGGCAAGATCGTCGAAAGCGGCGACACGGAGCAGGTCTTCCGCGCGCCCAAAATACCCTACACAAGCCAGCTGATTGCGGCGGCGCCTATGTTGAGACCCGCCGGCCCTTCGATCTGACACCAAGCTTGCCTGACTGGGCTGCGCAACTGGTGGCCTTCACAAACGCAGTACGATGGTGTCATCATGCCCGCAAGAGGGGGAGGCGTGAAAGCACTCGTGGCTAAGATTGGCGGGCACCTTTTGGTGTTGTTCGCCCGGTTCATTACCGCCGCACGCGCTGAATGGCGCGGAATCGAGCCTGTGCGACGGCAGCGGATTTACTATGCCAACCACAGCTCCAACGCCGATATGCCGTTGATCTGGACGGTCCTGCCGCCCGCATTGCGGCGCGAAACCCGGCCAGTGGCCGCTGCAGATTACTGGCTGAAAAGTCCTCTTCGTGCGTTTGCCGGCCGGGATATGTTGCGCGCCGTTCTGATTGACCGTCGGGCCGAGCATCGTACGGAAGACCCGATCGCTCGGATCGTTGAAGCGCTGGACGAAGGATCATCGCTGATCCTGTTTCCTGAGGGCGGGCGCAATATGACCCAAGAGCCGCTCCTGCCGTTCAAGGCGGGTCTTTTCAATATTGCCACAGCGCGCCGGGACGTCGACCTTGTTCCGACCTGGGTGGAGGGGATCAACGAGATCATGCCGAAAGGGGAAATCATCCCTGTCCCTTTGTCTTGCACGGTGATTTTCGGAACACCATTGCACCTTCAAGAAGGTGAGGAACTGAAGGTCTTCTTGGACCGCGCTTCGCAGGCCCTGTCCGAGTTGCAACCGGCGGCGCGCACATGACCGAGACCTCCACCCAGCTTGTGTTGCTGTTTGCTGCAGTCGTAGGGCTCTTGTTCCTGGCTACGGTGGCGGGCGAGCTTTTGAGATTGGTAAAATCCGAAGACAGCCCGGTCGTCGACACGTTCGTCACACGGGTCCATTCCTGGTGGGCAATGGTCGCGATCTTGGCGCTGGCGCTGATCTCTGGGCGCGTGGCGATTGTGGTTTTGTTCGCGTTCTGCTCTTTCGCGGCGCTGCGTGAATTCCTCACGCTGACGAAGAAAACGCGCGCCGACCATTGGGCCATGGTTGTTTCCTTCTACGTTATCTTACCCGTTCAATATGTGCTGATCTGGTGGGGCCAGGAGGGGTTCTTCACATCCTTTATTCCAGTCTACGCATTTTTGCTGCTGCCTATCTTGTCCATGCTCCGCGGTGCCGGTGCATCATTTCTGCACCGAATTTCTGAAACCCAGTGGGCTTTGATGATCTGCGTGTTTTGCGCCAGCCACGTGCCCGCTTTGCTTGTACTTGAGATCGATGGATTTGGCGACAAAAACGTCCTGCTCATCGCGTTTCTGGTTTTGGTCGTGCAACTGGGCGACCTGATGGAATATTTTGCCGGCCGCCGGTTCGGACGGGTGCGCGTGGCCCCGACAATTTCCTCAAAAACCTGGGAAGGGATCGGCTGTGGCCTGCTTTTCGCGGTCGCTGTCGGCTGGTCGTTTGCCTGGATCACGCCGTTTGGTGTGGCTTGGGCCGGGGTATTGGCAGGCGTGTCCTTCCTAATGGGGGTGGGTGGCGCACTGGTGCTGGCGGCAATCAAACATGACCGTGGTGTGCGAAACTGGGGCCATCTGATCCCAGGTCAGGGCGGTTTTGTCGACCAGCTGGACTCGGTCTTTTTCGCGGCCCCAGCCTTTTTCTATATCGTTCGGTATTTCTGGGTTTGATCTGCGTTCAGGTCTGATTTACCCGCCAAACCACGAAAACGGGTCGAAGATATTTCCCAGGTTTTGCAGGATCGAAGTGATCAGAACGACACCCGCGATCAACAAAACAAGCCAAGACAACCATTGGAACACAATGGCCGAAGCTCCCAAACCGATCGCTGCGAGTGCGGGAACACGGTCTTCGCGTCGGATCAGTCCACCAAGACCAGCAACCACGGCCAAACCAGCGCCCGCTGCGCTGAGAACTTTGAGCAGACGGTCGTAGTCGAAAGGTGGATTTGATGGCGGCGGGGCGGGCGGCAGCTCTTCGCCCATCAGTTTCGCAATCGCGGTTTCTTTGATATCGGCTGCAATCTCGCCGATAGTGACACCTATTTCAGGTTGCTGAGTGAAGGGCCCCCCATAGTGATGCACCAGGACCAAAATGAATGCCGCAGCTCCGATCAAAAAGCCCGTCAGGCCCCAAAAGGAGCTGCTATATCTCGGATCTTGTTCAGGCGCGGTGGTCGCGGACATCGGCAGCCTCCTGGTTCAAAGGAGGTATGTTGCATTGGAATGCGGCGATAATTTGTCGGCAGTCTTGAATTTGAAGGCAAGCGCTCTGGCGGACCGGCGCTAGTGGGTCCAGACACCCCGGCGGTTGGTTGCGAAATTTTCGCCATACCCGCCAGGTCTGATGTTTGCTTTGCGCTTCTTGGGATCCTGGACGATTGCGTCAATCCCGTGGTCTTTTGCGTAGTCCAGTGCCGCCTCCTTGCTTGGGAAGCTTAACCGAACTTGCGACTGCATGTCGTCTGATGACGTCCATCCCATCAGTGGATCGACCACGCGTGCGCTTGCTGGGGCAAACTCTAAAACCCAGGTTTTGGTCTTGGCCTGGCCTGAGGACATGGCTGTTCGGGCCGGCTGGTATATCCGTGCGCGCATTGGCGGTGTCTCCTGCAATATGCCCCCGATATATCCCAAATTGTCTTGAGTGGAGCAAGTTAAGAATCTGTTGCGCAGCCAACCATATCGACGCATCCTGTTGCTCATTTTGTTGACAATTAATTGTGAATCCCCGCCATGCCTGACGAGCTAGAGATCGAGCGCCGACTAACCAAGCTTGAGACAAGTGTCGAATTCATTCGAGAAAAGCTCGACGAGGAAGAGCCCGAAAAAACGCTACTGCAACAGGTTTTGGATTCAGCAAACTGGAAGAACTTTTTCTACCTTATCGGAATCCCGGTTACGGCGGTTGCTGCATATACGCAGTTTGAAGAGAAGGTGTGGAACCCGGACAAATACGAAGCCATCGCGCAGCGTGGTGTCGCGGTGGAGAAGGTCTCGAGGCTTCAGCAGATAAATAGTGAAATTTTCGCGCTGCAAAGCCAGGGCAAGGAGGCCGAGGCCTTTGCGCGTGTCGAGGCAACGCGCGGACAGATCCAACGTCTGACGGGTGATGTGTACGAACTTTGGAAGAAATTTCCGAATTTGTTCGGTCTTTATGAGAAATACACTCTCGTCGAAGCGCTTTTGTCCAGTGGTGAGACGGATTCCGCGCTTGCAGTGGCAAATAGCGTCGATATCGACCGTTTAGACACGATTGAGACTTCCGACCTGAGCCTTTTGAAGGGTCGGATACAATATGCTGAGGGCCCGGCATTTGACATTGAAGCCGCGCGCCAACACATGCGCGACGCCGGTGCCGCGGCGCAAACTCTCGAGCGCGAGGGTCAGCAGATGCAAATGTTTGAGAAAATTCTAGCGGTTCGCGCGATCAACGAGCTTTGGCGTGGTACGGACTGCGCTGAGGTTGCGCCATTCGCCGAAACGCTCGCGGAAATGGTCGAAATGATGCCGGTACCGGAAGACAGCGTCGATGTCGGGCGCGACAATACTCTTGCGGTATTGGGGCAATTTCAGGCGAGTTGCGGCGAAAGCTGAGGCCCAAACTGACAAGAGATGTCAGGATCCTCTGCTCAAGCGCTTGAAGACCAAAAAAAAGCGGTCATCTTAGGTGGGTTCACGAAGGAATCATCAGATGCATAACAACTCACCTGAGGCGATGCCGGAGCAGATGCCGATCCTGAGCCATCCTGCGCCTGACGTGAAAACGCGCGAGAAGCTGGAGGGCGGCAAGACTTTCAACCTGGTGACGGAGTTTGAGCCGGCGGGCGATCAACCCACCGCAATTGCCGAGCTTAAGGACGGTGTAAACTCCGGTGAGCGTGACCAGGTCCTGTTGGGTGCCACAGGCACCGGCAAGACCTTTACCATGGCCAAGCTCATTGAAGAAACCCAGCGCCCGGCCATCATCCTGGCCCCGAACAAAACCCTGGCCGCGCAGCTCTATGGCGAGTTCAAGGGCTTCTTCCCGGAGAATGCGGTCGAATATTTCGTTAGTTACTATGACTACTACCAGCCCGAAGCCTATGTGGCGCGGTCCGACACCTATATTGAGAAAGAAAGCCAAATCAACGAACAGATCGACCGGATGCGCCATTCGGCGACCCGTGCGCTTTTGGAACGTGACGACGTGATTATCGTGGCCTCCGTGTCGTGTATCTACGGCATCGGATCGGTCGAAACCTACGGCGCAATGACCCAGGATTTGCACGCAGGCCAGGAGTATGACCAGCGCAAAGTCATGGCTGATCTCGTGGCCCAGCAATATCGCCGCAATGATCAGGCGTTTCAGCGCGGCTCATTCCGGGTGCGTGGCGACAGCCTCGAAATCTGGCCTGCGCACTTGGATGATCGGGCTTGGCGGCTATCATTCTTTGGGGAAGAGCTTGAAAAGATTGTTGAATTTGATCCGCTGACGGGGTCGAAAACTGACGATTTCGATCGTGTTCGGATCTATGCGAACTCACATTACGTGACGCCGCGTCCGACGATGCAGCAGGCGATTATCGGCATCAAGAAAGAGCTGCGCACCCGGCTGGATCAACTGGTCAATGAAGGCAAACTTCTGGAAGCACAGCGGCTTGAGCAGCGGACGAATTTTGACCTCGAGATGCTGGAAGCCACCGGTGTGTGCAACGGGATCGAGAATTACTCGCGGTACCTGACGGGCCGTGCACCCGGTGAGCCGCCGCCCACGCTCTTTGAGTTCATTCCCGACCATGCCATTGTTTTCGCGGATGAATCCCATGTGTCCGTGCCGCAGATCGGCGGCATGTATCGCGGCGACTACCGCCGTAAATTCACACTGGCCGAACACGGGTTCCGACTGCCGTCTTGCATGGACAACCGGCCTTTGAAGTTCGAGGAGTGGGACGCAATGCGCCCGCAATCGGTCTTTGTCTCGGCCACGCCCGCGAATTGGGAAATCGAACAATCGGGGGGCGTGTTTGTCGAGCAGGTGATCCGCCCCACCGGTCTTCTCGACCCGGTCATTGAGATCCGTCCGGTCGAGACGCAAGTCGATGATGTGATGGATGAAATCCGCCGGGTCTCGGGCGAGGGGTATCGCACACTTGTCACGACTTTGACCAAACGCATGGCAGAAGACTTGACCGAGTACCTGCATGAGCAGGGGATCAAGGTGCGCTATATGCACAGTGACATCGACACGATCGAGCGGATCGAGATCCTGCGTGATCTGCGCCTTGGGGCGTTTGACGTCTTGGTGGGGATCAATCTGTTGCGCGAGGGGCTCGACATCCCGGAATGCGGGCTTGTGGCCATCTTGGATGCCGACAAAGAAGGCTTCCTACGCTCCGAGACCTCGCTGATCCAGACCGTCGGTCGGGCGGCGCGAAATGCCGACGGCAAAGTGATCATGTACGCCGATCGGATCACCGGCTCGATGCAGCGCGCGATTGACGAGACGGACCGCAGGCGTGCCAAGCAGATCGCCTATAACGAGGCCAATGGGATCACGCCCGAGACGGTGAAGAAGAATGTGGAGGATGTTCTGGCCGGGCTCTACAAGGGCGATGTCGACATGAACCGGGTGACAGCCAAGGTTGACGCGCCGTTGGCCGGGGCGAACCTGCAAGCGGTTCTGGATGGGCTTCGGGCGGATATGCGCAAAGCAGCCGAAAACCTGGAATTCGAAGAGGCCGCGCGCCTGCGCGACGAGGTCAAACGCCTGGAAACTGTCGATCTCGTTGTCTCAGACGACCCGCTCGCGCGTCAGTATGCGGTGGAGAAAGCAGTGGACGACGCGCAAAAGATGAGTGGCCGAAGCACAGCTGGCAGGCCCGGGCAGAGGGGTGGTGTGAAGCGGCGGGGGCGGAAGTAGGCTACAACACTACGCGTTTCTTTACTTGATCGAGCCGGGCAAGCTCACTTTTGAACTCGGGGGATACGCACAGCTCCATAGCCTTCTGTATATACTTGGGATCAGAGTAAGCTCTTTTTGCAAGTTCAACTGGTGTCCAGCTCTGATCAAACAATGCGACCCCGCATTGGAATAATACTGCGGCAAAAGTTGCTTCCAGCTCTTCGTAGGTTGGGGGATCATTGATGAGCCCGGAACTAGAAGCGAATAGTTCAAAGTTCTTTACTACTGCGCCGAGCGCGTGGTGGTCCAAAGCTATGTGTCCAAGCTCATGTGCCAAAGTGAAGTTAGAGAACCAACAGCCATTCTTGGCCCGCTTGAGGAGCTCTCGTGAGGCAATCAGTGTAAATCTGTCTCCAAAGGCAACCACACCAGCCTTCTTACTTTGGACCTCTCCTTTACTGTCGAAGGACTTAATTTTAATTTCAGGTGTTTCGCTAGCTAAGTATTCCCAAACTTCGATTACTTTGAAGTACTTGTCATCGTTGCAAAACTCGCGGCGACAATCCCGCATCTCTTTAAATACGCTAGCGGCTTGAAACGGGCTAATCGTTGGTTTTTTGTTTTTGTTGCAACCTTGCAAACTGCTGCCCCTTTATGAAGAGTCTTTGTTTTGAGTGGATACTACTATGCCCCGGAGGCTAAACAAACCGAAATATTGAGTTTTCCACAACAGCTCGCGATTTCTGTGAATTCCGAAACTACATAGTGTATGTGGATCGCGCGTTTTGTCTTAGATCGCATCGCCCGCCCGGCATCGCCGGGCAGCCCCCGACCGCCCCCACGGGCGGGGGCTTTCAGCCCGACGCCCGCGATCGGGGGCGGCCCTCAGTTTTTTTGCTAACTTGTGGGGGTCAAACACGACGCGCGCTCCGATTTCGCTGCGTCACGGTTCTGATGGTTGTTCGGTGATCCTTCCCAATCTTTTTTGCCGACCTATCTTATTGCCATGCGCGTGCTTTTCTTCTTAGCCCTTCTTCCACTCCCCGCCCACGCCTGGACCTTCACCCCGGGCCTTGTTTGTACGCTGATTCATGAGACGTCAGAGGCGCGGATTGAGCTGACATACGATCCGTCAGAACCCCTTTATTCAGTGACCATAAGCCGCGACCGGGTCCTGCCGAAGGAACCCTTCTTTTCCATGCGGTTCGTTGGCCCGGCGGGGCGGATGATCTCCACGCCGCGGCACAGCTACAATGAAAGCAGTACAGCGGTGACCGCCGAAGACAGCGGTTTCGGCAACGTTCTGGACGGGTTGCAATTCAACCAGATTGCCGAGGCTATTCTGGGCGACACAGTCATTAGTTTCCCGCTTGCAGGTGCGTCCGAACCGGTGGCTCGATTTCGCGCATGTGACGTTTCTGCGGGCGCTTAGAAAAAGTAGTTTAATATTAAACTAATTTTTTCATTCTAGCGTATGACATGTACGGCGCATTGTGAATAGCGCACGACACGCGCCGCTGTTCCGCCAAGAAAATAGTCCTGAACCCCTGGTTTATGCGAGCTCACGATGACGCAATCGATGCTGTTATTCTCTGCGTAATCAAGGATGCTGCGCGCCGAATGTCCAGTCGTCACAACGCTTTGCCCGCCTGGCAGCGTCTCTGCCAGCCGCTCCAGTTCTTTGCTGAGATCAGACGTGCTGTTTTCCAGAAAATCGCTTGTCACATAGGCTTTGGCATAGCCTGGCAGTTCTTCGATCACGTGGAACAGAGTGATTTTTGCACCGTCAGCCGCAATCGCGCGTGCCACCGCTAACGCGTTGTCAGGGCTATGGTTTTCGTCCAAGACCAAAGGGATGAGTATGTTGTTGTACATGGGTTCCTCCTACATGTGGCTATCATTGCAGAAGATGCCCGCGTGTCCATGGCTTGTCTTTGACTGGGATCGGTAGTCCTGTTTCAGATGACAAAATAGATCATTCGGCTTTTGATCTCGACCGGCACAAACTGTTTCCAGACATCAAAAAAGGAGACAGTCATGAAAGCTTTTGCCGTTGTAGCGAATTTGTCTATTCCCGGGGTCGGCTCGTTTATCGTCGGCCGGATTGGAGAGGGGATCGCCCAGATCTTTATTTGGGGCATTGGGTTCATGTTGACCGTATTCACGCTCGGGTTCGGCGCGGTGATTGGTGTGCCGTTAATGGTCGGTGCTTGGATCTGGGGATTGGTCACGGCGTTTGGATATGAGCAAACGCAGGTCACAGTGAATGTGAATACCCACAGCGAACCACCAAAGTCTTAGTCGCAACATATCTCGCGACGGGTTCGCTTATCTGGAAAGCTCCAGCTCCAGTTGGTCGACCAACTGGGCAGCCCACTCGCCAATATATGGAATGAAGTCGATCTGGGCGAGAAAGAACGCCAGAAGCGACACGAGGATCGAAGCGCCGACCACCGTCCCAAGGCCGAAGGCCAAACCTCGGGCAAAATTAAAGGCCAGAAGCTTCGGCACGCTATTGTGCATTCTCACAAATCTATGGGAATTCAGGCGTGCAACCTCAGCCGTAAGCGCGGCAAGGTCATTGACCTGCGCACTCGCTTCTTGCGTCGATTGTCCAGGGTTTGAGCTCATAGAGCAAATTCTACGGTATTTCCTTAGGCCCTGAAATATCAGATTTCAGACTTGATAATATTCGAAAAAGAAAGCCCCGCCATTATTGGCGGGGCCTACAATATCGATCTCAACCACTGGCTAGAATGGATTGTCCATCCGGGCAGTCACGTTGACTTTTCCGGAGACTGAACTGGGCCAAATGAGATGAATTTCCCCACCTGTCGAACCTTGTTCCGGATCAGAATAGGCCGATACGTGTTGGATCACGTTGGCTCCGTTCCGCAAGGGTCCAACTGGGACAACACTGGTTGCATTGCGGGCTTCTCCGCCGAAAGGCATCCAATCTGAGAAGTCGCAGACCCACGTCGATGCGGCAGTGGACTGGGTGAACTGAAGCGTAGCTGGGCTGGCTGTCCACTGGTCGACTTGGTGAAACGTGTTGCTCGACCAATTGACATTGCGTGTCCGGGTGAGATCGAGGGTGGCGATTGAGCTGTCGAGCTTGTCCACCCTGTCGATATTTCCACCGGTGGCTTTGAACGTGTTGTCCGTGACAGTTAAGCCATTGATGAAATGGTCAGCGCCATAAGGCTTGATCACAATAAAAGACAACCAGGAGGCAGAATTTAGCGAGGTGAAGTTATTCCCTGTGATCGACATCGAGCCGAAGCTAAGCTCACTGCCGAAATCTGGTTCCGCATCATGCTCGTTGGTCCACTCGATGAAGCAATTGTCGATATAGTTGCCCGTGATCACCTGCCGTCCATTTTGTTGTGTCATCACCAAGCCGGCTTGGCGCGCACCACCATTTACGTCATCGCCCTGGAAGCAGTGGTTGCCCTGGATGATGTGTCCGGACCCGTTCATGACCGCCCAATGTCCGAAGCGCACGGCCCTACAATCGCGGATCTTTGCGTCATTGGCATTCACGTTGAAGCCGATTGTATTGCGATTTTGGGCCAGTTCCGCTTGCTCATTTGACAGGAACTGACAGCGGTCAATCAACAGGCCCTGGCACGCTGTGCCGATAGACGTAATGCCTCGCCGGCGTGGCTTGTTAATGTAACAATCGCGAATGTGCCAGATCAATCCGGCCTTCGACAGCATGATACCGCTGGCGATTCCGTCGCACTTAAATTCAATGTCGGCGAGATTGAAGCGAGAAAAGCTTTCAAACCCGCTGAAGTCCAAAATGTACTGATATCTCGTAAACGTGAAAGATTGAGTGCCAGCTGCGTCATAAAGGGGTTGGCTGAGTTCCAATGTCTGAGCGCCGACATTCTTTTCGGTCACATAGACCTCGCGGCCAACGCCTGACCCGGTAACCAGACTGCCGATTTCGATGTTAGCGACATTGGCCACATTTGTTAGACGGGTGGGATTGCCGGTTGCATATGTCGCCTGCGAGGTGGCATTTGTCACGGCCCAGCTTGCATCGTCGACAACATCAAACAGCCCGTTCCGGATGACCCGACGGTTCGCCCAGGTCGTCACATCGGGTACACAAGCCTGCATGTCGATTGGGCTGTCAACCGAGATTGAGCGCCCACGCATATCAAGACCTTCATGATCTGAGAACTTGATAAGCGCCTGAAAAGCTTTCTTGAATCCCAGAAGCTCGTCCCCAAATGCATCGATATAGCTGTCCAATTCGAAATTCTGACGCAGCCCAAGATGTTTGTCGACGGGCATGGTCACGGTGCCCTGAAACCGGACGTCACTCTCGAAGGCGACGTTGTCGGCCAGCGCGTAGATCCCCTCGGATACAAGAACGGAGCTCCCGGTTAGCTGTGCGGCCGCATCGGCTGCTTCAAAGGCGGTTGTGTTGTCTGTCGTGCCGTCTGCGATGGCCCCGAAATCCTTGACGTCCACCCAATCCATCATCTTGCGCAAGAAGACGCTTGTGACGTCATCGATCTCGATATCATCGATGCGAATGACACCGCCATCAGGCCCAGTCAGATCAAGGCCAAAGTGTCCGTAAACTGCAGTGTCACCCCACGCCATATCCACACCTGTGCGGATTCCGGTTCCAACGATCGCTGTGATCTCAACGATTTCGCCATATCCTGTCAGCGTGGTTTCAGTGCCAACGGTTGTAACGCCCGCAACAGGTGAGCCGTCAGATTGGGCTGCATAGGCAGCGATGCGGACGGTCGGCAGCGCGCCAGAGATTGCTTTCACACGCGCTCGAATACGCAGATAGCACCCTGGCAGGACTGGTGTTTGCCCCATATATCTCAGCGTCTGCGTTGTTTCCGTTTTCAGGATTTCAAGGCAGCCAGCGAAATCGATATCACCGGGGACATAGGCCGCTGTGGCGTACCCGTTATAGGTCGCTGTCCCCGGAGTTCCATCGCCGCGGGACCATACATCCAGCCCATTCGCGAATGGAGGAGGGGTCAGCACCAAACCGTCTGTGATTGCCTTGTTCATCAAATTACCTTTCGCAAGCCATATGGGGTAGCGCGTCACAAACATGGCGCGAAATATGCGCCGTAGCCTCTGCGGGAGAGACGCAGGGTCGAAAATTAGCTCATGATGGGAGAAGCGAGGACGCGCTGTCCTAACCACGACGATGGCTACACGACTGTGGTTAAATTACTCTTAAATTGCACCGTACGGTGACTTAGATCAGGCCCCTATTGGAGGTGCGGCAAGGAGTTGAACCCCATCGATTTGCCAGCCGGAACCGGATTCTATCATGTTGTATTCCAAGACATGCGGCGTCCCATTTGAGTCACGCAGCAACACTTTCTGGAATAGAAAAGGCCCTTGCCTGCGCAGCTCCAGAAATTGCACTTCGGAGGGGCGCCACACCATCGGATAGCCATTCCGGACCATGCTTCCAAAGCGGTCTGCGGAGCCGAAAAGGCGCTTGATTGTTGGCGAGGCAAAAGTGAACGCGGTTGCAAAATCATCAACCAGAAATGCGTCGATCTGGCTTTGTATTGTTTTCTCTATCCCGGCGCTGCGATGGTCCTCTTCAGCTTGGAGGGGAGCTGCAAGGGCGGTGCTCACCAAAAGAGCGATCAGGAAACGATACATGTGCATGCCTTTCTATACGCACGCAGGACGATAGGCCGCGAAGTCCCGTCGTCAACTTATCCGTTTCAGGCTGCGAGTTCGCCAGCCAGCGCCCGGTCGATAAGAGACACAGTTTCGTCAATGCCATAGAGCGCGATGAAGCCACCGAAGCGCGGGCCTTGAGACGCGCCGATCAGAACCTCGTAGATGCCTTTGAACCAGTCGCGTAGCGGATCAAAACGCTCGCGCCCGCAAGCATAAACCAGAGACTGCAACGCCTCGGCATCCTGTCCGCCTTGCCAGGCCGCGAGCTGTGTGCGCAGATCCTCGAGCGCTTCGCGTTCTAATGCATTCGGTTGTCGGAATGTCCGCGCGGGGGCAACGAAATCCTTGAAGTACCGCACAGCAAATCCTGCAGCCTGGTCAAGGTTCGGGTGACTTTGCGGACTGGCCTCGGGGGCGTATTTGCGGATGAACCCCCACAAAGTTTCCTTGTCTTGTGCGCTGGCGACGCCTGCAAGGTTCAAAAGCATCGCAAAAGGGACAATCATCGTGGAGGTCGGAACCCGCCCGCCGTGAATATGGAAGACCGGGTTGTTAACCTGCTGCGTCGCATCCTGGCCCGTGTAGGCGCGCAACTGTTGATGATACTCGTCGACAGCCTTTGGAATAACGTCGAAATGCATCCGTTTGGCAGTCTTCGGTTTTTGATACATGAAATACGATAGAGACTCCGACGCTGCATAAGTCAGCCACTCATCGATCGAGACACCGTTGCCGGAAGTTTTTGAGATCTTGTGGCCCTGGTCATCCAGAAACAGCTCATAGGTGAAGTGCTCAGGTTTACGACCGCCCAGGATCTCGCAAATTCTGTCGTAGATCGGCGTGTTGGTTGAATGATCTTTGCCGTACATCTCGAAATCGACGCCGAGGGCGGCCCAACGCGCCCCGAAATCCGGTTTCCATTGCAGCTTTACATTGCCCGCGGTGACGGGCAGCGTCCATTCCTGCCCGGCTTCATCGTCGAACGTGATCTCGCCCTTGGAGGCATCGACGTGTTTCATCGGAACATACAGAACCCGACCGGTTTCAGGGTGAATTGGCAGAAAGATCGAGTATGTTTCCCGACGTTCTTCTCTGAGGCTCTTTAGCATGACCGCCATAATCTCGTCGTAGCGGTCCACCGCACGCAATAGAACCGGATCGAACTGACCCGAGGCATAGAATTCCGTGGCCGAGTAGAACTCGTAATCGAAGCCGAACGTATCTAGGAATCGCCGCAACATCGCGTTGTTGTGGTGACCAAAGCTCTCAAATTCGCCAAACGGGTCGGGAACTCTTGTCAGTGGCATCTGTAGATAGTCCGACAATTGCCCTGGGTTTGGAACATTGCCGGGGACCTTGCGCATACCGTCTACATCGTCGGAAAAGCAAATCAGGCGCGTCGGGATTTCAGAAATAACCTCAAATGCGCGCCGGATCATCGTTGTGCGCGCGACTTCGCCGAACGTGCCAATATGCGGCAAGCCCGATGGGCCATAGCCGGTTTCGAACAATACATGTCCCTTTTCAGGTGGTGCGGCATCGTAGCGTTTGAGAAGCCGTCGGGCTTCTTCGAAGGGCCAAGCCTTTGAATTCATCGCAGCATCGCGGAAATTGGTCATCTCGAGGGCTTTCGCATAAAAAGGACTCACGGCATCGCGCACACCGTTTAAGCTGTGCTACCTATTGTGCAGTCCCCGCCGCGTCAATATTCTGCGCTGCAACATCACCAAGTCGAATTGGATCGCCATGAGCTCCGCCACCCCCTTGTCGCCGCAAGACTGCCTGATTGCGTTGATGATCTCTGTGTCTATGTCAGATTCCAATGTCCGCACCGCGGAACTGCTGTCTATTCAGGCCATGGTGAACTATCTGCCTGTTTTCGCCGAATACGATGTAGACCGTATTCAGAAAGTAGCACAACTCACCGCGGATTTGTTTGAGGAAGAGGATGGGCTTGATGCGCTGTTTGGTATGGTGCGTGAAAGTCTCCCGACGCATCTCAATGAAACGGCCTATGCGCTTGCCTGCGATGTAGCGGCTGCTGACGCGCATGCGGGCCAGCCCGAGCTAAGGTTGCTTGAGGAAATCCGCTACGAGCTCGATATCGACCGCCTACATGCCGCAGCAATCGAACGCGGCGCGCGCGTGCGGCACGTCACGGTTTAATCCGAGAAGAGAGTCTGGGTCAGCTTGGCTGAGGCCGCTTTCATCACCGGGACAATCTCCAGCGCATCTTGGACGCTTACACGTTGTTTCGGGGCGTGAAATGCGAGGGACGCGCAGTATCGTTTCTGCGTGTCTAAAACTGGCACGCCGATTGCGACCATGTTTATGATGAATTCCTCATCGTCGAGCGCAAAGCCTTGTTTCGAGATTTGGGCCAGCTCTTTGAGCAGTTTTTCGGGCTCTGTAATAGTAGACGACGTGGAAGCCGAAAGTGACATGACGTGCACCAAGCGTGTTCTCTCAGGTTTCGAAAGGCTCGCCAGAAAAGTCTTTCCACTGGCCGTGCAATGAAAAGGAACATGTGCTCCGACGGCCAATTGGATTCGGAAGGCCCAGTTTGTTTCGACCCTGTCATGATAGGCCATGCCGCGATCTTCAGGCACCACGTAGTTTACTGTCTCTCCTATCTGATCGGCGACCTCTCTGAGGATCTGATGTCGGGCAAAATGTGCGGAGGAGCTGTGCAGGATACCGGTCGCCATCAGACGGGCGCGGCGTCCGGCGCGAAGCCCGCGCCCTGCCTCGTCGCGCACCAGTAATCCCTCGTCCTGCAATGTGGCGCAAAGTCGATGCGTCGTTTGTTTGCCCAGCCCCACGGCGCGGCCAATTTCAGCCGGTGTCATGGCGACTTGGGAGCTTCCGACGGTTTCCAGGATCAGGAAGGGGCGGAGGTTGGTTGGAATTCGACTTGAAACGGTCATTTTTTGAGCATTTTGAGAATCTTCTTGTCAGGGATATATTATCATGTTCTCATGAAATAACGAGACAAAAAGTCTCATTTTTTGACTTTATTGCACTTTTGGGAGGAAGTGAGTGGAGTTTGACTTCATAATAGTAGGGGCAGGCTCGGCTGGTTGCGTTCTCGCTAACCGTCTCACAGCCAATGGCAAATACACTGTCGCTATTCTGGAAGCCGGTGGCAAAGACACCTATCCGTGGATCCATATCCCAGTGGGCTACTTCAAAACCATGGGCAATCCAAAGACTGACTGGAGCTACGAAACGGAGCCAGATCCAGGGTTGAATGGCCGCTCAATCAAATGGCCGCGCGGCAAAGTTTTGGGTGGATCCTCGTCGATCAACGGATTGCTCTATGTGCGTGGACAACCAGAAGACTATGATGGCTGGCGCCAGCTCGGCAACACGGGCTGGTCCTGGGAAGATGTTGCACCGCTTTTCAAGCGATCTGAAGGGTATAGTGGCGAAAGCGATGACGAACTTCGGGGGCGCGACGGCCCGCTTTCTGTGGCAGATACAACCGTCACACGTGAAATCGTTGATCGTTGGATCGATGCGGCTGTAAACGCGGGATATAAGAGAAATCCCGACTACAACGGTGCTGATCAAGAGGGTGTCGGCCTGTTCCAATTAACCGCGAGAAATGGACGGCGCTGTTCGTCTGCAGTCGCTTACTTGAATCCTGCCAAATCCCGCCAGAACCTGACTGTTTTGACGCATTGTGCGGTTGAGCGCTTAACGTTTGAGGGCAAGCGGGCGACTGGTCTGATTGCTAGTCACAACGGAAAACAGGTCACGATGACGGCCCGCCGCGAAGTAATCTTGTCAGCAGGGGCGCTGGCCAGCCCGCAAATTCTGATGGTTTCGGGTATTGGTCCGGGAGATCACCTGCGGGAACATGGTATCGAAGTTCTTCTGGAAAGCGATGGGGTTGGACAGAATCTGCAAGATCATCTGCAAGCGCGACCGGTTTGGAAGTGCACGACGTCGACAATCAACACCGAGGTCAACAATATTTTCAAGCAGGCCATGATCGCGATGCAATACGCCGCGACCCGTTCAGGTCCGATGGCGATGGCCGCGAGTTTGGGAACTGGTTTCCTGAAGACCCGCGAAGACTTGGATGTTCCTGACATTCAATTTCACATTCAGCCATTTTCGACCGACAAGATGGGGACTGAAGCGCATTCGTTCGACGCGTTCACGGCATCCGTCTTGCAGTTGCGGCCGGAAAGCGCTGGGCATCTGGAACTCGCCTCTCCGCATATGCGTGACTACCCTAAAATTCATCCCAATTACCTGGCCACCAAGACGGATTGCGACACCATCGTCGAGGGGATCAGGATCGCGCGCCGTATTTCTCAGGTCTCACCGCTCACGGAAGTTATCACTGAGGAATACAACCCTGGACCGTCGATCAAGGACGACGACTACGACGCCATATTGAACTGGGCCAGGGACAATTCCACAACAATCTACCACCCGACGGGAACCTGCAAGATGGGGTCGGACGAGATGGCGGTTGTTGATGAACGCCTGAAGGTTCGAGGTATCGAGGGTCTGCGAGTAGCAGATGCTTCGATCATGCCTCTTATCGTCTCAGCCAATACAAATGCGCCTTCAATGATGATCGGCGAGAAAGCTTCTGATCTGGTTCTGGAGGACGCAATTTAATGGAAACTGCACTGGATTTCGGCAAGATCATAATCGCTGATTTGATCTTGTCTGGTGACAACGCGCTCATCATTGGAATGGCCGCAGCGGGTCTATCGCCCGAGCTGCGCAAGAAAGCCATTCTTTATGGTATGGTAATCGCTGCGGTATTGCGTATCGTATTCGCAATCATTGCGACCCAACTCCTTGGAATACCAGGTATTTTGTTCATTGGATCGCTGCTTTTGTTCTGGGTATGCTGGCGTCTGTTTGTAGAGATCCGGGCGGGTGTCGACGAAGAAGCAGAACACGCAATGGAGGTCGCAGAAGATCTCGACCAGGGCTATACGGGGCCGCCACGACGAACGATGGCGTCGGCGTTGGTGTCGATCACCATTGCCGATATTTCAATGTCTTTGGACAACGTCCTTGCGGTCGCGGCAATTGCAGATGGTGACACGACAATGCTCGTCTTTGGGTTGGGCCTTGCGATCCTGCTGATGGCCTTCGCCGCGACACTGATCATGAAACTTTTAACAAAATATCCTTGGATTTCATGGCTTGGCCTGTTCGTATTGCTCTACGTCTCCGGAGAGATGTTCTACCGGGGTGTGTTCGACATCAATCTTGGCGTCGGACCCTATCTGGGCCTGATCGAGGGTTGGGACCTTGGCAAAGGGGGGCACTAAAGGGATTCACCCAAGCGACGACAGGTTGCTGGGGTTGAAGAAACGGTTGGATGAGATGCCTTCATCGCCCAACCCAAATGACAAACCGAAGGCTTGGACCTTAAGGGAGGACCTTATGATTAACTTTAAAACTCTAACTGTTAGCGCAGTTGGCCTGGCTATGATGGCATCCACCGCCATGGCTGAAAAGGTTCTGCGCATTCAGTCAGTTCTACCAAACACGGCTGACGAAGTGTTTATGCTCAATGAGTTCGGCAAGGATGTAGCCGAGCTAACAGGCGGATCGCTGACGATCGAAGTGTTGCCTGCTGGCGCAGTCGTCGGACCACGCGACATCATGGATGCAGTTGACGCAGGCCTTGTGGAAGGTGGATTTGCTTGGACCCACTATTGGGGTGGTAAGCACGTTGCTGCAAACCTCTTCGGTGCGCCGGTTGCCGGTGCCGGTGTCGGTCTAGACAATATCGCGTTCCTAAGCTGGTTCCAGTATGGCGGCGGCAAAGAGTTGTATGACCGTCTGTGGGATGAGATGGGCGTAAACGTCAAAGGCTTCATGTTGCAGCCGGTTGGCCCAGAAGCCCTCGGCTGGTTCCCGGAGCCGATCGCATCCATGGATGAATTCCGTCAGATGCGGTTCCGCGCGCCTCCCGGTATGGTTGGCGCAGCCTATGCAGACATTGGTGTTCCAGCTGTTGCCATGGGCGGCGGTGATATCCTGCCAGCTTTGGAAAAAGGCACAATCGACGCTGCCGAATGGTGCTGCCCGAAGCCTGACTCGGTCTTTGGCTTCCAGAAAGTTCTGAAGCACTACTACCTGCAAGGCTTGCACCAGGTTACTGTGAACGCGGACATGTATGTGAACCGTGACTTCTACGACGGACTGACCGAGCTTGAGCAGAAAGCGCTCGAAGTGGCGTCGACCGCTTCTTTGTCGAAGTCGCTGTCCTACCGTATCTACGAAAACGGTAAAGCGCTTAAGGACCTCACTGAAAACCACGGTGTAATCCTGGAAGACACGCCAGCTGATTACTTCACCGAGTATTCAGCTGCTGCAACTAAAGCGCTTCAGGCCGCTGCAGACGAGAATGAGTTTTTTGCAGAAGTTTGGGCATCTCAAACAGAGTTTGCAAAGATCGCAGTTCCGTTCTGGTCCGGTGCTCAGACCTCGAACGCAAGTCTTGGTCGCGCATTCGCCGACACACTGAAGTAATTCAGTTCAGGGCGGGCCCAATTGAGGGCTCGCCCGCACTTGATTTCCAAGCGCCCTTGTCGTCGGGTGTTTTGAAATCAAGAACATGGATTTCAATTCCATGTCTAAGGGAGGGACCGCCATATGGCAGATGAACCGAATCCAGAAGACCTGGAGATCGCGGATGAATTGATCGCGGAACGGCGCGCTGAAGCCCCTGGCGAAACACCAGAGGACATGACGCCTTGGCAACGCCCGATTACTGCCGTGATTGATGTGATCAACTATCGGGCCGGTCAGATCATTGCATTGATGATGGTTCCCTTGATCGCCATCGTTGTTTGGGAAGTCTTTTCCCGCAACTCATTCATCATTTTGCAGAATGCGGGATACGAGGATTTCGCGCGATCAGCAGGGCTTGGTCCGACATTGCAAGCCTATGACCTGAGCCGGATGATCGCAGGTGTCTTGTGGATGGCCGGTGCAGGCTACGGGCTGATGCGCGGCGTGCACATTCGCGCCGATTTCCTCTACCGTGCCTGGTCGGTTAAAACCCAGGCAACGGTCGATGCGATTGCCTATCTTCTATTCTTTATCCCTTCGATGATCTTTTTCACGATTGTGTCGGCGCAATACTGGCAGCTTGCCTTTGAAACCGGCGAACGCTTGGCGCTCGATAGCGCCTGGCAGCCGATCCTGTGGCCCGCACGTCTGGCGATGCCCATCGGTGGCGTTTTGCTCTTGTTGCAGGGACTTCCCGAGATTTTCCGCGCCTTCCACAAGATGGGCAAGGAGCGTGAGAAATGGTTTGTCCGGTTCCTGCCGATATACATTATTGGCCTGATCTGGTTGTCACTGGCAATCTTCCAGCCCGATCTCGTCCCAGGCGGACCTTGGTTCACCGAATTGATGAGCGCGCGTCCAAACCTTGGGAAGCCAACCATCGGCTTGATCATGTTGGCGGCGATGCTGTTTGTGATCTTTATCGGGTTCCCGATCTCTTTCACGCTGATTTTTCTGGCCTTCGTCTTTGGTATCTGGGGGTCAAACTTCAAGCTGACGACGCTTCTGATGACACTCAACACCAACTCCACCATGCTGAACGACCAGCTGATGGCGGTGCCGCTGTTTGTGCTCATGGGCATCGTGATGGAGAGTGCGGGCTTGATGGAGCGCCTCTTTGCCTCAATTCAGATGATCATGGCGCGCGTGCGTGGTGCCCTGTTTATCGCGGTCCTAATCGTATCGACGATATTTGCGGCGGCGACCGGCATAGTCGGGGCGTCGGTGACGCTTCTGGGTATCATGGCCGGTGCGACGATGAGCCGGTCTGGCTATAACGTAAAACTGGCTGCTGGAACGATTACGGCAGGCGGCACGCTAGGCATCTTGATCCCACCCTCGATCATGTTGATCGTCATGGGTCCAGTGCTTGAGGTTTCAACCCTCGATCTGTTCCGTGGTGCTTTCATACCCGGCGCGCTGCTGGCCTCACTCTACCTGATTTACACGTTGGGACGCTGCTGGATAAACCCAAGCCTCGGGCCTATCCTGTCGGAAGAGGACCAGCCAGAGACCTCTCGGTTCTACGGGGCTGAAGTGGCACTGATCTGTCTGGGCATCCTCACGCTCTGCCGCGTCTTTGGTCTAGGACTGGGTGGCAGTTTTGGTGGGGTCGTTCCATTCGGCGGGTTGTTCGTACTGTTGATTGCAGGGGCGCTTGCCTATGCCGCTTACCGCAAACTCTCTGTTTTGCGGATCGTGCTGCCGATCGCCATGCTCTTCCACCTCTACCTTGCCGCGACAACGCTCAGTGCTGGACTGTCTGTCTGGACGATCGTCTTTACGCTGTTCCTACTTTTGTTGGCGTTTCTTGGGCGGCCAATTTATGGAAAGGATGCAAAGGATGGGTTCCATTTCTCGGCGCTTTGGGATGAATTCTTTGCGGGCCTGATGCCGCCGACAATTCTAATCTCCTTCGCGCTGGGTTCAATCCTGCTTGGTTTCGCAACCCCGGCAGAGGCTGCAGCGATGGGGGCATTCGGTGCCATCCTGCTGTCCGTCGCCTATCGCAAGTTCACATTCCCGGGCTTCTTCGACAGCTTGATCAAGGCGCTCGAAATCACCGTTTTGATCATGTTCCTGGTGGCAGCCTCCAACTTCTTCGGCGCGCAGTTCAGTGCACTTGGCACGCCGCGCATGATGACGGAGATTTTGCTGGGCCTCGATATGGCACCGTTCTTGGTCCTGTTACTGGTGATGGCGCTGATCTTCCTTTTAGGTTGGCCGCTGGAATGGGTACCTATCGTTCTGATCGTTGTGCCCATCCTGTTGCCGACGGTTCAGGCGCTCGAAATCCACGGCCTCAACCGCTATGATCTGATGGTCTGGTTCGGCATTCTGGTTGCAGTGAACTTACAGACAGCTTGGCTCAGTCCACCGGTGGCACTATCGGCCTACTTCCTCAAAGGGGTGGTGCCGAATTGGGACCTCAAGGACATTTACCTGGGCATGATGCAATTCATGCTGGTTCAGCTTTGCGGTCTCGCGCTGATCCTGGCCTTCCCGCAGCTGGTGCTCTGGCTTCCGCGGATTATGGGCAGCTGATAGGATTGCACCGCACGTAATCAAAAAAAACGCCGGAGCGGTTAGCTTCGGCGTTTTGATATTCGGGTCAGTTTAAACGCGCGGTTCGAGTCCACGACGACTGATCACAGTTCAAGTTTTGTGTGCTCAGGTCTTGCGCAGACGGATGACCACATCGACTTTGGAAATCTCAGTCCCCACCGGTGCACCGGGCAGCGCGGAAATTTCCAGTTGTTCTTTAGGCGCATCGGATAGCCGACCGTCTTCTTCCCAGAAAAAATGCGGGTGATCGTCGATCCGTGTGTCAAAGTAGCTTTTGGATCCGTCGACCATAACTTCGCGGATCAGCCCAACGTCACAGAACGCTTTCAGCGTATTGTAAACCGTCGCAAGCGAGACAGGTGCTTCACTTTGTTTGACCGCGTCATGCAGGCTTTCTGCGGTGACATGGCGGTGATTGCCATCCCCGATCAATAAATCAGCCAACGCAAGCCTTTGGCGCGTTGGGCGTAACCCCGCGCCGGTCAGCCATTCTGTTGGGCTTTCAATACTCTTCTGGCTCATCGCTCGAACTTCCTTTGATAGCTCTTATATAAGGGGCAACCGTGCTGTTTTTCAATTGAAAATCAGTCGCACCTGGCTCTGAGCCGGTCTTGCGCAGCAGTAAAAGCCAATGGTAGACCGAAAGAAGCTAAAAAATACGGTATATTGGGGGAGCGGACCGCATGGCGGACTATCCGGCGAGTTTTGACAAGGACGCGTTGATAAAATGCGCAAAAGGGGAGCTATTTGGCCCCGGCAACGCGCAATTGCCGATGCCTCCGATGTTGATGATGGATCGCATCACAGACATTTCCGAAGATCGCGGGCCAAACGGCAAAGGTCATGTTGTCGCAGAGTTCGATATTGACCCTTCCTTGTGGTTTTTCGACTGCCATTTTCCAGGCAACCCGATCATGCCCGGCTGCCTGGGGCTCGACGGGTTGTGGCAGTTGACTGGTTTCAACTTGGGCTGGCGCGGATGGCAAGGGCGCGGCTATGCCTTGGGTGTTGGCGAAGTCAAATTGACCGGGATGGTGCGCCCAGATCGTAAGATGCTGACCTATCACGTGGACTTCACGAAAGCGGTTCAAACGCGTCGTTTGACCATGGGTGTAGCAGACGGGCGTGTCGAAGCCGATGGCGAGGTCATTTATATGGTCAAGGACATGAAGGTCGCGCTCTCAGAGAGCTGACCGGAACGAGGGAGTGCGAGAATGCGCCGAGTTGTCATTACAGGTCTTGGGATCGTATCACCGATCGGCAACAAGGCCGAAGAGGTGACCGCCGCCTTGAAAGCCGGGCAATCCGGCGTTGTGGCCAACGAAGATATGGCGGAACACGGGTTTCGGAGCCAAGTGGCCGGAACGCTCAAGATCAATGTTAGCGACCACCTCGATAAGCGCACATTGCGGTTTATGGGCCCTGGGTCGGCCTATGCGCATATCGCAATGACGCAGGCGATCTCTGACGCAGGTCTGGAACGGAACGATGTGGTCAATCCGATGACTGGTTTGATTGCGGGCTCCGGCGGGCCATCGACCTCGGCGATGTTTGCGGCCCATCAGTCCGTTTTGAAAACAGGTGCGACCAAGCGCATCGGGCCGTTTGCAGTGCCCAAGACTATGAGCTCCACTATTTCGGCGAATTTGGCGACGGCATTCGAAATCAAGGGTATGAATTTCTCGATAACGTCTGCCTGTTCGACCTCGTTGCACTGCATCGGTGTGGCGGCCAGCCAGGTCGCGCTGGGCACGCAGGACATTATGTTCGCCGGCGGTGGGGAGGAGCTTGACTGGACGTTATCATGCCTCTTCGACGCGATGGGCGCGATGAGCTCCAAATATAATGACAGCCCCGAGAGAGCCTCGCGCGCGTTTGATGCGGACCGCGACGGGTTCGTGATTGCCGGTGGCGGTGCCATTGTTGTGCTCGAAAGTTTAGAAGGTGCTTTGGCGCGCGGCGCAAAAATTTACGCCGAAGTGACGGGCTTTTCTGCAACCTCAGATGGCGCCGACATGGTTGCACCCTCGGGCGAAGGCGGGGAACGCGCTATGCGCGGCGCGCTGAAAACTCTGCCGCAGGGGCGAACGGTGAGCTACATCAATGCCCATGGCACCTCGACACCTGTCGGTGATGTGGGCGAAGTTGAGGCGGTGCGGCGCGTCTTCGGGGATGGCACAACGCCCCCAATTAGTTCGACCAAATCGATGACGGGACACAGCCAGGGCGCGACCGGCGCGCAGGAGGCGATCTACTGCCTTTTGATGTTGCAGGACGACTTCATCGCCCCCTCGATCAATGTCGAAACACTGGATCCTGCCCTCAAACCTCAAGAGATCGCAACACGCCTGGTCAGTGGTGCCGGGCTTGATACGGTGATGACAAACTCATTCGGGTTTGGCGGGACGAACGGGTCGATGTTGATGAGCAAGTACAAGGACTAAGTCATGGGCGCATTAGCTGGAAAACGTGGTCTGGTGATGGGTGTAGCCAATGACAGATCGATTGCCTGGGGCATTGCCAAAGCGATGTCTGAGGCGGGGGCCAAACTCGCCTTTTCGTATCAGGGCGAAGCTTTTGGCAAACGCGTGACACCATTGGCCGAAAGCCTGGGCTCAGAGTTTCTTGTGGATGTAGATGTGACTGACGATGCGTCCCTTGATGCTTGTTTCGCGCAATTGTCTCAGACGTGGGACTCGCTCGATTTCGTCGTTCATGCCATTGCCTATTCCGACAAAAATGAGCTGACCGGCAGGTTCATCAATACGTCCCGCGACAATTTCAAAACTTCTATGGTTGTCTCGTGCTACTCCTTGATTGATGTTGCGCGTCGCGCAGCCCCGATGATGAAAAATGGCGGCACGATCCTGACGATGACCTACCAGGGCTCAAACCGGGTCACCCCGTTTTATAATGTTATGGGCGTTGCAAAGGCAGCGCTGGAATCCTCTGTTCGTTATCTTGCCAATGACCTTGGGCCGGACGGTATTCGCGTCAATGCTATTTCACCCGGGCCGATGAAGACCTTGGCAGGGGCGGCGATCGGCGGCGCGCGTAAGACCTTCAAACATACCGGGAGCAATGCTCCGCTGCGGGAGAACGCGACCCTGGAAGCAGTCGGCGGTACCGCCGTTTATCTGGCCTCGGACGCGGGCTCTTGCACCAGCGGAGAAGTTATCCGTGTGGATGGCGGCTATCACGTATTGGGTATGCCTCAGAGCGAAAACTTATAAGCCATATGTCTTAGAGCGCGTCACGGAATCTCTGTGCTGCAGAAGAGATGAGGTCTGCGTCTTCGCCACCAATTAAAAGATAGGCGTGTGAGCCGTCTGACCAAGCGGCCGATTGCATACCTTCGCGCTTGGATAGGTCGATATCGAAGCTCTGAGCTGCGTCTGTCTTAATGATACACAGCGCCACCGGATCCCCCAGTGGTGTCAGATAGGCCACCTGCACCAATGGTTGGCCTTCGAACCCCAATATCTGGGCGCGGCGGAAATCCAGAACAGGATCAGACATCGCAGGGGCCAGATCCAAGGCGATCGTTTTTCCCAGCTGGGCTAATACCATCTGTGCGTTGTCTTCGGATGTGCGGGCGTTGGCCAGTGTTCCATTCACATAAAGCGCTTGATATGCGGCCACATAATCGCGCCAATCTGGCTCTTGCGTGCCGCGAAAAAGGTTGGCTCCGAGCAGTACGCCGATCATCAGGCTCGCGGCGAGGCCTGCAACGATCCGTCTATGAGCCTTGCTCAAGCGCTCCTTTTCCGATTTGAACGCCTCCATATCGGGCGCAGAGCCCAATAGTGTCTCAAATGCATGCAATACGTCCTCACGGGGTATCTGCAAGCGGGCCAATCGTTCGCGCAGGTGCTGGTCCTGCAGCATTGCCGCATCAATCTCGCGACGTAAAGCGCCGCTTGCTTCCTCGTCGAGGTAGCTCGTGAGCTCTTCGTCTGTGAACGTCTGATCCGACATCAGCCGGTCTCCTCCGAGGTTTCGGCTGTCTGCCGATTAATTGTGCGCCGTGCAGCAGATAGTCTGCTCATGATTGTACCCAAAGGGACCTCCAGAATCTCTGAGGCTTCGGCGTAACGATACCCTTCAACATAGACCAGTAGAACAGTCACTCTTTGGGCTTCCGGCAAGGCGTACACAATCGATAACACTTCACGCGCGAAAATATTCGTTTCCGCGCCAGGTTTTTCATCAGCGAGATCCAGGTCTTCGATTGGCAGAAGGCCGCCTCCGCGTCGCACGGATTGCGATCGTAATTCGTTCAGCCAGATCCGGTGGGCCATGCGAAACACCCAACGATCAAGATGGGTGTCGGTCTTGTAATGTTGCGCCTGTTCGATCGCCCGCAAGCAGGTCGCCTGCGCAAGGTCATCGGCACCCTCCTTGTTGCCGCACAGAACCAACGCATAGCGCCACAGTCGCGGATAGAGTGCAGGCAATCCGCCACGAATTTCATCCAGGGATGTTTTTTTGAAAATCAGTCGAATAAAACGCCCCCCCCAGGTGTTTTCTTCTCAGCGTCGCATCTTTGCGACCATAATAGACAGGGAGAACCAAATGACACAGAAATTTTTTATCAGCCTGGCAATCGCGGGATTGATGGGCACCAGCGCCGTATTCGCAGGCGATACGCCCTCGGCAGACGGGGCAAAAGTATACTTCGTCAACCTGGAAGATGGGGCAACCGTCGACGGGCCGGTATTCATTCAATTCGGGGCATCTGGAATGGGCGTCGCACCTGCGGGCACAGAAGCCGAAAACACAGGCCACCACCATCTGCTGGTCAATCGCGTGCCGTTCGGCGAAGGGGCCGAGGATGCCGATATGACGGAAACCGGGATCATTGCAGACGACAACCATATGCATTTCGGCAAGGGCCAGACAGAAACCACGGTTGAGCTGGGATCAGGTACGCACACATTGCAGATGGTCTTCGGCGATCTGTACCATGTCCCCCATAACCCACCTGTTATTTCGGAACAGATTACAATCACTGTCAACTAACACAGCGCCGCCAAGGCCGGTTTGTCCGGCCTTGGCCTTGTCGAGGGTCAAGCCTCGGACGGTGTCATGATCCCGACAGCTGCCCCGCCCGGGTCTGCGACAATTGCAATCCGACCAACACCTGGCACATCAAAGCAATCCCGAAAAACTTGCCCGCCTTTTTGTTTGGTTGTTTCGACCGCATGATCCACATCTGCAACCGCCAAATAGGGCAACCAATGCGGTGGAGTGTCATCCATGCCAGGCATGCCCGTTATGTCCATAATTCCTGCCGTCATTTCTTCGCCCTTGCGCGCGATGTGATAGTCACCTTCGCCCATATCAACCGTTTCAATCGTCCAGCCACAGACTGTTTTGTAATAGTCTAAGGTCTTTTCGAGATCTCGTGTCATCAGTTCATTCCAATGGACCGTTCCATGTGCTTCGCTCATTTTCTCACTCTCCCGATTTGAAGATCTTCCTATATCACGATTTGTGCATTTTCCTGAACAGTATGCTGTGCCACTCTGGCGTTGATATTGAGGAGCGTAAAATGCCGCTGAATACCTTTGTCTTTGATGCTTACGGAACACTGTTTGATGTAACCGCTGCCGCGCGGGAAGCGGCAAGTGAGCCGGGACGGGACGCTTTGGCTGCGTGTTGGCAGAAACTGGCGGCGGACTGGCGCACCAAACAGTTGCAATATACCTGGTTGCGCGCCGTAACAGGTGACCACACGGATTTCTGGGAAGTGACTCAGAACGGTTTGGATTGGGCTATGGCTGCCAATGCATTGGAAGATCCGGAATTGCGGGAACGTCTCCTGGCGCTGTATTGGCAGCTTCAGGCATATTCGGAGGTTCCAGCCATGCTTGCCACCTTGAAGGCAGCGGGTCACAAAACGGCAATTTTGTCTAATGGGTCGCCGGATATGTTGGAGGGCGCGGTTCAGAATTCCGGCCTGTCCGAGATGCTGGATGCTGTTCTCAGCGTCGAGGATGTGGGTGTCTTCAAACCCCACGCTTCGGTTTACGACATGGTCGGGCAGCATTTCGGGTGTGCGACGACCGATGTACTCTTCGTGTCGTCCAACGGCTGGGATGCGGCCTGCGCAACCGGCTATGGTTTCACTACGGCCTGGGTGAACCGCGCTGGTGAGCCTGTCGACCGATTGCCTTGGATACCGGCGCATATCCTGACCGATCTGACCGGTGTCCCGGAACTCACCTGATGGCAACATTTACAACGTCAGATGGTGTTTCGATCTACTTTGACATCAGTGGATCCGGCCCGCCGCTGTTGTGTCTGGCGGGTCTGACGCGAAATTCAACCGATTTCGACTATGCTATGCCCAGTCTCGAGGGAGCACAGGTGATCCGGATGGATTACCGGGGTCGCGGAAAGTCCGCTTGGAGCAACTGGACGAGTTATACAATCCCGCGTGAGGCGCAGGACGCCTTAGAGCTGTTGCACCATCTCGACACTGGAAAGGCAGCTATATTAGGGACATCGCGTGGTGGTTTGATCGCGATGCTAATCGCGGCCACGGCGGGGCAGCACCTTGCGGGTGCGTGCCTTGTCGACATCGGCCCGGAGCTTGAGCAGGCCGGTCTCGATGTCATCGGAGGTTATATCGGCCGCAACCCGTCACAAAAAACCTATGGCGAAGCGATAGCGATGCGTGCAGAGCTTCTGCCTGGTTTTGTTGATGTTCCTGGTTCCAGGTGGGATGAAGAGGTTCGCAAACACTATATAGAGACCCCTCAGGGATTGAAGATCAACTATGACCCGGCGCTGCGCGAAAGCGTCGAAAGTGCAGGTACGCAACCGTTGCCAGATCTCTGGCCACTCTTTGACGCCTTGAAACCGGTCCCACTGGCACTGATCCGTGGCGCAAATTCGAATCTTCTCTCTGAAGCCACCGCGGAGGAGATGCGCCGACGCCGGCCTGACATGCTTTATGCCAATGTGCCAGATCGCGCCCATGTCCCGTTTCTGGATGAACCAGACGCTGTCGCCATCTTGAAAAGCTTTATTCGCAATTTGCACTGAAAACCGGCGCATCGGAGGTCCAATGAATATCGACATGATCGAAGCTGCGGCCGAGCGGTTGGCGGGCCATTCGCGGCAAACGCCCTTGTTGAGCTCGCCATTTCTCGACGATATCGCGGGGCGGCGCGTGTTTTTGAAAGCCGAGTCGCTGCAACACACCGGATCCTTCAAGTTTCGCGGGGCCTGGTCTGCCGTTTCCAGCCTGTCAGACAATGCTCTGAAGACGGGTGTTGTCGCCTTTTCTTCGGGCAATCATGCGCAGGGTGTCGCGACCGCAGCTGCAGCGCATGGGGCGCAGGCAGTGATCATCATGCCAGCGGATGCCCCGCAAACAAAAATCGAAAACACGCGCGACTTGGGGGCTGAGGTCGTGCTTTATGACAGAGCGTCGGAGGACCGGGACGAGATCGGTGGGCGCCTGTCCCAAGAGCGCGGTTTGACGCTGATCAAACCGTTTGACGACGATCAGGTGATCGCAGGTCAAGGCACGGTTGGATTGGAAATTGCGCAGCAGGCTGCGCAGGTTGGGATCGCCAGCGGCGACGTTTTAGTGTGCTGTGGCGGCGGCGGGCTGACGTCCGGCATAGCACTCGCACTGGAGGCTCGTGCTCCGGAGTTCCGGGTGCGTCCGGTCGAGCCGAAAGGGTTTGACGATGTCGCACGGTCCTTGAGTAATGGCGAAATCACGCCAAACGCGTCTACCAGCGGTTCGATATGTGACGCTATCTTGACCCCGGCCCCAGGTGAGAAGACCTTTCCCCATATGAAACGTTTGTGTGGTCCGGGCATTGTCGTCCCTGACGAAGATTGCTTAAGGGCAATGGCCGTAGCCTTTACGCGGCTCCGTGTGGTGCTTGAGCCTGGTGGGGCCATAGCGCTGGCCGCGGCACTCTACCATCCTGAAACCATTGTCGGAGACAACGTTATCGCCGTAGCGTCTGGTGGAAATGTCGATTCCGGAGTGTTTGCACGGGCCATCGAAACATACGGAGACGCCTCATGAGCGAATTTTCAATTGCCAGTTTCAATGTGAAGAACCTGATCGGGCCAGAGCAAGAATACTATCGGTTTGAATCCTACACACTGGAAGAACACGCCTGGAAGCAAGATTGGTTGTCGGATCAATTGCTCACGCTGGATGCGGATATCGTCGGATTTCAGGAAATCTTTGAGGAATCCGCGCTGCAGGACGTTATTGGAGAAGCCGACCGCAAGGGCAAACTGGCCAATGAAGATGTCATTCCTGACCCGTCAAAGCGTTATGCCCGCAAGGCGATTTTCCGCAAGCTTGCCTATCGAGGCTACCGGGATGCGGGTTTGGTGTTTGCGCCCAATGTAACCGACGGCGCACCGGGTCAAAGGCGACCCGGTCTGGCTATTCTTTCCCGCCACGGATTTGCTGAACCACCAGAAATAATACAGGATTTTCCTTCTCCGATCGAACTTCCATTCTCGCTTCTGGGCGGCGGTGACGGTGGCGGATTTATTTTGGATCGAATTTCCCGGCCTATTTTGAAAGCCCGTATTTCCATTGGGTCACACACCGTGACCGTGTTCAATTGCCATTTGAAATCAAAGCTGGGCGAGTTTATCCGCGATCCAGATGGGCGCGCGGCTGAGAATGATTTGCTCAGCTATGATCCTGTGGGACGGGCAGCTGGATCGCTGCGTGCCGCTGTTCGCAGAATGGCCGAGGCCTGGGCGCTTAGAGGCTTGATCGTGGCTGAGTTGGAAGCCGGATACCCTGTGATTGTGCTGGGCGACTTCAATGACGGAGAGCATGCCGTCTCATCGGAGATTATCTCGGGCGAGGTGCCCTTCAAGAATTACGCCTGGATCCGGCGCCATGATGCCAGGCGCAACAATGATCGCTACTCCGATGCCGAGAATGACCGGATCCAGGAAGCCATGGACCGTGTAAGGCTGACATCCTGCGAGGCATTATTCGTGCAGAAATCCTTGCGAGACATGGTCTACACGACCTCTTTTGGCGGTGTTTTCGAAAGCATCGATCAAATTTTCCTGTCCCGGCATTTCACCCATGGGCCGCAACAGATTGGTGAGATGGACTACTACTCCGTGCTCAATGATCACTTGGCAGATGGTTCGCATCCTGAAGCGCCCTACAACAAACTGGCCTCAGATCATGGGCAGATCATGGCGCATCTTCGCTTCTGGGAGGAGTGACTGAAACCCTGTAGATGACCCAAGCCGTAAACATCAAAGCCATTGCCATCAGAAAGGCTGCGCCGGGCAGATACAGGCTTGCACCGGGCCGGGTATAGACCGCAAAAATCCAAGTAAAAACAATCGGGGCAGCGATCATTCCGACCGAATTTATCGAGGACATGACGCCTTGCAGCTCGCCTTGTTGATCGTCGCTTGCCGCTCCGGACATGATCGCTTGCAAGGCCGGGGCCACAACCGCTCCCAGCGCGGAGAACGGGGTGAGCGCCAGCAGCACCCAGCCATTTGAGACGAACGCCAGAATACTGAGCATCAAGGCGTTGTACAGAAGACCCCAAAACACGGTCCGGGGCTCACCCAGTGTCTTGATGACCCACCGGATGAAAACCGCCTGTGTTATGGCAACTGAAATGCCGTAAACGGCCAGCGAAACTCCAATCATTCCGGAGGACCAGTCGAACCTGGCTTGGGTGAAATAGGCCCAGATGGCCGGATAGACCATATTTGCAACCTGGTAGAAGAAATAGACGCACATCAAGGCGGATAATCCTGGAAGGGCACCAATGTGTTTTATCCCGCCGAGTGGGTTCGCACGGGTCCAGCGAAACGGGCGTCTGTTCGCCTCAGAGACAGTTTCGGGCAGAACGAAATAGCCAAAGATAAAGTTTAAAAGGGCAACGGCGGCGGCGGCATAAAATGGTGCGCGAGGTCCAAGCTCGCCCAACAGGCCGCCGATTACCGGACCCAGAACAAAGCCAATACCAAATCCTGCCCCGATCAATCCAAAGTTTTGCGCCTTTTTCTCTCGCGGTGAAATATCGGCCATGAAGGCGGATGCGGTGGCTTGCGTAGCGCCGGTGATACCGCCCACGATACGACCAACCAGAAGCAGCCAAATGCTGCCCGCCAACGCCATGACAAGATAGTCCACGGCCATGACAAAAGTGGAGATCAGCAGCACAGGGCGGCGTCCGAAACGATCCGAGAGATTGCCCAATGCAGGAGAGAACAAAAACTGCATCACCGCGAAGGTTGCCGAAAGGATGCCGCCCCACAGAGCAGCCTGGCTGATATCCGCACCTCTGACCTGCATAATAAGCTCTGGCATAACGGGCAGGATCAGACCGATGCCGATAGCGTCCAGAATGATCGTTATAAGTATGAACGTAACCGCGCGATTTTTCATTGCGCAGCAGTCCCAGCTTGCTGAAACCGGTTGCTTTTGTGCGCTGTGTTGAGGCGGCCGATCGACATTCGATCAGATATGCCCGGCCTCGCGGAAGAACTGGGTCAGCACGCGGCCATATTCCTCCGGACGTTCGATGCAGGGCAGGTGCCCAGCCCCGCGGATAAGGTGGAACGATGATCCTTCGATCAACGCTCCGGTCTCGCGTACCAGGTCGGGTGGCGTCGAGCCATCCGCTGTTCCGGCGATCGCCAGCGTCGGCAGTGTCAAGGCAGCTGTCGCGCTGAAGAAATCTGTTCCGGCGATGGCTGCAGAACAGCCCAGGTAGCCCGTAAGCGGCGTATCGACGAGCATCTGACGCCAAGTGTCCAATTCAGGGGAGGCGCGAAACTCCTCTGAGAACCAGCGCTCCATAACGGCGTCCGCCGCCCATTCAAGCCCATTCTTTCCAATGTCATCGATACGCTCCTGCCACATTTGCGGTGTTCCGATCTTCGCACCGGTGTTGCTAAGGACCATGGCGCGGACGAGATCCGGGCGCTTGGTGGCAAGACCTTGGGCAACCAGGCCGCCAATAGATAGGCCTACGAACACAATGTCTTTGGCCTGGCAATGCTCAACCACGCGCTCAGTATCTCTCACCAGCTGTCCCATAGTGTAAGGTGCGTCGGGCGTATCGGACAGGCCGTGACCTCTTCGGTCGTATCGGATCAAACGCAAGCCTTCCGGAAGAAACGGAATGACAGGGTCCCACATGTGCAAGGTCGTGCCCAGTGAATTCGAGAAGACCACAGCCGGAGCATCGGGAGTGCCGCTGTCTTCAACGTTCAAGGTGATGTCACCAAATGAAACCCGGGCCATCTTTGCCTCCTGCGATACTAAAACCTGAGATGTTTTCGGCCTAAGCTGCTTAGAGCGCAACTAAAAACTCTTGCGCGCTACTTCATGCAGCGCCAGTGTCGGCTGACGAAATGTCTAATTCAGCTCGGGAACCCGCCAGTGACAGAAGTTAAAGCCGCCGTGTGCCGTGAATTTGGAGCGCCGCTGCAGATCGAGACAATACACTTACGCGCACCCCAACGGGGCGAAGTGCAGGTGAAACTGGATGCCTGTGCGATTTGCCATTCCGACATTTCCTTTATCGATGGTGGATGGGGCGGAACGCTGCCCGCGGTCTATGGGCATGAAGCAGCCGGGCGGATCACAGCAATTGGCGACGGCGTGCGTGATGTGGCGATTGGGGATGCCGTCATCGTTACGTTGATCCGGTCATGTGGCACCTGCAAATACTGTGCTACCGGTGCCCAGGTGCAATGTGCAGATCCCGACACACGAAGTGTGCCACCGATTACAACCGATGACGGTGGTGCACTGACCCAGGCCATGTTTTGCGGGGCATTTGCCGAGGCGGTTCTGGTCGATCAAAGTCAGATCGCAAAAATCCCGGAGGACATGTCGATGGATGCGGCTTGCCTGCTGTCATGCGGTGTGATCACAGGCGTTGGTGCCGCGGTCAACACAGCGGGTATCCGACCCGGTCAAACGGTCGTAGTCATCGGTGCCGGGGGCGTTGGACTAAACGCGATTCAAGGGGCTGCGATCGCCGGAGCGGCGCGGATCATCGCGATTGACATGGTCGAAGAGAAGCTTGCGGTCGCAAAAGAGTTTGGCGCAACAGACGGCCTGCTGGCCACGCTTGAGAAACCATGGAAAGAAGTGGCCCGCATTACAGGCGGACGTATGGCGGACGCGGTTTTGGTCACTGTGGGTGCGGTCCCGGCCTATGAAAGTGCTCTGCGTCTCATCGCGCCGCTGGGCAATGTGTATCTGGTCGGGATGCCGCATTCGGGGGCGATGGCCCAATATGAGCCGGTTGTTCTCGGTGCGCTGGGCCAGGGAATGAAAGGGACCAAAATGGGGGACGTGGTGCTCAGCCGCGACATTCCGTGGATGATTGATCTTTACCAGCAAGGGCGGCTGAAACTCGACGAACTGGTTTCAGGTCGCTGGCGGCTGGACCAGATCAACGAGGCGATTGCAGACACTAAATCAGGTGCTGCGCGTCGCAATGTTATTGTGTTCTCATGAAGCTGGAGACGCTAGATGTCATCGTCACGGCGCCGCCCGCGCCCGGATGGGGCGGGCGGTATTGGATCTTCGTAAAATTGGTTACCGAATGCGGGATTGAGGGCATTGGCGAGGTCTATTCTTCGGCTGTCGGTCCAGCGGCGGTAACCGCTGTCATAGCAGATGTTTTTGGCCGATATTTTCAGGGAGAAGACCCTGAAAATGTGGAACGATTGTTCCGGCGGACTTACTCCTCTGGTTTCACACAGCGACCAGATCCGACTGTGATGGGGGCGTTTTCCGGTCTCGAGATTGCGTGTTGGGACATCCTCGGAAAGGCGCGGGATCGCCCGGTCTGGGCGCTTCTTGGCGGGATGATGAACCCGCGTATCCGGGCTTACACCTATTTATATCCGTTGCCACATCACGATGTGGATGCCTTTTGGACGTCGCCCGAACTGGCCGCCGAAGCTGCGCTTGATGCTGTTTCTCGTGGGTATACGGCGGTTAAATTTGACCCGGCGGGTCCATACACCATTCACGCAGGTCACCAGCCGGCGATGTTTGATATCTCGCTTTCGGTCGCTTTTTGCAAAGCGATTCGTGAGGCTGTTGGAGATCGCGCTGACCTTCTTTTCGGGACTCATGGTCAATTCAACACGGCCGGTGCCATACGGCTTGGCAAGGCCATCGAGCCCTATCAGCCGCTCTGGTTCGAGGAGCCCATTCCCCCCGATAACTTACTTGAATTCAAAGCCGTTGCGGAGGCAGTTCATATCCCGATCGCTACTGGCGAACGAATGACGACAAAGGCGGAGTTCGCGACGGTGTTGCGCTCCGGCGGCGCGAAGATATTGCAGCCTGCACTGGGCCGTGCAGGCGGAATTTGGGAGATGAAAAAGCTGGCCGCGATTGCAGAAGTGTTCAATGCCGAGCTGGCACCACACCTTTATGCGGGTCCGGTGGAATGGGCGGCCAATATTCATTTGGCAGCGTCGCTGCCAAATCTTTTGATGTGTGAAACGATTGAAACCGATTTCCACAACGATCTGATTTCAGGGGCTATTCAAGTGGAAAACGGATTCATTACACCGCCGGAGTTGCCAGGTCTTGGGATACTCTTGAACGAGACCTTAGCGCGCGCGCATCCGTATACCGGTGACGGTCTGCATTTACAGATGCAAGAGGAGCCCTGCGACTATCAGTCTGGCAATAACTTTGCCGGCGGTGCGCCGATCAAGAAATAATAACGGGTCTAGGCTGGTTTAGCGTAGACTTTCGCTATCAAGGCGCTGGCGGGCGATTTTTTCGTGCCGCTCCGATTTCATTTCGTCGCCCAGCGCACGTTCCACGAAGGTCAAATGCCGATCGACAGCACGCTGTGCAGCTTCCGGGTCGCGGAGCTGGAGCGCATCATTAATCGCCCTGTGCTGATCCAAAAGTTCAACGCGCGTGGTGCGCTGATTGAACATGACCCGGCGGTTGTAAAACACCCCGTCGCGCAACATCTGGAACATCGCTCGCATCAGGTGAAGCATAACAACATTGTGGCTCGCTTCAATTATGGCGAGGTGAAACTCAGCATCCAGTTGCGCCTCTTGCGATGGATCACGTTTGCTATGAGCGACCTCCATACGCGAAAAGACCGATGCGACAACCGCCAGATCCGTATCTGAGCCATGCCGCGCCGCACGTTCAGCTGCAAGTTTTTCCAGATCGCGACGGAAAGCAATGAAGTCAAAGACCGCCTCTTCATGGCGCTCAAACAACTTGCCCAGAACGTCTGAGACCACCGGGCCAGCGAACTCGCTGACATAAATTCCTGCGCCGGCTTTGGTGCTCAGAAGACCTCGGTCCTGAAGTTCTGAGACAGCTTCGCGCAGCGACGGGCGCGATACGCCCAGCTTTTCGGATAATTCCCGCTCGGCCGGCAGACGATCTCCGGGGCGCAGAACACCGCGCAGGATCAGCTGTTCGATCTGCCGAATGACAGCGCCTGCAAGCTTCTCGGCATCGATTTTTTCAAATGGCATTTTGGGCGGATCCTGACCTCAAGCAAACTTATTGGTAAAAATATATGACCAGAGGTTTCGATCCGGCAATAAAAAACGGCCCAGTGCGCGGGACCGGGCCGTTTTCGGTTGACGATACGGATCTAGGCGTTGGGGCGAATTACGATCTCGACACGCCGATTTTTTGCCCGGCCGGACGCGCTGTCGTTTGAGGCAACGGGCTGCGTTTCTCCGCGACCGACTGTGCGCACCCGGCTGAAGTCAACGCCGCCATTGGTCAACACGTCTCCGACAACTGCGGCGCGCCGTTCGGACAAGTCGTAATTATACTCGTCGCTGCCTGTGCTGTCGGTGTGACCAACCACAATCACGGTCGTATCGGGGTAGTCATTCAGATTGGTGGCAAGAATATTAAGATCGCTGCGCAAATCAGCGCGCAAAGTGGTGCTGTCCACGCCAAACAAAAGGTCCTGCGGCATCGTCACGACCAATTCTTCTCCGGTGTTCTGTACATCGATTGAATCGTCGAGATCTCTGCGAAGCTCTTCGGCTTGTTTGTCGAGCTGTTGTCCGATCACGCCGCCGATGGCCGCCCCGATGCCTGCGCCAATAACGCCCTTGGCCAGTTTGTCGCTGCTGGAAGACGACCCGATCAAGCCACCGATTAAGCCGCCTACAATGGCCCCGGTCTGCGTGTTCTGGTTCGGATTTGAGTTACTGATCGATCCCGGATCAGTACATGCACCAAGAGTGATCACGGCCGCTGCCGCTGGAAGAAGTAAACGGTTCATTTGCTCGACTGCCTTATTCGTTACGACCCTCGTTCGGGGCCTCGACACGAAGTATAGCAAAGCGCATGGATAACACTTAAGGCAAATTCCCGTGACCGGCAGGAAATCGCCTTATACCGCTTCACGGCGTGCGGATTCGTAGGCCAAGAGGGCCCGTTTGACCGGTAGTCCCCAATGGTATCCGCCCAAGGCCCCGGATTTCCGCAAGGCGCGGTGGCAGGGGATCAACCAGCTTACCGGATTGCGGCCAACCGCCGTACCCACCGCGCGCACTGCTTTTGGGGACCCGATCGATTGAGCGATTTCGGAATAGGTTGTCACCTGCCCGGACGGAATTCGCAGCAGAGCTTCCCACACTTTGATTTGAAATGGTGCGCCGATCAGAAAAAGCGGAGCTTCGCCCTCAATCTGACCATAAGCTGCTTGGACCCAGGGTGCCAATGCATCAGGGTTTTTGCGGTAGGTTGCGGCCGGCCAGCGCGCCCTGAGGTCGTCTTGGGTTGCGTCTTGCGTTGTTTCGGCCGCGAACCCGATGCCGCAGATACCACGCTCTGTGCCCATGACCAGACTTGGTCCGAACGGGCTATCGAACCAGCCCCAGTTGATCGTCAGACCTGCGCCTTTCAGAGCAAAGTCACCAGGGCTCATCGCTTCCCACCGAGTGAATAGATCGTGCAATCGGCTGGAGCCTGACAGCCCAACGCTATCGGCAGTCTCAAGTGTGGTAAAATTTGCGTCCAGCAAGGTCTTTGCATGGCTCAGCGAGAGATACTGCTGGTAGCGTTTTGGCGACACACCCACCCAACGCGAGAACACCCTTTGAAAGTGCGCCGGGCTCATCTGCATGCGCTCTGCCAAGTCTTCCAGGGACAGGTCTTTCGACCCGCTATGGGCGTCGATTACGTCGATCGCGCGTTTCACGACGCCGTAGTGGTAGGTGTCTTCCGCAGCCATTGAAGCCTCCTTAAGTTTCAATTGTTTTAGAAGCAGAAGACCAGCGGAGCGACCCGAATATTGCGCATTGCTCGCAGGCCAGAGAGTTGGCATACCGATTTCATGTCAGCCCGAGCCGTAAAGCAACTCAACTATAGCACACTTAGCGAAATATTCTCGCGGTTCCAGGCTGCAGAAGCGACCCCAAAGGGTGAGCTCAATCATACAAATGCGTATACTTTAGTTGTCGCTGTCGCGTTATCGGCCCAGTCCACCGATGTTGGTGTCAACAAGGCAACAGAGGCCTTGTTCAAGCGGGTGGACACGCCCGAAAAGATGTTGGCGCTTGGGGAAGACGCCTTGATCGAGCATATCAAAACCATCGGCTTGTATCGAAACAAGGCCAAGAATGTCATCAAGCTCAGCCAGATCCTCGTTGATGAATATGGCGGGCAAGTTCCCAGTTCGCGCGCGGCGCTGCAGTCGCTTCCAGGTGTAGGTCGCAAGACGGCCAATGTCGTACTGAATATGTGGTGGTCGTATCCTGCACAGGCGGTGGATACACATATTTTTCGTTTGGGAAACCGCTCCGGAATTTGTCCAGGGAAAGATGTCGATGCGGTGGAGCGTGCCATCGAAGACAATATTCCAGTTGAATTCCAACAGCACGCCCATCATTGGATGATTTTACACGGGCGTTACGTTTGCAAGGCGCGCAAACCCGTATGTACAAATTGCCTGATCCGCGATTTGTGCCTTTTCGAGGAGAAGATTCTGTGAGCAAGACGTTTCATGTTGTCGGCATTGGGAATGCCATGGTTGATGTTCTTTGGGAATGTCCTGACAGCTTTCTTGAAGACAACAAGATTGAAAAGGGGATCATGCAGCTGACGGATTTGTCCCGCGGTGCAGAGCTTTATGATCTGATCGGTCCCGCGAAAGAGATCTCGGGCGGATCAGCGGCAAATACGATTGCAGGCATCGCCCATCTCGGCGGGCAGACAGCCTATGTCGGCAAAGTCAAGGATGATCAGCTTGGTGCGATTTTCTCTCATGACCTGCGCAGCCAAGGCGCTGTTTATGAAACACCACTCGCTGCAAAAGATCATGAGGCCGAAACGGGACGTTGCATTGTATTGGTGACGCCTGATGGCGAACGGTCGATGAATACTTATTTGGGTGTGACAGAATTTCTGAGCCCTGATGATGTTGATCCAGCCCAATGTGCCGATGCCGATTGGCTTTATCTGGAGGGTTATCGGTTCGATGGGCCAGACTCCGTCGCGGCGTTCGACAAAGCAATTTCGGCCTGTAGCGCGGCTGGTGGTCGTATTTCGCTGACCTTGAGCGATCCGTTTTGTGTCGACCGGCACCGCGAAGCTTTTCGCAAGCTGATCAACGATCATGTGGATCTGTTATTTTGCAACCGGGCCGAACTGTTGTCTATGTATGAGACCGACGCGTTTGACACCGCCCTCGAGCTGGCTGGAAACGAGGTTGAGATCTTGGCCTGCACAGATGGCGTGCATGGGGCGCATATTCTCTCGCAAGGACAGCTTTGGCATGCACCAGCGGTGGCGGTCGACATCGTCGATGCTACGGGGGCCGGTGACCTGTTTGCTGGCGCTTTTTTGTGGGGCCTCACGCAAGGCTACGACCTGGAAACCTGTGGACGGATGGGATGCGCAGGCGCTTCGGAAATCATAAGCCATATAGGTGCGCGCCCGGATTCCGATCTCAAGGCTTTGTTTGGATCGATGGGGTTGCTCTGAGCGGCCATCAAAATTTTCAACGCTTCCTAGCGCCTTCGCATTGACTAGCTCTGGATGGGCAACGGGAGAAGAGCTCACTAGATTGAACGCGTAGCGAGTGACGTGGAGGTCAATCTCCCAGCTTGGCGTGGACTTCGTCCAGATCAATTTCGCCCAAGGGCATTTTGTTGCTCGGGTTCTCGAAGTCGTATTTGAATAGCCTGAAATCCTTCTTGTAGATTTCGTAGATCAAATGCATCGACAGATCGTCGAAATAGTCTTCGACATTATGGGCGCGTTTTGGTCCATGGCTTTCGCTTTCGTTGAACCGGGGAATCTTTGCAACTTCCATGGGATGAGATGCTGGAACAGCGTCCAGCACGTTTTGCATACCTTCGTTGAATTGTTCGACGGCGAAAATCTTGTCGTAGCGCCCGCCATTGACGATAAATGTCGAGATGTGCCCCGACATGGCGGACCAGTGGATATCGGGGTCCATAGGCCTGCGCCAACGGATCGTGTCGCGGGCAAACAACAAAAACCTGCGGAAGCTTTTAATCTGATCAAACTCGAACCCGTTTTCGGGGTCGCCGACCTCAATCCCGTATTTTTGAATAAGCAACGGAACAAGGTTGCCGCGATAGCGATTGCCATTGCGTTGAATCCCGCAAATCTTGTCAAAAAAGCTCGACAGAATGCGACCATAGGGGTTCCGCACGCAGGTGAAAGCAAAAGCTTCATGAGAGGTCACCGCATCAGTGATGCGGTCTTGACTGCTATCAATGGCCCATTTGTGGATCTTCTCACGCGCGTCGTGAATGTCGCCTTCAAAAAATTCGCCATGATCTGAGTAATACATAATCTGCCCGATGGAAGAGCAGGCGCATTTCGGCACGACCCGATAGATCATGCTTTCACTCTGTGTCATCCAGGTTCCTGGAAATCCCATTTTGACCTCATACTCGCAGCTGTGTTTACGTTTTCGCCACACTTGGCACTACAAAACCAAACTCGCCCTGTAACTTCAACGCCCGGTTTGTTTAGGTAACGAAACTTAAAAACCGGTTATGCCTGTTCTTCCTTCAGCGGATCATCGACGGATTATGGCCCAGATTGCCTTCATATTGCTTTGCCACAAGGACCCTGACGCGATCATTGCGCAGGCGCGCCGATTGACGGCCGTGGGTGATTGCATGGCGATCCATTTCGATGCGTCAGCAAGCGCTCAAGCATACCGGGATATCCGAAACGCCCTCAAAGATAATCCGAATGTGGTTTTTGCTGAGCGTCGCGTGCGGTGCGGTTGGGGCGAATGGTCCCTCGTGCAAGCCACGTTGGAGGCCATTCGTGCCGGCATGGTGGCCTTTCCCAGGGCCACGCATTTCTACATGCTGTCAGGGGATTGCATGGCCATCAAATCGGTCAAGTATGCGCATGAGTTTCTGGACAGTGAAGATGTCGACTACATTGAGAGTTTTGACTTTTTTGAGTCCGATTGGATCAAGACCGGGATGAAGGAAGATCGACTGATCTACCGGCATTACTTTAACGAACGGGCGCGAAAATGGCTGTTTTACACGTCCTATAACCTGCAAAAAAGATTTAATCTTGTGCGTGATATCCCAGCTGATTTGCAAATGATGATCGGCTCGCAATGGTGGTGTTTGCGGCGCAGGACGATCGAGTGGATCATGGATTTTTGCGACACGCGTCGCGACGTTTTGCGCTTCTTTAAGTCTACGTGGATCCCAGATGAGACGTTCTTTCAGACCCTTGTGCGCCATGTGGTCCCGGATCCGGAAATCAGAAACCGGACGCTTACGTTCTTGATGTTCTCGGACTATGGGATGCCAGTGACGTTTTACGATGATCACTACGATCTTTTGATCAGCCAAGGTTTTTTGTTCGCGCGCAAGATATCGCCGGATGCCAAGGCAT
The DNA here is from genome assembly GCA_039193885.1 of Pseudomonadota bacterium. Taxonomy (GTDB): domain Bacteria; phylum Pseudomonadota; class Alphaproteobacteria; order Rhodobacterales; family Rhodobacteraceae; genus Litoreibacter. Next base: position 119,188 of record JBCCWL010000008.1, read on the forward strand.
TACGCCAACGCCTGGGTGATCTTTATGCCTCGGACCGAACTGATTTTCAGACGTCGGATGAGGGCGTAACACTGCACAAATTCCTGACTGGGCGCGGTCGGATTGGCAGGCGCTTTGCCCCGCGCTTCTGGGAGCGTGAAGCCAGCCTTGGGCGCGATCGCGAAATCATGGTGATTGCGTGCAAGAAATGGCATGTAGCCAAACGACTCCTGGCCCGCATCGCCGCGATCGAGAATATTCACGGGGTCGAATATCTGTTCGATGAAGAAGAGACGCTGATACCGGACTTGGGCAATATCGAAAGTACAATGGGTAAGCGCAACCGCCATCGTCGTGCGTTGCTTCGGCTTGTCTTCGAGCATTACCAAACGGACCGTCTGATCATTTGTTTGGATCCGTCGCGACTGGATCTGATCCTTGATTTGTTTAGTGATCAGGCACAGGCCAAATTGCTTGAGATCAACTGCAAATTCGAGGACGATTACCTCTTGGGCCACGCAATGCGCGTTGGGCTTGCAGGCGATATGACACCCAAAGAAACAATTGACCGATTGCTTCCGACATTGCGTGAGAATTTCGTCTTCGAGCATGACCAGATCCGGGCACAAAATTTCCCGGCGCGATTTCGGTTGTCTGAAACGCAGGGTGAGGCGGAAAATACTGCAGCTTTGGCCTCGTTTCTGTCTGTACCAGAGGCCAAGGCGCGCGATATTCTGGCCATTGACTATCTGTTTGTAGATTAAGGAGATCGCTTTGCCCTTTTCTTACGATAACCAAAACATCTTTGCGAAGATTCTTCGCGGTGAGATCCCAAATGATACGGTCTACGAAAGTGACCATGCCTTGGCGTTTCGCGATCTGTATCCGCAAGCTCCCACCCATGTGCTGGTGATCCCCAAGGGGCCGTACGTTTCCATGGACCACTTTACGCAGGAGGCCTCCGAAGCGGAGCTTGTCGGGTTCATGCGTGCCATCGGTGAGGTCTGTAAACTTGAAGGCGTCAGCCAAGATGGGTTCCGCGCGATTTCGAATGCAGGTCAGTTTGGTGTGCAAGAAGTTCCACATCTGCATGTTCACATTTTGGGTGGGCGCGGACTGGGTCGTATGCTGGCACCGGCCTAAGATCCGGCGACTCGAGCCTGGCGGTTTTTGAAAGTACGCCGCTTGCACATTAGGAGCCCTCTTGTGGGCAAGCGCAGAGCGGCTATGATGCAACAGACGTTCGATTGGGAGTGCCACGATGACCACGCAAGCACCTGAAACCGTGACTGTTTCGCAATATCGTGTTGCCTGTGACGGGGGCGAGGGCGCTTTGGGTCATCCACGGGTTTGGCTGCAGATCCCGAAGGATGTGGGCTATGTTGAATGCCCGTATTGCGACAAGAAAATCGTGCATGAAAGCTACATAGCTTCAGGCGAGTAGGGTGAACAAAGGGGTAGCCGGATGGCATTTGGAAAAGGCTGTCATCTGCATCTGATCGATGGCTCGGCTTTTATATTTCGGGCTTATCACGCGTTGCCACCTCTCACACGTAAATCGGATGGTTTGCCAATTGGCGCGGTCTCGGGCTTTTGCAACATGTTGCAGCGCTATGTCGAGGGGAATGCCGGTGGTGATGTGACCCATGTTGCGGTCATTTTCGATAAGGGTAGCCATACGTTTCGAAACGACCTCTACGATCAGTATAAAGCCAACCGGGATGCGATGCCTGAAGATTTGCGCCCGCAAATCCCCTTGACCCGTCAGGCCACACGGGCCTTCAACATCGCCTGCGAAGAGATCGAGGGTTATGAGGCCGACGACATTATAGCAACGCTTGCAGTTAATGCCCGGGATGCTGGCGGTCGCTGCACGATCATTAGTTCAGACAAGGACTTGATGCAGCTTGTGGGGGCTGGCGTCGAAATGTTTGACGCAATGAAGAACACTACCATCGATTCCGAGGGTGTTTTGGCCAAGTTTGGCGTGGCTCCGGACAAGGTGATCGACGTGCAGGCGCTGGCCGGCGACTCGGTGGACAATATTCCTGGCGCGCCTGGGATTGGGATCAAAACTGCGGCGCTTTTGATCAATGATTACGGTACGTTGGAAGATCTACTCGATAATGCGGGTGAGATTAAACAGCCCAAACGCCGTCAGACATTGATTGATCATCGCGCGCAGATCGAGCTGTCGAAAAAGCTGGTTACGCTGGATACCGAAACGCCGCTGGACTTCACGCTGGATGATCTGGAGGTTCAGGACCCTGATCCCGAGGCGCTTATGGCGTTTCTGGCTGAAATGGAGTTCAGAACGCTGACCAAACGGGTTGCCGACAAACTCAACGTCGAAGCCCCGGTGATCGAAGATAAACGACCCGAGGCCGAGGCACCTGACATGCCGGCTTTCGCGGATGCGCAGTATGACGCGGTGACCGATATGTCAGCGCTTCAAGACTGGATAGATCGGATTTACGAACGTGGCTACGTGGCTTTTGATACGGAAACCACCGGCCTTGATGAAATGACCGCCGAGCTTGCTGGTATTTCGCTGTCGGTTGAGCCGGGACAGGCTTGTTACATTCCGACCGGGCATAAGCAAGGCGGCGGCGATAGCGGTCTTTTCGCGGATGACACTTTGGTTGCGGGGCAATTGCCTGAGGCGGATGTGTTGGCCGCGTTGAAGCCGGTATTGGAAGACGACTCGATCCTTAAGATCGGTCAGAACATGAAATACGACGCAAAGATCATGGCGCGGTACGGTGTGGATATCGCTCCAATCGATGACACGATGTTGCTGAGCTATGCCTTGCATGCTGGCTTGCATAATCACGCGATGGATGCGCTGTCAGAGCGCTATTTGGGTCACACACCGATCCCGATCAAATCGTTGCTGGGCACCGGGAAATCACAAATCACCTTTGATCGCGTTCCGGTCGACGAGGCTATCCCTTACGCGGCAGAAGATGCAGATATCACGCTTCGGCTATGGAAGACGTTCAAGCCGAAACTGCATGAGCGACAGGTGACCACGGTATACGAGACGCTGGAGCGACCATTGATTTCGGTCTTGGCTGGAATGGAAATGAACGGTGTCAAAGTTGATCGTGATACGCTGTCGCGCATGTCGAATGCCTTTGCCCAGAAAATGGCTGGTCTAGAGGCAGAGATCCACGAGCTTGCGGGTCAGGAGTTCAATGTCGGCTCGCCCAAGCAGCTTGGCGAAATCCTGTTTGACAAGCTGGAGCTGCCAGGCGGCAAAAAGGGCAAGACCGGAGCCTATTCAACCGGTGTTGATGTTCTCGAGGACCTCGCTACCGAGCACCAATTGCCGGGGCGAGTTTTGGATTGGCGTCAACTATCGAAACTTAAATCAACCTATACGGACGCGCTGCAAACCCATATCAACCCGGACACCGGGAGGGTGCATACCAGCTACTCTATCGCTGGCGCGAATACTGGGCGGCTGGCTTCAACCGATCCCAACCTGCAGAATATTCCGGTGCGCTCCGAGGAAGGGCGGCGTATTCGTGAAGCCTTCGTGGCGGAAGACGGCAACGTATTGGTTTCGCTTGACTATTCGCAGATCGAATTGCGAATTCTAGCGCATATCGCCGATATTCCGGCGCTCAAGCAAGCCTTCCAGGAGGGTCAAGACATTCACGCCATGACAGCCTCGGAAATGTTTGATGTGCCGCTGGCCGAGATGACGCCGGACATTCGCCGGCAAGCCAAGGCAATCAATTTCGGCGTGATCTACGGCATTTCGGGTTTTGGGCTGGCGCGCAATCTGCGGATTCCCCGTGCCGATGCGCAAGGGTTTATCGATCGTTATTTTGAACGGTTTCCGGGGATCCGAGCCTATATGGACGACACGATTGCATTTGCGAAACAGCATGACTACGTGCAGACGCTTTTTGGTCGCAAGATCAACACGCCCGAGATCAATGCCAAAGGTCCGCATGCCGGGTTTGCGCGCCGCGCGGCGATTAATGCGCCGATTCAGGGCACAGCAGCCGACGTCATTCGCCGGGCGATGATCCGGATGCCAGCTGTAATCGCAGACCTGCCCTGCCGGATGCTGTTGCAAGTCCATGACGAACTGATTTTCGAGGTTCGGGAAGACGCTGTCGAGCAGGTGATCGAGCGGGTCCGCGACGTGATGGAAAACGCCTCCGACCCTGCGGTGAGATTTTCTGTTCCTTTGGTTGTTGACGCCGGGCAGGGGAAAAACTGGGCGGAGGCGCATTGAAGCGCGGGCGTATTTTACCGCTTCCTAACGGATTGTTGATTTGCAACCGACATGTGCGGGCGCGACCATTTCGACCAGCCAATCTATGGATTTTTGAAATGAAACTTATTGCGATTTTTTCCGTCTTTCTTGCGCTGGCGTTGCCTGCATACGCCTGTGGCGCTGACAGCGATTGTGAGATTGGCGATCGATTTTACCGAATTTACATGCCCGTTGGTCATGATGGCGCCTCGAAAGTCGGAGCGATTGTTTTTAACCATGGTTATCGTGGTACTGCGGCAGGCATCATGCGCAATGGGAATATCAAGGCTGTCGCCGATGAGCTTGGCGTGGCGTTGATCGCAACCAAATCGGCCCGTGATGACTGGGCTATTCCTGGGGCACCTTCCGATCCGTCCAACTCCGGCGAGAAAGAATTCGATTATTTTGACAACGTGATCGCAGATGCGGCGGCCCGGTTCCCGATTGATACCGATAAATTGATGGCAACGGGCTTCTCGGCGGGTGGGATGATGACCTGGAACTTGGCGTGCCACCGCTCTGAGAGTTTTAATGTATTTGTGCCGATCTCTGGGACGTTCTGGGACCCTGTTCCACAGACGTGCTCCTCGCCGCCCACATCGATCCTTCACATTCACGGTGATGCGGACCGAACTGTACCCTTAATGGGACGACCTATTGCTCAGACCAAACAGGGAGAGGTTCCCGGTGCCTTGGACATGTATGCCGAATACGGTGCGTTCGCTGCTGCATCCGAGAGCCGGATGATGGATATGGGTTGCGAGCTACGAGAAAACGCCGCGGGCGACAGTCTTGGCTTTTGCCTTTTCGAGGGCGGCCACTCGTTCAAGTCGGGATATCTTAAGATGGCCTGGGAGATGTTTGAGGCTAAAGGAACGCTTTAAACTTCTTCTTCTTTCATGCGCGCCTCACTGGGTCCCGAGAGCGGGCAACGGCACGCTTTATACACATTGCTGCGGACAAACGGCCCAATCAGAACCAAAACACCAAAAGCGACCGGCCAGGCGAACAGCCAGCCTCCGAACCACACATGCATAAACGCCTTGGACAAGCCGCCCATATTATAGGTGGCGAGGCCGCAGACGAGTGCGGACATCAGGCCAGACGTGATGGCCGAAAATACGATATGGGCAAACAATTGGCGTGTCACGTGTCCGGGTCTCGTTGAGTTCAGTTCGCAAGACAGATAGACACCCAAACAGCCTGAAAATAGCCTGCCTGCGAACGCGATCTGTGCGTAAATGCGCAGATCTCCTGTAAGCCATTGAAAACGTTGATGCAGCAGCGGTTAACGGTTTCGTGATGGACAGACTAGCGGCGACCTTCTCGCATCCAGGCTGCAACGCTCAAGAGCGAGGCCAGCAGCAAGAAGAGCCACGGTGAAACCAGCGGGGTCACAGTGAGGTTTGTTGTGATGTAGGCATCGCGTGGCGTTAAACCGATCCAGCCACGCCCCGCGGCGTTCCGGCCTTCGCCCACCAACCTGATATCGGGCGTGCCGTCTTCAATTCTGAATGTCCCGCCGCGCGTTGCGTCCACGAAGGGGGTCAGTTTTTCTCCTGAGGCTATCGTTTCTTCAAACTCACGGGGCGCCGACGGGCCCAAAGCGATGACGGTCTCCTCTTCGCCTTCGACGATCCGGTAAAAGCCCGGCTCTGGGCCCTCATATTGAGAGGTGAAGCGACCAGGCGAAACTTCTTCAAGCTGAAGCGTCACTTCACTTCCATCGGGATTGGTAACGGTCACCTCGCCAATCTCTTCCGACAACGAGCGGCGGATCAGCGACATGGACTGCCCTTCTGCCGTGGCAAAAAGAGCCTCCTCTTCCAGGTCAGGCTCTTTCATCATCCAATGCGCGAGGCGGCGTAGCAGTTCGAGCTGAGGACCGCCGCCCTCGAAACCACGGTGCCAGAGCCATGCATGATCTGACGCCAAAAGCGCCACTCGTCCTTCGCCAACGCGATTCAGCGTCAAAAGCGGAGTAGCGTCGATCCCCGTCATCACTGTTTGCCCGTCGCCTTTTGGCTGGACTTCGATCTGGCGCATCCAGCGGCCCCAAGACGGCCTGTCCACATCGGCCTGAGCTGGCACCAGCCGTTCGAGCCCCTCTGTAACAGGGTGGCGATTGCCCAGGTCGGAAATTTCTGGACGGAACCCCCGCTCAAACACCCGTGCGGTTGGTTCAGCGGGAAGTACGTCGCCCAACGGCGATCGATAGATGCTGTCGGCAGAGGCAAAATCCGGCCCGGCAGCAACCAGAACTGCGCCACCATTGGAGACATAATCAGCGATGGATGAAAAATAGAGTGCGGGAAGGATCCCACGTCGTTTGTACCGATCAAAGATGATCAGGTCGAACTCTTCGATCTTTTCGAGAAACAGCTCTCGTGTCGGAAAGGCGATCAATGAAAGCTCAGAGACCGGTACCCCGTCCTGTTTTTCCGGTGGGCGTAGAATTGTGAAATGCACAAGATCGACGGCGGAATCCGACTTTAACAGATTGCGCCAGGTCCGTTCTCCAGCATGGGGTTCGCCCGAGACCAGAAGCACCCGAAGCCTGTCACGCACCCCGTTGATCTGAACAACGGCGGCGTTGTTTCGATCTGTCAGTTCGGTCTCATCCACATCCAGCTGGAACTGCAGAACATTCATGCCACCATGGGGCAAGGTAATCGGCAATTCCAGATCCTCGCCGACCGGAACCTGGAACGGGCGCGGTTCGTCGCCGTCGATCGAGACGGTTAGCCGCACGCGCCCTGTTTGGTCAGACGGAACATCACCCTGGTTTTCGATGCGCAGGGTCAGGGTGATTTCTTCACCCAGGATCGCAAATGCTGGCGCGTTCTTCACGACAAGGCGGCGATCCCAGTCGCCTTTGCGCCCGGTCAAAATTGTGTGGACCGGGGCGGTCATCTCCGGTGCACGCACCGTGTCATGCATCTGTCCATCAGTTACGAAGATCTGCCCGGCGATCCGCGCGCGAGGTTCTTCGGCCAGAGTTTCGCGCATCGCGGTCATAAGCTCGGTTCCGGCATCACCGACGCCGTCACCGACGACGACGGTGCGCAGTTCCATCCCCTCTGCTTCAATGTCACGGGTCAAACTCTCGACGGACTGGGCGGTTTGATCAGCCCGGTCCGACAATCGTTGAGAGGCGCTCTCATCCACAACCATCACGACTATATTTGACAACGGCTCGCGATCTTCGTCTTGCAGCGCGGGATTTGCGAGGCCAAGCAGCAAAACTGCGGCTGCCAATGACCGGATCCACCATCCTGAAAGGCCTCGCCAAAGGGCGAGAATGACGAAAAGGCACATCAGCCCCGCGGCCACCAAGACCACGGCGAAAGGCACCAATGGATCGAAAATCAAGCCGGTCATCTCAATTCCCCAGCCGATCAAGCAGGGCCGGTACATGCACCTGATCTGACTTGTAGTTGCCCGTCAGCACATGCATTACCAGGTTGATCCCGAAGCGTATTGCCAGCTCACGCTGGCGCTCGCCCCCAAAGCCGCGTCCAACAGGATAAAGCGGCGCGCCGCGCTCATCACGCGCCCAGGCTGACGCCCAGTCATTGCCGCCAATCAGCACAGGTGTGACACCATCGTTGAGGTTTCGAAACGGCAGACCTTGAACGCGTTCTGCATCTGCAGGGGCAGCTTCGACCCAAACGTCGCGGCTTGCATGGCGGCCCGGAAAATCCTGCAATAGATAAAACGTACGCGTGAGAACATGGTCGCTGGGGATCGGTTCAAGCGCTGGAACGTCCAAAGGACGCGCCAATTGTTGTAGCTTGCGTCCTGCAGGTGTCGAGGATCCGAAGCCACCCAAATTGGCGTCCTTGGTGTCAAACAGGATCATTCCGCCAGTACGCAGGTACCTGTTGAGTTTCGCATAGGCCTGCGCCGAGGGCGTCGGTTGGCCTGACACCACAGGCCAGTAGATCAACGGGAAAAAACTCAACTCATCCGTTTCCAGATCCACCATGATCGGGTCTGCTGGTTCAACCGAAGTGCGTCTAAACAGACTTTGGCCAAGACCCGTAAGTCCTTGCTGCGATAACCGATCTTGTTGCGCGTCGCCGGTGCGTACATAGGCTAGAACGACTTCGGACGTCGCCGCTAGCGCGAGATTATCTTCTGTTGTCTGCGCATGGGCGTCCTGTGGCGACCAGAGCGACATCGCCAGAAGTAGAACCGCGACTGGGCCTTTGACGCGTGGACCGGCAAGCCGGCCGGACAGCCACAAAGACGCGAGGATGTCGGCGGCCAGCAAGGCCAGTGCGAGCATCAGAAACAGTCCCATCAGTGGCGTTTCGGTCGCGGCGACCATGTTTTCTACCAGAGTTCCAGCCGGCCAGGAGGCGGGAGTAATTTCAGTATCCGAAGCGGTGACATTGAGAGCAAGAACCCGTTCACCGTCGGAATAGAGCCCGGGCGGCAGATCGGCACTCAGATCGCGCTGGGCCATGACCTCACCTGCCACGCCAGGGGCGATATCAGAGCGGCGGACTTCGCCGAAGGCATCAAGCCGTTCTTCCAGAACCCAAGTGGTGCCAGCCAGATCTGCGGCCGAAATCTCAGCTGGTCTGGTCGAGATCGCCAGCCGCTCCAGCATCTGCACAAAGAGGCCAGACAGCGGCAGGGTCGACCACTCGGCGTTGGCTGTGACGTGGAACAAAACCACCTGTCCTTGCCCTTGTGCAGCACGCGTGACCAAGGGTGTACCATCGGTGAGTGATGCAACCGTGCGAGCTGCCAGGTCCGGGTCAGGCTGGGCCACAACCTGGCTTGTGACTTGAATATCTTCGGGCACGGAAAGGCCGAAGAATGGCGAGTCCTGACCGAAGGGGCGCAGACTCTTGGGTTCTCCCCAACTCATCGCGCCACCAACGCTGCGTCCGCCCGCCCGAAGGCGCACTGGCATCAAAGGATCGTCGCTTTCCAGCGACGCGGCGGCCAGTCTGGGTCCGGCAAAGCGAACCAGAAAGCCACCATTCTCGATCCACTCGGCCAGCGCCTCGGCTTCGCCGTCAGAAAACGTCGCCACATCCGCCAAGACAATGGCGTCAGGATTGGCCAGTATCATGTCCAGAAGACCGACTTCGATCAGATCTGCCGTCGGCGCGAGCGCCTTGCGCAAGTAATGCAGCGGTGACAGTAGATCCTGCGCCTCTTGACCCTCGTTAGAAGAGATAAGACCGATTTCACGCCGTTTCAGCGCATCGTCGGTCAGCGAAACCGCACCCGCGGTGCGTTGCGTGGCAATCTCGAAGCGTCGCAGCCTGTTGCGCAACTCAGTGGGAAGGCTCAGACGTGCGTTGGATGTCGTTTCGCCGGCGGGGAAAACGGCGTCAATCTCCGCCAATGTCTGTTCGTTTCCGTTTGGATCAGGGCCAATCGCGGCAAGCGTCATGACGCGATCTGGTCCACCCTTTGCACGCAGAACGTTCAGTGAGATCGCACCGTCTTCAAATACGGCCGGGGGTAGGGCGAACACATTGCGTGCGCTTTCGATGACGCTCAATGCGCCGCGTTGCGAGAACGCCTGAACCAGATCTGCGGTCTCGGGGCTGTTCAATCCGTCTGAAATCCAGATCGTGTCAAACCGCCCTGTCAATGCAGAAGCCCACGCCAAAGCGTCGGGTCCGGCGCGCCAGGGGGCTGGCTCTACTCCAGGTAGAACTGTCAGGGCGGCTTCTGCCCCCTGGAAGGTAAGTGTGTTCGTCTCATCCAGAGCAGGCAGGTCGGTCAAGGCAACCAAAGCCACTGGCCGTCCGTCCCGCCCTGCTTCGCGAATGATCGCCTCGACCCGGTTGGTTCTGGATGTCCAGTCGCGGGCCGAAGCCCAGCTTGCGTCCATGGCGATCAGCAGCGGTCCGGATCCTGGAGACTCGCGATCAGGGTTTAAGACAGGACCGGCGAACCCAATTATGAATGCGGCGACGGCCGCCATGCGCAACAGCAGCAGCCAGAGCGGTGTTGTATCGGTTTGGCTTTCATCATCGGTCAGCCCCAGCAGCAACGCAACGCCTGGAAAGCGTCGTCTGATCGGGGCTGGCGGGACCGCGCGCAAAAGCCACCACAAGATTGGCAAAGCTACCAAAGCCAATAGCAGCAATGGGGAGGTGAAGGCCAAAGCGCTCATCACAGGCCTTCCATGACTTGGTAAAGCCAAAGCAACGCTTGAGTTGTTGGCTGATCTGTATGGTGGGTCATGAAGCGCCAGCCGGTCCGCCGGCACAGTTGATCAAGATGAAATTTTCGCTGGGCCAGACGATCAAGGTAGGCGTCACGAAGCGATCTTGCCTTGAGAGTTTCGAATTCCAGTGCGCCGGTCATGGATTGGAACACTGTGCGACCGTCATAGGGGAAGGATTCTTCGTCTGGGTCCAAAACTTGAATAAGCGCGCCACTGACGCCACGGTCTGCGGCTTGTGTCAGGGCCCGTTCGGCGGCGGCCATGTCGGCCAGAAAATCAGAGATGAAAACGGCCTTCGAACCGGGCGGCAAGACTCGCGCATTGATCGTGCCGTAGTCGGCCTCTCCGGCAGCAGCCATCAGATGGGTTGCAATGCGTCCAAGCTGGCCTTCGCCGTGGCGTGGCGGTGTACCCTGGTTTGCAAGCCCAAACCGCTCGCCGCCATGGTTGAGAAGAATGCAAAGGGCCAAAGCGATGACCCGCGCGCGATGGGCCTTTGGCGGTCGGTCGGTGCCGCCCGAAAAGGTCATGGATTGCGCATCGTCGACCCACAGCATCACCGATTGAGCGGCTTGCCATTCCTTTTGGCGGACAAAATGCGCATCCGAACGCGCCGATCTGCGCCAGTCGATCGTGCGCAGACCATCGCCCTGTTCTGCTGGGCGATATTGCCAGAACTCGTCACCGATACCGGCTCTGCGTCGGCCGTGATTGCCTAGAAGAACTGTGCTTGCCAGATGGTCAGCTTCGGCCAATAGCGCCGGAAATGCAGCTGCGCGGGCTTCAGCCCGGTGGCGCAATTGAGCTGGCGTGGAGGCAATGTCCTGGTTGTTCACGTCAGGCCGCCACCGCACGTGCTTTTAGACTGTCGATTACTGTTGCGATGAGGTTGCTTAAATCATGTCCCTCTGCCCGTGCTGCAAAGGACAGGGCCATCCGGTGCGACAAGACGGGATCGGCCATGGTCTCTACATCTTCGAGCGACGGGACCAAGCGTCCATCAAGCAGCGCCTTTGCGCGCACCGTCAACATCAAGGCTTGCGCCGCGCGTGGACCCGGTCCCCAGCTCACAGCGTTTTTAACCAGCTCCGTTGCTTCGGCCTCGCTCGGGCGACAGGCGCGAACCAGATCAAGGATTGCCTCGACCACCGCATCCCCCACGGGCATGCGGCGCACGATTGTTTGTGCGGCGATCAGGTCCTCGGCGGTGAAGACTTCATGGGCTTCTGATTGTGCCGTGCCCGTGGTGGCCAAAAGTATATCGCGCTCGGTGTCGCGATCAGGATAGCGGACATTTATCTGAATGAGGAAACGGTCGAGTTGGGCTTCGGGGAGCGGGTAGGTGCCCTCCTGCTCTAATGGGTTCTGTGTGGCAAGCACGTGAAACGGTGCAGGCAATGGGTGATCGACACCTGCAATTGAAACCGACCGTTCCTGCATAGCTTGCAGCAGTGCGGATTGTGTCCGCGGCGACGCACGGTTGATCTCATCTGCCATCAGGAGTTGGGCGAAGATCGGCCCCTCTATATACCGAAAAGCGCGAGTGCCGTCCTGGCCGGTTTCCAGCACTTCTGACCCCAAAATGTCAGCCGGCATCAAATCTGGTGTAAACTGAACCCGATTGGCGCTGAGCCCCATGACAGTGGATAGCGTGTCGACCAAAAGGGTCTTACCCAAACCCGGCAAACCCATCAGCAAGGCATGGCCGCCCGACAGTAAGGCAGTGAGTGCCAGGTCGACCACTCGGTCTTGACCCACGAGCGTGGTCGCGATTGAGGACTTCGCCTCCGATAGTTTCGCCCCAAGGGCCTCGATCTCAGCAACAAGGTCTTCGGGTGTTTCGCTATCGGCCATGGCAAGTCTCCTGAAGCGGTTCTATATCTATAGCTACACTAAGGCAGATATGGCGCGGAGGTTAAATGGCAAAGGGTCGTGGTGCACAAAAGCTTGATATTCCTTCGGCAGAAAGCCTAGCTGCCTCCGCACAAGAGGTCAGCAAAGGCGGTTTGCCCCCGGTTGAGAACTGGAATCCACCGTTTTGCGGCGATCTAGATATGCGAATCGCGCGAGACGGCACGTGGTTTTACCTTGGAACGCCCATTGGCCGTGCGGGGTTGGTTCGGTTGTTTTCGTCAATTTTGCGCAAGGATGGGGACGACTACTTTCTGGTCACTCCGGTTGAGAAGGTAGGAATCACTGTCGACGATGCACCTTTTGTTGCCATAGATTTCACTGTCGAGGGTGCTGGCAAAGACCAGGTGCTGGTCTTCGAGACTCATGTCGGTGACATCGTACGCGCCGGGGCCGATCTTACGATCCGCGTGTCCTACGACGCGAGCGGGGAGCCTTCGCCTTATATTTTGGTACGTCGTAACCTCGAGGCGCTGATTGATCGAAAGAGTTTCTACCGGTTGGTCGATATAGGAACCCATGCCGAGCATGATGGGGCTCAATGGTTCGGTCTTTGGTCGGGTGGGGTGTTCTTCCCAATCATCTTGTCTTCCGAGCTACCTTAGGTTGAGCGTATAGACCTGATCAGACCAACCGTGGACGGAATCATGGGCGCGGATGACCACTTCGTTTACGCTATCGGGAACCGACACGCCGCTCAGCGACCTGGTGAAGGGCTGTTCATTTTCATGTGGGTGCAGAAGTTCGCGGTAGCCAAGCTCAGTTCCGTCTGGCGCGTTCACTGACCATCCATCGGCATAGTGGTCCCAGCCAGTATCGCCATGGCGGATGGTTACGGAAAAGGACCAGGTTTCGCCTTGCTGACGGGCTTCAACCTGCTCAATAACCGCCGGCCCTGCAATTGCAGGGCCAGCAGCCAATAAGAGTGGAAGCAAAACTCTTCTCATGATCTGATCCTAACAGAGTTAATATATTGTTAGCCTTCACGTTTACGTGTCAGACGCCGCAGGAGTGATGATGCCGTCTGGGGTGGCCAGCAAGATAGACCTCGCGTGTGACGAAAACTCCCGATTCCAGATGAGCCACCCAACCAGTACCGTCGTAATCACCAAGGCAATCGGTCCAAGAAGCCAGGCCAATGACCCAAGGGCAAAATAAATAGCCCGCAATCCGCGATTGAAATTCCATGCTGCCCGAATGTTAACCTCTGCAGCTTTCGCGGCGACCGTCCGTGCATTGGGATCCTCGATATCATTGGGAACAGCTGCCATGATCACGGCACAATAGCCAAACAGACGGTTTGCCCAGACAAATTTCAAGAAGCCGTGGGTCAGAAAAATGACAACAATCAAAAGCTTGATCTGCCAGATCAGGGCTGGAATGCTTTGGCTTGTTAGGTCCTCTGCGACAACAGAAATCTGGTCTGTATTGCCGATAACCGCCAGAAGGCCACCGATGGCGATCATGCTGGCCGAGGCAAAAAATGAAGTACCCTCGCGCAGGCTGGACAGGATCGCCGCGTCGAAAATTCGCGGCTCGCGGGTAATTAACTCTTGCATCCAGGCACGTCTGTAATCCGCCATGATAAGCGTAACCGACGGGTTTTTGATCGGATGTTCGATCAACCAGGACAGGGAGAGCCAAAGCGTAAAAGTAAATGTTAATGCGCCGAGGTCATAGAAGGTGAGCAGGGAGATATGGTCGAAAAGGCTCATGCTGGCAACCTATGCTGCAGAGTTAGACTTGTCATGGCGCTAAATTGGTAATAAGATTTTACCAATACAGCCAATTGGAGCCAAATCATGGAAATGCCACCCCCCGATATGATGGTCATTGCCCGCAAGCCGCGCATCGTGGCGCGTTTGCTTGAAGTGCTTCCAGATGATGCCGTGATCCATGAGGAGGCTGAGACCCGGGCCTATGAATGCGACGCATTGACCGCCTACAGGTGCCCGCCGCTTTGCGCGGTTTTGCCATCGTCAACGCAAGAGGTCTCTGCGGTCCTGCGGATCTGTCACGAAGAGGGTGTCCCGGTTGTGCCGCGCGGCTCTGGTACATCGCTGGCCGGAGGCGCCCTGCCGACCGCCGATTGTGTTATTTTGGGTGTGGCGCGTCTGAACGACGTGCTCGAGACCAGCTATAGTGACCGCTATATTCGGGTCCAAACTGGACGGACCAACCTGTCGGTCACCGGCGCGGTGGAAGAGGAGGATTTCTTCTATGCACCCGATCCGTCTTCGCAGCTTGCCTGTGCCATTGCTGGCAATATCGCGATGAATTCAGGTGGGGCGCATTGTTTGAAATACGGCGTCACAACCAACAATCTGTTGGGCGTTAAGATGGTGTTGATGGATGGGACAATCATCGAGATAGGAGGCGCACATTTGGACGCGCCTGGTTACGATCTGTTGGGTCTGATCTGCGGTTCGGAAGGCCAATTGGGGGTCGTTACCGAGGCCACATTGCGCATTCTTCGAAAACCTGAAGGGGCACGTCCAGTGTTGATGGCGTTCAACGACAGTGAGGTCGCAGGGGCTTGTGTCGCCGACATTATCAAAGCCGGTGTCCTGCCCGTCGCGATCGAGTTCATGGATAGGTTGTGCATTGAAACATCAGAGAATTTCGCACAGGCCGGGTATCCAGATTGCGAGGCTCTTTTGATTGTCGAGGTGGAAGGCTCGGACGCCGAAATCGATGAGCAGCTGGGCGTCATTTTGCAGATTGCGCGCCGCCACGACCCGATTGAGCTGCGCGAGAGCACGTCACCTGAAGAGAGCGCGAAGATTTGGCTGGGTCGTAAGTCCGCTTTTGGCGCGATTGGTCAGATTAGCGACTACATGTGCTTGGATGGAACGATCCCGGTCTCGTCTTTGCCGATGGTGTTGCGTCGAATTGGTGAGTTGTCGGAACACTACGGGCTTCGCGTCGGCAATGTGTTTCATGCGGGCGATGGCAATATGCATCCGCTCATCTTGTTTGATGCCAACAAAGAGGGCGACTTGGAACTCTGTGAAGCGATGGGGGCCGACATCTTGCGCCTTTGCGTGGAGGCCGGGGGCTGTTTGACAGGTGAGCACGGGGTTGGAATCGAAAAGCGTGACCTGATGTTTGACCAATTTGACCCTGAAGATCTTGAGCTCCAGATGAAGGTCAAAGATGTGTTCGACCCAAAATGGTTGCTGAACCCTGCCAAGGTATTTCCGCTTACGGCGTCCGAAAGCCGTCGGACCGGTTAACCGCAGAACTATAAGCCTCAAAAAGGAACAGCATCGTGTTAGCGCCTCAGAGCGAAGCCGAACTGGCGGATATCGTCAAATCATCCTCTCAGCCCTTTGCCGTTCAAGGCGGTGGTACCCGAGGGATTGAAACCTCAGGTGCTCTTTTGAGTACATCTGGACTGCAGGGCATTACTCTATATGAACCTGGTGCCCTGACACTCGTGGCGCGCTCTGGAACCCCTGTTTCCGAAGTTGAGGCAATATTAGCTAAAGAAAATCAGAGGCTTGCATTTGAGCCTATGGATCACCGATCTCTGATGGGTACAACCGGAGTGCCTACGATTGGCGGCGTTGTGGCCGGCAATATTTCCGGGCCGCGCCGCATCATGGCAGGGGCTTGTCGCGACAGCCTGATTGGGGTGCGGTTCGTTGATGGAACGGGCACCGTGATCAAGAATGGTGGGCGGGTGATGAAAAATGTCACCGGGTACGATCTGGTCAAGCTCATGGCGGGCAGTTTCGGCACCCTGGGGATTCTCAGCGAAGTCTCATTCAAGGTTCTGCCGGGTGTGGCTGATGTGAAGACACTGGTATTTGGCGGGCTCAGCGTGGCGCAAGCCATAGAAGCCATGTCGTTGGGCTTGGGCTCGCCTTTTGAAGTGTCCGGGGCAGCGCATGATCCAGCCCGCCAAGAGACCTCGTTGAGACTGGAGGGATTTGAGGCATCGGTGGCCTATCGTGCCAAGGCATTGAGTGAGCTTTTGGTGCAATTTGGACAGGCGCAGATCTTGGATCATGAGAGTGCCGCATATTGGGATAACGTCGCCAATGTCACTGATTTTGCGACGCAGACCGGAGACGTTTGGCGGATCTCGGTCAAACCTTCAGATGCTCCGCGCGTCAGCGCCGCGTTGCCAGGTATTGCGCTGCGATATGATTGGGGCGGTGGGTTGATCTGGGCGCTCTGCGCGCCTGGTCAGGATCTTCGGCCACCACTCGACGGAATTGCCGGTCACGCGACCAGAGTTCGTGGGGCACCGGGGATCGCGATGTTCCAACCTGAGCCCGCATCGATCGCAGCTTTGGCTCAGGGGTTGAGGGCGCGATTTGATCCGCGTGCCATATTAAATTCCGGCCTGATGGGAGCGTCTCATGCAAACGACATTCACGCCTGAGCAGCTGACCGATCCGTCCGTTGCGCGTTCTAACGAGATCCTGCGCACTTGTGTTCATTGTGGGTTTTGCACTGCGACCTGTCCAACCTATCAGGTTCTTGGAGACGAATTGGACAGCCCGCGCGGACGGATCTACCTGATCAAGGATATGCTAGAGAATAACCGCAAGCCGGATGAAAAAACGGTCAAACACATTGATCGCTGCTTGTCTTGCCTGGCCTGTATGACGACCTGCCCGTCCGGGGTTCATTACATGCATCTTGTCGATCACGCCCGCGACTATATCGAAAAACACTATGACCGGCCATGGTCTGACAAAACGCTCCGATGGCTTTTGGCACGGATTTTGCCCTATCCGATGCGGTTTCGGGTGGCGCTTCTGCTGGCCAAGATTGGAAAGCCTTTTGCGCCCCTGATCCCGGACGCGCGACTGCGTGCGATGCTTGCCATGGCTCCAAAGCGTATTCCGCCTGTCTCTCGCAATGATGATCCGCAAACCTTCTCGGTTCCCGATCGGAAGATGCGGGTGGCGTTGATGACGGGATGTGCCCAGAAGGCACTAAATACCGACATCAACGACGCCACAATCCGGCTGCTGACGCGGTTGGGGGCAGAAGTTGTTATAGCCAAAGGGGCCGGTTGCTGCGGAGCTCTAACCCATCACATGGGCAAGACTAACGAAAGTCATGCGACCGCCGCGCGCAACATTGAAGCGTGGAGCGCGGAAATCGAACGGGGCCTGGACGCGATTGTCATCAATACTTCGGGTTGTGGGACGACAGTCAAAGACTACGGTCATATGTTCAAAGGCCATCCCTTGGAGGAAAAGGCCAAGCGGGTGGCGGCTTTGGCCAAAGACGTATCTGAAGTTTTGATCCAACTAGATCTGCCAGAAGCAGAGCCGAAAGACCTGAAGGTCGCCTATCACGCAGCTTGTTCCTTGCAGCACGGCCAACAGATCAAAACACATCCGAAAACTTTGCTGAAGCGTGCGGGATTTAGCGTACTGGAACCGGCCGATCCGCATCTGTGTTGTGGTTCGGCAGGCACATATAATCTGATGCAGCCCGAGATTTCCACAAAGTTGAAGGACCGAAAAATTCGCACTTTGGAGGCCAAAGACCCCGACATTATTGCTGCTGGTAATATCGGTTGCATGATGCAGATCGGTTCCGGTACGAAGGTCCCGATGGTGCACACGGTCGAGCTCTTGGACTGGGCCACTGGTGGGCCGATACCGCCTGCGCTTTCCGATGCACCGCAGGTTCCGCAGCTGCGCTGATGTGACCTTGCCGCCACCGGTCGACGCGGGCTCGAAAAAGCGCCTACCTCTGGCCCAAGTTTCGCCGTAACCTCATGCCAAACAGATCGGCGTAAGATCGGTCACGACTTGAGGTACTATGCAGCGTTTCATCCAGGTTCTTGCAATTGCAGGTTTTTTTCTGTGTGGCCCGGCGTCAGCCCAAGGCCTTTTTGAGAACCGGGCGACGAAGCTGCAATCGCTCAACTCTCTGGATGCGTCCAAAACATGGCGGGGCGTTGGACGGATAAATCTCGGCGGCATCGGATTCTGCACCGGCACATTGATAGCGGATGACTTAGTTCTGACCGCTGCACATTGTTTTTTCAACAAACGTACTGGCAAGCGAATTGAAAGCTCGAAGGTTGAGTTTTTGGCCGGGCTTCGTTCTGGACGCGCCTCCGCATACCGCAATGTGCGGCGCGTGATTTTGCACCCCGAGTATGTTTATGACGGTGCTCAGACCTATGAAAGATATGCCACTGATCTGGCGTTGATCGAGCTTGATCGCGCCATTCGAGACAAAGCGATTAGCCCGTTCGAAACCTCGCAAAGAGGATATTTCGGGCAAGAGGTCCAGGTTGTGTCTTACGCAAAGGATCGCGAGGACGCACCCTCAATCCAGGAAACCTGCCATGTCATCGCCAACAAGACCTCCGTGTTTGTGACGTCATGCGATGTGGATTTCGGTGCCTCGGGCGCGCCTATTTTTGCCATTGAAGACGGAATTCCTCGCATCATGTCGGTGGTGTCGGCCAAGGCAGAATGGCAGTCAAAGAAAGTGTCGATCGCTGCTGGTCTGGAAGACCATTTGGGGACATTGCTGGCATTGCTTGAGACCTCGGATGGGGTGTTTCAACGCCAGCGTCAGCCAGCTCGAAAGCTGACACTGGGGCAGGCACGTTCACAGACAGGTGCCTTGTTTGTAAGGCCCTAGACGCATCTCGCCTGCGCGGGTCTTGACAGGCTCGACACGCGTTCCCACATCAGACCTGTTCGGGTGCCAAAAGCGGGCCCGGATTACACCAAGCGGCTTGTCCGAAATGGAAGGTCGCCTCACTGTCCATTGCTTATCTTGAAGGATGAACTCTCATGAGAACCTATGATTTTGCCCCACTTTACCGTGCAACCGTCGGATTTGACCGTGTTGCAGACCTCATGGATCGGGTGTTGACCAACGACGTCACAACCTCCACCTATCCACCTTATAACATTGAAAAAACTGGCGACGACAGCTACCGTATCTCGATTGCCGTCGCAGGCTTTTCTGACGCAGATCTCAACGTTGAACAGCGCGAAAATGCCCTGGTCGTCGCAGCATCCAAGGCCGACACCGCTCAGGACAAAACCTTCCTGCATCGCGGGATTGCGACACGTGCATTTAAGAAAAACTTCCACCTTGCCGATCATGTGCGGGTGAGCGGTGCCGAGCATGCTGACGGCATGCTCCATATCGATCTTGTGCGCGAGGTCCCAGAGGCTTTGAAGCCGCGTCAGATCGAGATCGCAAAAGCTGCAAAACCAAAGCGGGTCACTAAGAAAGCCGAGACAATCGAGGCCTAAATTACACCCCGAAGACGAACAAAGCGGCCCCCAATGCGGGCCGCTTTTTTTGTGTCGAGTTTGAAGTTGGGCGTGCCGATCCAAAGCTCGACCACGCCTAGAACCACTGCCCGGGTTCCATCAACCCCAATTGCATTAATTGCGTTGAATGCCAGTCAAACTTGGTGGAGTTGTTCCACCAAAAATGCGGAATCTCATGCATCGATCCAGGGTTCAACATCAAAGCCTTTGCCGTTCGAAACGAGCAAATCGTGGCGGTGATGTTATTGTGCCAGGGGCAGGCATAGGTATTGTACTCATCGTCGTTGAACGTATGATCAGGATTTAATTTCAGTGACTTATGGGCCTTGAACAGTCCCACACGATCTATGCGTCTTTTCGCCCAGGGCACATGTTCTTCGAACCTCCAGCGCAAACCGCCAAAGAAATCCATCTGCCGGTCAAGTGCCACCCCGTCGCGGAATCGCGTCAAGGCGTAATATCCTGATCTGTCGAGATATGCGCTTTCGGGATCCACGCCATCTGGGTGAGAGTTCAGCCTGTTGCTGTACAGATCGATAACGAAGGTCAGGATTGAATGCCGTCGTTCTTCTTCGCTGAAAACTGTCATTTCGCGTATTGAGCGCGTTTCGCAAAACGGAAAAAATAAGTACTCGGCATTGAAACAGTAGAAAATCCATCGGTTTGGAAAGCAGCCGATTGCCGCGTTCACCACTGTCTCCATCGCGCCCGGAGCATGCATGTTCTGAACCACCGTATGAACGGTGTCATTCGGGGCCTCGGGCAGCAAATCTTTGCGGCCAAAAGCGATTACGGTGTCAAAACCCTGTTTGGAAAGATGCTCCAACGTTGTGGTGACTTCTGAGGCATCTTCCAAAAGCACCAACGCAACCGGCCCCTTGGCAGGAAGACTCTGCGCCGCGCGTGCGGTAAAAGCCTGGAGCGTGTTGAACTGCATCGGTTGGGCCTCACGGCGCTATTTTCGATCAACAGACCGCATGCGCGGGCCAATTGCAAGATCTAGCCCTTTGAGATAAGCCGCACGTCATCACCGCTTCCTTTTGCACGAGTCCTCGACATGTCGGCACCAAAAAAACTGTTCATCAAAACCTACGGGTGCCAGATGAATGTCTACGACAGCGAACGCATGGGCGAGGCCCTGGGCGCGCAGGGTTATGTCGAGACGACCGACATGGCCGATGCGGATATGATCTTGCTCAACACCTGCCATATCCGTGAAAAGGCGGCTGAGAAAGTTTATTCCGAATTGGGTCGGCTGCGCCCGTTGAAAGACGAAAAACCTGACCTGAAGATTGGGGTCGCGGGCTGCGTCGCACAAGCCGAGGGTGAGGAGATCATGCGGCGCCAACCTCTTGTCGATCTGGTTGTGGGCCCGCAGGCCTATCACCGGCTTCCCGATCTGATGGCGAAACTGGATCGCGGTGAAGCGGCGCTCAACACAGAGTTTCCAACCGAAGACAAATTCGAACATCTTCCGGCGCGCCCGAAGCCCCGCCGTGGGCCCACGGCGTTTTTGACGGTGCAGGAAGGCTGCGACAAGTTTTGTGCCTTCTGCGTTGTGCCCTATACGCGCGGAGCCGAGGTCTCGCGCCCGGCGGACCGAATTTTGCGCGAAGCCGGGGCGCTGGTGGCGCGCGGCGTTCGGGAAATCACGCTGCTCGGCCAGAACGTGAATGCGTATCACGGGCATCCGGGCGGGCTTGGCGGTTTAATCGATGCACTGTCGGAGATCGACGGGCTGGACCGTATCCGGTTCACGACAAGCCATCCCAACGATATGGATGACGGACTGATTGCGGCCCATGGCAACAATTCAAAGTTGATGCCGTATCTGCATTTGCCGGTTCAGTCTGGTTCGGACCGGATTTTGAAAGCCATGAACCGGAAGCATTCCGCGGCTGGCTACATCGAACTGATTGCGCGGATCCGTTCGGCGCGTCCGGATCTGTTGTTATCGGGTGACTTTATTGTCGGGTTCCCTGGCGAAACCGACCAGGACTTTGAAGACACGTTGGCGCTTGTTCGCGAGGTCCATTATGGCCAGGCCTATAGTTTCAAATATTCGGCTCGTCCCGGCACGCCGGCGGCCGAGAAAGAAGCCGTGCCTGAAGCTGTGGCGACCGAGCGGCTGCACCGCCTTCAAGCACTTTTGTCCGAGCAACAGCAACAGACGCAAACCGAGATGGTTGGACGTATTGTCTCAGTCCTGTTTGAAAAATCAGGCCGCAATCCGGGCCAGCTGATCGGAAAATCCGAGTATCTTCATGCGGTTCACGCTGACGCACCGGCCTCAATGATCGGTGAGATCGCCCAAGTGCGCGTTACCGCCAGCGTTAGCAATTCTCTTTCAGGTGAATTGCTCTAGCCACTTCGCACAATCGACGTATGGATCGCGAAGATGACAGCCCTGCTTTCGGGAAGGCGCAAAAGTGTCTGTCTTTCAGAACGTTCAAACTTAGCATCCGCATGGTCCCGGTGCCGGGGCTCGGCTTCGAGCCTTGGATGAAAGAGGCTTGGATCTGTGTAGTTCAGCAAGTTTGCGCGCCACAAGGGCTGGCCAATCTGAACTCCGTCAAACAGCCGTTGAACCCGCCGCGCAATTACGTCTGAATACTCTGGAACCGGAACATGAATGTCGGGAAGTCCGCGCCCGATTTTCTCGGACAGGGTCCAACTCGCCGGGAAACACAGCAATGCACCGGTCAACACGTGAGTGTCCGAATGCTTTTGCAGGATACAAAGATCTTCCTGGATCAGCTGCGATAGGCAGACCAGTGGTTCCTCCCAATCCAGATCTATGCGGACCCCGTCGGGCCGTAGAGCACGATACCTGTTTATATCAAAACCTGCATGGGATTGCAGAATGTGCAAAACCTCGGTCATCAGCTCTTGTGCTGCAGGGTGCGCCTCGTCCAGGCAGACGCAAACCTCTTCGCGGCGCTGAGCCATCAATCGCGCCTTTTGCGCCAACTGATCCGAATAGGCGGTGTCAATGGTCAACCAATTTGACGTTGGCACAGGCTGTATACCTGGAAGACGCCGCGCTGCCGCATCGCGTTGATCCTGCGGGATTTCTGGCTGCAAAACCGGAGAGTTCGGCTTCGGGCTAGGCATCGCAGGAATATCTCTTTTTTATGAAGATTTGCGCATACCCCTTGCGTTACGTGCGCCTGCACGCCACCATAAATAGTGAATTCCAAAAGGAGCCGCAATTTGACATTCAGTGCCTTGAACCCGCCAAATGCGGGTGATCCGGATCATGAGCTGCTGCTCGAGTTCCCTGACAACCGGCTTCTGATTGATCTGTGCGGCGAATTTGACAAACATCTGGCCCATATAGAACATACACTGGGTGTTCAGATCATCCGGCGCGGCAATCAATTGGCGGTTCTGGGCGACGCGCGGATAGAAGCCGCTCGTGTCCTGAACGCGCTTTATGCGCGTCTGGAATCGGGGCGACACGTGTCGGTTGCCGATATCTCTGCCGAAATTCGAATGGGTGGTACTGATCGTGGCACAGGCACCCGGCACGGTGACCAGATTGAGATGTTTAAAGGCGGGCAGGTCGAGATCAAGACCCGCAAGAAAACCGTTGAGCCGCGTACTCAGGCACAGAAAGACTATGTGACAGCGTTGTTTCGAAATGAGCTCGGCTTTGGCATTGGCCCGGCTGGAACGGGTAAGACCTATTTGGCGGTTGCTGTTGGTGTTTCGATGTTTTTGGCGGGCAAGGTCGACCGGATTATCCTGAGCCGCCCCGCGGTCGAGGCGGGCGAGCGTCTTGGCTTCCTGCCTGGGGATATGAAGGACAAGGTCGATCCCTATATGCAACCGCTCTATGACGCGCTGAATGACTTTCTGCCCGGCAAGCAGGCCGCAAAGCTGATCGAAGAGAAGCGGATCGAAATCGCACCGTTGGCGTTTATGCGGGGTCGTACCCTGTCAAATGCATTTGTCGTTCTTGATGAGGCGCAAAACGCGACAACTATGCAGATGAAGATGTTTTTGACCCGTTTGGGCGAGGGATCGCGCATGGTGATCACAGGGGACCGCAGCCAGGTCGATCTGCCAAGGGGCGTGAAATCCGGGCTGCGAGATGCCGAAGAGCTGATCCGTGGCGTAAAAGGCGTCAGTTTCAATTATTTCACATCAAAGGATGTTGTTCGTCATCCGCTGGTTGCCCGGATCATCGAGGCCTATGAGCAGGCCGAAACCGATGGCAAAATCTGACAGGCCGGGCGGTCGTGTTATACCCGATTTCCCCTGATGTTTTTGCACAAAAGAGCCCCGCCGATTTTTTGGCGGGGCTTTTGTTCAGGCTAAGGGAGGGGAAGACCTGAGAGGGGGGCTTACTTGACGATACGCTCAGCAGCGCTGTCGTTGTCCAGGGCGAAGAATGCGCGGGCCTGGTCGATTTGGCCGCGTGTGACTTGCGAGCCTTCGACAACGGTGTTTTCAGCAGGGCTGTCGTTGTAAGCTGCGATTTTGCTTTCTGCAGCGGCAGTGTCACCGACAGATGTGTTGCCGAGGATGCGCTCAGCGGCGCTGTCATTGTTCAGGGCGAAGAAGGCGGCTGGGTTACCGACCTGAGCGACGGCAGGAACGGACAGGGACAGGGCGATTACGGTTGTTGCGATCAAGGTTTTCATTTTCATACTCCAGTATATTCAGTGTGTTAGCCATTTCGGCTTGTGTGTGTGATTGGGCTGTTGCCCGTTTGATGAGATGAATATGGGGCAGTGTGTTGCCGCGTTCAATGCACGAAATCTAATAAAACCTGTGAACA
>JBCCWL010000009.1:0-131491 GCA_039193885.1 Pseudomonadota bacterium
GGTTCGGGTTCGGGTTCGGGTTCGGGTTCGGGTTCGGGTTCGGGTTCGGGTTCGGGTTCGGGTTCGGGTTCGGGTTCGGGTTCGGGTTCGGGTTCGGGTTCGGGTTCGGGTTCGGGAATGACCTCTTCTATGCCGGCAGCTTCGTCAACCGACTTCTCAACGGCAGGCTCGGGCTCAGGCTCAGGCTCAGGCTCAGGCTCAGGCTCAGGCTCAGGCTCAGGCTCAGGCTCAGGCTCGATCCTACCTAAATCCGCGTCAAGCCCATTGCTATCGCTGGCGGTCTGCGGTTGATCAAATTCGACAACCTCTTCCTCGCCACCATCCTCGACGATCGCATCAAGTCCTTCCTCCAACTTCGAGGAGGACTTGAACAACTTGTTCTTCAGCTTCTTGAAAAAGGACATGGCGCACCGCTTGTTCGTCTTCTCTTCACCTAATACGCGCAGCGCTGGGATGGAAGAGGTAGGGTCCGTCTCAATTTCTGGCGGGCACGCAGCTATTTCCAGCCAACCTGTAGGCAAGGAATTTCGTTTCGCGTCGACTGCTGCTAGTCTAGCCTGATGAAGACCGCTAACACTTTGATCTATCCAGCGTCACCCCCGGTTTGGCCGTTTGCTCTGGCAACGTTGGCCCCGGTACCATTCCTGTTGGCTGGACTGGCCGTTGGCGGATGGAGCATTTGGATCGCGGTATTCTACATTGTTGCTTTTGTTGCATTTGCAGACCTTACAATTCCGGAAACAGAGATCAGCGAAGATCTGCCAAGCGAGGCCGGCCAAGCGCTGAATGTAAGCCTGGCCCTGCTGCACCCGGTGCTATTGTTCGGTACCGTCTGGAGCCTTGCTGGATTGGGCCCGGACACCACAACAGTCGAAAAAATCGGGCTCTTTATTTGTATTGGGCTCTATTTGGGCCAGGTCAGCAATTCGAATGCGCATGAACTGATTCATTCACAGGCAAATGGCCTCAGGCGACTGGGGCAATGGGTCTTTATCAGCCTGCTTTTCGGGCATCATTCCAGTAGCCATCCCGCGGTGCACCACCGCTTTGTCGCAACGCCGAAAGATCCGAATACGGCGCGCCTGAACGAGCCTTTTCACCGGTTTTATTTCCGCGCGTGGATTGGCTCATTTTTGGCAGGCCTAGAGGTCGAACGCCGCCGGCGTCCTGGCCTCGAAAACCCCTATTTTGTTTATGTAGGGGGAGCGATTGCAGCGCTGGGTCTTTCGTTTCTTTTGGCCGGTTGGCACGGGGTCGCCTGGCATCTGGCGCTGGCTGGTTACGCTCAGATGCAGCTTTTGCTCAGCGATTATGTCCAGCATTACGGCCTAGCACGTGCCACCTTGCCCAACGGCCGATTTGAGGCGGTGGGGACTGCACATTCCTGGAATGCGCCCCACTCGGCCGCCCGGTTTTGGATGTTGAACGCGCCACGCCACTCCGACCACCATAGCCACCCGACGCGACACTACACCAGTTTGCGAGAACTCGAGGATGCGCCTACCCTTCCCTATTCCCTCCCCGTTATGGGTGCGATTGCATTTTGGCCCGCACGGTGGAAACGTCTAATGAACCCGCGTGTCGCTGCCTATCGCGCATCAATCGAAGAAGAGTGAAAACCGATGATCCGAGTGCTGCTGATCACAGGCATTTTTGCATGCCCCCTTCAGGCCGAGACCATCATGAGCGCGGAAGAATTCGACGCTTATAGCTCCGGCTCAACTGTGTATTTCAATCGCCGCGGCGTGGCTTACGGGGCCGAACAGTATCTTAGAAACAGGCGGGTGATCTGGACCTTTCTCGATGGGCAGTGCCAGCGCGGTGTGTGGTTCGCCGAAGGCGACGGGATTTGCTTCCTGTATGATGGACAAGCCGCCGCGCAATGTTGGCATTTTCTGGAAACCGGCACTGGCAAGGCCGCCCGCGTGATCGGAGATGATCCGGCAGATGACCTGATCGTTGCAGGTCAGGACAAGCAACCGCTAAGCTGCCCGGGCCCCGGTGTGGGTGTCTCCTTTACCCCGTCAATCATCGAAGAGTGACTTCTGTTCCGTAGGGCCTTTCGAAGCAGGTTTGCGACGGCCCGTGCCTCGTCCGGGCCCAGGCTGTGTACCGCCGGTTGCAAAGCGGCCGTCTTTGAATTCAAGCTCAAGCGCGCCAGCCTGCGCCGCCTGCTCGGCGCTGGAGACAAGCGTGCCCGCATCCCACACCAGTGCGTAGCCCCGCGCCAGCGTGGCTGTATAGCTCAGCGTGCTATGCAACCGGTCGAGGCTGGCCAGCTGCGTGCGATCACGTTCAATCTGGCGCTCTATGGAAACGCGAAGATCCCGCAAAAGCCGGGTCAGGCGGTCTGACATGTCGCGTTGGGCCCTTTGCAATGGTCGCGCGGTCAGCAACGCCGCCGCCGCGTCAAGCTGGGCCGATTGCCGGGCCAAGGCCGCATTCAGCACCCGCATCAAAGCATCAGAGCTTTTGTCGACGCGTGCTTTGAGTTGTTTGGTGTGCTGAACCAAAAGCCCTGATCTAAGCTGCGCACCCGTTCGCTCAAATGCACGCGATTTCGTCTGGATTACGGCACGCCAAGCAGACGGCAACCGCGCCAAAGCCGCATCCAGACGTTGTTCGCATGGGCGAAGCAACTCATCAGGACGCGGCAAAGCACGGGACAAATCTGCAAGCCGTTGCCGGCGGGATTCAATCATCGCAGCGCGGGACCGGCTCAAGCGGCTATCCAGGCTGTCCAGGCTCGCCATAAGTTCCAGTCGCACCGGAACGGCCAACTCGGCAGCAGCGGTCGGGGTTGGCGCACGCTGGTCTGCCGCAAAATCGATAAGCGTTGTGTCCGTCTCGTGACCTACCGCAGAGATCAGCGGGATATCAGAAGCCGCGGCGGCACGCACGACAACCTCTTCATTGAAGCCCCATAAATCTTCTAGAGAGCCGCCACCCCGGGCCACAATCAACAGATCAGGACGCGGCAGTGCACCGCCTGGGGTCAATGCATTGAAGCCTTTGATCGCGGCGCTGACTTGTGGGGCGCAGTTTTCCCCCTGAACTGCCACCGGCCAGATCAAAACCTTACGGGGAAACCGGTCGCGCAGCCGATGCAGAATATCGCGAATAACCGCCCCCTGCAGCGAGGTTACAACACCAATGACCTCAGGTAGAAACGGCAGGGCTTGCTTGCGTTGCTGATCAAACAGCCCTTCTGCGGCCAAGGCTTTTCGCCGTTTCTCCAGCATCGCCATAAGCGCGCCTTCGCCCGCGACTTCGATACTGTCGACAATCATGTTGTAGCGCGATTGCGGCCCGTAGCTTGAAACCTTACCTGTCACAATGACTTCGAGGCCTTCCTCCGGCTGCACACCAAGCCCGGGCACCTGTCCCTTCCAGGTATTGCACGACAGCACACCACGGTCGTCCTTGAGGTCGTAATAGAGATGTCCCGAGCTGGCCCGCACCACACGTCCGACTTCCCCCCGGACGCGAATTCGCCCAAATGTCCCTTCAAGCGTCTTTTTGATCGCTCCCGATATTTCGGCAACGGTATATTCCGGCTCATTGCGGCGCGGGGTCTCGTCCTCGGTGTCGATCAGGTCCATATGTATTGCCTGCTTGTGAAGCGTTCCCGGCCAGCTTAAAACGCGCTCGGCGCGGGGGAAAGCCGCGAAACCAATTTGGGGGCGCAATGAACATTCTCATCCTTGGCAGTGGCGGGCGTGAACATTCTCTCGCCTGGGCCGTTCATCAGAACCCAAAATGCGATCGTCTGATTGTGGCCCCTGGAAATGCCGGGATCGCTGCGATCGCTGACTGCGCTGCACTTGATATTGAGGATCGCGATGCCGTCGTAGAATTCGCTTCTGCTCAATCCATCGATTTTGTCATCATCGGCCCGGAAGCGCCGCTCGCGGTTGGTGTTGCCGATGCGCTGCGTGACGCGGGGATCTTGTGTTTTGGTCCTTCTGCAGCCGCTGCGCGCCTTGAAGCGTCTAAAGCCTTCACCAAGGAAATTTGTGACGCCGCCAATGCCCCAACCGCAGGCTACGCAAGGTTTACCGATGCAGCCGCAGCGAAATCCTATGTGACAGCCCAAGGCGCACCGATTGTAGTCAAGGCAGACGGTTTGGCCGCAGGAAAAGGCGTCGTGGTGGCGATGGAGCTCGACACCGCGCTGGCAGCCATTGACGATATGTTTGGCGGCGCATTTGGCGCGGCTGGCACTGAGATCGTCGTAGAGGAGTTCATGGAGGGCGAAGAGGCGTCGTTTTTCGTGCTCTGCGATGGCACGGATACTCTGCCAATTGGGACCGCACAGGATCACAAGCGCGCCTTCGACGGGGATTCAGGGCCAAACACAGGAGGTATGGGGGCCTACTCACCCGCACCCGTATTATCACCGGACGTTGCGACGAAAGCACTTGAGCAGATCGTCCGTCCAACTATGGATGAAATGGCGCGCCGCGGAACACCGTATAAGGGCGTCCTCTATGTTGGTCTGATGATCCAGGACGGACAGCCTCGGCTTGTCGAATACAACGTCCGATTTGGTGATCCTGAGTGTCAGGTTCTGATGATGCGCCTGGGGGCTCAGGCCCTTGATCTGATGCAGGCCTGCGCCGAAGAGCGTCTTGCGGAAACAAAGGTCAACTGGGCCGATGATCATGCCTTAACAGTCGTCATGGCCGCCCGCGGCTACCCGGGCGGCTATGAGAAAGGCAGCGTGATTTCGGGCTTGGACGCCGTCGCTGAAGATAGCCATCACATGGTATTTCATGCCGGAACCAAAGCCAACGCGGCGGAGATTACTGCCGCAGGTGGCCGGGTGTTGAACGTGACCGCGCGGGGTGACAGCCTCGCTCAGGCGCGCGCTGCGGCTTATGCGACCCTCGACCAAATCGACTGGCCCGACGGATTCTATCGTCAGGACATCGGCTGGCGCGCGCTCAAATAGGCAGCTGGCCTACTGACAGGCCAGTGCCGTGTCAAACGATCCGCGACCTTCATGGGTGCCGATCTCGGCCGCGCTGAGCGTCTCACCGTCGAGTTTGACGGCAACCAAGGTCGACCAGCTAGCCGTTGCTACGACAATCTCGGGCCCGGAGCCACAATCCCGGATACCGCCGGCGATATCGGGCTCACCTATGCGGTGATTAGTCAGGCCGGCAAGACTGGACACGAGTGACAGATTTTCATTCTGGTACCGCCAGACGCGCAAGGTCTTGATCAGATGCGGCCGGTCAATATAGGCGATCTCGGTAAACCCATCGCCATCTAGGTCTGTGGCCCCCAGGGGCGCGAGCCACCGATATGACGTGCCGATATAGGGCGTCGCGGTAATCTTGCCCTCAGTACCGTAAATTGCCAGCTGCGCCCCCTGGCGGTTGTGGCTTTCAACCACGATAACTTCTGGCGCACCGTCATTTTCCAGATCGACCAAACGCGGTTCTGTGTCTTCAAAAACGCTATGTATCGGGAGTTGAAATTGACGCGTCGTACCATCGGTTAAATCAAGCCGCA
This sequence comes from Pseudomonadota bacterium, assembly GCA_039193885.1. Classification (GTDB taxonomy): domain Bacteria; phylum Pseudomonadota; class Alphaproteobacteria; order Rhodobacterales; family Rhodobacteraceae; genus Litoreibacter. The sequence goes on from JBCCWL010000009.1 coordinate 5,521, forward strand.
GACCGCCCCATTCGACAGCGTCGCCAAGCACACCATGGGCGTATCTCGTGGTGGGGTCTGTATACTGGGCGGTTTCGATGACATCTGCCGCTGCGCTGCTCGCAAGGACGAGGTACAAGACAGCAGAAAGACGTTTCAAATTTGCTTCTCGGGCATCTGAACCACAAGACCGTCCAGCGCATCGGTTACTTTCAGCTGACATGTCAGGCGCGAGCTGGTTGGGTTCGGCTCATATGCAAAATCGAGCATATCTTCTTCCATGGCCTCTATAGGCGGAAGCTTATCGACCCAAGCGTCAGCGATATAGACATGGCATGTGGAGCAGGCGCAGGCGCCGCCACAATCGGCTTCGATCCCTGGGATGTTGTTGTCCCGAGCACCTTCCATAACGGTCAGGCCATTGGACACATCAACCACATGTTCTGTCCCGTTAAATTCGATGTAAGTGATCTTGGCCATGGTCGTCCTCGGAATATGCGCTGGCATTGGAGATAATCTGTCTTGAGCTATTTTTCCAGCCCCTTTGAAGGATTGACCTTTACTGCTTTTGTTCTACATTTGTTCTATGCATGCAACCAAAGATCAGATTGCTCATCCAACCCCGCAAGTGCGCTGGCCGCAGCCCCCCTCATGCCTGCCGCATGACCAATTGCAGGCCCCCCCGAATGGTGCGCGGATCTGCGTGGCCGGCCTCGTGCTTGTGCGACAACGCCCAGGCACGGCGCATGGGGTGGTGTTCATTACGCTGGAAGATGAAACCGGGATCAGCAATATCATCGTCTGGAAGAAGACATTCGAAACCTATCGCCGTGCTGTCATTGCAGGTCGGATGCTTAAAGTCACCGGAACATTGCAACGCGAAAGTGGGGTCTGCCATATCATCGCCGAACATGTCGAAGACATCTCTTACATGCTCGACACATTGCTGCAGCCCCCTGGCAACAACCGCAGCGTAGAAGCGCTCTACCCCAAACCCGCGCCATAGACGTGCAAAAGGCACCCGCAGGTGCCTTTTACATTTTGATAAGATTTAGAGGTCGGGTCTATTCACTCAGGGAAAGCGCGACAAAGCGCGGATCACCTTGACGACGCACCAGCATCAAAAAGGACTTCCGGCCACCCTCACGGGCTTCTTCCAAACGGGTTTCGAAATCCGTCAGACCATCCACTTTCTGCTGGCCGGCCTCAACGATCAGGTCACCGGCACGCAGGCCCTTCTCAAAAGCATCACTGCTCTCTTCAACGGATGTGACAACAAGACCCGTCGCGTCTTCTTCCAGACCAAGCTGCGTGCGCAACTCTTCGTTGATGACTGCAAGGCTCATGCCAAGAATCTCAGCCTCTTCGGGATCGGCTTTCTGAACGGCCGCCGGGACAGCGGTTGCTTCCGCCTCCTCGCGGCGCCCAAGGGTCACTTTGAGCGTTTCAGTCTGACCGTCGCGCACGACGACCACACGGACAGCTTTGCCCACTTGGGTGTTGCCAACGATGCGGACCAGTTCGCGCGTATCCGTCACTTCATTGCCGTCAAATATCGTAATAACGTCACCCGCTTCGATCCCGGCATCTTTTGAAGGGCCATCGGGCACATCTGTGACCAGCGCACCCGCAGCCGTTTCCAAGCTCAGCGCCTCAGCCACGTCATCGGTTACGTCTTGAATACGTACACCCAACCATCCGCGACGGGTTTCACCAAACTCTTTGAGCTGGCTGACCACCTGCGTCACCACTTTCGAGGACATCGAGAAGCCAATACCGATCGACCCGCCAGAGGGCGACAAGATCGCAGTATTCACGCCGATCACTTCACCGCTTGTATTGAACAGCGGGCCCCCAGAATTACCACGGTTGATCGCGGCGTCCGTCTGGATGAAATCATCATAGCTGCCCGACAAGGCCCGTTCGCGGGCCGAGACGATCCCAGCGGAAACCGAAAAGCCCTGACCAAGCGGGTTACCGACGGCCACGACCCAGTCGCCGACCCGTGCCGCATCGCTGTCGCCAAACGGAACAAACGGCAGCGGCGTGTCGCTTTCCACTTTCAGCAAGGCAATATCGGTTTTTGCGTCAGTCCCAACGACTGTTGCGACAAGCCTGTCGCCTGAGAAAAATTCAATCTCGATCTCATCAGCTTTTTCGATCACGTGGTTATTGGTGACGATAAATCCGTCCTCAGAAATCACGAAGCCGGAGCCCAATGCAGAAGACCGCCGCGGCCGCTGGCCGTCTTGTTGACGATCCATGAAATCACGGAAGAAATCTTCCATCGGAGAGCCTTCGGGCACCACAGGACCTGGGTTCGGATTGACCCCAGCCACAGTAGTCGAGGTCGTAATATTCACAACCGCCGGGCTGACCTGCTCGGCCAAGTCCGCAAAACTTTCTGGCATCTTCGCCTGGGCCATCGCCGCGTAGCTCAGCGCCAGCAGCAGCCCGAGGGTCAGGGCCAGTACAGAGCGCACGGGGCGCGCGTCTCGCAAGGTGAGGGATCTGGTACGTACTTGAGCGTTCACTTGAGGCTCCTCCAACAATTCGGTTCGTCCGATAACTTATGATGTCCCTGAATATGTCAGGGCGCTCGATAGCTTAGACTTGGGCCTTTTTACGCCGCATTCAATTGCAAGTTGATCGCGGAGCGTCAAATCTATGTGAAATTCATAACAGCATCGCATGAATTTCCGGTTTCTCAAAAGACAGATTTTGTCATCCACACCAAAACTGTGCCAACTGCGAGCGCCGCAAGACCCAAGAGACGGCGTGTCTCGGGCGGAATATCCAAGATGACTTTCAACATGTCTTCAATGCGCGACGGGGCCAGTGCAAGCACCAGCCCCTCGATTACAAGCACCAAGCCGATGCCCAACGCGATGTGTCCGATCATTGTCCGGAATTCACCTCAGGACGACCTGTATCCGACTTCAGGTAGTTGAAGAACTCGCTATCTGGGCGAATAACCATGGTAGAGTTCTGTCCCTGCAGGGATCGCTCATAAGCCGTCAGAGAGCGGTAGAACTCGAAGAACTCCGGATCAGCACCAAAGGCTTGCGCAAAGATATTGTTCCGGCGCGCATCCGCTTCACCGCGAATAATGTCGGCGTTCTTTGTCGCATCCGAGACTAGCTCAACCACTGTCCGGTCGGCTTGCGCCCGTACCCGTTGAGCCGCCTCCTCCCCGCGGGCAATCTCGTCGGCGGCTTCGCGTTCACGCTCTGCGCGCATCCGGTTGAACGTAGCCTCAAGGTTCTGTTCGGGCAGGTTTGTCTGTTTCAGACGCACGTCGATCACCTCAAGACCAAGCGGGCGCGCCCGGCTGCGCGCCTGTGTGGTAATCCGGTTCATCAATTCACCGCGTTCTGCCGACAGGATTGTGTTTGAGGTCACACCATCGGAGCCCAGAACCGCACGAATTGTCGGGTTCAAAATCCCTTCAAGCCTGTCCTCTGCGGCGCGCATGCCACCGACACCCACGGCTTGACGAAACTGCACGACATCAGAGATGCGGTAGCGCGCAAACGCGTCGACAACCAAGCGCCGGTCATCAGAAGGTGTGACCTCGGTCACATCTGTATCCAACGCCAGGATACGGTCGTCATAGCGAACGACTTCCTGAATAAACGGGATCTTGAAGGCCAGACCCGGTTCTTCTTTGACGGATCTGATCTGCCCGAACTGCAAGACCAAAGCCTTTTCGCGTTCGTCCACGATGAAGACCGAGGACAAGAACACCATTACGACCGCACCCAGAGCGATCAAACCCATTAGCCCTTTTGACATCAGTTCGACCCTCCGCGGCGCAATTCATTGAGTGGCAGATAGGGCACCACACCCGAGCTACCGCCGCCTTCTACGGCGTCATCCAGGATCACTTTGTCAACCGATCCGAACACGCGTTCCATGGTTTCCAGATAGAGACGCTTGCGCGTCACGTCCGGCGCTTTGCTGTACTCGGTCAGAACCGCCGAGAAGCGGCTGGCCTCACCTTCAGCCTCGTTGACGACTTGCGCACGGTAGGCTTCGGCCTGTTCAAGCTGCTGCGCTGCTTCACCACGCGCCCCGGCAAGAACCCGGTTCGCGTAGGCATCCGCCGTGCGTTGCAAGCGGTCACGTTCCTGCTCTGCCGCCTGAACGTCGCGGAAGCTGTCAATCACTTCGCGGGGCGGGTCAGCACGGTCGAGGTTTAGACGCACCACATTCACGCCAGAATCGTACTGATCAAGCGTGGCCTGAATCAGATCCTGCACATTGTCGGCAATAGCCTGACGATCTCGGTTGAGGATTGGTGCAAGCTCCGAACGCGCGATCACCTCGCGCATCGCAGATTCACTCACCGAGCGGATCGTTTCCGTAGGATCAGCCAAGTTAAACAGGAACTTTGCAGGATCATTAATGTTCCAGACAACCTGGAAATCGATATCCACAATATTTTCGTCCGTGGTCAGCATCAGCCCGTCGCTGCCGCGCCCCGAGCCGCGGCCCACGCCAAGCTCTTCGGTTTGCTCGCGGGTCACAGGAATAACTTCCGCTGTAACAATCGGCCAGGGTGCGAAGTTAAGGCCGGGGGTCCCAGTGGCAGAATACTCACCTAAAAACAGCTCAACAGACTGTTCTTCCGGACGCACCGTGTAGAACGAGGCAAAGATCCAAAGCGCTACCGCCAAAAGAGCGGCAATCCAGATCGAGCTTTTCGAGAACCCCGCGCCACCGCCGGCACCGCCGCCCGGACCATTGGAGCGGCCACCACGACCGCCCATCAGGACGCGCAGCTGCTCTTGCCCTTTTTTCATCAACTCATCGATCTCGGGTATCTGCGGCCCGTCGCCGCCCGGGCCACCGCCGTTGCCGCCACCGCCGGAGTTACCACCGCCTCGGTTGTCGGAGCCGCCGCGATTTCCGCCGCCGCCCCATGGTCCGCCATTATTCCCGGCCATTCAGGTTCATCCCTTCAATTGATCGTCGTAAAGTGTTGGGTATCCGCGTGATATGCTTTGAACTGCTAATTGGGTGTGAAGACACAATTTTCAAGCGCTTCTTATTGGCGATTTCATCGTAACCAGCTCTTCGGCCATGGTTGGATGAACCGCACAGACCTGATCAAACTGCGCTTTGGTCGCTCCCATTTTCACTGCAATGCCGGCAAGCTGTATCATCTCGCCCGCCTGGGGTGCAACAATATGACAGCCCAAAACGACATCAGTCTCCTGGCTGACCACAAGCTTCATCATCACCCGGTCCTCTCGGCCGACAAAAGCTTGCTGCATCGGTTTGAACGAGGTGCAATAGATGTCAACGCATTCCTGTTCGCGTGCATCCTCTTCGGACAGTCCCACTGTCCCCATTTCAGGCTGCGTGAATACGGCTGACGGAATAAGCTCGTGATCGACCTTTGTGGGGTTGCCGTTAAAGACCGTCTCCACAAACGCCATGCCTTCGCGGATCGCAACCGGGGTCAAGTTGACGCGATTGGTCACATCGCCAATCGCATAGATCGAAGCTTGCGCTGTCTGGGAATATGCGTCGACAAGGATCTCTCCGCGCCGTCCGAGTTTGACATCTGTGTTCTCTAATCCCAGCCCAGCTGTGTTCGGTGTGCGCCCTGTGGCAAACAGAACCTGATCGAACTCGGCCGTGGTCCCGTTCGTGCCGCGAACCTGCAGCCCGCTATCCGATTTCACCATATCCATGACATTCGTACCGGTGTGAATTTCAATCCCCGAACGCGCCATTTGCTCGGCCACAAGTCCGCGCGCCTCATCGTCAAATCCGCGCAGGATCTGTGCGCCGCGATAGAAGACCGAGACGTCAACACCCATTCCCTTCATGATGCAGGCGAACTCACAGGCGATATAGCCACCTCCGACAATAAGCATGGATTTCGGCAGCGCTTCGAGATGAAACATGTCATCCGACACCAGCCCCAAACCAGCATCATACTTGCCCGTGGGGCGGATCGGGTGCCCACCTGCAGCCACCAGGATATGTTTCGCCATGATCTGCTGACCTGAGGCAAGTTCCACGGTATGCGGATCGGCGATGGTTGCACGTTCCAGAAAATAAGTGACCCCGGAGGATTTTAGAAGCCCTTGGTAGATCTCCTCCAGACGGTCAAGCTCGCCGTTGAGATGCGTGCGGAACTTCGTCCAGTCAAATGCGCCCATATCGACGCTCCAGCCGTAGTCCACGGCCTCCGACATCGCGGTGCGATAGCTGGAGGCGTAGACCATGAGCTTCTTCGGCACACAACCGCGGATCACGCAAGTACCGCCCATACGGCTTTCCTCGGCCAGGGCCACCCGTGCCCCACCTGATGATGCAACACGCGCTGCACGGACGCCGCCCGAGCCGCCTCCAATCACAAAAAGATCATAATCAAAACTCATGGAATGTGCCTTCCTGATACCAGCTTTCGGTCACCATCTTGAAAGCTCAGCCGTCCACCAAGTTAGAGAATATGTTGGACGGGCCAGGCGGTTCTGCCGGATCCTCCTCTGGTGTGAGGTCGCGGATTTCGGTACTGCCATCGGGCGCTCCGACCACGATCACGTCCGCGATGTCGATAAACAACCCATTCTCAACGATGCCCGGCACCTGATTTAGAACCAGGCTCAAACGCCGGGCATTGGCGATCTTCTTGAGCTGCAGATCGAGAATATAATTGCCGTTGTCGGTCAGAAACGGAGTGTCACCGTTCATCCGGCGCGCACTGTCGCGGCCCTGTACGTCTAGATTAACCAGCGTCTCTTCGACCAATGCCTTGGTCGTTTGCCAGCCAAACGGGATAACCTCGATGGGCAGCGGGAACGCGCCAAGCGTGTCCACCTCTTTCGATGGATCCGCGATGATCACAACGCGGTCCGACGCAGTGGCAACGATCTTTTCGACCAGCAATGCCCCGCCGCCGCCTTTGATCAGATTGAAGTTGTCATCGAACTCATCTGCGCCGTCGATTGTCAGGTTTAACCACTTTGCCTCGTCGAGCGATACCACCGTGAGCCCTTCTGCGCGCGCAAGTGCCGCGGTGCTTTCCGATGTGGCCACAGCCGTGATCGACAAGTTCTCCTGCCGAACGCGTTCAGCCAGATGTTTTACCATGAACACTGCCGTCGAGCCCGTCCCGAGGCCGACCTTCATGCCATCCTCAACCATCAAAACCGCACGCTGTGCGGCAGAGGATTTCGCAAGATCGACAGGAGAGAGCGACGTCATGGGAAGGCTCCGATGCTGAAATTTCGGTCTATATAGGCCGATTGTTGCGGGGTTGCGAGCGCAAAGCGATCACCCGTCTTCAATTGCATCCATCAAACCCAAAGCCTCGATGCTGGCCCTCAGACAGCTGCGCGGCAAGATCACAAAGAGCCCCCGTTGATCGACACTCAGATCCACCGGCCCAGTCGCAGAGTTCGATGTGCCGATCTGACCCATGGGCGACAATTCCAAGTTCCGGACCGGATAGTGCAACCCGTCCGCATCAGCGCGCACGCGAGCCAAAGGAAACAACGAAACCCGCGTGCCGGCCGTCAGGTCGATCCGTAGTTGCGCGGGCGCGAGAAAACAAAGATCCTGAGATCCGATCAGGATACACCGCATGTCTGGGTACCGGGCCAGCGTGTTCAAAACGGCAAGCTCATGGTCCAGTCGACCCGCCAGAAACCCATGCGCCAAAATCCCAGGGGCCTCGATCCGGGTCAGGCATTTCTCGAAATCCGTGCTGTCCTGCTCAGGTATATGGTGCAAGGCTTCAGGTGCAATCTGCGCGCGCGCGCCATCGCTGATCGAATCCATATCACCGATCACCGCCGCCGGCTGCAGCCCTGCACGCAGCGCCGAATCACTTCCGCCATCTGCGGCCACCAGAAGGGGTGCAAGTTTAAGCGACTGTTTTAAATGGCTTAAATGTGCCGGTCCACCCCCCAAAAGTGTCAAAACTTTGCCGGAGCGGACAACAGGCTGCCACATTCTTCGATTAACACCTTTTTTGGACATAATACCTACGATCACTGCTGATTATTCCGCTGGAATTGACAGTTTTCGTTTGGGGAATGTCAAAACGCAATGATAGTTTCCTCAAGTGGGTTTGGGGAGAAAGTGAGCTTACCGTGGTTGGTGATAGCAAAATTCTAACAGTCTCTTATGGGACGTTTTCGTGTACCTTGGAAGGGTTCGACGACCCGTTTTCCACAATGAAAGCAATTGCGGAATACTTCCGCGATCTGGCCGCTGGCGACCGCTTCTTTGGAGCAGAGCCGCCACAGCCCGATACAGACCTCCTTCATAAGATCGCCGAACAAACTATTCAACAACGTGTGAACGCGGAGTTGACCGGCGACAACTTGGTCCTTCGTCAAGCAGAACCCGCGGCCGCACCGGCACCCACGCCTTCGGTAGCCCCAGTAGTAGAAGAAGTTGTTGAGGACGCCAGTGGCGCGAGCTCGGTTGCAGAAAAACTCAAACGCATCCGCGCCGTTGTGGCCAGCGAAGCAGCCCGCAATCTTGCCTTCAGCGAAGACCAGCATGCAGACGGTTTTGCAGCTCCGGTGATCGAAGATGCCGAGATTGAAGCCGACGAGCCTGCCGCTGAGGACGAAGAGCCTTTTGAAGCAGAGACCTTAGCAGAGCCGGCAGCGGAATATGAGGACGACGCGACACTGGTTTCCAGCGTGGGCGAAGATCAGGATCTTTCCGAGCTCATACTAGACGAAGACACCGTAGAAGATGACGTTGCAGAGACCGCTGAGGACAGTTTTGAAGCCGCGGAAGATGATGAAGTCATCGCCTCCACCGAAGAGCCGTCCCTGGATCGGGCGTTGCACGAGATGCAGCAAGAGGATCTGAACGAAGACGCACATATCGAGGAGACCGTCGAAGAAACAGCTTCCGACGAACAATCGACATCTGAAGAGGATGTCGACCTCGCAGCCTTCTCCGCAGAGCTTTCGGATGACGTGTCAGATGAGCTCGAGCCAGAGCTGGATGCGACCGCCGAAGACGCTTCAGATGAGGATGAAGAAACGCCGGTTTCGAACGATCTCGAAGGTGTTTTGACCCTGGAAAACCCGGTTCTACCTGAGGATCAATCAGCAGACGTCACAGACGTGAGCGAGCACACGGTCGAAGATTTGGACTTGTCTGAAGATAGCGCAGAAACTGACGCTGAACTGGCCGACGCGCTCGAAGATGAGTATGTCGAAGATCTGGAGGACGACACTAGCGCTAAAATTGTTGTTCAGCGCATCAGTCGCGCAGACCTGCAGGCCGAAACGCCCGAAACATTCGGCAGCTTTGATGCCTCGGACGAAACCGACGCCGCCGTCTCTCCCGAAGGACGCGACGATGATGTTGACGACATGGAAGCTGAACTGGCGCGTGAACTCGACGACATCGAAGAGATTGTCGAGGATGAAGGCGACGAAATCACACTGAATTCCGAGCAGTTAGAAGGTCTTCAGAACCTTCTGGATGAAACCGCGCAAGCCGAAGCTGAGGACGCGCGTCAGGCGAGGATCGAGCGCCGCTCGAACCAACCGCTTGAAGATGAAGACGCCGCTTTCTCGCGTTTGATGGACACCACCAACAAACTTGAGGAAGACGGTGAAGGGTCGGTGCGTCGGGCTTCAATCGCGCACCTCAAGGCGGCTGTTGCAGCGAACAAGGCGGATGCATCTATTGCGGAAGCCGCAGCTGCCGAGGACGAGCGTGAACTGGACCAGTATCGTGAGGATCTGGCCCGCGTCGTGCGCCCAGGCCGCGCCAAACGCCGTGAAGATGGTGAGCTTACAGTGCGTCCAACGTCGCTGTCTGACAAACCTTCTCCACTGGTTTTGGTTGGTGAGCAGCGCATTGATGACGATGCCGGGACACACGGCCAGTCCACCAACCGCGCTGACGTTCAGCCGCGCCGGATTTCGACCTCCAACCTGGCTTTTGAAGAAGAGTTCGACGAAGAGTTCGATATCGAGAGCCAGACCGACATGTCATTTGCCGACTACCTAGAATATGTCGGTGCCCAGGACCTGCCGGAACACCTGGAAGCAGCCGCAGCCTACATCACGTACATCGAAGGCCGCGACAGCTTCACCCGTCCAATGCTGATGCGAAAGATGGATACCATCAGCGATGAGACCGGCCACACCCGCGAAGCAAATCTGCGTTCCTTCGGAACGTTGCTGCGCCAGGGCAAGCTGGTCAAAAACAAGGACGGCAATTTTGTGATCGCGAAATCTTCGCGCTTCACTCCGGAGGCCCGCTACGCCGGAGAATGATCCGGATGGGCATGCCAACCACGGGAACGGGGGGCGTCTGGCGCTCCCCGTTTTCTCGTTTCAACAGGGCCACACAGGTCCGTACTCAGGATTGTTCATCCTTGGCATCCGGATCCGCTTGCCCGATGCCTTTGAAAACAAATTTCAATGGAAATACCCAAAGAATGCCAAGTCCCACGTAAATGAAGAGCTCAATCACGATATTCGGGCGCGGCAGAAGATTGACCAAACTCACGCACACGACGACGTAGATTGGCAGCCCAAGGATCAAGATCAGCAGCGACCACCGCTTGCGGGCTTTGTAACTCAGCGCCATTGTCTCTCCTCAATCAGCAAACGGATCAGTCACCAGGATCGTGTCTTCTCGCTCCGGTGAGGTAGACAATAGGGCGACCGGACATTCGATCAATTCCTCAATACGTCGCACATATTTGATCGCTTCGGCCGGTAAATCTGCCCAACTCCGCGCGCCTTCAGTGCTGTCCGACCACCCTTTCATCGATTCATAAATAGGCTTGCAACGCTCCTGCAGATCCGCCGCCATGGGAAGTGCGTCGATCCGAGCACCATCGAGCTCATAACCAACACAGATCTTCAGGTCTTCGAACCCGTCGAGAACATCCAGCTTTGTCAGTGCAATCCCGGACACGCCCGATGTCGCGCAAGTCTGTCGAACCAAGACAGCGTCAAACCAACCACAGCGCCGCTTTCGTCCGGTTACAGTCCCGAATTCATGCCCCCGTTCGCCCAACCGTTGACCCACTGCGTCGTCCAGCTCTGCTGGAAACGGACCCTCGCCCACCCGTGTTGTGTAGGCTTTCACAATGCCCAAAACGAAGTCAATCGCACCTGGCCCGACGCCGGACCCAGTGGCAGCCTGGCCTGCGATAACGTTTGAAGATGTTACAAAAGGGTAGGTTCCGAAATCGATATCCAAAAGCGCGCCTTGCGCCCCTTCGAACAAAATACGTTTCCCAGCCTTGCGTTTCTCGGCCAAGACGCGCCAAACCGGTGCGGCAAATTTCAAAACGCTCGGCGCGATCTCTTCAAGTGCCTGCAGCAATCCGGCGCGGTCGACAGCTGGCAACCCCATGCCGCGACGCAACGTGTCGTGGTGTTGAAGCAGCCGGTCAACGCGACGCTCCAATGTCTCACGATCGCTCAGATCCGCAACACGGATGGCACGCCTGCCGACCTTGTCCTCGTAGGCGGGCCCAATGCCGCGTCCAGTCGTTCCAATTTTTGCCACCGAATTCTGTTGCTCGCGCGCGCGATCAAGCTCGCCATGGACCGGTAGAATAAGTGGTGTATTTTCGGCAATCATCAGATTTTCTGGATTAATCTCAACACCTTGTCCTTGAAGTTTGGTAATCTCCTCTTTCAGGTGCCAAGGATCGAGAACGACGCCATTGCCGATCACACTTAGCTTCCCGCCGCGCACGATCCCCGACGGCAACAAGGACAGTTTATAGACCGATCCATCAATGACCAGGGTATGACCGGCATTATGCCCCCCCTGAAATCGAGCGATCACGTCGGCGCGCTCGGATAGCCAATCAACGATCTTGCCCTTTCCTTCGTCTCCCCATTGAGCTCCGACAACGACGACGTTGGCCATACCTGCGATCCTTCTTTACCCTGCGCAAACACGGGCCCGTATAGCCGCGCCTCTTGAGCGGGGAAAGCGGAAATCCCGGGTTGCAACGGCGCAGTGGCATGTCTAGATAGCGCATCACGGATATGCAAAGGCTGCCTCGTGCCATGGAAAACATTGTTCTGACCGTCCATTTGATCATCTCACTGTGCTTGATCGGCATTGTCCTGATCCAGCGCTCCGAAGGTGGTGGCTTGGGAATCGGCGGAGGCGGCGGCGCGACCACGGGCCGGCCTGGCGTAACGGCGCTTGGTAAATTGACCTGGGTGTTTGGCGTGGCCTTCGTCATAACCTCGATCGCACTGACGGTGATTGCGGCGCAAAATGGCACAGGCGGATCTGTACTGGACGGGACCGAGTTGCTTCCGCCACCCACAACTGCGCCAGCGGGTGATGCGTTGCTTCCCCCGGCCTCCAGCGATTCACCTTTGACGCCACCGCGCGCAGACGAATAACGCCTACTTTCAACTAATTATGGCCGGTCGATAAGACCCAGACACAGAATGTTGCGTGTGCTGTTGCCAGTATCGGGCGAATCTTCTATATCTTAAATCCCGTGGAGATCGCGTCCGAAAGCGCCAAATCGACCACCAAGACAACAGGTCAGACCACGGGGCACGCGCAGAAAAATGGCAAGATACATATTTATTACCGGTGGCGTTGTGTCGTCGCTTGGGAAGGGATTGGCCTCGGCCGCCTTGGGGGCCTTGCTGCAAGCGCGAGGCTATTCCGTGCGGCTTCGAAAGCTTGACCCATATCTCAACGTTGACCCTGGAACGATGAGCCCGTTTGAGCATGGCGAAGTGTTTGTTACCGATGACGGGGCCGAAACTGATCTCGATCTCGGCCATTACGAGCGCTTCACAGGCGTCGCTGCGCGCAGCACAGATTCTGTATCGTCGGGCCGAATCTATTCGACCGTTCTGGAGAAGGAACGCAGAGGCGACTATTTGGGAAAGACAATCCAGGTCATCCCTCATGTCACGAATGAAATCAAAGACTTCCTTGCCATTGGCGAAGATGAGGTCGACTTCATGCTCTGTGAAATCGGTGGTACGGTCGGGGATATCGAGGGCTTGCCGTTTTTCGAGGCGATCCGTCAGTTCAGCCAGGACAAACCGCGCGGACAATGCATTTTCATGCATTTGACATTGCTGCCCTACTTGGCGGCCAGCGGTGAGCTCAAGACCAAACCGACCCAACACTCTGTGAAGGAACTGCGCTCCATCGGGATTGCGCCCGACATTCTGGTCTGTCGTTCCGAGCAGCCCATTCCGGACCGGGAACGCGAGAAGATCGGTTTGTTTTGTAATGTCCGCAAAGACGCTGTCATTGCGGCATACGATCTGAAAACAATCTACGAAGCGCCCCTCGCCTACCATGCGCAAGGCCTAGATCAAGCGGTACTGGACGCGTTTTCAATCTCCCCCGCGCCAAAGCCGGACCTGTCGGTCTGGGACGACGTGGCAGACCGTGTGTTCAACCCCGAAGGCGCTGTGAAAGTGGCAATTGTCGGCAAATACACCCAGCTCGAAGACGCCTACAAATCCATCGCCGAGGCGCTCACACATGGCGGAATGGCCAACCGCGTCAAGGTCGAAGTGGAATGGGTTGACGCGGAGATTTTCGACCGAGAAGATGCAGCGCCGCATCTCGAAGGGTTCCATGCAATCCTGGTGCCGGGCGGCTTCGGGGAGCGCGGCACCGAGGGCAAAATCAAAGCCGCGCAATTTGCCCGTGAACGTAAGATTCCCTATCTTGGCATCTGCCTGGGAATGCAGATGGCCGTCATAGAAGCCGCGCGTAATCTGGCCGGGCTTGACGATGCAGGCTCAGAGGAATTCGATCATGAGGCCGGTAAAAAGCGTTTTACACCAGTGGTTTATCACCTCAAAGAGTGGGTGCAAGGCAACCACAAGGTGCGGCGGAAAGAAAGCGATGACAAGGGCGGCACCATGCGTCTGGGGGCTTACACGGCCGCTTTGGCGGAGGGATCCAAGGTGGCGCAGGTTTATGGCGAGCTGTCGATTGAGGAACGTCACCGGCATCGCTATGAAGTCGACATTCAGTATCGCAAGAAGTTAGAGGATCAGGGCCTGATCTTCTCGGGCATGTCACCGGATGGACGCTTGCCGGAAATCGTAGAGGTCAAAGATCACCCATGGTTCATCGGCGTGCAATTCCACCCTGAACTGAAGTCCAAGCCGTTCCGTCCACACCCGCTTTTTGCTGATTTTGTACGGGCGGCCAAAGACAACTCCCGACTGGTCTAGAACGCGTTTTCTCGGATCGCGCAGGGTTCCGGAAATTGTGAGGGCGCTAAGCGCTGGTATTCGCCTTGGGCCGCGCCTATATCAGGCGCATGTTAAAAGATGTCCTGAACTGGTTGTCGTCAGACAGCACGCAACCGTTGCCTGAACCTGATGCGCATCTTGCGATGGCCGCACTTTTGGTGCGGCTCGCGCGCTCCGACGGGGATTACGCTGAGGTCGAAATGGACAAGATATCCGACCTTTTGGCGCAGAAATACGGCCTGTCAGACTCCGAAGCGCTGCAATTGCGCGAAGACGCCGAAGCTTTGGAGGCCGATGCGCCCGATACGGTTCGGTTTACCCGGGCGATCAAAGACGGGGTCTCTTATGAAGAGCGCTCAACCGTCATCGAAACGTTGTGGGAGCTGGTGCTTGCAGACGGCGACCGCAACCACGAAGAAGACGGGTTGATCCGTTTGGTCGCGCCGCTCTTGGGCGTCAATGATCGAGACTCTGCATTGGCCCGTCAACGGGTGGTGGAACGCATTGGATAGCGCGACGCATTACGCGTCCATGCCAATGTATGACAGGCCCGAAACCCGCGCCGCAAATGACAGGCTGTGGCAGCTGACACGCCACGCATTGGGCTTCGGACCTGCAGCGTTGAGCCGCCCAAACGATGACTTGACCGCGCATTGGATGCATCCGGATCTGGTTTTGTCGCAGACGTGTAGCTTACCCTTCCGAACAGCATTGAAAGGTCAAGTCCAGCTTGTTGGTACGCCCGTCTACGACTTGCCGGTGCTGCCTGGGGCTTACTTTTCAGTCATTGTGGCGCGCATGCTTGATGCGCCTATTGAAGCAGCGCGGGTTGCCATCAATGGTCCGGAATCTCAAAGTGGATGGGCCGCGCTTTGGGAGTTTTATCAATCCCTTGGCACCAGACCGGGCAGGATTTTTCAAACTGGGGCGCACGCCCGCTCTGCGAAGGCGGTCGCTGACGGCGTGGCAGACATCGCCGCGATTGATGCGCAGACTTGGGCATTGATTAAGCGATACGACAGATTTTCCGACAGCCTGGTTGAGCTTGCGCAAACCCCCCCGACCCCAGCTTTACCGTTTATCTGTGGGCGCAACGTGGATGCCGGAAAGGTTCAAAACGCCCTCAAATGGGCAATCGCGGAACTCGACGAGGCAGATCGTAGGTCCTTACGGTTCCTTGGACTGGTTGAGGCTTTAGAGACGGACTACACTACACTGCCCGTTCCAGCCGACCCCGTGACCTTGGATATCCCATTGCAGATTCTTGCAAATGGGTGAAACTGGCAGCCGGACTAAATAACGGCACCACCCCATGACCGAGGCAAGTACAGCTCCGATCCGAAATTGCGCGTACCAAAAGGCCGGTGGAGCGCGGCGCGGCGCAATGGGCATTCGCCCATTGGGCCTCACTTCATTTGGACCTGTGCTATTGACCCAACGCGTGATGCAAGAGGTATCCAGAGTTTTACCAGGTCACTGGCAGTACGCAAAATGAGCGCAATGGATGAATGGCTGAAGCGCAATCCGCAAATCCGCTCTTTGCGGGTTGTTGCACCAGACCTAAATGGGCAGGCCCGCGGCAAACGAATTCCTGTTCATCTGGCTGAAAAGACCTGGACTGACGGCGCTCGCATGCCTCTTTCGGCACTCAACGTTGATATCTGGGGCAATGATATCGAACAAAGCCCGCTGGTTTTCGAAAGTGGTGACAAAGATGGGCTGTTGAGGCCGACAGACCGCGGCTGCGTCCCCATGCCCTGGCTCAGCACACCTGCCGCGCTGATGCCGATGTGGATGTTCACCGATGATGGGGTGCCGTTTTCCGGCGATCCACGCCACGCGTTGCGCGTTGTCCTGGACCGTTACGCAAGCCACAACTGGCATCCGGTCGTGGGCACTGAAATGGAATTCTACCTGATTGATGACAGTGCAGACCAGCTTCGCCCGCCGGTCCCGCCCCGCGCCCCAAAGCGCCATATGGGCGGAGAGATCCTTTCGCTACGCGCACTTGACGCTTTCGACACGTTCTTCTCCGAGCTCTATGAGGCCTGCGATGTCATGGCGATCCCGGTCGAGGCTGCAATATCGGAATCCGGTCACGGACAGTTCGAGGTTAACCTATCTCACACAACCGACGCGCTTCGGGCCGCAGATGACGCCTGGCTATTCAAGCTTCTTGCCCATGGGTTGGCGCGCAAACATGGCTTCGCCGCAAGCTTCATGGCCAAACCCTACGCCGCCCATGCCGGTAACGGTCTACACACGCATTTCTCGGTTCTCGACAGCCACGGGCAGAATATCTTCGATGATGGTGGCCCGCGCGGAACCGACCTTCTGCGGCACGCGATTGCCGGTTGTCTTGACGCCATGCCCGCATCGACCCTGATTTTCGCGCCGCATGGGTCCAGCTACGCAAGGTTCGAACCGGGATCACATGCGCCGACTGGGGTGGCTTGGGGGTATGACAACCGTACAACCGCGCTCCGCGTGCCGGCCAGCCCACCATCTGCCAGGCGGATCGAACATCGCGTGGCAGGCGGCGACACCAACCCGTATTTGATGCTTGCCGTTGTCCTAGGTGCGGCTCTTCTTGGGATTGAAGCAGTCCGAGCCGCGCCAGACCCTTTGACAGGAAACGCCTACGCGTATGATCTCGCAGAGCTGCCCAACAGCTGGACCGATGCGGTTGTGGAATTTGAAAACTCCTCGATATTGGCACAGATTTTATCGCCAGATCTGATCCGCAACTTCCTGATGACAAAGAAACAAGAGATGCAATATTATCCGACACTGACACCTGGCGAGCGCATCGACCTTTATCTTGAAACTGTGTAGACCGCGTGAGCGTCAATTCCTGGCCAAATCAGAAGGGCGCCTTGTGAAAATCGGTATTCTCGAATGCGGCCACACAATTCCCGATGTCGTCCAGGAACATGGTCCGCTCCCGACTCTGTTTAAACGATTGCTAAGCGACCAAGGCTTCGAATTCGCCGTTTACAACATCGTCGACATGCAATTTCCTTCAAGTGTCGAGGCCTGCGATGGTTGGCTGCTGACCGGGTCCCGGCACGGCGTCTACGAAACGCATGATTTCATCCCACCGCTTGAGGAATTTGTGCGCGCGGCCTTCGCCGCCGGTCGGCCGATGGTCGGCATTTGCTTTGGACATCAGATCATTGCGCAAGCTTTCGGCGGACATGTCGAAAAGTTCTCAAACGGGTGGTCTCTCGGCCTAACCGACTACGAGTTTGATGCGCTTGGTCCAATCCGGTTGAACGCCTGGCATCAAGATCAAGTCATCGAGGCACCGCAGGGTGCTACGACCATTGCGCGCAACGATTTCTGCCAACATGCAGCACTGCTTTATGGCAACAAAGCTTTGACCATTCAGGCGCACCCTGAATTCAACCAGGATATAATGTCGAGCTATGTGAGTGCGCGCAAAGGCACAGCAGATTACCCCGATGCCTTGATGGACCAGGTGATGGAGCGCCGCGCCCTGCCCGATGACAATACGCGTATCGCAGACATGATGGGCGCATTCTTTCACCAGGCCTGGGGTGCTCAAAATGTCTGATTGGCTGTCAAAAATTCCCGACGCTGCTGCGGCCTATCTGGAAGGGCGCAGGCTCGATGAGGTGGAGTGCATGGTCCCTGACCTGCCGGGCATTGCGCGCGGCAAGGCTGTTCCAGCCTCCAAATTTGCCCGTCAGTCACATTTTTATCTGCCGAATTCCATTTATTTTCAAACTATTACGGGCGGTTGGGGCGAAGCTGCAGGAGAGGAAGGTTTTACCGAACCTGACATGGTACTGGTGCCTGATTTTGAGACGACAACCGCGGCACCTTGGACTTCGGACCCGACCTTGCAGGTGATCCATGACGCGCTCGACCAGTCGGGTGAACCAATCCCGTTTGCACCACGAAATGTGCTCAAACGTGTCGTTGAGGCTTATCACAACAAAGGGTGGCAGCCGATCGTGGCACCGGAGATGGAATTCTATCTCGTGGCCCCGAATATCGACCCTGCCCATGTGATCGCCCCAATGATGGGACGAACCGGCCGGCCGGCGGCTGCACGACAAGCCTACTCGATGTCAGCCATCGATGAATACGGGCCCGTTATTGACGACATTTACGAGTTCGCGGAAGCCCAAGGGTTTGAGATCGACGGTATCACTCAGGAAGGGGGCGCTGGTCAGGTTGAGATCAACATGCGCCACGGTGATCCTGTACGTCTGGCGGACGAAGTTTTCTTTTTCAAACGGCTGATCCGGGAGGCGGCCTACAAGCATAACTGCTTCGCAACCTTTATGGCCAAGCCCATTGAGGGCGAACCCGGAAGCGCTATGCATATCCATCATTCCGTGCTCAACATCGAAACTGGGACAAACATCTTTTCCGGCCCACGCGGTGCCGAGACCGATGCTTTCCTTCACTTTATCGGTGGGCTTCAGCGACACCTGCCGTCTGTCATCGCGCTCTTGGCCCCGTATGTGAACAGCTACCGCAGGTATGTGAAAGATCATGCCGCACCGATTAATCTGGAATGGGGGCGAGACAATCGGACAACCGGCATCCGGATCCCGATTTCGGACCCAAAGGCACGCCGGGTCGAAAACCGCTTGGCCGGGATGGACTGCAACCCGTATCTGGGGATCGCAGCCTCACTGGCCTGCGGCTATCTGGGGCTGATTGAAGAGAAGAAGCCCTCCAAAATGCTCTCTGGCGACGCCTATGATAGCAGTGAGGATATCCCGCCAGGACTGTTCAGCGCACTCGATCTCTTTGGTCAGGCGACCGCGATCCACAAGCTCTTGCATCCGGAGTTTGCCCGCGTCTACAGCATTGTAAAGGCAGCCGAATATGACGAATTCCTACAAGTGATCAGCCCCTGGGAGCGTGAACATTTGTTGCTGAATGTATGAACCTGCTGTTTTCGAATGACCGTCGCGGCGTCTATCCTGACAGTTGGTATACAGCGACTACAATCCAGCTTCCTGAATGCGATCCACTGCGTGGCGACATGCGGGCCGACCTATGTGTTATTGGTGGCGGCTACACCGGACTTTGGGCGGCGCTGCAGGCCGCGCAAGACGGGCGCGATGTTGTTTTGGTGGACGCTCAACGGGTCGGGTTCGGGGCGTCCGGACGCAATGGCGGACAGGTTGGCACCGGCTTCAACACGGCCCAATCCAGCCTTGAGCGCAAACTTGGCTCGCAAGATGCGCGGGATCTCTGGGAGATGGCCGAAGCCGCAAAACGCCAAGTTTTGGAGTTTTGTCAGGCCTATGCGCCGGAGACTGACTACCGCGCCGGTGTCATCCAAGCCATATGGCACGAACGGGACACCCGTGCCTCTTTCGAGGAGGCCGACTACCTCCGGCTCCGCTTTGGCTACGATCAGATCACGCCGCTGGACCGCGCGCAGATTTCCCAGGTCACCGGCAGTCAGGTTTTTGCCGGCGGCCTTCTTGACCACGGTGCTGGGCATCTACATCCCTTTCGATATGCGATTGCGCTTGCACGCGTCGCTAAATCCGCCGGAGTGAGGATTTTTGAGCAATCCCGGGTTCACCGCCTGACAGAGGGCCCACCCGCGATAGTCCACTGCGACGACGGCAAAATCCACGCCAAGGATGTCATTATTGCCACGAATGGGTACGGATCAGGGTTGCACCGCCGCCTGAGCGCTCGGGTAATGCCGATCAACAATTTCATGGTTGCGACAGAACCGCTTGGATCACTCGGTTCCGAAATTTTAACACAGAATCATGCGGTTGCGGATGATAAATTCGTCGTAAACTACTTTCGAAAAAGCGAGGACGGACGGCTGCTTTTTGGCGGGGGCGAAAGCTATGGCTACAAGTTTCCATCTGATATCACCGGCCTCGTCAGACCGGCTATTGAGCGTGTTTACCCGCAACTCAAAGGCATACGTATCGACCATTCCTGGGGCGGTACGCTGGCGATCACCATGTCTCGCCTGCCCTTCGTCGCGCGACTTGCGCCCAATATCCTCTGCGCGGCGGGCTACTCGGGTCAAGGCGTCGCCTTGTCTGGCTTCGTTGGCAGGCTTCTGGCGCAAGCGCTTGTCTCAGACAGCCCATCTCTCAGACTGCTGGATCGTCTCCCAACGCGCCCGTTTCCCGGCGGCCCGGCCCTGCGGTCGCCTCTGCTTGCGTTGGCCATGACCTGGTACGCAACCCGCGACAAATTGGGGCTCTAGGCGCGCGATCAAATATATGCTACGGTTTTTGTGAAATTTAATTTCGGAAAAACTAAAATCATGCGTGATACAGTCTCAACCGCCCCGGATCTCTATCAGGCCGAACCGGTTCCCGACGAGGCGCGCGCAGCTATCGAAGCCTTGCTCAGCAGTGGGGATCTGTTCCGATACACGGCACCCAGCGACGCCCCGGTTTCCCTATTGGAGAGCGAGTTCGCCCAGCACCTTGGCAGCACCTACGCCTTGGCGGTGTCCTCATGCTCGGCTGCTCTGTTTCTTACGCTTAAAGCTCTTGACCTGCCGCGCGACGCGAAAGTCTTGATCCCGGCGTTCACCTTTGCAGCGGTTCCATCTGCTGTGGTCCATGCCGACTGCGTTCCGGTCCTGGTTGAGGTCGGGGGCAATTACCGCATTGACCTGGCCGATTTCGAGGAGAAAGTTCAGAGCGCCGACGCGATCTTGATCAGCCATATGCGCGGACACACCTCCGACATGGACACGATCATTCGGCTGGCGCAACGACACAACCTACCGGTGATCGAAGATGCAGCGCATTCGCTTGGGACCACTTGGAACGGCCAAAACATTGGAACTTTGGGTCACGTCGGATGTTTTTCATTTCAGAGCTACAAGATGATCAACGCAGGAGAAGGCGGGATCCTGGTCACAGATGACCCCGACATCTTTGCCCGCGCGGTCATCATGTCAGGGGCCTACGAGCACACTTGGAAAAAACATGCATTAATCGGCGATCTGGGACAAAAATGGCAAAATAAATTGCCGCTTTACAACATGAGGATGCAGAACCTCTCCGCGAGTGTCATTCGACCTCAGCTCAAAGAATTGCAGCGCCGGGTCACGGATGGACGGCGCAATCACGACTATGTCGCCGAGAAACTTAACGCCAAGCCGCAGTTTTTTGTCCCGCCTTGCTTGCCCGCCGAGATCCGCGCCCCTGACTCGATCCAATTTACGCTCTGTGATTTCTCCGACGCCCAAGTCACGCGATTTATAGAGGAGTGCAACTTGAGCGGGATCTCTGCGTCCGTCTTCGGGTTGAGCACGGATAACGCGCGGGCATTTTGGAATTGGGAATTCCTGGGCGAATGCCCCGAATTGCCAAAGACACGTGCGATGTTGGTGCGTGCGTGCGATGTAAGGCTGCCTGCGCGTTTGACCCGGGGTGAGCTGGACTATGTCTGTGACGCTCTTATTTCAGCGGCTGAAACCGCGGCCGCTTAACCCGAGGCCACCTTCAATTGGCCTGACACCCATGGCATATGCGCTTTCGATACTTCTGTAATTTCACTGACCAGAAGCGGTCGCAATATTGCGGCCAACCGCTCCGGAATATCCTGCAAACTGTCTTTGCGAGCCACAAGCGAGATCTGTCGTGAGAGCGGCGCAAAGGGAAGCTCCATCAAATCCACACGGTCCATGAACCGTTTCGCGCGCATAACCCCAAGCGGCGTCAGGATGCTCCAACCTTCGCCCCGGGCGACCATAGCCATAATGGCGTGGTAGCTATCGAGCTCAAATCGGGTCGAAACTGTCATGTTATGCCGTCCCAGATGGGCGGCAATCTGGCGCCCCATAAAATGCCGGGACGTATATTGTATCAACGGCTGCAGGCGCAGCTGATCAAGAACCGGCCGGTCACTGCGAACCATACGGCGTGGTGTCACGACCACATACGGATCTTCGATCAGCGGGAAAACAGCGTAACTGGGGGGCAGTGCGCCAGGATCGGCAGTCACGATCACATCAACCCCGCGCGTTTCAAGTTTGTCGATCAACTTATGACTAGGGCTGGTTTCCAACCGGAATTGCGCCTGCGGCATTTCACCTGCGAGGGTGGTCAACAAGGCCGGGGTTACGTCGGCATCGAAATCCTCAATCATTCCAAGGCGCAGTCGGATCCCCTTGGCCAAATCTTGAGCGGCCAGCTCCGCGGTCGCCTGGGTCGCCTCGTTCAGGATAACCTGGCTTCGACGCAGGAATATCGCACCGGCCTCAGTCAGCGGCATAGGACGTTCCGCCCGTTCCAGAAGCTTGGCCCCAAGGGCCGCTTCCAGGTTTGACAACTGCTGGCTAACTGTTGATGCACTGGCCCCCAACCTACGCGCTGTGGCCGTAATCGAGGCTTCCTCTGCCGCAACAACGAAGATTTCCATTTGCCAGAGTGTAATTTTTCCGGGCGTGTCTACCATGCTGATTTCCTATCGCGAGACAATCTACACAATTGCTCTGACCTCCGCCAATGGCTACCCTAAAGCCGTACATCCAACAAGGACCAGGCAATGCGCGACGATGCTCCAAACAGCTGGGAGGCCCGGGCCGACACCCATTCCTTCTATGGTTTTACCGATCTCCCCACGATCGCCGCGCGCGGCCCGACAGTGTTGACCCACGGGACCGGCCCTTATGTTTATGACGTGCATGGACGCAAATATCTCGACGCGAATTCAGGACTTTGGAATATGGTTGCCGGGTTCGACCATCCCGGGCTGATCGCTGCGGCCAAAGCCCAATACGACAGGTTTCCAGGCTATCATGCATTTTTTGGGCGCATGTCTGATCAGACCGTAATGCTCAGCGAAACGCTTATCGAAGTTTCCCCGTTTTCGCGTGGTAAGGTGTTTTACACAAACTCCGGATCCGAGGCCAACGATACGCTTGTAAAGATGTTGTGGTTTCTGGCGCAACACGAGGGCAAACCCGAACGCCGCAAGATTTTGACCCGGAAGAACGGCTATCACGGGGTTACGGCAGTCTCGGCGTCGATGACCGGCAAGCCCTATAATTCGGTATTCGGGCTGCCTTTGGACGGCTTCGTTCATTTGACCTGCCCGCATTTCTGGCGCGAAGGCCAACCAGGTGAAACAGAAGCTGAGTTCACCAGCCGCCTGGCGCAAGAACTTGAAGCGGTCATCGCTCGTGAAGGGGCGGAGACGATTGCAGCCTTCGTGGCAGAACCCGTCATGGGTGCAGGTGGCGTTATCCCACCTTCCGAAGGGTATTTCGCGGCGATCCATAAAATACTGAAAAAAAACAATATTCCTTTGGTATCAGATGAGGTGATCTGCGGGTTTGGGCGCACCGGGACGGACTGGGGCTGTACCAACTACGCATTTAAGCCCGATGCGATCATCAGTTCGAAGAACCTAACGGCTGGCTTTTTCCCGATGGGTGCCGTCATATTAGGCCCTGATCTGACCGACCGAATGCAAGCCGCCTCAGATGCGATTGAAGAGTTCCCACACGGCTTCACAGCGTCCGGGCATCCGGTCGGATGCGCCATCGCGCTCAAAGCCATCGACATAATCCTCAACGGGGAGGGTGACGCGCCTCCTTTGATCGAAAACGTCCGCTCGCTGACACCGCAATTTGAGGCCGGCCTCGCAAGGCTCGCAGAACATCCAAATATTGGCGAGGCGCGTGGCAAAGGCCTGATGGGAGCTTTGGAAGCTGTTCAGGACCGCGCAACGAAAACTCCGTTTCCGGCCGCACTCAGCGTATCAGAGCGCATCGCCAACACCTGCACGGATCATGGGCTGATTTGCCGGCCCCTCGGTCAGGCCGTCGTGCTGTGCCCGGCTTTCGTTATGACGCCATCCCAAATGGACGAAATGTTCGACAGACTTCAGGCGTCCCTGAACCAAGTGTTTGCAGAGATCGCCTAGGAAACGCGCTCGTAGTCACGCCTGGTTTTATTGATCCAAGAACGACCGTAGCTTGCGCGACCGGCTGGGATGCTTGAGCTTGCGCAGGGCCTTTGCCTCGATCTGCCTGATCCGTTCCCGTGTTACCGAGAATTGCTGCCCAACCTCTTCTAGCGTGTGATCGGTATTCATGCCGATCCCGAAACGCATCCGCAAAACCCGCTCTTCGCGCGGCGTCAGCGAGGACAACACCCGCGTCGTCGTCTCTTTCAGATTTTCCTGAATAGCGGAATCAAGCGGCAGCACCGCGTTCTTGTCTTCGATGAAATCGCCGAGCTGCGAATCTTCCTCATCGCCAATCGGTGTCTCCAAGGAAATAGGCTCCTTGGCGATTTTCATAACCTTGCGCACTTTCTCAAGCGGCATCTGAAGCTTCTCTGCCAGCTCTTCCGGCGTGGGTTCGCGACCAATCTCATGCAGCATCTGGCGCGAGGTGCGAACCAGCTTGTTGATCGTTTCGATCATATGCACAGGAATACGGATCGTGCGTGCCTGATCTGCGATTGAGCGTGTGATCGCCTGACGGATCCACCACGTCGCATAAGTCGAGAACTTGTAGCCACGACGATACTCAAATTTGTCGACTGCCTTCATCAGGCCGATATTACCTTCTTGAATAAGATCAAGGAATTGCAAGCCGCGGTTGGTATATTTCTTAGCGATCGAGATCACCAAACGCAGGTTTGCTTCGACCATTTCTTTTTTGGCCTGACGGGCTTCCTTTTCACCCTTCTGAACCTGCTGAACGATACGGCGAAATTCCGTGATATCGACCCCAACATATTGGCCAACCTGCGCCATTTCGGCCCGAAGATCTTCAACCTTGTCACGCGATTTTTCGATCAGGGCCGTCCAACCACGCCCGGTCTTGTCTGCGATCCGGTCAACCCAGCCTGGATCCAACTCATAGCCGCGATACTCATCGATAAATTCCCGACGGTTGATCCGCGCCTGGTCGGCCAGTTTTACCATAGAGCTATCAATCGACATGATACGGCGATTGATACCGTAAAGCTGGTCGATCAGCGCCTCGATCCGATTGTTGTGAAGATGTAGCGAATTCACCAGCTCTACCATTTCCAGACGCAGGTTCTGGTAGTCTTTTTCTTCTGATTTCGAGAAGCTCTCATCGTGGTTGATCGCAGCCGAGATCCGAAGATCCTGCATCTCAGCGAGCTTCATGTAGTCGCCAGCGATCTGGTCGAGTGTTTCAAGAACCCGCGGCTTCAGAGCCGCTTCCATCGCCGCCAATGACATATTGGCCTGTTCATCTTCGTCGTCGTCATCATCAGACGCAATGGGATTGCCATCGGCATCAAGCTCTTGCTTTTGCTCTTTTTCTTCGTGCGCCGTCTCAGAGGGTGTGGTGGCTGCTACGACAGGTTCCTGATCCTCGTCGTCATCCTCCATCGAATTTCCGAACGTGGTCTCCAGATCGATGACATCGCGCAACAAAATGTCTTCGTTCAGAAGTTCGTCACGCCAGATCGTAATCGCCTGGAACGTCAACGGGCTCTCGCAGAGCCCGGCAATCATCGTATTGCGACCGGCCTCAATCCGCTTGGCAATCGCAATCTCACCTTCGCGGCTCAGTAACTCAACCGAACCCATTTCACGCAAATACATGCGCACCGGATCATCGGTGCGATCCAGAGTCTCAGATGTTGTTGTGGCCACGACCACATCTTTGGACTGGCTGGTTTCAACAACCGCTTTTGAGGCGCTGTCTTCCTCTTCCGCGTCCTCTTCCTCGATGATATTGATGCCCATCTCTGACAGCATCGACATGACGTCTTCGATCTGTTCAGACGCGACCTGTTCGGGCGGCAAAACCTGGTTCAGCTGATCGTAGGTGATGTAGCCACGCACCCGCGCTTCGGCGATCATCTTCTTGACGGCGGCCTGGCTCATATCCAGCCCATTGGCGGCGTCTTCGCGTTCCTGTTTATGGTCGTCCGTATCTTTGGGGGCCATCAGATGCTCCTTCAAGGCGAATCGGTCGCGGCGATTTCCGAATCATTATCGCGAATCAGAGTGATTCGCATCCTGTTTACCGTCTTTTCTTTACCCAAACCTCACCATCAATCAGAGATTGTAGGTAGTCAGACATGGCGCTTCGGTCTTCTTGGTCGGCGGAGCCGGATTCAATATGTTTGCGATTTGCCTCTTCATGCGCTTTGGCGGCTTGACCGACCCGCCAGGTTAACCCTTCGTCGGCGAGCCCTTGCAGGTCCAGAACGGCCTCTTCCACCTCTTGTTGAACACCACGGCGCGCTTCGAGTTTGGCAAGCTCCTCAGCCAGAGTCATACGTGCCAGATCATCGTCGGCACCCGTACGGACGGCAGGCGTGATTTGGACATGGCTCAGTGAGTATAGTTTTTCAAGGGTGCCGGGCTCGATTTCCGCCTGAAGAATATTGTGCAACCGATCGCGATCGCCTTCATCGGTGTGACGCAACAAAGCCGCCAGCAAGGCCCGGTGATCCGAACTGTGCAGCTCAAGAGTTTCTAAATCTCCAATGAAATCAGAAGTTAAGCGCGGATGAGACACCAAAACGGCCAAAATGACGGCCTCACGCACCCGCTCCTCGACATCGGTGCTTTGCGCCAAAAGAGAGTTTCTTGTCGACGGAACAGCAAGGCCGCTTTCAGTTCTTTTGCCGGTCCAATTTCTTGCTGAATTGGACCCGGACCTGCGCACGTTGCCAAAAAGTTCCGACCGCAACCGCTTGATTTCGTCACCGTAGTGAGCCCGGAGCGATGTGTCCGAAATCTTCCTCAGCGCACCGCGCAAATCCTGATCTAAAGCTGCCTTGCGTTCCGGGCTGTCAAAATTGCCAGCCTCGGTCGCCTTTTGCCATAACATGTGAACCAGCGGGCGCGACGTTTCGATCAACTCGCGCATGGCTTGAGCACCTTGCGAACGGATCAAATCGTCCGGATCTTGGCCTTCGGGAAGGATGCAAAAACGCAACGATTGTCCCGCCGAGAGCAGCGGCAGCGCCAAGTCGACCAACCTGTGAGCTGCCCGCAACCCGGCCGTGTCGCCATCCAGCGCAACCACAGGTTCCGGCGAAATACGCCAAAGCAACTGCAATTGAGCTTCAGTGATTGCTGTTCCGAGCGGGGCTACGGCCGCGCCAAACCCGTTTGCCGCCAGCGCGATGACATCCATATATCCCTCGGCCACAACCAGCGGCTGACCCTTTCCAGCGGCCTCGCGGGCCGGCCCGTGGTTGAACAGAGAGCGCCCTTTGTCAAAAAGCTCGGTCTCGGGCGAGTTCAGGTATTTCGCGCTGTCCGACGGATCCATCGCACGCCCACCAAAGGCAATACAGCGCCCGCGCGGATCCCGGATCGGAAATATGATGCGGTCGCGGAACGTGTCGTAAGGCTTGCCACTCTTGGACGAGGGCTTAGCCAGGCCCGCTGCAAGGATCAGCTCTTCCTCGACCCCGGCCCCGCGCAGATGATCCCAAAGATGCTGCCATCCAGCCGGCGCAAATCCGATCTCGAATCGGTCAAGCTGCGCCTCGGCCAGTCCGCGACGGGTCAGGTAGTCACGCGCTTGTCCCGCAGCTGCGGTTTTGAGCTGCAAGCGAAAGAACCGAACGGCCTGTTCCATCACATCGGCCAGCTTCGAGTGCCGCGTCGCCCGTTCCTGGGCCTGCGGATCGCGCGCCGGCATCTGCATGCCCGCTTCGCGCACCAGAATCTCTACCGCTTCCATAAAGGAGACATTCTCAGTGTCCTTCACGAAGCCGATCGCATCCCCTTTGGCGTGGCAGCCAAAGCAATAGTAATAGCCCTTGCGATCATCGACGTGAAACGAGGCGGTCTTTTCCTGGTGAAATGGGCAAGGTGCCCAGTAGTCGCCCTTGCTTTGGTTCGATTTTCGCGCGTCCCACGTCACCTTTCGTCCCACCACTTGTGCGATGGAAGATCGTGATCTCAACTCATCTAAAAATCCGGGCGGCAGGCTCATGGCCGACAATATCTAGCCGCAAGTGGAAAGAGTCTAGGGTTCGATCTCGGCCTGCGCCGCCAAAGAGGTCATCACCCCTTCAAACTCATGAATCAATGTCTGTGCAAAGGCTCGAAATACGAGAATCGTAAACCCGTTCTCGCGTCTCCAGATCACGGCTGACATGTGGCCGATCAAACTCCGAGCCACGTCTCCCACCTCCATAGCACTGGTATCGATGGGACAAAGACGCGCCAGAATTTGCGTATCGGTTCCCCCTGTGAGTGAGACGATGGTCCATGCGTCGGATTGGTCGGTGACCGCTGCGGGAAGATCGCCAGGGTGCGCACCGATCAGGAAATACTGCCCCCGACCGGTCCAAATCAACGACAGCCCGACCGCACTGGTCGATTTGCCTGGTTCGGGCAATCCAAGTCCAAATGACTTGCTCAGTGCCGCGTCTGTCGCCTTGGATTGACCGTTGAAGGGCGCAATCGAGGTGATCGGTCCAACATCAAGCTCTTGCAGGCGAGCGGACCCGATCCCCAACGGTAAAAGCCCGGCTCCAGACGCATTTGCTACAAGATCAATCACGGGCTTTTCCTCCGTCAGGGTCAAGGAAAACCGGATCGCAAACCTCCACACGGGTCTCCACTTGGCGCAAATGGTCCACCAGTTTCAGGACGTCGCCATGCCGGGCACGGCCGTTTTTCAGGAAGGCCAAGGCTAAGCTGGTCTCCAATGTCGGCGAGAAACACACAGAACTTGTGTATCCGAGCTGTGTCTGGCGCACGGGCTCATCTTGCAGTTCAAACAGATACGCGCCCGCATTCATTTCTTTGACAGCACCAACAGGTTTCAGGCCCACAAGCATCTCTCTCTCATCCCCCAACAGACCAGGACGTTGCGCGGCGGTTTTGCCGATACAGTCCTTCTTCGCCGAAATCATGCGATCCATGCCGATATCGAAGGCCGTGATCCTACCGTGGATCTCGGCATGGGTGATGAACCCCTTTTCGATCCGAAGCACATTCAGCGCCTCCATACCGTAAGGCCCGCCGCCAAGAGTTTCGGCTGCGGCCAGCAACGCGTCGAACATCGACGCCCCGTAGCGTGCCGGCACTGCGATCTCGTAGGCATGCTCACCCGAGAAGGAGATGCGGAACAATCTGGCATCAACACCTCCGACCCGAACCGAGCCGTTGGCCATAAACGCAAAGTCGTCTGCGGCAAGCGGTGTGTCGAGAATGCTGTTCAACAGGTCCCGCGACGCTGGGCCCGCCACTGCAAACTGCGCCCATTGTTCTGTCACGGAGATAAACCGCACATCCATCTGCGGGCACACACATTGGTGGACAAATTCAAGATGCCGCATCACCTGCCCCGCTGCGGCCGTGGTGGTCGTCATCAAATAGTGATTTTCGCTCAGACAGGCCGTGGTGCCATCGTCAAGAACGTGCCCATCCTCGCGCAGCATCACACCATAGCGCACCCGACCGGGCTTCAGGGTCGAGAACGTATTGATGTAGACAAAATCCAGAAACGCGCCTGCATCAGGCCCTTGGATGTCGATCTTGCCCAGGGTCGAAACGTCGGCGACCCCGACCGCATTGCGCACCATATTGACCTCACGGTCACAAGACTGCCGCCAATGGGTTTCACCCTCTTGCGGGAAGTAGCTGGGCCGGTACCACAGCCCTGCTTCGATCATCGGCGCGCCGCGGGCGTGGGTTTCGGCGTGAGAAGTTGTAAAGCGTTGTGGCGCAAACCCTTCACCTTGGGCATAGGCCCCCATCGCTGCGATGCTGACCGGCGTGAAGGGCGGCCTGAATGTCGTGGTTCCGGTTTGCGGGATCGATCGCCCGGTGGTGTCCGCCAAGACCGCAAGCGCAGATACGTTCGAGTTTTTCCCCTGGTCCGGGGCCATTCCTTGGGTTGTGTAGCGCTTCATATGCTCAACCGAGCTGAAGCTTTCCTGCGCGGCAAGTTTGACGTCCTTAACCGTGACATCGTTTTGGAAATCCAGCCAAGCGCGTTTCTGGCCAGCGACGGCCCAAAGTGGCGAAATCACGTAGTTCTTATCCTCAGCTTCCACATCAGCCATAGCCGTGGCGGAGATGTCGATCGCTTTCAATGCCTGCAACGCTGCCTGCAGTCCGGACGCCATACAGGCCTTGGTCGAGAACACGCCAGCCCCCGCACCAACACTGGTCTGACCCGGCACCATACCGTCCACCGGAAGGAATGCCGCCAAGGCCTCATTCCACTGTGGCCGCCCGCCCATATGACAGCTCAGATGAACCGTCGGGTTCCATCCGCCAGAGATCGCAAGCAGATCGCATGCAACCCAGAACTTGCTTCCAGCCGAATGAATTTGGACAGATTTCACGCCTTTCCGACCGCGCACGTCAGAAACATATGCGCCTTTGTAGATCTTGAAGTCGCCCGTCAGCTGCGCATCTGCTCTGCTGTCTACATAGGCCGCAATCTCGATCCCGCAGGCCTGCAAATCCAGTGCGGTGGCAAAGGCGCTGTCATTGTTGCCGAAGATTGTGGCTTTGGTTCCTGGCGCAACCCCGTAGCGGTTCAAGTATCCGCGTATCGCCGACGCCGTCATCACGCCGGGACGGTCGTTATTAGCGAATGCAATCGGCCGTTCGATGGCACCCGGCGCATAGATCGTACGCTTGGCTACAATACGCCAGAACGTCTCTAGCGGTGCGCCATCTGGCAGGTCGGCGCTGTGGTGAGCGACGCGTTCCAGCGCACTATAGGTGCCCTGGTCATAGGCCCCGGTGACGGTGGTGCGCGGCATAAGTCGCACGTTGTCCATTTGCGCAAGATGGGCAACTTGCATCGCAGCCCATTCGTGGCCCGGCACCCCACCAACATCGCCGCTTTCGGCGTTCAACCGACCACCCATCAGCCGATCTTCGTCACACAAGATGACATTCGCGCCGCTTTCAGCAGCTTGCCGTGCTGCCGTCAAACCCGCAGGTCCGGCACCGATCACCAGGATATCGCAAAACGCGAACGCCTTGTCGTAACGATCGAGATTTGTGGTCATCGGCAGTCGCCCAAGACCTGCAGCACGGCGGATGAACGGCTCATAGACCTTTTCCCAGAAGGATTTCGGCCACATGAACGTTTTGTAGTAGAATCCCGCACTCAGAAAGGGCGAGGCGAGGTCATTCAATTCCAGAAGGTCGAATTCGAGACTGCCCCAATGGTTCTGCGAGAACGTGTTGAGCCGGTCATGGATCTCTTGCTGGGTGGCCCGAACATTGGGCGTGATCTGGTCGCCGTCATGGACCTCAATCAACGCATTGGGCTCATGACTGCCATCGGTCAATATGCCCCGCGGGCGGTGATACTTGAACGAACGCCCAACCAGCTTCTGGTCGTTTGCCAGCAGCGCTGAAGCGACTGTATCTCCTTTGAACCCATTGATAATGTTTGAATTAAACCGAAAGCTAACCGGTGAATCGCGATCTATCAGACCTCTGCCTGCCAACCTCATTGTGCGTGCTCCGCATCAGCCAGCGCTACGGAAAGAACCTCATGGGTCGTCACATCGCGCGTGACCACCAACCAGGCCGAGCACCCCGCTTCGTGGTGCCAAAGATCGCGGATTTGCCCCGCCGGGTTTTTCCGCAAATGCAGGTAGGAGTGCATCGCATCCAAATCGGCCTCGAGCGTGCCCGTGGGTGTCGGGCGGTCCAGATAATCCTCCGCCCCGAGGTAGTAAAATTCGCGCCGGTCACGTTCGCCGCAGATTGGACATTTGATCCTCATCGCGCGCTCCTAGTGTAAATTGTGTTGAGAGCCCGTGCCCTCTTCATCCATCAGACCGTGACCGGTCCTGAAACGCTCGAACGTATGGCGCTCTGCGACCTCATGCGGGCGATCCTCCGCCATAAGATGCGCCATGCACCACCCGGATGCTGGTACAGCCTTGAACCCGCCGTAACACCAACCGCAATCAATATAGAGCCCTTCGATCTCGGTGCGGTCGATGATGAACGACCCGTCAGGCGTCATATCCATGATCCCGCCCCAACTACGCAGAACTTTCGCCTTTCCAATGGCAGGCATCAAGGTCATGGCGGCCTCCATGACATGTTCCATCATGGGCAGGTTTCCACGCGCCGCATAGGACGCGTAGAAGTCGATATCTCCGCCAAAAACCAGACCGCCCTTGTCGGATTGCGAGATATAAAAATGCCCCATGCCAAATGAGATCACGTTATCGATGGCAGGCTTCAATCCTTCGCTCACGAAGGCCTGCAAAACATGGCTTTCGACAGGAATTTCCAGACCCGCCAAAGCGGCGACCTGAGACGAGCGACCCGCGGCCAAGATCCCCACGCGTTTGGCCCGGATTGCGCCGCGGCTGGTTTGAACACCGGTTACTTTGCCGCCCTGGATGTCGATCCCGGTCACTTCGCATTGTTCAATCAGATCAACACCAAGACGGTCCGCACCCCGCGCATATCCCCAGGCGACCGCGTCGTGACGCGCCGATCCTCCGCGCCGATGCATCAACCCGCCATAAATTGGAAATCTGACATTGTCGAAATCCAGAAACGGTGCCTCCTTGCGCACTTGTTCGGTCGACAAAAGCTCTGCGTCATCGCCTTGATTGAGCATCATGTTGCCGCGCCGGGCAAACGCATCGCGCTGACCGTCGGAGTGAAACAAATTCAGCACCCCGCGTTGCGAATGCATGACATTGTAGTTCAGTTCGGCTTCCAGGTTTTCCCAAAGCTTGAGCGAAAGACTGTAAAATTCCGAGTTGCCCAATTGCCCGTAATTTGCCCGCACAATTGTGGTGTTGCGACCAATATTGCCAGAGCCGAGATAGCCTTTCTCGAGCACCGCTATATTTTTCATGCCATGGTTCTTGGCAAGGTAGTAAGCGGTGGACAGACCATGGCCGCCACCGCCAATGATAATCATGTCATATTCTGATTTTGGGTCCGGTTTGCGCCAAGCCGGACGCCAGCCTTTGTTGCCGGTCAATCCTTCTTTGATGACCCGCAATCCATTGTATCCCATCCTCGACCCCATGCATGGTTTCAGGGCGAGCGTAGCTTGCCTGAACGCATAGGTTCAATAACGGTGCCCGACATTTGCGGAATTGTTCACGACAAGGTTCAGTTTCGCAGGCCTGATCCGGCCAATTGCGGCTTAACCGCTGCTATCAACTGGGTTCCCATCGCCCTCATCATCGACGATTTCGATATCTGAGTCGCCATCTGGCTCGTCAGTTTTCGCCAGCTTGCCGTAGAATCTGGGACGCGTGACCATCACATTGTTCCAGATGTCAGAGTTCAATGCCCCGGCAAACATGGACTCGTATCGTACAAAGGATTCTGTGACGATGACGGTTTCGTCGTCACCCATGACCGGGATCCAGCTGGAATCGAGGTCCAGATCCTCCTGAAGCAGATCGCGCAAATTGACACTTGTCGCGTAAGACCAATCGATCCGGTACTGGTTGCCCTCTGTGACGTCGTCATCAAATGTAATCGAAGACACCCGAATGACTGGGTCTTCCTCAACGTCGGCAAGAAAGGTCATGAGCGATGACAGGCCGTCGATGTAGGATTCGTCGACCTCCGGGAGCCGTGACAGAATATCACTGACCGTGTAGGTCGCTTTCATCGCGAGCGTATTGGAACGATAGGCGTCAAACCATACGAACACAGCACCATAGACGAAGGCCAGGGCCGGCATGATGATAACAGTCTCGACCGCGCCAGACCCGCGCTCATCCCGGACCCAGGCTGCAAAACTGTCTCTCAAATTGGTCAAAAATAGGGGCATATCAACTTGGCTCCTGTGCGAAGGCGGTCTCGGCAATAAGCTGCATAGCTCCGCTGGCATCTACAGTCAGCAGCGACCCAAGGCCGATGGCCGGATACATCGGGTCCACGACATAGCACACCCGCATGAACATGATGTCGTTGGGCGCCCCTCCATTGTCGCGGAATGTAATCAACGGCTCGGCAGTGCTGGCACGGCGCACGCAGGTGGCGTCTTCTGCAGGCATCACCCAGGTGTCGGGATCGATGCGAACCAACTCAACTTGAAGCGTCTCATAGCATTCGTCGAGCATTGACGCGTTGTCACAGACCATGTCGCGAATGTCGTCATGTTCGTATTCCGCGCCTGTTCCCAGACGCATCGCACGAACCGTCACATCCAACCCGTGCTCGAGAACAGTCAATCGTGTCATCGCCATGCCAACTTCAAACGTTGACACAAACACGATCACGAAAAGCGGCAGAAGGATTGCAAACTCGATTGACGCGTTGCCGTCCTCGTTTGTCTTGAAGCCTGCGGCTTTTTTGAGTTTTTGAACTATTCTCATAACGGTTATACCACTTAGCGCGTCAGCTTAAGACGCTGAATTGTATCAACAATACCATTGAAGGCGTTGGCGATCTCGATGCCCTCGACGCGGTAAAAGTTGCTTTCCGACGTCGCGCAATCTTCCATGATACCCGCGCTGGTATTGTCAACTTCGAACCCGATCGTGAAGACGACGATCTCTTCGTCCTTGGCCGCCTGGCAAGCTTTCAGCAAACGGGAATCCTTGGTCGTTTTTCCAATCTGATCCATTGTCTTGTTGCGCCACTCCCAATACTCACCGGCCCAGCCGCGCATGCGGTAATGGTGGTAATAGGCGTGGTATTTCGGTCCCATCCAGGCCCAGACATTCGACCAATCCATACGTATAGCTTCGGACGGATTTTGCGGCGTATCGAAAAAGTCATCTTCGCTGCTGTCATAGTCATAGACTTCGCTACGGAAATAGTGGTCGTCATATCCCCAACCGTCGCGACGGTCATCATAGACCGACAAAATTGAGGAATCCGGATCATAGTAGATGTCGGACAATCCGGTATAGTATTCGTCCTCCAGTTCGTATTGCGTCGTGTTTTCGCCATCGGTCATAACGATCAGCATTTTCAACGTGTCGTCATCCGAATGCGCAGCAGGACGGTCAGAGAACAGCGCGTCCACCCCGTAAGAGGCGGGCAAAGTTCCCAAAACTGAATTCGAGCTGTCGTCCAGGAAGAAGTTACCCCATTTCACGCCAATATCGATTGATGTGTTTCCACCGGCCTCCAAAGCATTGATGTAGTCGCGGATATCCTCAAAGTTCTGAGACATAAGGATAGGTTGCGACCAGTTTGCAGTCGGGCACATCCACAGACGGCTGGAATTGTCGTCCAGGTCAGTATTTGGGCTTCTGATCGAGGTGTAGAATGGATCGAACCGACCTGTCTGTTTATAGGTCGTCTTCAGAATGCCCGTGTCCATATCCATGGTCTCGAACTGGGTCGTGGTGAAATCAATACAGTTCGCATCCGAGTGGATCAGCGTCACCGCGAGCTCGTCCATCACGTCCTGACCCACATTCACTTGCATATTGTAGGGGATGATGTTGAGCGAAACGAGGTTGTTGTTGTCGGCGGTCAGAACCGTTTCAGCGAAATCAATCGCAGCTTCCTGCAAGGCTTCAAGCTTGGTTGTATCAGGCGTCGCGCTGGCCCAACCCATGGACCCGGACACATCCAGAACAAGGCTGAGCTCAACCTTGCGCACCCGCTCCTCGGCGGCTGAGCCCGACAGAGCTTCCAAAGAGTTAACGCCGACCATGTTGACGAAGAATGTATTTGTCGAAATCCGGGCAGACGCTTCCACCCTACGGAAGTTGGTGCCGCTTTGCGGATCGGACTGAAGATCTGTGTAGTCGACTTCTGATTTCTGCAAGTAGTCCGCGACCACCACTTTGGGGTCCAACGGCTGGCTCAGTGCGGCCGCAGCAAGGATCGAACGGTCCAAGGCATATTGCAGCCGGGCGCGTTCGCGTTCATAGCGCATGAAGTCGACAGCCATGCCGCCGCCCACCAACATCATGGTCATTACCATTAGACCAAACACCAGCAGAGCACCGCTTTCGTCCTTCCGGAAATCCTCCGTCTGACGGGTCAGCTTTCTTTTCAGTTCGACAAACATAACAACGTTCCCAGCACTTGTTTCACTTGACCATGCAAAAGATGCAGTTCGGCCTTTGGGGCTGGAGTAAAGCTGCCTTCTATGGCGAAAATTGGGC
The DNA here is from genome assembly GCA_039193885.1 of Pseudomonadota bacterium. Lineage (GTDB taxonomy): Bacteria > Pseudomonadota > Alphaproteobacteria > Rhodobacterales > Rhodobacteraceae > Litoreibacter. The sequence goes on from JBCCWL010000009.1 coordinate 41,768, forward strand.
AGAAACAGGTGTGAAACTTGGTTAAATTCGCGATTTTCAGGGTCAAAAGCTGATGCGCGGAGCCTTTGTTTCGGAACCGAAATCAATCGAAATTTTTACCAAATTTTCAGTAGTTTTCTTAAACTGCTTAAGTTCTAGGCGAATTTTCGTGCAATGACCGAGTGGCGTGTTTAACGTCGAACCCATCAACACCGTGGCCGCGCAAAGCGTATTTCCAAAGCCGCCACGACAAACAGGAGCCATTTATGTCCAACCACGTTGAGCCATCGTTCAGAGAATCCGTCGAACTTATGTTCAGCAAAGCAGCAGCCCTGATGGAGCTGCCCCCCGGGTTGGAAGAAAAGATCCGTGTGTGCAACGCGACCTATACGGTGCGGTTCGGCGTCAGGTTGAGAGGGGAAATAACAACGTTTACGGGATACAGGGCCGTTCATTCCGAGCATATGGAACCGGTGAAAGGTGGCATCAGATACGCGGTCAATGTGCACCAGGACGAGGTAGAAGCACTGGCGGCGTTGATGACTTTCAAATGCGCTCTGGTCGAGGCACCGTTTGGCGGGTCCAAGGGTGGCTTATGTATAAATCCGCGCGAGTGGGAAGATTATGAACTGGAACAGATCACCCGCCGGTTCGCCTATGAGCTGGCGAAGCGCGACCTGATCCACCCGTCTCAGAATGTGCCGGCACCTGATATGGGTACGAGTGAGCGTGAAATGGCATGGATTGCGGACCAATACGCCCGAATGAACACCACCGACATTAATTCCCGCGCCTGTGTAACCGGCAAACCGATTAACGCAGGCGGCATCCAAGGCCGGACCGAAGCCACTGGCCGCGGCGTACAATATGCGTTGCAGGAATTCTTCAGACATCCTGAGGACATTGCAAAAGCCGGTCTTGCGGGCACTCTCGATGGCAAAAGCATCATCGTTCAAGGGCTGGGCAATGTTGGTTATCACGCAGCAAAGTTCCTCTCGGAAGAGGATGGCTCTAAAATTACAGCCGTGATCGAGCGGGACGGTGCGATCCGAGACGACGCCGGGATCGACATCGAAGATCTACGGGCTTGGATCGGCGATCATGGCGGTGTCGCGGGATATCCCAAAGGCACCTATGTCGAAAACGGTGCCGTTGTTCTTGAAGATGATTGCGACATTCTCATTCCTGCGGCGCTTGAAGGCGTTATCAACCTGTCCAATGCAAAGAATGTCAAAGCCAATCTGATCATCGAAGCGGCGAACGGTCCGATTACGTCTGGCGCGGATGAGATCCTGAATGAGAAAGGCACAGTGGTGATCCCGGATCTGTATGCCAACGCAGGTGGTGTGACGGTTAGCTATTTCGAATGGGTCAAAAATCTAAGCCACATCCGCTTTGGACGTATGGAAAAGCGTCAGGAGGAAGCCCAGCACCTGTTGCTGGTCAAGGAACTTGAACGCCTCTCAAAGGACAAAGATCTTGGCTGGGCGTTGAGCCCAGATTTCAAGGACAGGTATCTCCAAGGGGCCGGAGAGCTGGAACTGGTGCGCTCAGGCCTCGACGACACCATGCGTACGGCCTACCAAGCAATGCGCGCTGTCTGGCACGAGCATGACAAGGTCAACGACCTGCGCATGGCGGGCTATCTGGTCGCCATCGACCGTGTGGCCGGCAGCTATCGCGCCAAAGGTCTTTAGGACAGCAAGCCGTCACGCTCGGCGAGCATCGCGACAAGCGTGTCGGCCATAATCTTACCGCCGGCACCGGGGGTCACGCCGCCGATCCCGATACGCTTGCCAATCCGCCACCAAAGCCCGGGTGCCCAGGCGCGCGGGTAGCGGACTTTCATGGTGATCAAGAAGCCGTTGGATGGCTTGAACGCAAACAAACTGCGGTCAACCTTGGCAATATCCTCGACTTTGCAAATTACCGTGCCATCCGACAGCCGCAGCTCGGTTGCTGTCAGCTCAATTGCGCGTCCTGTAACCTGCCACAACCGGTAGCCGATATAAGTGGAGACGCCTCCAACACCAATCAGAACGGCAATATAGATAAGCTGGGATGGCGGGTTCGAGACAGCGAGATAGAACAGCAATCCGCCCAAAGCGAACAAGAACCCTGATCCAATGGCCCGGCGCATGACCGAGGGGGCCATCCCGGCTAAAACGTCTGACATTTTCGATCCTTCTCCAGCGGCTGGCGTTCCGAGTATAGTGTTCTTGGGCGTTTCACCAGCCCCTGACGGTCCGGCTCAACTGAGCTTTGGAACCACCTCGTAGCCAGGCTCCTCCGGTTCATCATCCGTCATCTCAGCAGGAAATCCGGGCGTGCGAATATCGAGGCCAGTCTTCTCTTCCAGTCTTTTGATGATATTTGGTGACAGCTCACGCGGACCAAATCGCTCTACTCCATCTTTGAAGATGTCGATCATCAACGGATTGATCTCCAGTGGAACGCCCGCGCGATCTGCAACGTCCTGGAACAAGCCGATATCCTTCAAAACAAGATCCATCGTGAACGATATGTCCCGACTTCCGTTCAAGATAACCTGGCTTTCGGTCTCGTGTACGAAGGAGTTTCCAGATGAGATCCGCATGGCCTCATATGCGGTGCCCAGATCCATGCCTGCGCCCTTTGCCACGGTAAGCGCTTCGGCGCAGGTAATCAGATTTGCAGTCGCCAGATAGTTGGTCAGAACTTTAAGCACACTGGCAGAGCCCAACTCTCCGGTATGAAGAACCCGGCGTCCCATTGTCGTCAGAAGCGGCAGGATTGCGTCAAAGGTTTCGCGATCGCATCCAGCGAAAATCGAGATATTGCCTGTCGAGGCCCGATGGCACCCGCCAGAGACAGGACAATCGACAGCGCGCGCGCCGGTCGCTTGCACTTTCGCCCCAAGCCGTTTGACCTCAGCCTCATCGGTGGTCGACATTTCCATCCAGATCTTGCCGGGGCCCAATGCCTCCAACAGGCCATCAGGTCCCTCTACAACGGCTGCAGAGATCGTCGGGTGTGGCAGGCAGGTAATGATCGCATCACATGCCTCAGCCAACGCACGCGGAGACTGCGCAAGTTTTGCTCCTCCGGCGCGAAACTGCTCCATCAGATCAACGTCAACATCACGAACGGTTATGTCGTGGCCGTTTCGCAGCAAGCTGCCGGCCAATTTTGATCCGACATTGCCAAGTCCGATAAATCCGATTTTCATTTTGCCATTCTCCCATGCGATCGGGTGAGCATCAAAGCCGGTGCGGTCTCAATCTGTCTTGAAAACGACGGCTCGCGCCCAAACCGGCAGATTGCCGATCAAAGATAACCTTGGTGGCGCAAAACCCAGATCGTCACGACCGAAACCGCAAGAATTTGAAACATCGCAACGGCCGCAAGCCTGTACCTACGCGTGATCCGGTCTTGATTGGGATCGACGGACTGCAGGAACTTCAGGCAACGGCGGTAGGCAGCCATGACATGCGCTGGATCAATCTGCATCGCGACCCGCGGATCTTCTGTCTTTTCCAAAGCTTCGACAAGGATTGCCAAGTCTGCCTTGGTCCGCCGCGGCAGCATCGGGCCAGCTTCGCGAGATCGCTGCGACAACGTTCTGCCGGAGACCGACAGTTTGTTTGCAAGTAGGTCACTGATGCGTTCGCTCAGGCGCGAAACAGTGTGATAGTCCATTGCGATCTCAAAGCACTTTGACAGGGCATCATTCCGTGTCAGGTTGGCGCAACGGTTTCAAGCTGGACGTATCGTCAACATGCTTAATTTCTCTCGCTTTGGCTCAAAAACAACGATGCCGGCTTTACTTATTGCGCATGGTTTATTCGGGTCCGCGCGAAACTGGAACGTGATCTCAAAGCGGCTCAGCATAGATCGGGAGGTCATCGCGGTTGACATGAGAAACCACGCAGACAGTCCGTGGTTCGACAGCCAGTCCTATCCCGACATGGCTGAGGATCTGGCCCAAATACTGGACCAACCGACCGATATTCTGGGCCATTCAATGGGTGGCAAGGCTGCGATGGTTCTGGCACTCAAACACCCGGACCTGGTCCATTCGCTCTGCGTCGCGGACATCGCCCCGGTCGCCTACTCGCACTCACAGATGGGTCCAATCACCGCCATGCGCGCGGTCGATATATCCAATGTGAGCAAGCGCAGTGACGTCGCTGCCCAGATGACCGATCTCGACGAGGCCACACGTGCATTCTTGCTTCAATCTTTTGACATAAAAGCGAAAAAGTGGAGTTTGAACCTAGATGTCCTGGCGCGCGAGATGGACAAGATCATTGGGTTTCCCGAGATTGAGGGACAGTATGACGGCCCGACACTGTTTTTGTCTGGCGGAGCCTCAGACTATGTATTGCCCGAACATCGCGCGCGGATAAAGACACTATTTCCAAAAGCGCGTTTCGCCAAGATCCCTGGCGCGGGGCATTGGCTTCATGCTGAGAAACCGCGAGAGTTCGAGCTGGCCCTTAAGGCTTTTCTGCTTTGATCATGCGCGAGATCACACCACTTTTTTGGACAAACTGCCCAAAGAACGCAGCTGCCACATGTAAAGCGATCAATCCGAGCAAAAGATTGGCCCCCAACTCGTGCATCTGGGCAAACTGCCGTGACCCGTTGGCCCAGGCAATTGCGCCCCCCACTGGCAGGCCCAGCATCATGACATAAAGCGCCCCATGCGCCAGCTTGGCGGCAAGTGCCTGGGCTCCTGTTTCGGGCGGTTGCGGAGCCCCGCGCTCCCGTCGGAGCACCAGGCGGACCATGGCGAGCAATAAAATCAAACTGCCTGCGAGCAGATGCAGTCCTGCACCCAAAGTGATTGTCCAGGTTCCAGTTCTGATGCCTGTCCGAAAGGCATCTCCAATCCCGTCATGCGCCACGAACTGGAACACGATCAAAATGACCACGGCCCAATGCAATAGGATTTGCACACGGGAGTATCCGGTGGGGTGAGGCATGCTTGCTCCTCCAAGACTGGGCGATAAGAAAATCATATCCCAATTGGCATGAAACCAGAAGCTGCAATTACCTGGTTGCGTTCACGTTGAAATTGCTCGCAAAACCCTGAAACCGCACAAGTAGAGCCCGTGACAATTCCGTCTGGTACATTCCGGTGCATTTGTTAATCTCGCCCGCAAAGGAGAGCTTTCATGCGCAAAACAGGCTTTTGGATCGGTATCGCCCTTACTATCGCCGCTCTGTCAGGATGCAGCCCGCTGGTTGTGGGCGCCGGCGCCGCAGTTGTGGTTGATGAGGTCCGCGAACGCGAAACAGGCGGCGACGGGTTCTTCTAGTAATTCGGCTAGGCTTCCAAATCGTTTAACAGTCGGTCTGCCGCGTCGATGCATGTCAGCAAGCTGTTAAACGTTCAGTCTGATTAGCCACCACGATCTGCGCCGGGCACCCCTGGATTTGCATCTGCAGTACTCTGATCAATACTCCAAAACACAGAGTTGCTTCTGGAAAGAATCTTCGCGTCTAATACGTCGGACAGATCCTTTATCATGTAGAAATAAGGATTCTTTTCGACAGAATTGTAGTTTGTTATGACGATGTAGTGTCTATCGCATTCTCGAGACACACTGATTTTTTCCGCCAATCCCGAGTAGCTTAGAAAAGATACCTTATCGGTGACGTTTTCCTGATCCAGGAACGAGACCTCAGTCATAGGTATCGACGAGACGATTGCCTGCCAATCGCAAAGCGACTCGCGCTGGAATTTCAATCCATCCAATTCATCTGAAAGCTCGCTGATCGATGCGTCCAAGGATGAGCTTACGGAATTGAGTGCGGTGTCAAAGAGATCGATGTTTTCGTTTAGCTTCTCTTCGACATTAAAGATTGAAACGTTTAGCCCAGTAAGATCGGTCCGCATCTCGCCAAGAGATTCATCGACGGAAGCAACCCGAGACTCAAAGTCTCCTAGTTTCTTTTCCGCTGCCTCGATTTTCTCGGCTTCACTGTTTTCGCTTATAGAAGCATTTAACGAAACTACCGACGTTTCAAGCTGACTTTGCAAAGATTGGTTGAGAGTCCGAAGGTCGCTAATTTTTTCGTCATAGTGATCTTTGACAAAGCTCAGAAAGAACACAACTGGGGCGGCGGCGGCCACTACCATTCCGGCAACCACGGCAAATAGTAGCTTTCCAACACCCAAGACGGTACCAAAAACCATGCTTGCTTGATGGATTTTTTGCATCTCTTTCAAGAGATCAGAATTTGAGACTTCTGGAGGATTGGGATCATCATTCGGCATTTGAAACATCCTAAGCTGAGCAAAAATGAACAGCATTAATGTGTTCAAGTTCTACCGCTCGGTCCAATCATAGATTTTGTAATTGCCGCTAGGCTTTCCCAGCAATCAACCATCCATCTTAAGCGCTGAAATGAACGCTTCTTGCGGGATGTCAACCTTGCCGAACTGGCGCATCTTTTTCTTGCCAGCCTTTTGTTTTTCCAGCAATTTCTTCTTCCGTGTCGCGTCACCGCCATAGCATTTCGCCGTGACGTCCTTGCGCAAGGCGGCCAGCGTTTCACGGGCGATAATGCGCCCGCCGATGGCCGCCTGAATCGGGATCTTGAACATGTGGCGCGGGATCAGATCTTTGAGCTTTTCGACCATTGCCCGGCCACGGGCCTCGGCGCGGTCCCGGTGCACCATGATCGAGAGCGCATCCACAGGCTCGTCATTGACCAGGATCTGCATCTTGACCAGAAAATCCTCTCGGTAGCCGGTCATCTGATAGTCGAAACTGGCATAGCCTTTGGTGACTGATTTCAGGCGGTCATAGAAATCAAACACAACCTCATTCAAGGGCAGATCATAGACCACCATCGCGCGGCTGCCCGCATAGGTCAGATCTTCCTGAATGCCCCTGCGATCCTGGCAAAGCTTCAGCACATCGCCCAGATAGTCATCAGGCACCAGGATCGTGGCCTTGATACGCGGCTCCTCGAGGTGATCCACATGGGTCAGATCGGGCATATCGGCCGGGTTGTGCAGCTCGACCATCTCGCCGTCGCGCATATAGACGTGATAAATAACCGAGGGCGCCGTGGTGATCAGATCGATGTCATATTCACGCTCGATCCGGTCGCGGATCACCTCTAGATGCAAGAGCCCCAGGAACCCGCAACGGAACCCAAAGCCCAGCGCGGCCGAGGTCTCCATCTCGGAGGAAAAGCTCGCATCATTCAACGCCAGCTTCTCAATCGCGTCGCGCAAATCCTCAAACTGCGCTGAATCCACCGGGAAGAGGCCGCAGAACACCACCGGTTGCGAGGGTTTGAAGCCCGGCAGAGCCTCTTCGGTGCCCTTCTTCTCATGGGTGATCGTGTCGCCGACGCGGGTGTCGCGCACCTGCTTAATCGAGGCTGTCAGAAAGCCGATCTCACCCGGGCCAAGCTCGGCGATTTCTTCGCGCTCAGGCTTGAAAACGCCAATGCGATCAACATGATGGACCGAGCCGTTGGACAGCATCTTGATCCGCTCGCCCTTCTTGAGCACCCCGTCGATGATCCGCACCAGAACGATCACGCCCAGATAGGCGTCATACCAGCTGTCGACCAGCATCGCCTTCAGGGGCGCGTCACGCTCGCCCGCGGGCGCTGGCAGCTCGGTCACGATCGACTCCAGCGTCTCGCGGATGCCGACACCTGTCTTGGCCGACACTTCAATGGCCCCCGTGGCGTCAATCCCGATCACATCCTCGATCTGTTCGGCCACCCGGTCACAATCGGAGGCCGGAAGATCGATCTTGTTGAGGACCGGCACGATCTCGTGGTCGGCATCGATGGCCTGATACACATTGGCCAGGGTCTGCGCCTCGACCCCTTGGGTGCTGTCGACCACCAGAAGCGAGCCCTCGACCGCCCGCATCGAGCGCGACACCTCATAGGCGAAATCCACGTGGCCGGGCGTGTCGATCAGGTTCAGCACATAATCCTGCCCGTCCTGGGCGGTATAGTCGATGCGCACCGTGTTGGCCTTGATGGTGATCCCACGCTCGCGCTCGATATCCATACTGTCGAGCATCTGCTCCTTCATATCCCGCGCGGCGACCGTGTTTGTCTCCTGGATCAAACGGTCTGCCAGTGTGGATTTCCCGTGGTCGATATGCGCCACGATGGAGAAGTTACGGATCTTGCTCAACTCGGTCATGGGCTGGATATGATGCGGATTTGACAGGTGGTCAATGGGCAGGATTGCTGCTTGAGTGAGTGTGGGTTGAATTTTGAAAGGCCAAAGGGGCTGGAATGGCGAAAGTTACGTCTAATGAGGAATTCGAAGCTTGGCTGGAAACGCAGGACCAACCGGTCTGTGTGGCCATCGCCACCCGTACTGCGTTGCGTGTGTTCCCGGCTGCTTGTCCGCCGCAATCAGACCAAACTTCAAACGTACAGAATGACCTTGCGGTCTTGACAGGACGTGCGCTCCTCACATCTGGGGTTGCCGGCAAAATGCCAACCTCAGATGTGATAGACTCCGCCCTTTCCGCCCTTTCCGCCACCCGTTCCGCCGTTTCCGCCTTTTCCGCCACCCATTCCGCCACCCGTTCCGCCGTTTCCGCCCTTTCCGCCGCCCTATCCGCCGATTCCGCCAACCGTTCCGCCCTTTCCGCCACCCGTTCCGCCCTTTCCGCCGCCGTTTCCGCCCTTTCCGCCAACCGTTCCGCCACCCGTTCCGCCCTTTCCGCCGCCTTTTCCGCTGCTTTCAAGGACCAACATGTTCTGAACGATCTTGGGTCGGATCAGTGGGAGGATCTTTATGCACAGCCACTTTGGGACAGTGCGATCCTCAGGGATCTGTTTGATCCCATATGGACTGCGTTCAAAATCAGCCCTACCGGGCAAAGCGATGAGTTCGCCTTTTGGGTCGAGTGGTACCAAAGCTTTGTCGATAGTTCGCCGATGGATTGGGAACTTCAGCGCCGCGTTGCTCTAATCGATGATGAAATCTGGAAGGCTGGGGCCAAGGCCGTCGCCAAAGAGATCCAACGCATTCAAGCCGAATACCTAATCGAGAAGACCCCTCAGGTTGAAGAAGTCTTCGAGACGGATAACGGACTTTATGAAGTGCGCGGGGCCACCGCCAATCCGTCCAAACTGGTAGACAGCGTTCTGTCGCGCGTCGATTTCACGCTGAGCACGGCGGCTCAAAGCAATCACTGCGATCTGTCCGAAATTTCGACGCCCGCCAAAACTCTACGGTACGCGCTTTTGGTCGGACCAGATGACCCAAACACGATGGAGCAGTTCTTCCGCAGCGCCAGCGCGCAGATCAAAGGCAAGATTGCCGACGGAATCTTTGCGGAAGACGACGAGATCAAGCTTCTGACTGATACGCTGGACGAAGTAGCCCTGCAATTGCGCGCCGACCATCCCGATGTCGCTGACGCTACGCTGTCGCGCCTTGAGCAAGGGATACGTGAACTTAATGCCGAAAAGCGGCTCGAGGCCGCGGCCCGCATGGATAACCTGCTAGAGGGTACAGGGGAAAGACTAAGATCCGAACTGTCGCTCGCCGCCGAGATCACACGGGACGGGTCAAGCGAGGAAGCGACGGCAGAAGCCCTCCGCCAAAGTGGTAACCGGGCCGGGAAGATTACCTTGGCAGAGCGCGCCAAAAAGGCAGAAGGGTCTGGCGCGATGGCGGGCGTCAAGATCGGAATGCGGGCGCAAAAACTGGTCGAGTTTGTGATTTCCGTGCTGTCCGGAGGCGGCTAGTCCAAGCAGCTTAGGTGGCGGCCTGCCAAATCGCTGCCCTTAACCTGCCGTAATTTCAACAGATTCTCACTTTACGCAAAATGTTAACAAATCCTTAAGTCGTGCTGGGGAAGCATCGAGCTCATCGGGGTTTGGAGTGTCGATGTGAGTAACGGTGATGATTGAAAAGCTGCGAACTGTCTTAACAATGCGGGATCTGTCCGATGATCGGCCAATGCCGCAACAAAAGCCTCAAGTGAGCAAGAAACGCCCTCAGAAAGCAGATGAGGCCACGGCCCGCGTGCCGCTGAACCTCTGCAAAAGCGCCTTAACGGTGATGAACGCGCATTTTTGAGCCGGTTGTGACCGCCTCAATCCTGCCAATGTGGCTTTCGTTTCTCGAAAAACGCGGCGATGCCTTCGGCGGCCTCGTCGCTGTCCCAGCGTTTGACCAAAGCATCCACAGTTTGGTCGATTGCATTGGCGTCGATGACGGGCCCAAAGGCGCGCGCCAAGGCTTTAGCCTCAGCCACAGCCCCCGGTGCACAGGCCAGATACGGTTCAATTTGGGCTTGCACCGCTGAGTTGAGCTTCGTCTTGGTCACCGCATGGCTCACCAGTCCAAGCCGCACAGCCTCGTCGGATGAGAAGATCTGCGACGACATGAACACGCTGCGCGCCTTCGCCTCGCCCATCCGGGCGATCACATAGGGCCCGATGGTTGCCGGGATCAACCCCAGTTTCGTCTCGGTCAATCCGAATTGCGCCGTCTTGTCGGCAATCACCATATCGCAGACCGACATAAGCCCGACGCCGCCGCCAAACGCATTGCCTTGCACCTTACCGATCATCGGCACCGGCATTGTGTTCAGCGCGTGCAACATCTTGGCGAGTTTCATCGCCTCCTCATGGCGGGTTGGGGCATCAGCCGCCATCATCGTTTGCATCCAGGACAGGTCGCCACCGGCGCAAAACACCTCCCCGTTGGCGGCCAGAATAACGGCGCGGATCGTGTCATCGGTGCCCAGCCTTCGGGAGGCGGCGGTGAGTTCGGAAATCATCTCCCCCGACATGGCGTTCCGCTTTTCGGGGCGGTTCAGGGTCAGCGTCGCTACGCCACTAGAATCTTGTGCAATTTCAATTGTTCTATACATTCCTGCCTCCCAGTGTTCGGGCCAGTGCACTTGCCTTTGCGATGCGTACCGGATCGAGATCTACGGAGTAGCCAGAACGGGTTAACATCTCAAAAACGGCCTCCGTCGCGACATTGCCGGATGCCCCTGGCGCATAGGGGCACCCGCCCAGGCCACCGACAGCGGCGTCAAAAACCGAAAGGCCGTGATCAAGCGCTACTTCGATATTCTCGAGCGCGCGCCCTCCCGTGTCGTGGAAATGACCGGCAAGCTGTGTTGCTTCTGCTGTGTCCAGAACAGCCGATAACATGCGGTCGACCTCCTCAGGTAAGGCCCGCCCAAGTGTTTCACCCAATGAAATCTCGTAGCACCCCATGGCCCGAAGCTCGCGCACCGTTTCAGCGACCCGCGCAGGCGCCACGGGCCCATCAAACGGGCAAACCACAACACATGACACGTAGCCGCGCACCGCAATCCCCGCAGCTTGTGCAGCTTCGACAACCGGCTGGAACCGGGCCAAGGCTTGCGCGCGTGTGGCGTTCAAATTCGCTTTTGAGAACCCTTCCGATGCACTGGCAAATATGGCGATTTCATCGACCTGGGCGGCGACCGCGCGTTCGAAACCTTGCGCATTGGGTGTCAAGGCAGCGTAGCTTACACCCGGCACGCGGGTAATGCCTGCCAACACCTCGGACGCGTCAGCCATCTGTGGCACCCATTTCGGGCTGACAAAACTTGCGACCTCGATCCGGCGGAAACCAGCGTGGGACAGCAAGTCAATGAGTTCGATTTTCTGTTCTGTTGCAATTAGTTCCGGCTCGTTCTGCAACCCGTCGCGAGGCCCCACCTCAAAGATTTCGATGTCTCGTGTCATCGGTTATCCCGGAGTTGGGGGGTAAAAGGATTTCGGGTACAACCTGACCGCATGCTCTGGCGGCAGTGACGCCAGAAACCCCGGACGCTGCGTGATCCGTTCATACCATTGCGTCAAAGCCGCAAAAGGTTCGATTTTTGCAAAATGTCGCGACATATAGAGCGCCTGGCCAACTGAAATATCCGCAGCTGTAAAGCCCGTATCCAACAAATATGTACGGTTCTGGGCACCTGACAGGCGCGCATCGAGCGCCGCGTAGCATTTTTCCAACCGTCTGGCCTCTATTTTCATCACAACCGGGGAGCGCATGTGATCTTCGAACAAAATCACGTGCTGTTGTGTCAAGGCCGCCGCGTGTTGGCTAACCGTCTCGGCAAAATGAACCCAGATTAACCACTCCATTCTTTCATCGTCGCCGGGCGGTCGCCCAAGACCGGCTTCAGGAAAGCGCTCGCACAAATATTCTGTAATGGCACCGGTTTCGAACATCCGATGCCCATCAATTTCCAACGCCGGAACTCGACCTGCCGGATGGAGCGCCAGATAGTCTGCCGATCTCAGCGTCGCATCAAAAGGACGTTCAACCAGGTCAAAAGGCACATCAAGTTCATGCAGCAACCAAAGCGAGCGCATTGATCGGGTTTGATGGGCATGATGTAGGCGTATCATGCGATCTCCTCCTGCAGCAGTATAAGCTGATCCCCAGCTTTGACCTGCGCGCCCGAGGATACACAGACCTCGCCGACGATACCGTCTCGGGTCGCTACGAGAATATGCTCCATCTTCATTGCCTCGAGGGTTACCAGACGGCTCCCCTCTTGAACGAACGCACCTACTTCTACGAAAACCTCTTTGACCAGACCGGGCATAGGGGCCCGGGTCAGATCGACCTGATCTGCCTTCGTCCTTCGATCCAGCGGGTCCTCCCAATCAAACTGGTAGCTGTTGCCCCAGAACACTGTGAGCGATCCGTCAAGGCGCGCAAACCGCGCGTCAATCTTTTGCCCATTGATGCGCAAATATGGTTTAGTTTCAATGAGGTAAGTTATTTCTGGGTGCGTGATATTAGGTGTCACACGAGCCTGCGATTGCCCCAAATATTCGACGGATCCCGTCATCCCGTCGCCCGCATGGCTCAGTGTGATGAGCTTGCGAAAAGGCTGCCACAACGAAAATCCGGTCAGTCTGTCAGAGTCCATTTCTTGTGCCCAAAGCACCGCAAGCGCCCGCGTCTTGTCACAGGCCAAAGGTGGTGTGCACAGACGCTCGGCATCACGCGCGATCAACCCGGTATCAACCCGCTCGGCAGAAAACCCGTCATGCCGGCTTAAAGCTTGCAGAAAACTCAGATTGGTGAGCGTACCGGCAATTTCTGTCTGCGACAAAGCCAAGTCCAAACGTCGCAAAGCTTCTGCACGGGAGCGCCCATGTACGGTGATTTTGGCAATCATTGGATCGTAATACGGGCTGATCTCATCCCCTTCCCGCACGCCTGTGTCGATCCGGACCTCATCGGGGAACCGCAAATGACGCAAAGTACCTGTCGCTGGTAAAAATCCGGCCGCGACGTCTTCTGCGTAGAGACGCGCTTCAAACGCATGCCCCGAAATCTCCAATTGCTCTTGCGCGCGCGGAATGGGCTGTCCTGCCGCGACACGGAGCTGCCATTCCACAAGATCGACCCCGGTTATCGCCTCCGTCACCGGATGTTCGACTTGCAATCGGGTGTTCATCTCCATGAAAAAGAACCGGTCCGCGCGCAGCCCGTCGCTGCCATCGACGATAAACTCTACGGTCCCAGCGCCGGAATATCCCACAGCTTTGGCGGCGCGAATTGCGGCTTCTCCCATGGCTGCGCGCATCTGCTCATCCATGCCCGGAGCTGGGGCCTCTTCAATGACTTTCTGGTGGCGGCGCTGCAAGGAACAGTCGCGCTCAAACAGATGCACCGCGCTTGTACCGTCGCCGAAAATCTGCACTTCGATATGCCTGGGATGGGACACGAATTTCTCGATAAGGACATCGGAGTTCCCAAAAGCTGCCTGGGCCTCTGCGCGCGCAGACGATAAGGCCTGCTCGAAGGCGCTGGCGGTTTCAACCAGCCGCATTCCCTTACCGCCGCCACCTGCGACCGCCTTGATCAAAACCGGATATCCGATCTGGCCCGCGGCCTTTGCAAGGTGCCCGTTGCTTTGATCGGACCCGTGGTAGCCGGGCACGACAGGAACACCGGCCGCCTCCATTGCGGCCTTGGCCGCATCTTTCAGGCCCATTGCCCGGATGGCATCCGCTGAGGGCCCGACAAAAACCAGCCCGGCCGCCTCAACGGCGTCAACAAAATCCGGGTTCTCCGACAGAAACCCATAACCAGGATGTATGGCCTGCGCTCCGGTCTTCAGCGCCGCTTCGATGATCGCCTCCGCCCTCAGGTAGCTTTCTGCCGGGGCGGCACCGCCCAGCGAAACCGCCTGGTCCGCTAGGGCCACATGTCGCGATCTTTGATCCACCTCTGAGTGTACCGCGACCGTTTTCACACCCAGCTTGCGGCATGTGTCAATGATCCGACAGGCGATCTCGCCCCGATTTGCAATCAGGATTTTCCGAAACATCTCACTCACATCCGGAACACGCCAAATCGCGTGTCCTCTATCGGGGCATTCAATGCAGCCCTGAGACTGAGGGCCAGGACATCGCGGGACGACCTGGGATCAATGATCCCGTCATCCCACAAACGCGCCGACGCATAAAGCGGGTGGGATTGTTCCTCGAACATGTCAATTGTGGGCTGCTTGAACGCCTCTTCGTCCCGGGCGGACCAGTTTTGCCCGTCGCGTTCTATAGCCTCGCGCTTGACCGCGGCCAAGACGCCCGCTGCCTGGCTGCCGCCCATCACCGAGATCCGGCTGTTCGGCCAAGTCCACAAAAAGCGCGGCTGGTAGGCCCGGCCAGACATCCCGTAATTGCCCGCCCCAAAGGACCCCCCGACCAGCATGGTGATTTTCGGCACGGCAGTCGTTGCGACTGCGGTTACCATTTTTGCACCATGCCGCGCGATGCCCTCGTTCTCATATTTCTGGCCGACCATGAAACCAGTGATGTTTTGCAAAAATATCAAAGGAATATGCCGTTGCGAACAAAGCTCGACGAAATGCGCGCCTTTTTGGGCCGCCTCCGAGAACAGCACCCCGTTATTGGCCACCAGACCAACCGGACAACCGTCCAGATGCGCAAAGCCCGTTACAAGCGTATCGCCGAACCTGGGTTTGAACTCATCAAGACGCGAACCATCGACCAGGCGCGCAATCACCTCCCGGATATCATAAGGTGTTCTCAGGTCGGCCGGCACGACGCCCAATAGCTCTGCAGGATCATAAAGCGGGTCTTCTGGGGTTTGCCACTGGACGGTCTGCGACCGGACGCGGTTGAGTGAGCCCACCGCTCGGCGGGCGAGCGCGAGCGCATGTGCGTCGTCCTCAGCGAGATAATCCGCAACCCCAGATAAACGTGTATGCACATCACCGCCGCCCAGATCCTCGGCGGAGACCTCTTCGCCCGTCGCCGCTTTAACAAGCGGTGGACCGGCCAGAAAAATCGTCCCCTGGTCACGCACAATGATCGTGACGTCCGACATCGCAGGAACATAGGCTCCGCCAGCCGTACATGATCCCATGACGACGGCAATCTGCGGAATGCCCGCCGCAGACATGCGCGCCTGATTGTAAAATATGCGTCCAAAATGATCGCGGTCCGGGAACACTTCGTCCTGGTTCGGCAGATTCGCCCCCCCACTATCGACGAGATATATGCACGGCAGATGACACTCATGCGCGATTTCCTGTGCCCGCAGGTGCTTTTTGACGGTCATCGGGTAGTAGGTACCGCCTTTGACAGTGGCGTCGTTACACACCACCATCACGTCTTGCCCGTGCACCCGACCGACGCCGGCGATTACCCCGGCACAAGGTGCCGCCCCGCCATAAAGCCCATGCGCTGCGGTTGCCGCGATCTCAAGGAAAGGACTTCCAGAGTCCAGAAGCCCCGCCACCCGGTCCCGGGGCAGCATTTTGCCGCGCTTTTGATGTCGCGCGCGAGACGCATCGCTGCCGCCTTGGGCCGCCTGCTGGGCAGCATCTGCGCACGTCGCCAGCGCGGCCAAATTTGAGGCCTCGTTGTGCAAAAACTGCTCTGATGCCGCTGATATGGACGACACGAGCTTCATTTTATTGATATTTCCGGGAGGTTACGCATTGCTGTCACTCCTGCGCCAAAACGCAATATGGCGCTGCAGACCGTCCCTCGAGGCAGGCAACATATTCACCCGACAGACCAACAATCTCAGTGATCTCGCAGCCCAATCGTCCGGCCTCAGCGCTGGTTGCGGCGCGCTCTTTGGCAACCGTCTCGCATTTCTGAACGACGTAGCCGGTCCAGGGACCCAAAAGCGTTGCCAACTCAGCGCTGCCCTCTTGTGTAATCGCCCCAAAAACCTCCTCCAGAAGGTCTTCCGAAACCGATCGCCACGACATGCGCTGCTCTTCCAGACACTGCAAATGCGGCTCGGCACCCACTTGCTCAGCGGCACATGGCGCGAAAATCTGATTGAGGCACTGGCCCCAGCTCGTCGGGTTTTCCTCTGCATCCATCCGCTCAAGACAGGTGAGAACCAACACTTTGTCTTCGCTCAGCACCTGAGCCAGCCCAGGTCCTGTCGTCACCCCCGCACCTAAAACGACCACCGCCGAAATGAAGAAGTTTTTTATAGTCATGTCTGGTCCTTGAAAGTTTCCGTGGCATCCTGATCGCCGGGTTCAACCAGCTTCTCAAGTCCACCCAATCGGTTGATGTAAAACGTGTATATCTCGTCGTCGCCAGCGCCGCCCGGACTGCAGGTGACCACCAGCCAAATTCCCGCGCCCTGCCCCGGCACGGCAAAGCAGTCGGTGACGGCAGCACCCGTCCCCTTCCGATCAACATAAAGCGCAGAGTAATGCGTGATGACATCGGTCTCGGATGTGGTCGCAGCCATATAGCCCAGCCGCAAGCCAACCACCGCCAACAATGCCGCCACGACAACCAGTGGCACGATCAGGATCAAACGCGGGCTCATCCGCCGTCCCCCCGCATATCGCGCAGCTCAAAAGCGCGCCGCGCTGTCATGATTAGCCCGCAATTGGCAGCGGCAATTGAACGAATTGACCCTCCCTGCCAGCGCAAGTAAGTCAGCCCGCATTCAGCATCCCGGTAAGCAATCCAAGCGCGTTGCGCTTTACGCAACGCATCTGGCCGCGCGCCCAGAACGGGCGGCTCGGTGGCGTCGAGCTGGGTCATGTAGCTTTGTGTTTTGCCATATTCGGCGTTCAGAATATCGTCCCATACAGCCGTCTCGGCTGTGATACAGGCTGCAATTCCGGGCGTGGTTGTCCCTGCGGTGCTGGCGTCTTGGCACATAGACGCGGCCTGGCCCAAACAGAGGATCTCAGCCGCTCCTATCCTGGTCATCGCATGACAGCTTTGCACCACGCTTGGATCAAGCATGGCGCCTTCTGCAGCCGCTGGCACCGCGGTACCTACGGCCAGAAAAGCTGTGACGATAAGCTTCTTCATGACGCGGAATCCATAAGCTCCCGACCAATCAGCATGCGGCGGATCTCGGATGTACCAGCCCCGATTTCCATCAGCTTGGCGTCCCGGAACAGACGCGCAACCGGGCTATCGGCCAAAAATCCCGCACCGCCCAGTGCCTGCACCGCTTGATGGGCTTGCACCATCGCTTGCTCGGACGCGTAAAGACAACACGCCGCTGCATCCTGCCGGGTCACCGTTCCCGCATCACAGGCCTTGGCGACCTCATAGACATAAGCACGGGCGCTATTCATCGCGACATACATATCGGCAATTTTGCCTTGCATCAGTTGGAAACTGCCAATTGGCCGGCCAAATTGTTTGCGCTCCGCGAGATAGGGGATAACGGCGTCCATGCACGCGGCCATGATCCCTGTTCCGATCCCGGCCAACACCACACGCTCATAGTCGAGCCCGGACATCAGCACAGCCACACCCTTACCCTCTTCCCCTAAGACATTTTCGAACGGCACCTCCACGTCGTCAAAAATCAACTCGGCCGTGTTGGAGCCCCGCATACCAAGCTTGTCAAAATGGCCGCTGGTCGAGAATCCGACCATGTCGCGCTCGATCAGAAATGCCGTAATTCCCTTCGAGCCCATATCCATGTCGGTCTTGGCATAAACAACCAGTGTCGACGCATCTGGCCCGTTGGTGATCCAGTACTTGTTTCCAGACAAACGGTAATGGTCATTTCGCTTCTCGGCCCGCAGAGACATTGATACAACATCCGACCCCGCACCTGCTTCGCTCATCGCCAGCGCACCGACATGCGCGCCGGAGACGAGATCCGGGAGATATTTGTGTTTTTGCGCCTGCGTGCCATTCAACTTGATCTGGTTCACGCATAAATTTGAATGAGCGCCATAACTTAGCGATACCGAGGCCGAAGCGCGCGCAATTTCCTCAATGGCCACAGTGTGCGCTAGATAGGACATTTCTGCACCACCATATTCGGCCTCTACCGTGATTCCGAGCAAGCCGAGATCGCCCATCTCGCGCCAAAGTTCGGACGGAAATGCATTCGACGCATCGATTTGCGCCGCCTGCGGGGCCACGCGATCTTGGGCCCAGCGGTGAACAAGTTCTCGCAAAGCATTCACATCTTCACCAAGGTCGAACTGCATCGAGGCGTTGAACATGAGTAAATCTTTCAGCAGGCTATTAATTGAACATTCGTTCAATTGTAAGATTGTCTTAACGTTAGGTCCAGCTTTTCCTTGATTTATTTCTCAAGAAGTAAGATTTTATTAATACTTACTAACACTTGGGACTGTGTGCTGCCAAATGATCTATCTTGCCTTCTTCAGGGGAGAAGGTCGGTTTTTTAGCGATACTGTGGTGCAATACATTACGCGCTCGGAGTATTCGCATTGTGAGATGTTCAAGAGTGACGAACCGCCTTTGCCCGGTACGACTCACCGTTGCATCACCGCCGTTGGAAAAGACGGTGGTGTCCGCATCAAGGATATAACGTTTCAACCCCGTCAATGGGAGTTCGTCGAGGTGCCCTGGGCCCCAAGCGACACCATCGGTCGGGCCCAGGACATGCTGGGATCGGGGTATGATTTCCTCGGCTTGCTGATGACGCAGTTCATCAATTTGCGCCGGCATACCGCGGACAAATGGTTTTGCTCTAAACTTTGCGCCTACGCGCTGGGTTTGAGTGATGCGCATACCTATTCCCCTGGGGATCTGAAACGCGTCGTCACAGAGCACAACCGGATCTTCCATTTAGCCCAGATTAATGGTGGAATTACAGACCATTACAGAGTCGCCGGTCACTCTCGCCCACCGCTACCCGGTGGCCGAACTGCGCTCGACACGGGCGTCAAGAATGGCGCGCGCCTCCTGGGAGATTATGCGCGCGATCAGGCGGCAGTCTTCCAGCGAGAAGGTCAATGGAAGCCGCATATCAATCAGGCCGCCAAGTACCCGGTCGGTCGCAGGAAGGCGTTGCGGCCCAACGTAACGCCAGCTGTCATAACGCGACGTGAAAGCGCGCGGCTCGACGGCACCGAACCACTTCAATTCCACCCCTCGGCGCGCACAGCGAGCGGTGAAGTTGTCGACTTCAATACCAGTCGTCTCCGGCAGCAGAAACTGGATTGAAGACCCCACATAAACGCCCCTGTTGTCCCGGTTGATGATCCTCAGCCCAGGGGTGTTGCGCAGGCCATTCTCGACCGCTGTGTAGCGGTCGTTCCAGGCCCGAATCTGTTCCGGCAACTGAGCCAGTTGCGGACGCAGAATCGCTGCGCGGAGATTGTCCATCCGCCCCGAAATATTCGGGGTGGTCCATTTTACGTGTTCAAAAGCGGCCTCCGGCGGCGCGGCTTTGTGGCGCATGTACAGCATATAAGAGCCCGAAAGAACGATCGCGCGGGCCATAATCTCGGCGTCATTGGAGGTCAGAAACCCCCCTTCCCCCGAGTTGAGGTGCTTGTACGTCTGACAAGAATAGCAGCCGATCACGCCGTGCTGGCCCGATGGCGTGTCGCGCCACGTCGCCCCCATCGTGTGGGCGCAATCCTCAACGACCTTTACGTCGGCCCGGTTGCAAATATCCATCAACCGATCCATGTCGCATAAATGCCCGCGCATGTGGCTCAGAAGCAGCACCCGCGCGCCACTTGTCTCTATTTTGCGTTCGAGATCATCAAGATCAATCGTCAGTTCATCTGTCGTTTCAACGAAGACCGGCTCTGCGTTCACGCTGGCTATAGCCCCAGGGACCGGGGCGAGCGTAAAGCCGTTTGACAGCACTTTATCCCCAGGCAGAACATTCAGCGCCCGCAGCGCGCATCCCATCGCGTAGCCACCCGAGGCGACACCAAGCGCATATTTGGACCCTACGAATTCCGCAAATTCCTGCTCCAATAGCGCCACTTCCGCGACCTCGCCCTCAGACACATTGTATCGATGCAGCCGGCCATGTTGCATGACCTTGACTGCGGCCTCGATCCCCGCTGCTGGAATGGCCTCCTGTTGGGTAAAGCTCCCAGCGAAGGTTTCCACCTGTTCTGACACAACCACGTCGTCCATCCGACTCTCCCGTGTTTTGCAGAACTGTGCGGGCAGTCGATTCAAAGGTCAACGGCGTGAATATGTCGCAAACAAGCTCGACGCGCGGCGTCAACCGCGCGACCAAACATATATGCAGCTTGCGCGCCAGACCGATCCCTTCGAATTTGCCCGAAGCTTTTCGCTTGCAAGCGTGCCGCAACAGGTCACCAGCACCGCAAAGCTTAACCTTTTGGATCTGACCGGTATCCTGATCGGCGGACGGCAGACGGAACTCTCTGATATCATAGTCAGCCACGTCGCAGAGGAGTTTGCGGGCCGTAACCCGGTGCCCTTCTCCAACGTAACAGCCAGTGCCTCTGGTGTCGCCCTGGCAACCGGCATGACAATCGACGCTTTGGACGGCCATGACGGGTATAACCCCTCGAAAGGTCACGTTGGCTGCGCTTTGAGTGCGGGTCTTCTGGCGATGGCCCCTGACACATGCTCTGGTCAGGATTTCTTGGAGGCCGTCATCATAGGGTACGAGATCGGCTCCCGCCTGGGTCCGTCCCTTCATGCCACTACGTCGGATTATCACACCTCCGGGGCCTGGATGGCCGTGGCCGTTGCCCTTGTGGGTGCCCGGCTGCTAGGTCTGACTGCCGAGCAGACCGCTCACGCGGTGGGCATTGCCGAATATCATGGTCCACGCAGCCAAATGATGCGCGTAATCGACCACCCCACCATGCTCAAGGACGGATCAGGCTGGGGCGCAATGGCCGGTGTATCAGCAGTCAAGCTTGCCGCATCCGGCTTCACCGGAGCGCCGGCATTGACCTTGAGCGCGCCAGAAATCCAACCCTGGTTTGAAGATCTCGGGCAGACCTGGTTGACATGTCGACAATACTACAAGCCCTATCCGGTCTGCCGTTGGGCCCAACCGCCCGTGGAAGCGGTGCTAGAGTTGAAACGGTTGCACCAATTGGAAAGCGCAGAAGTCGTTGCTATTAAAATCGAGAGCTTTCATGAGGCTACGCGTCTGGCAACAAACGCCCCAACAACGACCGAACAAGCCCAATACTCCACCTCTTTTCCGGTGGCACTCGCACTGTCCCATGGCACGATCGCACCGTCGGACCTTGCGGCTCAGTCTCTGAACGATACCGAAGTCAGGCGTCTTTCGTTGGCCACCACCATGGTTGAGTCGGCGCGGGCAAATGCCGCGTTCCCGGACCGTCGGATGGCGCGCGTATCTTTGACCCTTTCTGACAGCCGCGTTTTGCAAAGCCGTTGGTATGAGCCGAAATGGGACGCTACGGCCCCCCCGGAGCCGGCCGACCTGCGTGCCAAATATGACGCCCTTGCGGTGCCTGCTCTTGGGGCTAGCCGCGCCGCTGAATTGGCTGAAGCAATCGAGGCATTTCCAGATGGATCAGTCGCAAGGTTCCGCCAGGCGCTGAACGAACCTATCAGCTATCCCAAAACACGCTCAAGAATGGCCTCCAGTTCTTCATAGCTGTCCAGCAAGGCATCGGGGTCCAGCAACGACATGTCATCGCCGGCGGGACCAAAACTCACCAAGATGGATGGAACACCAGCCGCCCGGGCTGTCTTGTGGTCCGTGTCGCTGTCGCCGACAAGAACTGCGCGTTTGCGCACGCCGCCCGCCCGATCAACCGCCGCAAAGAACGGAGCCGGGTCGGGTTTCCGGACCGGCAGAGTATCTGCACCGATCAAGGCATCGAACTGGCTGCGAAAGCCAAGGCTCGACATCAGCTTCTCAGCCAGGCGCTCGGGTTTATTGGTACATATCGCAACCTTATCGCCCCGGGATTTCAAGCGCGCAACCGCTTCGCGAACTCCGGGATAGAGCACTGTCAGCCGGTCAATGGATTTGTCATAGGCATCCAGCAGCACCGGATATTGATCGTCGATATCTGATTTGCTCGCAGCGACACCCAACCGCTCGAATCCGCGGGTAAGCATCGCCCGGCCGCCGCGCAACGCTATTGCGGCGTCTTGGTCTTGTGTCAAAACTTCGCCATATCCCAAAGCCTTAAAGCAGCTATTTGCCGCGGCGAGCAGATCACCGCTGGTATCCGCCAATGTTCCGTCCAGATCGAATACAATGGTGCGCATCTTCGCCATTTCCTCCGCCATGTCCCAAACGGCTGTAACGCATGGAAATGTGTTTTGACAGCGCGTCCCCTTGCGCAGCCACGCCCAAAGGGTAGAACAGATCGAAAAAATGAGCGGGTGAGCACGTGTCCGAAACCGTCAAAGATACAGAATTGGCCCTGATCACGCTGGCTGCGGGACAAGGCAGCCGCATGAATTCGGACCGCCCGAAGGTGCTGCACGCGCTGGCGGGGGTTCCGCTGATTTGGCACGCCCTGCGAAGCGGTGACGCGGTGAGCCCGGCACGGCGCATTGTGGTCACCGGCCATGGCGCAGACGCGGTCGAACACGCGGTCGCGCTTTATGACGCGGCGATAACCTGCGTCCGTCAAGCGCAGCAGAGCGGCACTGCAGATGCGGTGGCTCAGGCGCAAAGTCCCTTGGCGGAATTTCAAGGTGACGCGGTGGTCTTATATGGCGACACTCCGTTCATTTCCGCACAAACCTTGCAGCGGATGCAGGATGCCCGTGTCTCAGCCGATCTGGTCGTTTTGGGTTTTGAGGCTGAAGATCCCGGGCGGTATGGTCGTTTGGTCGAGAACGGACAGTCCCTTGAGCGGATCGTCGAAGCCAAGGACGCCTCACCGCAGGAGCTGTCGATCAATCTGTGCAATTCTGGCGTCGTTATGGCAGACTGCGCAACGTTGTTTGATCTGGTATCTCAAGTCAGCAACAAGAATGCTGCGGGCGAGTTTTACTTGACCGATATCATTCAAATCGGAAGGCATGCCGGCTTGTCTGCCCAGGTGGTACGCTGTCCGCAATCCGAGACCTTAGGGATCAACACCCGTGGGGAATTGGCCGCAGCAGAGGCCCGTTTCCAATCCACGGCCCGCCTGCAGGCCTTGACCGACGGAGTCACACTGCAGGATCCGGACACAACTATTTTCGCTTTTGATACGGTGATCGGACGCGACAGTTCGGTCGGTGCACACACCGTGTTCGGCCCCGGGGTCAGCGTCGAAAGTGGCGTGGAAATCCGACCGTTTTGTCATTTGGAAGGGTGCCATATCAGTCGAGGTGCGATCGTGGGCCCGTTTGCGAGATTGAGACCAGGGGCGGAGCTGCAGGAAGACACCCATATCGGAAACTTCGTTGAGGTCAAAAATTCAACCATAGCACCCGGTGCCAAGGTCAATCACCTCTCTTATGTGGGCGATGCCGAAATTGGTGCGGCCAGCAATATTGGCGCGGGCACAATCACCTGCAATTATGACGGAGTATCAAAGCATCGTACGACCATCGGTGCACGTGCATTCATCGGCTCGAACACGCTGCTCGTGGCACCGGTGAGCGTCGGTGATGACGCGATGACCGGGTCAGGAACTGTGGTCACAGACGACATTCCAGATGGCGATCTTGCGCTGGCACGCGCCAGACAAGTGAATAAACCTGGGATGGCCCGCCGTCTTTTGCAGCTTCTGCGCGCCCAAAAAGCCAAAAAACAGGGAGGCTGAGCCATGTGCGGAATCGTCGGTGTGTTGGGCAGCCATGAGGTTGCACCCCTGTTGGTGGAGGCGCTCAAACGGCTGGAATACCGTGGCTACGATTCCGCAGGTCTTGCCACAGTCAATGACGGTGCGCTCGACCGCAGGCGGGCGGTTGGCAAACTCATCAACCTGTCCGATCATCTGGTGCACAACCCATTGGCGGGCAAATCCGGCATCGGGCATACGCGTTGGGCAACCCACGGCGCGCCTTCCGTCAGCAACGCGCATCCACATCAGGCGGGTCCGGTTGCGGTTGTTCACAATGGGATCATCGAAAATTTCCGTGAGCTGCGCAGTCAGCTTACGGCTGATGGCATCGAGTTTGTCACCGAAACCGACACAGAAACCATAGCTCTGTTGGCCGCGCAAAAGATTGCCCGCGGCCAGTCTGCGATCGACGCGGCGCGTGCAACCGTTGCGCAGCTTTCAGGTGCGTTCGCCTTGTGTTTCTTGTTTGAGGGCGAAGACGATCTGATGATCGCAACCCGCAAGGGGTCGCCCTTGGCCGTTGGCCACGGCGAGGGAGAGATGTTCGTGGGCTCCGACGCGATTGCACTGGCCCCGATGACCAGCCGCATCACTTATCTTGAAGAGGGTGACTTCGCAGTGCTGACCCGGTCTGGGGTCGAGATTTTCGACGCGAATGGACATCGCGCCAACCGAGATATCCAGCAGATTTCGACCGATAGCACGCAAATCGAAAAAGGCAGCCACAAACATTTCATGGCCAAAGAGATCGCCGAACAACCAGCAGTTCTGTCCGACACATTGAACGCCTATCTCAGCTCTGAAGGTCACGTCATAAACCTGCCCGCCAAAGTTGATTTCACCCAATGCGAACGGATCACGATGGTGGCCTGTGGCACGGCCTATATTGCGTGTCAGGTGGCGAAATACTGGTTTGAGCAAATCGCAGGCCTGCCGGTCGAAACCGATATCGCCTCGGAATATCGCTACCGCAACCCGCCCATGTCGCAACAGGCCTTTGCGCTTTTTGTCAGCCAATCAGGCGAAACCGCCGACACGTTGGCGGCGCTTCGCTACTCCCAGGACCGCGCCGGGCAGATCCTGTCTGTGGTCAATGTCACCGAAAGTTCCATCGCGCGCGAAAGCGATGTGGTCTTGCCAATTCACGCGGGTGTCGAGGTGGGCGTCGCCTCGACCAAAGCGTTCACCAGCCAACTCGCCGTGCTTGCCATACTGGCACTGAAAGCCGGTCTTCAACGCGGCCACCTGGACGAAAGCACTCTGGCGGCTCATCTGGAGCAGCTGAAAACTTTGCCGGGCCTGCTGAACCAGTCACTGGCTCTCGAAGACCGCATTGCCGAAGTCGCACGCAAGATTTCTTCAGCGCGAGATGTGTTGTTCCTGGGCCGCGGCCCAATGTACCCGCTTGCTATGGAAGGTGCCCTGAAACTCAAAGAAATCAGTTATATACATGCCGAAGGCTACGCTTCAGGAGAGTTGAAACATGGCCCGATCGCCCTGATCGATAAGGACGTCCCAGTGATTGTCATAGCGCCTCGCGACGCGCTGTTCGACAAGACAGTTTCAAACATGCAGGAGGTTATGGCGCGTGGCGGCAAGGTGGTTCTGTTGACGGACGCCGACGGGGCCCAAATAGCCTCAGATGGCGTGTGGGAGACGATAGTTTTGCCCAAGGTAGAGCCGTTCGTGGCCCCGATCCTATACGCGGTTCCGGCGCAATTGCTGGCCTATCATGCGGCCGATGCGAAAGGGACCGACGTGGACCAACCGCGCAATCTGGCCAAGTCAGTCACCGTAGAGTGACCCGCTTGGTTCGTTTGGAGCTTGAGACCTACACCCATCAGCACTAGATTTCCCCTATGACCGAACCCTTGATCGATCCATTTGCGCGCGCAATCTCTTATCTTCGCCTGTCGGTCACGGATCGGTGTGATTTCCGATGTGTTTATTGCATGTCCGAAAACATGCAATTCCTGCCCAAAAAAGAGCTGCTGACGCTGGAAGAGCTGGACCGACTATGCTCCGCTTTCATCCGCCTGGGCGTTCAAAAGCTGCGTATTACTGGCGGGGAGCCGTTAGTACGGCGCGAAATCATGAGCTTTTTCGACACGATGTCGCGTCACCTTGAAAGCGGTGCATTGAAGGAGCTGACGCTGACGACCAATGGCTCACAGTTGGAAAAATATGCTGACGCTCTTTTCGCCGCAGGGGTGCGACGGGTGAATATTTCGCTCGATACGCTTGATGAGGCGAAATTCGCAGCGATCACGCGTTGGGGCCGCTTGCCCCAGGTTCTCCGTGGTATTGATGCAGCGTTGAAGGCC
The DNA here is from genome assembly GCA_039193885.1 of Pseudomonadota bacterium. Taxonomy (GTDB): domain Bacteria; phylum Pseudomonadota; class Alphaproteobacteria; order Rhodobacterales; family Rhodobacteraceae; genus Litoreibacter. The sequence continues at coordinate 68,076 of JBCCWL010000009.1, forward strand.
GGGCTGCGCGTAAAGATCAACACCGTTGCGCTGAAAGGGTTCAACGAGGATGAGCTTTTGGATCTGACCACTTGGTGCGCCAAGCTGGGCATGGATCTTACGTTTATCGAAGTGATGCCCATGGGCGATATCGGCAACGAAAACCGATTAGGGCAATATTGGTCGCTCAAAGATCTTAGACGCACCCTGTCGCAGCACTATTCTGTCGCGGACCTCAACGACGACACCGGTGGCCCAGCGCGCTACATCAAGCTGAAAGAGACCGGACAACGTGTCGGTTTCATTACGCCTCTTTCCCATAATTTCTGCGAAAGCTGCAACCGTGTCCGCATCACCTGTACGGGCGAGATCTATACCTGCTTGGGTCAGGAAGGAAAATCCGACCTCAGAACACCTTTGCGCGCGTCGGAGGCAGATAAGGCTCTGGAAGACGCGATCCGTGCGGCTATCTCACTCAAGCCGAAGGGGCATGATTTTGACTATTCTCGCCAACAGCTTGGCGGACAAATGAGCCGGCATATGTCGCACACAGGCGGATAGCCGGGCCAAAATGCCCGACCTCTTCGTTACCAATTTCAACAAGAATTTTACTGGCGTATCAGCGACAGCGACCAATGTTGTGCGCGCCCAAACAGATCAGTTCGATTTGCGCTTGGTCGGCCAGCCGCTGCCTGGATGTCCTGGTCCGATCTCTGTCGCACAGGCACGCGCCGCGTCGCGCCGTCCCGCGTCGCGTCCATTTGCGATCTGGCATGTCCGCCGCAACACCGAGATGCGCGCGGCTATCTGGGCCCGTGACGTCTTGCGACTACCGATAAAAACGGTGTTCACATCCGCCGCTCAGCGCCGCCACTCTGCCTATCCCAGATGGTTGATATCGCGCATGGATGCGATCATTGCCACCACTTCAGAGGCGGCTGCCTACGTTGATAATGTTTGGGATGTCGTCCCGCATGGCGTCGACACGGGTGTTTTCTTTCCCGCCCCCGATCCTGCGCTGGACTGGGCCTCACTAGGATATGGTGGCAGCCGCGGGGTTGCCACGATTGGTCGGGTACGTCCGGAGAAGGGCACAGATCAATTCATTGCCGCGATGATCGCGCTGATGCAGGCGGGCGATACCCAGACCACGGCGCTGGTGATCGGAAAGGCCAGTGCGGAACATAGCGGTTTTCAGAAAAGCCTGATCGAACAAGTCCATCAGGCTGGTCTCGCGGAGCGCATTCTGTTTCCAGGTGAAAAATCCGCAGAGCAGCTGCCGCAGTTGATGCGAAGCCTGTCCTGCGTTGTGCAGATGCCGCGCTATGAAGGCTATGGAATGGTCCCCTTGGAAGCGATGGCGTCCGGCGTGCCATTCATCGCCACAGATGCCGGTTTTTTTCGGGAGTTCTCTTGCCAGAGTCAAACCGGTTCCATCGTAGCAACACCCGCTGGCGCAGCCGCCGCGCTGGCGGCATTGTTAGCCGACGATGCGCAGCACGCAGCTATGCGCAGAACATGTCGTCATCAGGCCGAGCTCAACTTCAGCGTCGCAGCAGAAGCCGCAGGCATCAATGCCGTTTATGAGAGGATGTGGTCAGGCGCTGTTTGACACTGTATCAGTTGCGCACTGTCATCTTTCCATAGCGCAGGCTGAAATTAGTGGACTGAGGCGTGACTTTCACACCAGTTGACCGGCAATTGGCCGGCGTGGCTTTTAACTTCGACGCGCGTTTGGCGTCAGCAAAAAATGAAAGATCTTCAAGGATGACCTTGCCATTCATGTAGATCTGTCCCCGCTTCAAGCCCCTTTTCACACCATCGCGCAGCTGAATATTTGTGAATGCGCCGGCACCACAGACTTCTATGATTCCATTTACCTGAATAACTTTCCACCTGGCCTCATATCCGCCGGCCACCCCTCCGGTAAAGCTAACGTCAGCATTGGCAAACCCATCATCGATCGGAACGGTGCGTGAAATCTCCTGCGCCACAAGCTGCGTGGGAAAGACAAGCGTACAGGCAATGAGTGCTGCGGAGCAGCGGTGTCGAAAATCCATAAAACGTCCTCAAAATAATATAATTTGCAATGGCTTACGCGGCCATTGTGACAAAACTATGTAACTGGCATGCGTTGTTCGACGATTTCTGCCCACCAACTGCAGCCAGCCGGGATCACATCATCGTCAAACGTATAGGCCGGATGATGCACATTGGCAGTATCGCCATTGCCAATCAGGATATATGCGCCGGGTCGCTCTTCTAGCATGTAGGCGAAGTCTTCACCGCCCATGACAAGTTCGGTATCTTCACAGCGTCCCGATACGCCCGCCGCGACCCCGGCTGCGAACTCGGTCTGTTCAACGGAATTCGTCATGATCGGGTAGCCCGGCAGGAAATTGACATCCGCGCGGGCTCCGAACACTTCAGCCGTGCGTTTGGCGATATCTTTCAGACGTCGTTCGCCCAACTCACGCATCTCCGTGGACATTGTCCTAATTGTCCCTTTTATGTGAACCACTTGAGGGATCACATTGAACGCTTTGCTGTCGGTTTCAAACGAGGTCACAGAGACGACGATCTGCTGTACCGGGTCGGCATTGCGTGAAACGATGGATTGCAGCGCCAAAACAATGTGAGCGGCCACGACTGTGGTGTCGACCACTTCGTGAGGTTTGGCAGCGTGACCCCCCAACCCTTCAATATGAAGTTCGAACTGATCTGTAGCAGCAAAGAAATTGCCAGCCTTGATGTGAAATGACCCCACCGGTTTGCCAGGCCAGTTGTGCATGCCATAAACCTCATCGATCGACCAACGGTCCATCATCCCATCTTCACACATTTCGCGCCCGCCGCCGCCACCTTCTTCTGCAGGCTGAAAAATGACGGCTACGGTTCCGTCGAAATTCCGTGTCTCGGCCAGATATTTCGCAGCCCCCAAAAGCATCGCAGTATGCCCATCATGCCCACAGGCATGCATGACCCCTGGTGTCTTGGAGGCGAAGGCCAAATCAGTTGCTTCCTCGATGGGTAGGGCATCGAGATCCGCACGCAGACCGACAGTCTTGCCGGATGTGTTTGTGCTGCCTTTGATGATGCCAACAACACCGGTTCTGCCAATGCCTTCGGCAACCTCATCACACCCGAACTCCTTTAGTTTCTTGGCAACAAAGGCGCTGGTTTGATGGGTCTCAAACAGCAGTTCAGGGTTTTCATGAAGGTGGTGCCGCCAGGATGTAATCTCGGGCAGAAGTTCAGCAAAACGGTTCTTGATTGGCATGATCGCGCCTTTTTAAACAATAACTTAAAGTGAACTTAGCGGGTGCGCGCTGGAAGACAAGGCGAACCTTGCGGCAAGTCAATCGCACAATGTGTCGACCAGGGTTTCCACAAATTTCTGGCCCTGATTGAACTGATCGACAGTGATAAATTCATTGGGCTGATGTGCCTGTGCAATATCGCCCGGCCCGCAGACCACGGCTGAGTAGTCCTTTTGCTGAAACTGCCCGGCCTCGGTGCCATAACTGACCACATGGCTTCCATTGTCGCCGGTCAGATTTCGCACCAGACGCTCTGCGGCACCATCAGATTCCGGCCGCAAGGGGGGTATTTCAAACCGCTCTTCGACCTCAATCGAGGTTTCTGGGACGACGGCCTGCATCATCGCTTCGATTTCTGCGATCTTTTCAAAAAGCGCGTCGCGATAGATCTCGGTTGAATCGCCCGGAACGAGCCGGATATCGATGCCAAACTCACAATCCTTGGCGGTGATGTTGTGGGCCGTTCCGCCGGATATTACGCCCGTGTGCACGGTCGTATAGGGTGGGTCAAACTGAGCGGCCAGTGCCGAGGGCTCAGCGGCCCGCAGCGCATCATTGGTCTGGTTGGCCCATTCGATGAGTTTGACGCCATACATGATGGCGTTAACGCCCGTGTGCATGATCGAGCTATGAACCTCAAAACCGCGCACATGCAGCCACCAACCGCAGCCGCCTTTATGCCCCGAGACAGCCTTCATCATAGAGGGCTCACCGACAACAACCGCCGACGCGGGTGGCAGCATGTCGCGCATCTGTGCGATCATTCGCGGGGCCCCGACGCAGCCAACCTCTTCATCATAGCTGAGCGCCAGCTGCAGCGGCCGGGTGACACCGCGCTCAAGCGCCAAAGGAACCGCGGCCAAAGCCAGCGCATCAAAGCCCTTCATGTCGCACGTCCCGCGCCCATAGAGCTTGCCGTTTTTTTCGGAGACAACAAAGGGATCAGTGTCCCAGGCTTGTCCGGTGACGGGCACGACATCAGTATGGCCCGACAAGACCACACCGCCCGCGACCTCGGGGCCGATATTGGCATAGAGATTGGCCTTCGTCCGGTCGTCATTATACACCCGCGTCGAAGAGACACCGAAGCCAGACAGGTAGTCTTCGACCCAGGAAATCAGCTCAAGATTGCTCTGCGAGCTGACCGTAGGAAATCCGACCAATGTGTCGAGAATCTCTCGTGCTGTTTTCATATATCGAGCACAAAATGTTCAGGTTCAACTTCGATATATTTCGATGGCACGACCTCATGGTCGAGCGGAAATATCGGGGATGGAATCGGTTTGAAATTCAAATCCGATTCCAATTTGCGCACCCTAGGGTCCGCGATCGGCACCGCCTTCAGCAGCGCTTGTGTATAGGCATGTTGCGGGTTTTCAAAGATTTGTGCACGTGTTCCGATTTCAACGATACGACCCAGATACATAACGCCCACATGGTGGCTCACACGTTCGACCACAGCCATGTCATGGCTGATAAAAAGCAGCGAGATTCCCAAATCGGCCTGCAACTCCATCAACAGGTTAAGCACTTGCGCCTGAACGGATACGTCAAGCGCCGAGACTGCCTCATCCGCGATAATATGTTTCGGGTTCAAGGCCAAAGCGCGCGCAATCGCGATCCGCTGGCGTTGACCCCCGGACATCTCATGCGGATAGCGGTTCAGAAAGCTGCGCGGAAGGCTGACCCTGTCAAAAAGATCAGCCACCTTTTCACGAATTTCGCTGGGCGAGCCAATGTTATAATTACGCAATGGTTCGGCCACTTGATCGCGTAATTTCATCTGCGGGTTGAGCGAGGCAAACGGGTCCTGAAAGACCATTTGCATGTCCTGACGCGCCTTCAAAAGCTCGGTCCTAGACATCTCCAACACATTTTGGCCGCCTATCAGAACTTCGCCTGATTGCGGCTCGACAAGACGTATAATCGAGCGCCCGGCCGTCGACTTACCACAACCAGATTCACCCACAAGGCTCAAGGTCGCACCAGATTTGATTTTGAATGACAGATCCTCGACGGCGTGAACATTCGCGACGGTTCGCCGCAAAAGCCCGCCTTTGACAGGGAACCGTGTGGTGAGATTGCGCACTTCGAGGAGGGTCTTCTCCTCACGGATCTCAATGGCCCCTTCCGTGCGCGATGCGTCCCCCACCAGACGCATGGGCTCCGGCGCGGGCTTGCCCCGCATCTCGCCCAGACGCGGTACGGCAGCCAAAAGCGCCTTCGTGTAGTCATGTTGTGGATTCTCGAAAATATCGACGACGTTGCCTTCTTCCAGCTTCTCGCCGCGATACATCACCACAACCCGGTCCGCGATCTGAGCGACGACCGACATATCATGGGTGATAAAAAGAACTGACGCCCCGGTTTCCTGCTTGAGCCGGTTGATCAGGGTCAGAATTTCGGCCTGGATCGTCACATCAAGCGCTGTCGTGGGCTCATCCGCGATCAGAAGAACAGGCTCGCAGGCCAGCGCCATGGCAATGACCACGCGCTGTCGCATACCACCTGACAATTCATGAGGGTATTGGCTCAGGCGACGTTCAGGCTCGGGAATGCGAACTTGTTTCAGCAACTCGAGCGCGCGCTCCCGCGCCTTCGATCGGGACATATCGCGATGCAGTCGCAAACCTTCAGTCAGTTGATTTTCGATCGTCAGAACCGGGTTGAGCGACGTCATCGGTTCCTGAAATATCATGCCGATCTTAGCCCCGCGAATATGGCGCATATCCTCGTGGCTGGCACGGGTAACATCGACAGGCTGCTTTTCTCCGGCGTCAAAAAGCAGCTTCCCACCAGTGATTTCGCCGCCACCGAACTCCACCAAACGCATGAGCGACAAAGAGGAAACCGACTTGCCAGATCCCGATTCCCCGACAACGCAAACGGTCTCTCCGGGGTTAATATCGAAACTCACATCTTTGACGCCAACTACCGGTCCATCCTTGGTTTGAAACTCAACCCGGAGGTTCTGAATTGTAACGACAGGTAGAGAATCGAGCATAGGCGCCTCCAATTTAGGCGTTGATTATGCTGAAAACGTTAGAGCGCTTGCTTGTCCTGAGTCAAAGGCGAAAAAGGTTGCCAAGCCCAAGTATTCCCTACGTCATGCCAGAAGCGGCTCCCGGAAGGTCTTGCTTTCGATTGAAAAATCGGGTGATCATTCTGACTATTCGCCGCGGACGCGCATTGTACGGCAACGAAAAAAGATCATGGGGGGTCTGTCTGAGTTTGTCTAAAACGTCATTCTGCCTAAAAGATGGTCACTCGGTGTCTCGCCCGCGGCCCAATAAAACTTATCCAACTAGGAGAATCCTTATGAAACTCAGAACAGCTTTGCTGAGCGCTGCTGCGGCCTCAGTGCTGGCTCCAATGGCCATCGCAGATGGGCATGAAGGCGAGCGCGGACGCGACGGCGATGTGTCGATTATATATTGGCAAGCCCCATCAATCCTGAACCCGTTTTTGTCGGGCGGGACCAAGGATGTTGAATCCGCCTCTATGATTGTCGAGCCGCTGGCGCGCTACAACCAAGACGGTGAGCTGGTTGCCTGGTTGGTCGACGAAGTCCCCACAGTGGAAAACGGTGGTGTGTCGGAAGATCTGACATCGATCACCTGGAAAATTACGCCAGGCATCGTCTGGTCAGACGGGACAGCTTTCACCTCAGCTGATGTGAAATTCACCGCTGACTACTGCATGGACCCGAATGGTGGCTGCGCACAGGTCACAAAGTTCGAAGGCGTCACCAGCGTTGAAGCCGTAGACGATTTGACCGTCACTGTCACATTCGACAAGCCAACACCGTTTCCTTACGGACCGTTTGTCGGTGGCGAGAGCCCGATCCTGCAAGCCGCACAATTCGCCAACTGCATGGGCGCAGCGGCCTCTGCGTGCTCCGAAGAAAACTTCAATCCCGTGGGCACCGGCCCGTTCAAAGTGGTTGAATTCAAGCCAAATGACGTCATCACGATGGAAGCCAACGAGAATTTCCGCATGGAAGGCAAACCGGCCTTCGCAAGCGTAACATTCAAAGGTGGTGGCGATGCAACGGCCGCGGGCCGAGCAGTGATGGAAACAGGTGAGTTCGACTACGCCTGGAACCTGCAGCTGGCCCCCGACGTGATTGCGAAGATGGAAGAAGCAGGTAAAGGCACACCTGTTGCAGGCTTCGGTCCGCTGGTTGAGCGCATCATGCTGAACCAGACCAACCCATCGGCCGATCTGAGCGCCGACGATCGGTCCGTGATCCGCCCCCACCCATTCCTGGGCGATCCAGCTGTCTATAAAGCGCTGTCTATGGCGATTGACCGTCCACTTCTCGTGGAAATCGGCTACGGCAAAGCCGGTAAAGTGACCTGCAACTGGGTTCCGGCACCTGCCGCTTTCAATTCTACGTCGCTGAGCTGCGATACGCAGGACATTGAAGGTGCAAAAGCGATGCTGGAAGAGGCCGGTTGGGTCGACAGCAATGGCAACGGCACACGCGACAAGGACGGTGTGGAACTTCAAGTTCTCTACCAAACATCAACCAATGCGGTCCGTCAGGACTTCCAAGCTCTGATCAAACAGTGGTGGTCTGAGATTGGGGTCGGAACCGAGCTGCGCAACATCGATGCGTCGGTCTTCTTCGGCGGCGATGCGGCCTCCCCGGATACATTCCAGAAGTTCTATAGCGACGTTGAGATGTACGCCAACACATTCAACGGCACAGACCCTCAATCCTACCTGGCCAATGGTCTTTGCGACAAAGCGCCAAGCCCGGCTACGCAGTGGCAGGGTGAAAACATCTCCAGGTTCTGCAACGAAGAATTCGACGCATTGCACAAAGAACTGACGGCGACTGCCGGCCTAGAAGCACGCGCTGAAATCGGCAAAAGGCTCAATGACATCATGGTCGAGAATGGCGGTATGATCCCGCTGGTACACCGTGGTCGTCTATCCGCACATGCAAACAGCTTGGGCGGCGTGATCCTGAACGTTTGGGACAGCGAGCTTTGGAACGTCGCGGACTGGTACCGCATCGACGGCTAATCCGCACAGATTGCACCACCCCGGCACGAAATGCGCCGGGGTGGTTTTCTTAAAAGACCTGACCTGAGGCGTCGCACCGATGTTCACGTTCACGATCCGTCGACTGATCCTGACTATCCCGACGCTTTTGTTCATTTCTTTTGTCATTTTCCTCATTGTGAAATTGTCGCCGTCAGATCCGACTGGGAATCTGCCGCTGACGATCCCCTCTGAAGTTCGCGAGCAGATCCGCGAAGCTCTCGGGGTGAACAAACCGCTGATCGTTCAGTATTTTCTGTGGCTCAAACAGTTCTTTTGGCTAGAGCCGTTGATATATCTGGAGAATACGACCGGATGGAACCTTGGAACTGAAGGGGAAACCCGGCTGATCTCTTATCAGACCCGTTCGCCGGTCATGGACCTTATCATGCAGCGGATGCCTCAGACGCTTATGGTCGTGGGCACAGCGTACGTCGTCGGGATCCTGATCGCTTTGCCGATCGGTATTATTTCAGCCTACCGGCAATATTCAGTGTTTGACCAGGCCGGGACATTCATTTCGATGATTGGCTTTTCGGTCCCGCCGTTCTTTTCAGGCGTCTTGGTCATCGTGGTGTTCTCGGTAATTATCCCGACGGACAGTTTCTTCTGGCTCCCGTCGATCTATGACACGACGCATGAGGTCGTGGATTGGGAAAGTTTCAAATACCAGTTCCGACAGATGATTATGCCAGTGATGGTGCTGGCCTTGCAGATTACCGCGCAGATCTCGCGGTTTACCCGCGCCTCAATGCTCGATAATCTCAATCAGGATTACGTCCGCACCGCCCGCGCGAAAGGCCTGAGCGAAAGCGTAACAGTGATGAAACACGTCGTACGGAACTCGATGATCCCGGTGGTCACCGTGATCGCCCTGGGCATCCCGTCGATTTTCGGCGGCGCGATCATCACAGAGCAGGTGTTCAAGGTGAACGGGCTCGGCCAGCTCCTGATCATTGCAATTCAGGGCGGCGACGTGCCAACGGTGCAGACCCTGACCTTCATCTTCGCAATCCTGATCGTGCTCTTCAATCTTGTCGCAGACATTCTCTACGGCCTGCTCGACCCGAGGATCCGATATGACTGATGTTGTGCCAGATAACGCCCAGACACCGATGGCCGCCCCACGAAGCCAATGGTTGGATGTCTGGGATCAGTTCAAGACACACAAAGGTGCGATGATCGGGCTGATCATTTTCCTGGTTATTGTTCTCAGCGTTCTGCTCGGCCCGTTTTTGTGGATCTACGACCCGACCTTCATCGATATCCGTGCACGCAACCAAAGCCCCAGCTGGGCCCACCCAATGGGAACCGACCAACTCGGACGCGATACGTTTGCGCGCATGCTGGCGGGCGGGCGGGTGTCACTTGCTGTCGGGATGACCGCTATGGCGCTGGCCTTGGTGGTTGGCACGCTTGTTGGCGTTGTTGCGGGGTATTTCAAACGCCTGGATGGGCCACTGATGCGGCTGACCGATCTGTTTCTTGCCCTGCCGCTTTTGCCTTTGCTTCTGGTCATTATCATGCTGTTCCGCGACAAGCTCAGTTCCATGTTTGGCCCAGAGGGCGGTATCTTCATCCTGATGGTAACCGCCATCGGGGTGACATCCTGGATGCAAACAGCTCGGATTGTCCGCGGGGACGTGCTTGCTTTGAAAGAGCGAGAATTCGTTTTGGCCGCAAGATCTATCGGAACATCGCCCCGTCGGATGATTGCCCGTCACGTTCTGCCAAACGTGCTGTCGCCGATTATGGTGTCGGCGACGTTGGGCATCGCGAACGCGATTATCACAGAATCTGCGTTGAGTTTTCTTGGCCTCGGCTTCCCGCCTGACTTCCCGACCTGGGGCCGTCTGCTATTCGACAGTGTTGATTACCTGCAGCAATATCCCGAGCGGGTGATCTGGCCTGGAATGGCGATCTCTCTGACGGTGCTGAGCGTCAATTATATGGGCGATGGTTTGCGTGACGCGCTCGACCCGCGCATTCGCGGTCGTTAGGGCAAACAATCAAATATCGTCGACTGACTGGTTGGTGAAATATCCAAGTAGATACTGAAACGCGGCACCTCCGAGGCTGCCAGCGAGGATTTGCGTTACGAGAAAGACGTCGTCGAGGCCCATAACTGCGAGCAGCTCGATCACATATTGACCCATACACAGCCCGCCAATAGCCCCGGCGAGCATATTGTTTCGCAACTCAAGATCAGATTCTTTGAAGAGCGACCCACACAGGCATGCAGACAGGCCGCCCGATGCGGCCAAAATAAACAAGGCGAACATGCCCCAACTCCGTCACTCATAACTACACCATTGGTTATAGGGGCCGGTGTGCGAGCGGTCAAAGCATTGCTGGTCAACAATAAATCCAATTGTTTCGTAAGTCCTTACGCAAACAATATGGTCTGGACCTGCGGTTTTCAGGCTTTCGCCGGATCCTGCGCATCACCGGCTTGGTTCGAAAACAGACCAAGTGCCACATGCAGAAGCGCCGCGGCAAGAATTGCGGCACAAATTTGAGCAAAAACGGTGACTGGGACCAATTCGCTTTGCGACGCCCAAATCAACAGACCTGGTGCGCCGCCCGCACCGCCCAAAAAGCCAACTGTCAGGTTATTGAGACGTCCCACATCAACGGCTGGGACATAAGCCGCGAGGGTCAGAGCGGTCAAAATTCCCGCCAAGGACTGAATTAAAAATACATTCGCCAAACCGACGGTCTCCACAAGAAAGTCTCACAATCGCGCCCGAAAAACGGAAAAAGAGCGCTTTGATCGCAGAATTCCTGCAAATTATGTACAAAAGATTAACAATCAACGCGCGGATATAGACCGATGCAAACCTGCCGCGGGGGCTCTATTCGACCGAGCGGCGGATGCGTGAGACGGTCCACCACACAGCGCCGATAACGGCAGGTGTGACCAACGCCGTTGCAGCGACATTTGAAAGCCCCATTGAAGATGCGGCAGGTCCGATCATGTTCAACACCAGATTGACAGCGTAATAACTGATCGCAACAACCGACAGCCCCTCAACCGTGCGTTGCAAACGCAGTTGAAGATCCGCCCGTTTATTCATGCTTTCGAGCAATTTTTGGTTCTGAGCCGATCGTTCAACATCGACCCGGGTCCGAAGAAGATCCCCGGCCCGGATGGCGCGTTCAGCCATAGTCTTCAGCCGCGCCTCAGAAGACTTGACCGTCCGCATCGCAGGGTCAAACCGGCGCATCATAAACTCCGCGAAGGTCTGGCGACCATGAAAGCGGCGCTCACGTAAAACATCAATCCTTTGGTTGACAATGGCTTCGTATGCCGCGGTGGCCCCGAAGCGGAATGAGGTCTCCGCCAGCATATTCTCCAGCTCTCCCGAGGTCGCCAGAAGATTGCTAAGCGTCGTGTCATGGTCCACAGCACCCGATTGCATATCACTCATCAAACCCGACAAGATGCCGTCAAGCTCACCCATACGCGGGCCGAGCGTACGCGCCCGGGCCAGGCCCAGCATCGACATCGACTTGTAGGTCTCAATCTCGCAGACCCGTTGAACAACCCGTCCAATTCGCCGCTCTCCGGCATCCGCCCGCGCAAACACCGCAAAGCGCATATGCCCAGACATATCGATCCGGAAATCCCCTGCGATCACCACCTCGCCATCGACCACCTCGCTGACGGCCAGGCTTTCGGGAATAAACCAGTCATCCAGATGCTCCGAGATCTTGTCTTCGAGTATGTCCTGTTCGATGCGAAACAGCGCAGAGGTCAGGCGAACCCCGGGTGCGGCCTCGAGCCAGTCCTTTGGGAACAAATCGAAAAGTTTGCCATCGAAAGCCGGCCCGTCACGCTCGATCACAAACAGCGTGTATGTGACGAATTCCGTGTGCTGCTCCCACTTCATGGTAAATTTACCGAGTTGCCCGAACCAATGGGTCGCGCCCGGTTTGGGAGGGTTCACGCCAAAGCGATCAAGCAACTGCTGGAGATGGTTCAAATCCTCAGATCTGTCACGGCTGGCCGCATTGTCTGAGCGTTTAATGGCGAGATAAATCGCACTACAAGGCGGTTGCAGCGTGGGAAACGGGCGCGCATGCAGCTCATTGGCGAGCGAATATCGAAGGGGATGATCTTTCATCACAGCACTCACTTGACCTTATCACAAGAGACATAGTGCAATTCTCGACCAAAGGAAATAAAAATCCTTTAATTACCGACAGTTACGTGTGCACAATAGTATACCAAGCACCAGAGACAGACGTCAAACTCTGCGCAAAACCGCCATAGCGATCGCTGGTACATGCAAGACATGAAGGTGCCGCACAGGACAGACGGCACCGACCCTTTTGTATATCTACTACCGGCTGGTTCAGACTAGCTTTCTAGCTTGTCTTGTGTGCGCAATTCGAAATCTGAAGCGTCGTGCCGTTCATGTAGCTGGGTGTCAAGATCTCCGAAGGTGCGATTTACCATGCGGCCACGTTGGAAAGCAGGCCTTGCAAAAATCTCGTCCGTCCAGCGGTTTACATGCGTGTAGCTTTCCGCGTCGATGAATTCTGCGGCCGTGTAGACGAGGTTCTTGACCAATGCGCCATACCAAGGCGCGATGGCCATATCAGCGATCGAGTACTCAGTGCCCCCGATAAACTGGTTGTCCACCAGCTGCCGATCCAAGACATCCAATTGGCGTTTCGTTTCCATGGTGAACCGATTGATCGGGTACTCCATCTTCGACGGCACATAGGCATAGAAATGTCCAAAGCCGCCGCCCAGATAGGGAGCAGAGCCCTGCAGCCAGAACAGCCAGTTCAACGCCTCTGTGCGGGCCGCGCTATCCTTGGGCAGGAAGGCTCCAAATTTTTCGGCGAGGTAAAGCAAGATCGCCCCGCTTTCAAACACCCGCGAGCCTGTTTCCGTGTCAAAGAGGGCCGGGATTTTCGAATTGGGGTTCACCTCTACAAAGCCCGAGCCAAATTGATCACCCTCGCCAATACGGACAAGCCAGGCGTCATATTCCGCGCCCGCGTGCCCCACGGCCAGAAGCTCCTCCAGCATGACTGTGACCTTTACGCCATTTGGTGTCGCCAAGCTGTAAAGCTGCAAAGGATGCTTGCCGACGGGACGTTCGGTCTCATGCGTGGCACCTGCGATAGGGCGGTTGATATTGGCGAATTGTCCGCCATTCTCTGTGTCCCAGGTCCAGACTTTTGGGGGAATGAATTCGCTCATCGATCGTCTCCGTCTTGGTGAGTGGCACTAGGCTGTAAGTGGTCAGTTTTGGTCGCAGCAAGGCGTTTGTAAATCGCAATCCATGCTCAGCTCTGCGCATCTATGCAAAGCTCAAACGATTAAGGCCAGAGCAGATGCCCTGGCCTTTAGTTGGTCGTTGATGATCGGAGATCAATCGATTTTCGGCAATAAAGTATCCAACGAAGCTTTGGCATCGCCGTAGAACATGCGCGTATTCTCCTTGAAGAACAGCGGGTTCTCGATGCCGGAATAGCCCGTGCCCTGCCCCCGCTTGGAGACAAAGACCTGCTTGGCCTTCCAGCATTCCAGAACCGGCATACCAGCAATCGGAGAGTTCGGATCGTCCTGAGCCGCAGGGTTTACGATGTCATTGGACCCAATGACGATCGCCACGTCTGTATCCGGGAAATCATCATTGATCTCGTCCATTTCCAGCACGATATCGTAAGGCACCTTGGCTTCGGCAAGAAGAACATTCATATGCCCCGGCAAGCGTCCGGCAACCGGGTGGATTGCAAAGCGAACCGTTTTGCCCGTTGCGCGCAATTTGCGAACCAACTCCGAAACGGCCGTCTGCGCCTGAGCAACCGCCATCCCGTAGCCCGGGATGATGATGACGCTATCGGCTTCGTTGAGGGCTGTCGCAACGCCATCTGCATCGATGGCAATTTGCTCGCCCTCAACGGCCATTTGTTCTCCGGCTGGCCCACCAAATCCGCCCAGGATCACCGAGACGAAGGACCGATTCATCGCCTTACACATGATGTAAGACAGGATCGCACCAGAGGAGCCCACAAGCGCACCAACCACGATCAACAAGTCGTTGCCCAAAGAGAAGCCGATGGCTGCCGCCGCCCACCCGGAATAGCTGTTCAGCATCGAGACGACGACCGGCATATCCGCACCGCCAATTCCCATGATCAGGTGGTAACCAATGAACAGTCCCGCCAGCGTCAAAAGCACCAGTGCCCAGGATCCTGCACCGCTCAGATACATGATCAACAAGATCACCGACAAAGCGGCTGCACCTGCGTTCAGCATATGACCGCCTGGCAGTTTCTTGGCCCCTGTATCGACATCAAACGGAAGTTTGGAGGACGAGCCGGCAAGCTTTGCATAGGCAATGACCGAACCGGTGAAAGTCACAGCGCCGATCCAGATGCCCAGCACCAGTTCGACCCTGAGAATACCAATCTCGACCGGTGTTTTCTTGGCCACCAGCGCCGTGAATGAGGAGATCGGTTCAAAAACCTCGTCGGCTGCTTTGGCCGCTTCGACCATGTTGATCGTAATGTCGGCGTTAAAGCCCACAAATACAGCAGCCAAACCCACCATGGAGTGCATGATCGCCACAAGTTCAGGCATCTGCGTCATCTCGACCTTGGTGGCGAGTTGATACCCAACAGCTGCACCGCCGGCGATCAGCACCAGCGATACAAACCAAAGCCCGGAGCCAGGACCAACCAACGTTGCGAGCACCGCAATGGCCATGCCAACAATACCATACCAGACAGCCCGCTTGGCACTTTCCTGCCCTGAAAGTCCGCCGAGGCTGAGAATGAAGAGGACGGCAGCGACCACATAGGCCGCAATGGTGAATGCGTTTTCCATGATTTACCCCCCCGCCTTTAAGATTTCTGGAACATGGCGAGCATGCGCCGTGTCACGAGGAAGCCGCCAAAGATGTTCACGGAGGCCATGAATATACCCAGCGCGCCCAGAAGTGTGATCAGCAGGCTCGAGGAGCCAACCTGGATCAACGCCCCCAGGATGATGATCGACGAGATCGCGTTGGTGACCGCCATCAAGGGCGTATGCAGGCTGTGGGCGACGTTCCAAATGACCTGGAACCCGATAAACACGCTCAGCACAAAAACGATGAAATGCTGCATGAAGCTGGCCGGCATACCAGGAATTAGCCCGACAGCCAAAATTAAGGCACCGCCAATACCGAGCAAGGTAATCTGGTTGCGCGTCTCCGCCTTGAAGGCTGCAACCTCTGCGTCGCGAATTTCCTCTGGTGTGAGCTCCTTGGGCTTTTCGGCTTTCGGAGCCGCCGCAATTGCGGCCACCTTAGGCGGTGGCGGCGGATAGGTGATCTCTTTGTCAAAGGTAACAGTTGCACCGCGGATCACGTCATCTTCCATGTCGTGTGCAAGCACGCCGTCCTTCTCAGGCGTAAGATCGGCCAACATATGGCGAATATTGTTGCCATAAAGGGTCGATGCTTGTGTCGCCATCCGGCTTGGGAAATCCGTATAGCCTATGATGGTGACACCGTTCTTGGTCACGATTTTTTCGTCCATCACCGTCAATTTGCAATTGCCGCCCTTTTCAGCGGCCAGGTCCACAATGACCGAGCCCGGCTTCATGGCCTCAACCATATCCTCGGTCCAAAGCTCCGGGGCCTCGCGATTGGGGATCAACGCGGTACAGATGACAATATCAATCTCGGGCGCCATCTCGCGAAACTTCGCAAGCTGCTTTTCGCGGAATTCCGGACTTGATGGGGCGGCGTAGCCACCCGTGGCGCTTGAATCCTGGCTTGTTTCTTCAAACTCGAGGAACACGAATTCCGCGCCCATAGATTCAATCTGTTCAGCCACTTCCGGGCGCACGTCAAACGCGTATGTGATCGCGCCGAGCGATGTCGACGTCCCGATCGCAGCAAGCCCGGCAACTCCAGCCCCGACAACGAGTACCTTTGCCGGGGGCACTTTACCTGCAGCCGTCACCTGACCGGTGAAAAAGCGTCCGAAATTGTTCCCGGCTTCGATGACAGCGCGGTATCCGGCAATATTGGCCATTGAGCTCAGCGCATCCATCTTCTGAGCGCGGCTGATCCGGGGCACCATTTCCATCGCAATCACATTTGTGCCCGACTTGGCGGCTTTCGCCATCAATTCGTCATTGGCCGCTGGGTTGAAGAACGAAATCAGGGTCTGCCCTTCGCGCATACGCTTGGCTTCCGTCGCATCAGGCTGGCGCACTTTCACCAGAACCTCTGCATCTTTCCAAAGCGCAGCGGGTGTTTTGACAACTGTCACATCTGCGGCTGCATACATGTCGTCGCCGAAACCAGCGGCCAAACCGGCCCCGGTCTCAATCAGGCATTCATGCCCGAGTTTTTGCAGTTGCTTGGCAGATTCTGGCGTCATCGCAACGCGATTTTCGCCTGGAAATGTTTCCTTGGGTGCCCCGATCTTCATAAATGGGTCCTTCTAAGTTCTGGCGTCATCAAGACGCGGATGCGCGCTGGTATCACTTTCCGCCACCTGACCTCAAGCAAGGAGCATGCGCGCGACGGGGCAGGATCAAGAGACTTCTCCACGATAAACGTAGAACGGCGCTGGACCCAGCCCGGGTCACTCCGCTACGCTTCATATTATTCGGAGAGGGAGATCCATGAATATCAAGGGAAAACATGTACTTGTAACAGGTGGCGGGACTGGTATCGGCCTGGCCATCGCACAAACGCTCGCCGCCGCCGGGGCCATGGTCACGATTGCTGGTCGTCGTCTCGACGTGCTAAAAAATGCCGCAGACCAAGGCGCGGGTCTTTTTCCTCTAAAGATGGACGTGGCCTTACCTGATTCCGTAGACGAAGGCATACAATCGGCCATCGCACAGCGGGGGCCGGTTCAGATCTGCGTGGCGAATGCTGGCATTGCCGAAGGCCGATCTTTGAAAAACACTGATCTTGAGTTTTGGCGCACCATGATGGCGATTAATCTCGACGGGGCATTTCTGACCATTCAGGCCTGCTTACCGGGCATGCTGGACGCCGGCTGGGGTCGCGTGATCGCGATTTCATCCATAGCCGGTCTGCGCGGATTGAAGGGTGCGCCAGCCTATACCGCGTCCAAACACGGTTTGGTTGGTCTTGTACGTGGTCTGGCAGCAGATCTGCTGAGCAAGCCCGTGACGGTGAATGCCATATGCCCGGGATATGTAGACACAGATATCGTGGCTCAAAACCTGGAGAAAATCATGGCCCGAACCGGGAAGGATGAGGCCGCGGCTATGGCACTGATGCAGGACGTAAACCCGCATGGGCGTCTGATCGCGCCGCAAGAGGTCGCCGAATGCGCGCTTTGGCTATGTCAGAACGGAGCGGCAAGCGTCACAGGTCAAGCGCTGCAAATTGCTGGCGGAGAGGTCTGAACGCGATCCAGCTGCCAAGCGGCTACGGTCACATTTGCGTTTGCGATCTTGAAAATTGCGAACGCGGATCGCTAAGTGAAGAAAGTTATCGCCCGTCAAAGACATTTCTAGTCCCGGAGACATTCGTGCCCAGTTCCGTTGCGACAGGACATTGCAAGCTGCGCAAGTTCACGCCTCGGGATTCCAAGGCGACCTACAAGGTCTTTTACAAGTCAGTGCGCGAAGGCACGTCCAAATATTACTCGCAAGCCGAACGCTTGGCCTGGGCAGGCTCCCAAGTGGCTCCTGCCGATTGGGCTCAACGCCTGGATACGCAAGAAACCTTAGTTGCAGAAATGGAAGGGCGTATTGTCGGATTCATGAGCCTCAGGCTCGATGGTTACCTCGACATGGCCTATGTGCTGCCGAACCTCATGGGAAGCGGCATTGCAAAGACTCTGTTTAAGAAACTCGAAGCTCAAGCGATAGCTGCCGGCTTGACCCGGTTGACAACTGACGCAAGCTATCTTGCCCGTTCATTTTTTCTGTCGCTCGGATGGAATGTGCTTTCACCACAAATGGTGAGATGCAACGGCTGCGAAATCCAAAACTTTCGCATGGAGAAGCGGATTTCCGATCCAAATTCTTAACTCTCCGCCCGTACCTTGCATGGCACTCGAACATGCTTAAGCTGGTCCTTAGGCAACCTACACACTGGCTGGAAACGCTCCGCAATGGAAAACTTCCTGTTCCAATCCACAATCTATCTGCTGGCAGCCTGTATCGCGGTGCCGCTGGCTGTAAGGCTGGGCCTGGGTTCGGTCCTTGGATATCTGAGCGCGGGGATCATCATCGGCCCAGTTGGCGGCTTGGTGGGCTCGGAGACCGTGGATTTACAGCACTTTGCCGAATTTGGCGTGGTGATGATGCTGTTTCTGATCGGGTTGGAATTGCAGCCGAAGGCGCTGTGGGACATGCGGCACCGCCTGGTCGGATTGGGCGGATTACAAATTTCATTGACCACGGGCCTGGTCTATCTTGCGGTGCAATCGCTGGGTTATTCCTGGTCGATCTCGCTTGCAGTGGGAATGGTCTGTGCACTGTCTTCAACTGCGATCGTTCTTCAAACCTTGACCGAAAAAAGCCTAATGCAAACAGGTGGCGGCCGCGGCGCGTTCTCGGTCTTGTTGACCCAGGACATCGCCGTTATCCCAATGTTGGCCCTGTTGCCGTTGCTGGCCATCGACGGTCTGAACAACCGCGACGGGGGCTTGGACGATGGTGCGCCCGAGCATGGCGCAGATCACCACGGCCCCGAAGTTTTGAACCTGCTTGACGGTCTGCCTGGCTGGGGCGTGACACTGGTGACGTTGGGAGCGGTTATCGTGATCATCCTGGGCGGGCATTTTCTGACCCGCCCAGTGTTTCGCTACATCCATTTGGCCAGGCTCAGGGAGATGTACACGGCGGTGTCGCTCCTGTTTATCGTGGGTGTCGCGGTAGTCATGCTCATAGTTGGGCTTTCGCCCGCACTCGGCGCGTTCATGGCTGGTGTCGTCCTGGCAAATAGTGAATTTCGCCATGAGCTGGAAGCTGACCTCGCGCCATTTAAAGGGCTACTCCTCGGACTTTTCTTCATCACCGTCGGCGCAGGCATCAGTTTCGGGACGCTCTTTGGTGATCCGTTGCGGATTCTTGGACTAACCCTCGGATTGATGCTGATAAAAGCCGCCGTTCTCTACGTATTAGGTCTGCTATTCAGACTGAAAGGGCGCGACAAGATCTTATTCACTCTCAGCCTGGCCCAGGCGGGTGAATTTGGTTTTGTCCTTCTAAGCTTCACGACGCAACAAGACGTCATTCCCAATGATCTTGGAGAGATGTTGTTGCTGATTGTGGCCCTGTCGATGCTGTTCACGCCGCTCCTGTTTATCGGCTATGACGCATTGGCCCATAAACTTGGTGACCAGGGACAGCAATTGCACCCCGAAGACGAAATCGATGACCAGCAACCCGTGATCATCGCCGGCGTCGGGCGATTTGGTCAGGTGGTCAACCGGCTTGTTCAGCATTCGGGCTTTCCAACAACAGTGCTGGACCACAACCTCGAGACTATCCAACTTATGCGCAGGTTCGGGTTCAAAGGCTTTTTCGGGGACCCGACACGACCGGAACTTTTGCACGCTGCGGGTCTGAATTCGGCCAAGGTTTTGGTCGTTGCCATGGATGATATGGAGGCCGCGCTGAAGCTGGTTAAGTTTGCGAGGAAAGAGCGCCCCGATCTGCCAATCATCGCGCGGGCGCGCGACCGGGTTCAGGTCTTCCGGCTCTATAAGGCCGGTGCCACCCATATTGTTCGCGAGATGTTTGACAGCTCGTTGCGTGCCGGGCGCTACGCGCTCGAAGAATTGGGGCTGACCGAACACGAGGCCCATGAACAAGAGGTTATGTTTTTCAAAATGGACCGGGCTGGCGTTGCCGAACTGGCCCGGGTTTGGGATCCGAACGTCCCGGTGATGGAGAACCAGGCCTATATCGACCGCGCACATGAGTTGAACGCCGATTTGGAGACAGCGCTTGTCAGCACCCTGTCTGAAAAGCGACCCAATGCGCGCAGTGAGGAAACCGAATAGGCCTTAGCCGTCGGACACGCCCGCCTCTGCGAAGGTGGCCATGCCGGAATGACAAGCAATAGCGCCTTTCAGAATACCGATCGCCAAGGCCGCACCCGATCCTTCTCCCAAACGCAGCCCGAGTGATAAAAGCGGCTCCTTTCCGAGGGAAGCCAGAATTCGCGCATGAGCCCCCTCTGCCGATAGGTGGCCTGCAACAGCGTGATCCAGAGCGCCAAGAATTGATTTTTCGAGCACCGCGGCGGCCGCAGAACAGATAAAGCCATCCAGGATAACCGGAATACGTTTGGCGCGCGCCGAAGCTATTGCGCCAGCCATGGCCGCCAGTTCGCGCCCGCCCAGGCACCGGAGCGCTTCCAGCGGATCAGAAGTGTCGTGGCGGGCCAATCCCTCGTCGACCACACGCTGCTTGATCTGCAGGCCCGTATCATCAACGCCTGTTCCCCGACCGACCCAGTCCTGTGCCATACCGCCAAAAAGCGCCGCACCCAAAGCCGCAGCAGACGTCGTGTTTCCGATGCCCATTTCGCCCGTGACCAACAGGTCCGCCTCGGGATCAACCGCCGCCCAACCGATATGTAAAGCCTCAACACAGTCCGCCTCGCTCATGGCGGGTCGTTGGGTAAAGTCGCCTGTTGGCCTCTCCAGTGATAGAGCATGCACGCCCATATTTGCACCAAAGGCCTTGCTCAGTTGGTTTATGGCCGCCCCGCCATGCTGAAAATTCAGAACCATCTGGGCTGTAACTTCTGGGGGAAAAGCGGACACGCCCTGTGCTGCGACCCCATGATTGCCGGCAAAGACCAGCACTTGTGGCTTTTCCAGCCGCGGGGCCGCCTGCCCGCGCCACGCGGCATACCACAGCGCGAGATCCTCCAGGCGACCCAACGCGCCAGGTGGCTTGGTCAATTGCGCATTCCGCGCAGCGGCCTCGTCTCGTGCGGTCTCATCTGCAACCGGTGCCGCGGCGAGACGGGCACGGAATTCAGCAAGTGAGGAGAATTCCTGTGGCATGAGGTCCCTCAATTTGGTCCGGATCGTCGAATAGATCGATCTTCTACAAGGCTTTGATCTGAATACCGCTCTGGACCACGGGCGCAAGAGCATGCAACGTCACCGTCATGCGATTTTCCGACATCTTCCGACTCGACGACATCTGGAAGGCCCTGAGCCTTCTCTCCCGTTTGCCCTGCCCGCCTGCCGATTGGAATTCCGACAGACCCGCCGCGCGCTCCGCCTGGGCTTATCCATTGGCGGGCCTACTGGTTGCAGCCCTTGCGGCTTCGCTGGGCGCGGCGGTCACCTGGCTCGGCGGCCCGGCCGGCGTGACAGCTGGCTTCGTATTGATTGCGATGGCCATGATGACCGGAGCTATGCATGAGGACGGTTTGGCCGATTGCGCGGACGGTTTCTGGGGCGGTTGGGACAGATCGCGCCGATTGGACATCATGAGAGACAGCCGCATCGGCACATATGGAGTTTTGGCGCTGGTCTTTTCGGGCCTGATCCGGTGGGCTGCCTTGACGGCGCTGATCAACGCCGGTTCGCTTTTCGCGGGCCTGATCGCGTCTGCGCTGCTGTCAAGGGCCGCTATGGTAGCGGTGATGGCCTGGCTGCCCTTTGCACGTGAGGACGGGCTAGCCCACGACACCGGCCGCCCCGGGATGGAAACGGCAGCCGCCGCGACCGGATTGGGCTTATGCGGTGCTCTGGCTTTGCTGGGCACCCCGGCCCTTGCTGTTGGTTTAGGGGTTGCAGTCACCATGGTGATGGTTGGTCTGCTGGCCTCGCGAAAGATCGGCGGTCAAACAGGCGATGTTCTCGGTGCGACCCAGAACAGCGCAGAGGTGGTCGCCCTCAGCCTGTGTGTCGCCCTCATCTAAACGAAAAACTGCCCGTCCGAAGCGCGAACGAGCGGTTTTCGTATCTGGCAGCTGTGAGGGCTTACGCGGCGCGCGCGATCAGAACATCGTCGATCTCTTTCTGAGCCTCGACCTCGTCAGACCCCTGTACGACGGCAATCTCCCGTGTCAGCCGCTCGAGCGCCGCTTCATAGAGCTGGCGCTCGGAATAGCTTTGCTCGCGCTGATCGCCATGGCGGTGCAGATCGCGAACCACCTCAGCAATCGCAATCAGGTCGCCGGAATTGATCTTCTGCTCATATTCCTGTGCGCGACGTGACCACATCGCCCGCTTTACACGCGCCTTGCCCTTCAAAGTCTTGAAGGCCTGGCTCACCACATCGGGCGAGCTCAAAGAGCGCATGCCAACTTCTGTTGCCTTATGGGTCGGAACCCGAAGCGTCATCTTGTCTTTTTCAAACGCGATAACGAATAACTCCAGTTCGATGCCAGCCACTTCCTGCTCTTCGATTGAAACGATCTTGCCCACGCCATGTGCGGGGTAGACAACAAACTCATTGGGGCTGAAATCTTGCTTCTTTTTGCTCATTCATATTCGTCCTGCGTAACACGGACGCCTTTCACTCACAGCGAAAAGGACAGTCCGGTAGCGCAGCCGCCGGGCAATCCTTCATTGGGTATATTCGATTTTTGAAAACGCAGGGGTTTGAGTTAAGCGCTTTGTCCCGCGTCGGCTGTTCCTAGAGCTTATTGTAACACAAAATTGACGCTCAATCCAGTTGGCCCGATTCCTGACGGTTAATTTAGATATAAATATGTAAATTCAATATATTACAGATCTAACTTCACCTAGTTCTCAGCCAGAAAATGCTGCACTGCCGAATCGGCTCTACCCGCCCTCGCCGGGTTCTTCGGAGAAGTATTTTTCCAACTTGCCGGCCTCCCCGTCGCGCTCTTCTGCTTCGGGTAATGGGTCTTTCTTAGTAATGATGACAGGCCAAAGCTCTGAATACTTGCGATTAAATTCAACCCATTTTTCTGCGTCAGGTTCAGTATCCGGGCGGATGGCATCTGCAGGGCACTCAGGTTCGCAGACGCCACAATCAATGCATTCATCGGGATGGATGACCAGCATGTTTTCACCTTCGTAGAAACAATCTACGGGGCAGACTTCGACGCAATCTGTGTACTTACAAGCAATGCAGGCGTCATTGACGATATAGGTCATCGGTTTTGTCCAAATTTATAACTTGGGCGAAGTGGTAATCTCTCGCTTCAGATCATTCAAGATGAGAGCGTCGTGAAAGGTCCAAACTGCGACGAGTTTTCTTTGTTGGACGACCTTTTCCTTCATACCCGGGCGCAGTCGAAAAATTCTCCTTTTGCACCGCGCGCTTTTCGCCGCTGTTCGAATCCGGGTGATCTGCCGCCGGGGCCTTGTCGACATAGAGTGTTTGAGCCTCACGCGCGGGCCCGCGGCGCAGGCCAATCTGCACAATCTCGATGACCCGGATGACACGGGCTTGTGGAAATGTCAGGGTATCGCCGGGGCCCACTGTCGTTGCTGCTTTGGACACACGCGTCCCGTTCACCCGAACCTTTCCCGACACAACCAAGGACTTGGCCAATGTGCGTGTCTTGAAAAACCGAGCCTGCCACAGCCACTTGTCCAAGCGCTGTTGTTTGGGCGTTGGGCTCACTGATCCTTCTTCAATCCCATCAGCGCAGCGGCGAAAGGATTGTCCGGATCAATGGCCTTTTCCTTTTTAGGCGGACGGGCCTGGAATTTCTGCGCTTTGCCGCCCTTGCGCGGTGCCTGGCCTTGTTTGCCCCGTGGCTTGCTAGACTTGGGCTTATTGCGCGGCTGCCCCTCGCGGCCACGTGGTTGACGATTGCCACCCCAGGCAAAAGTGTAAAACACCTCAATTTCAGGCGCTTGCACTTCGATTTCTTCTGCTACCACCGGAGGCTCTTCCACGGGAATTACAGCGGGGCTTTCGGGCCCGCTGCCATCTTCAACCTTACCAGGGGCCTGATCCGGTGGAATTTGCGAGGCAGCTTGCTCTGTCTGCTCTGCGGCTTGGACGGGTTTTACTTTTTCGCGTTCACCGCGCTCGGCCCGATACCCGAGACCCTGCATCAGATCGGCAAACTGCTCCAAAGTCGTGCCGGTGATTGAGAGCATATCAGGCTTCGCTTCAAACCCGCCACGACTGTCTTCTGATCTCAGCTGATCGGCGAGACGTTCGAGCATATCGATACGGATCGCGCGGGCTCCTGCCAAACGGTACCCGGCATTGGCGTAGTAGCCGTCAGGCGCTTCAGGTAATTCGGGCACGGTCACCAGACCTGGTGGTGGAGACGCGGGAAAATCCGAAAAGCCCGCCTGAAGCGAAGCCAGGACCAAACGCAACCTTGTTGGCGCCGGTTTCAGAAGGAGCGGCATGAAAATCGTGAATTGCCCAAAGCGCACCCCGTGTTTTCGAAGCTGACCGCGCGCGTCCTGATCAAGGGCCTTCACGTCATCGGCGACTTTCTCACGGGGGATAACACCCAACGCTTCAACCAACTGAAATGCAAAGCCTTTGGCCAGACCAGACAGCTCGTTATCATCTCGCATTTTGACTAGCGGCTCAAAACCGGCGGCCACTTTGCGATCAATGAAATGCTGCAACCGGCGCTTTACCTTTTCGGCGACCTCCCGTCCCGCTTCCTCGTCTACAAACGCTTCGACCTGAGGTTTCAGCGGATCAAATCCTTTGAGCAACTTCCCGACCGCCAGCGTGCCCCACATCAAACCACCTTGATCTGTAAAATCCATTTCGGTGTCTGGGGAGTTGTAGAACTTATCCGCGCGTAGGTTGAAATGTGGGGTCAGCGCCTGAAGGGCAGCCTGACGCAGCGTTTTTGCCTCTTCGGGGCTTGCGGTATCATCCTGTCGGAACCGGAACCCGTCTAAACGGCCAATTTTCTCGCCTTCAACAGCCACTTCGCCGTTTTCATTCACGTCAGCCACAAGGCTCTCCTTCTGTTTCAACCGGCGCATCAAAACACTGGTGCGCCGATCGACAAATCTTTGGGTCAAAGCCCCATGAAGGGCATCTGACAGGCGGTCTTCTACAGCGCGCGCTGTCTCTCGCCAATGGTTTTCGTCTTCAACCCATCCTTTGCGTTGAGCCACATAGGTCCATGTCCGTATAAACGCCAATCGGCGCGATAGTGTGTCGATGTCGCCATCAGAACGGTCAAGCCTGGCAATTTGGCCTGCCATATAGGCCTCGGGAAGCGCGCCCTTGTCATGCAAAAAGCCAAAAATCCGCTCCAAAAGTGCGGCATGTTCACTGGCTGAGATGCCCCGAAAATCAGGGATTCGACAGACATCCCACAAGAGTTGAACTTCTTTAGGACCTGACACCCGCGCCACGATTTCGGCAATCTCTGACAGAGCTTTAAGCGCCGAGAGGTCGTCTGCCTCCCGCCCGCGTGACAGCCAAGGATCTGTCGTGGGTGTTTCAAGTGCACTGATCAGACGCGCGATCGAGCCAAACTCAAGCTTTGGGTTGCGCCATTGCAGCCGTTTGATCGGCGTAAAACTGGAATTCAAAATGGCGTCAACCACGCGATCTTCCAACGGGGCCGCTTCGCCGGTGACCCCAAAGCTGCCGGGGTTGGTGTAACGCCCGGCACGCCCGGCAATCTGACCCAACTCATTGGGCGCAAGCGCGCGCATGCGTTTGCCGTCAAATTTGCGCAGGCTGGAGAACGCAACATGGTCGATATCGAGATTGAGCCCCATTCCGATCGCGTCAGTGGCTACAAGATACTCGACATCACCATTTTGATACATCGCGACCTGAGAGTTTCGGGTCCGCGGGCTCAAAGCCCCCATGACAACCGCGCAACCGCCCTTCTGACGCCGGATCAGCTCGGCGATGGCGTACACATTTTCAACCGAAAACCCTACAATCGCGCTGCGCGGCCGCAACCGGCTTATCTTTTTCGAACCTGTATAGCTAAGCTCGGAAAACCGCTCACGTTTGAGAAACTGAGCGCCTGGCTCCAGGGCGGAGATGGCCGAGCGCATCGTGTCGGAGCCCAAAAACAGCGTCTCGTGCAGCCCGCGCTGGTGCAATAAGCGATCGGTGAACACATGTCCCCGCTCGGAATCAGCACAGAGTTGAATTTCATCTACCGCAACGAAGTCCGCGCCAATTTCCACCGGCATCGCCTCGACGGTGCACACCCAATATTGCGTCCGCGCGGGTACAATTCGCTCCTCGCCTGTTACTAGGGCGACCACAGAAGGCCCACGCAAGGCGACAATCCGATCATAGACCTCTCGCGCAAGCAGGCGCAATGGCAGACCGATCACACCCGTTTTATGGGCCAGCATGCGTTCAATTGCGTAGTGAGTTTTGCCGGTATTGGTCGGCCCCAGAACAGCCGTTACCCGCGCCGTGTCGCGCATGAAATTTGTCCAGATCTAGATGTCTTGACCAGTCGTGTCTTTCGTCAACCGCTCGATAGCCTCTTTTAGGCCGTCCCGGTGCGGATGTATAGCATATGCAGCCTCATAAGCGTTGAGCGCATCCGCAGGCTGGCCCAGTTCTTCCAAAATGCGACCCAAACCCTGCATGGCACCGAAATGTCTTGGGTTAAGCGACAGGGTTCGGCCAATGTCGGCAATTGACAGGCTGTATCGTTCGGCCCCGAAATAGGCTGTCGCACGTGCATTCCAGCCTTCGGCAAACTCGGGCGCATGATCGGTCAGGGCGGTAAAATGATCGATGGCTTTGGCGTGATCACCCTGACTCATGGCCTGACGCCCCCGTTGCAGCAGCAAATCCATCGACGCAGAGCCCGACGAGGACCACTCGCGCCAAATGGCCCGTTCGATCTGCTCCCAGTTTTCGAGATCGGGTTGCAACAGGCGTTCAAACAGCGCATCAAGCTCTGCCTCACCTGCGTTTGCGGGCAACACAATAAGAAATGCCGCAACGATACTATTGAGGATATGACGTATAGCACCCATAACACAAAAGAGTTTAGCGGCAGCAGCCAAGAAATCGAGAGCTGCGGAGTAACATTTTTTGGAGGCACACTTATGAGCGACGTAATTTCACAGGCCGTCGCGGCCCTTTCTGAGAAAATCGGCGGCGGTTTTGACGGATCTGTCAAGTTCGACATCGCCGATGAAGGGACCATTATCGTGGATAGCGACGGCGTCCGCGCAGGCGATGACGAGGCTGATTGCACAATGTCTGCCGACGCCGACACATTTGAGGCGATCCTGTCGGGAGATCTGAATCCAACCACAGCTTTCATGACAGGCAAGCTCACCGTTGATGGTGACATGGGCACGGCGATGAAGCTGGGCTCTGCGTTGTCTTGAACGCGCTGCACCCAAGTCAAATGGGTGATGACCCAACCCTGGAAGCGGCCCCGTTTTACGCCGATATCGCCGATGGTCCGCAAGGTGGCCATGCGGTTTGGTTGAAGACGGAAGATGGTTTGCGCATTCGGATGAGTGTCTGGGACGGGCAAAATTCGGGTGCCAACAAGGGAACTGTGCTTATTTTCCCAGGGCGCACGGAATATATCGAGAAATATGGCCGCGCTGCCGGAATGCTGGCAGAACGCGGCTATAGCTCAATCGCCGTTGACTGGCGCGGCCAGGGCCTGGGCGAGCGGATGCTTGAAGACCGCGCCCTCGGCCATGTCGAGAAATTCTCCGACTATCAATATGACGTGGCCGCTGTTTTGAGCGCCGTCAAATCGATGGGTTTGCCAGATCCGATTTATTTGTTCGCGCATTCAATGGGTGGCTGTATCGGGCTGCGCGCATTGATGGAAGATTTACCCGTCCGGGCAGCGATGTTCACCGGACCAATGTGGGATATTCTCCTACCACAATGGCGGCGCACCGTTGGATGGGTTTTCACCTCCTTTAGCCGTAAAGTTGGGCTCGATGGAAATCTGGCACCCGGATCACTGCGGACATCCTATGTGGAGGCAAATCCGTTTCAAAACAACATGCTGACCTCCGATCCTGACATGTTTGAGTATATGCGAGATCAGTTGAATAAGTATCCAGACCTGGGGCTCGGCGGGCCGTCAAATGCCTGGGTTCATGAAGCCCTGAAGGAATGCCGCAGCCTGAAGTTGCGTCCAACGCCCTCGGTGCCGACACTGGTGTTTTTGGGCACGAACGAGCGGATTGTAGAGCCTGCCGCAATCAAGGAGCGGATGGCGCGCTGGCCAAATGGCAAGCTAGTACTTGTTGACGGCGCAGAGCATGAGGTCGCCATGGAAACGCCCGCCATACAGGCAAGCGTGTTTGACCAAACGGCCGCGCATTTCGCGGCGCACAGCTAGATTAAGCAACCATTCTCAAGCCTGACTGTCCTGTCCATACGCGCGGCCAGATCATAGTTATGCGTTGCGATCAAAGCCGAAAGGCCGGTTTCTCGGGCCAGTGACATCAAGGCGTCAAACACCTGATCCGATGTTGACGGATCAAGGTTTCCGGTCGGTTCATCAGCCAAAAGCAGGCTTGGCTGGTTGGCCAAAGCACGGCAGAACGCAACGCGTTGCTGTTCGCCGCCCGACAAAGCACTGGGCCTGTGACTTGCCCGGGCGCTGACCCCAACTTTGTCCAGCAAAAGCACTGCACGTTCCCGCGCTTGAACCGACGCGACCCCTGCCGCCAATTGTGGCAGGACAATATTCTCGAGCGCTGTGAATTCGGGAAGCAGGTGATGAAACTGATAAACGAACCCGATCTTCTCCAGACGTGCCGCGGTTCTTGCCTGATCGCCCTGCCCTGACATATCCGCACCCGCGATTGTGACGCGACCGGCATCGGCCGTGTCCAGAAGGCCCGCGATATGTAATAGGGTCGATTTGCCAGCCCCGGACGGTGCAATCATCGCGACCACCTCGCCTGCTTTTACGCTCAGCGAGGCACCACGCAACACATTGATTTCATTGGGTTGTCCAGAGTTGTAGGACTTCTCGACACCCTCGAGAACAAGCGTGTCCTCATTCATAGCGCAATGCCTCGACCGGGTTCATGCGTGCTGCACGACGCGCGGGAAACAACGTCACAACGAAACTCAAAATAAGCGACAAAGACACCGCCGAGATCACATCCCCCAGCTCCAACCTTGCCGGCAATTTCGAGATAAACCGCACCGACGGATCCCAGACACCGCCCCCGGCAATCGCGTTCACAACAGCGAAAATCTGATCAATATAGATCGCAAACAAGCAGCCCAGAATGACGCCCAGGATCGTACCGATCACACCCACCGAGGCCCCGCAGATGAAGAAAACCCGCAGGATCGAGGCCTCAGACAGCCCCATAGTGCGCAAAATGCCGATATCGCGCCCCTTGTTTTTGACCAGCATGATCAGCCCGGACACAATGTTCATGGATGCGATCAAAACCAGAATTGAGAGGATGAGGAACATTACATTATCCTCCATCTCGAGCGCTTGTAAAAACGCCGATGAGCTGTCACGCCAGGTCCAAAGAAGCGCGTCCGAGCCCGCCGCCGCGATCAAAGCAGGCTCGTAAGAACGAATGTCCTCCGGATCTGTAACGATCACCTCGATCTCGTCGGCATACCCCTCACGGTTGAAGTAATCCTGCGCCAGGTCAAATGGCAAATATGCGCGGGTTCGGTCAATATCATAGCGGCCAACCTGGAAAATATAGACCACCTCATACGCGACGACACGCGGGCTGGTTCCGAACGCCGTTTTCACACCATTGGGTGAGATCAGCTTTACTTTGTCGCCCACTCCGACACTCAATTCCCGAGCGACGCCGCTGCCCAGCGCAACCCCGTCCGCGAGGCGGGAAATATCACCCGAAGACTGTTCAGGGTTTGCAACACGCCGAACGTTTTGGATGTCGTCCGGCCTTATGCCGTATACCTCTACGCCTGCATTGCGAGACCGCGCGGACGCCATAACCTGGCCCTTTATAAGTGGAGTTGCCGACTGAACCCCTGGAACGGCCCGCAAAGCTTCAGACAGCTCGTCATAATCGGGTATCACTTGCGCGAAATTTCCCGCCTCGGTGACCTGTCCAGTCCGATAGACCGAAACATGGCCATTTGCGCCCAGCATCGTGTCAACAAATTCGTATCGAAATCCCGACCGCACGGCGAGCGTGATGATTAAAGCCGCGACCGCTAAGGTGATCCCGACCAGGGAAATCACCGTCATGACCGAAACGCCGCCCTCGGCACGCTTAGCGCGCAGATAGCGCCAGGCAATTAACCATTCAAAACCGGAAAAAGGGGTCGGCGTCTGGGCCACTCAGAGGCTCCTCTTAGGTATTTGACCGGCACCAGTGCCGCACAAGATCAAACTAATGGTCGGCGTATATTTTCACAATTTTTTCGATCGCGCGTTCAGGAGGCATCTCTTCACTGTCACCCGTACGACGGCTTGTCACTTCCACAACTCCGTTTTTTAACCCACGTGGACCGACTGTGATCCGCCATGGCAAACCGATAAGATCCATACCTGCAAACTTACCGCCAGCCCGTTCGTTGCGGTCGTCATAGAGCGGCTCAAGGCCCTGTGCCGTCAGGCCGGTATAAAGCGCTTCGCAAGCCGCATCAGCCTCGCTATCCCCTTGTTTCAAATTGACAATTCCACAGTGGAATGGCGTAACGCCTTCGGGCCAAATGATACCCTTGTCGTCATGATTGGCTTCGATTATTGCACCAAGCAACCGACTGACCCCGATCCCATGACTGCCCATATGAACTGGCGCAGGCTTGCCATCGGGCCCTTGGACCTTGGCGCCCATGGCCTCGGAATATTTTGTGCCGAAATAGAAGATCTGACCCACTTCGATCCCCCGCGCAGACCGACGACGCGCTTGAGGAATTGCCTCAAACAAAGCCTCGTCATGGGTTTCATCCGTCCGCGCGTAACGCGAGGTAAACTCCTCCAGAATAGCTTTGCACTGGTCGCGATCATAGTAATCGATATCGCGGTCCCCAAAGGTCAAATCCGTGACCTCGCTGTCGTAGAACACCTCAGATTCGCCCGTTTCTGCGAGAACAAGAAATTCATGTGTATCGTCGCCGCCAATTGGCCCGCTATCAGCGCGCATCGGAATGGCCTGAAGACCCATGCGCTCATAGGTTCGTAAATAACTGACCAGATGACGGTTGTAGGCATGCAGCGCATCTTCCTTGGTCAGGTCGAAATTATAGCCATCCTTCATATAGAACTCGCGCCCGCGCATCACCCCGAACCGGGGACGACGCTCATCGCGGAATTTCCATTGGATCTGATACATTGTCAGCGGCAGATCTTTGTAAGAGGACACGTGGCTGCGGAAGATATCCGTAATCATCTCTTCGGCGGTGGGCGTAAAAAGCATATCCCGACCGTGGCGATCAACGATCCGCAACATCTCTTCGCCGTAGTCGTCATACCGACCACTTTCCCGCCAGAGATCGGCAGATTGAATGGTCGGCATCAACATTGCATGATGCCCGGCGCGTTGTTGTTCTTCATGCACGATCTGTTCGATCCGCTGCAGCACCTTAAAGCCCAAAGGCAGCCAGGAATAGATCCCGGCGCTGGCTTGCTTGATCATGCCCGCGCGCAGCATATAGCGGTGACTTACGATCTGCGCCTCGGCTGGTGTTTCTTTAAGGACGGGAAGAAAATAACGCGACAGGCGCATGGCGAGGGTCTTTCTGGTCTGGTCTATTTGCACGCAGTTACGGCAAGGGCGCGCCTAGGGCAAGTTGGTGGGAAGATATAGGCGAAATTCACCTGCGCAAGCCTAGCGCACCAGCGTGTCGGCCTCCAAACTGTCAGCCAAAGAGGCGAAGCGGGCATTTGCAACCTCGCCGAACAGATCGCGGGTTTTGTCATGCAAATGCAGCTCGAGAACGCGCTTTTTGGGCCGCCAGATGAGTTTTCCCATATCGTCGGGGTTCTGCACCGAAAACATCGCGCCAAACCGCATAGCCTTTCCCAAGGTTTCAGCGGCCGCAAGTTCACGTTCGGAGAGCATCTCATAGAGGCTTTCAAACCGTGTGCCGCGACGCGAATTCTTGTAGCGATGTAAGAGCGCAACGCCCAGAAAGACACGCCCTTCGTGGTCAAGCCCGCCCAGATTGGCCCTTGTGGCATTGTCGAAACAAACCTCGGCCCGGTAGTCGGGATGGGCCCGCCAACTAACATCATGGAGCAGGCACGCCGCCTTTACCAACCTACGCCGTTCCGCCGGCGCGTTGGCAAAGATGGGCTGAATGAACTCAAACAAGCTGCGCCCAAACCCAGGCATGCGCGCGTGACTTGCTTCGTCAAACCTGCACGCTTCGATCAGCGGATCACGGCGCTTGAGCTCAAACGGCATCTGCTCATAAAGCAACCCTTCCCGGATCCCGTAGCTAGATGTCGCGATCAGCTTCGGCTTAAACCGTTGAACCAAGGATTTGAGCACTTGCGCCGCAATCGGAACGAGTCGCATCCGGGCTTCAGAATTGCCGGTGATCTCGCGCAGCTCTTCTACATTTTTGCCAGCAGCCCATTTCACTGTTCGAAGCACAGATTTGGGCGTCATCCGGTACTCATGCAGCACCTTGAGCGGGTAGCCGCGCCGTTCCATGTCCAAACGCGCCATTGCCCGCCAGGACCCGCCGACCAGAAACAGTGTTTTGTAGTCGCCATCGATCTGTTCGCGCAGCTCATCGATCGTGGAATCGATGACCGCTTTGCGACCCTTATACCCACCTTTCAGATCTGCAAGCTTCAGCGGACCCAGCTGCGAGGTGACCCGTCGACCAACGACGCCATCGCCCAGCTCGGCAAGCTCCATCGAAGAACCTCCGATGTCACACATCAACCCCTTGGCCGATGGCCAGCCCAAGAATACACCCTGAGCTGAGAGGCGCGCTTCTTCCAGACCCGAGGCGACCCACAGATCAATCCCGGTCTGCTCCTTCACCTCATCGCAGAACGCAGGCCCGTCTTCGGCGTCTCGCACCGCGGCAGTTGCAACTGCTGTCATCGGGCTGACCTGCATGCCCTGCGCCAAAAGCGCGAAGCGTTTCAGGGCGGCCATTGCCCGAGCCCGGCCCTCAGGATTTAGGTGTCCGGTTTCAGACAGCCCGGAGCCCAGCGCACACATGATCTTTTCGTTGTAGAAATATGCCGGTGACCGGGCAGCACCATCGAAGACGACAAACCGGACTGAGTTGGAGCCGACATCAATGGCCCCCACACGTTTGAGCGCCTTGACCTTCGGATCGTCGAACAAGGGCCGACCAAACGGACCATGATCGGAACCCGGTCCTTCGTTCGCACCATCCATTGCCAAAACACGCCGTCCCTACAAGGCCATCGATTTGCGCGCAGTCTAGCGTTCGCGAAACGTGGGTCAATCAATCGTTGGTATGCGCAAGCTCTGGGACGTCGCCGGCTCCGGCTGATCCGCGTCCTGAAAGCGACGGATTCTCCATGAAAAACCGATGACAACTAAATCGTTTTTCCTCCGGTCCTTGCTCGGTCCGGGTAAACTCACCTGTAGCATCCAGCATCCAGCTTTGCGCCGTATCGGCCAAGTTTGCAGCCATGATCTGGCTCATGACCTGGGCATGTACCGTTGCATTGGTGATCTCGACCAAAGTCTCAACCCGCCTGTTAAGGTTGCGCCCCATCCAGTCGGCAGACGACATGTAGACCCGTGCATGTTTGGACGGAAGCGTGTGCCCGTGGCCAAAACACACGATACGCGAATGTTCCAAAAAGCGCCCGACAATGGACTTCACGCGGATATTCTCTGACAGCCCCTTCACGCCCGGCCGCAACCCACAGATCCCGCGCAGAACCAGACTTATTTTGACGCCCGCCTGCGAAGCCGAATAAAGCGCGTCAATGACATCGGGCTCCACCAAAGAGTTCATTTTTGCCCAGATCTCGGCCTTTTTGCCGGCTCGTGCGGCCTCGGCCTCGTCCCGGATGGAGGTTATGAGATGCTCCTTTAGACCATTGGGCGAAATGTGCAGCCGCTCCAACTTCGCCGGTTGGGCATACCCGCCGACATAGTTGAAGACTTTCGTCGCGTCGCGACCCAGCGCGGCGTTGCATGTGAACAAACTCAGATCGGTGTAGATGCGCGCGGTGATCGGGTGATAGTTTCCGGTGCCAAAATGAGTGTAGGTAACCAGCCCACCGTTTTCACGGCGCACCACCGAGCTGATTTTGGCATGGGTCTTGTAGTTGAGGAAACCATAGACAACATGTGCTCCGGCACGCTCCAATTTGCGCGATTGGCGAATATTGGCAGCTTCGTCGAACCGAGCCTTAAGCTCAACCAAAGCGGTCACCGATTTACCGCTCTCGGCAGCTTCGCACAGCGCATCGACAATCGGGCTTTCGTTCGAGGTCCGGTAGAGCGTCTGTTTTATGGCAACGACATCGGGATCGCGGGCAGCCTGCGCCAAAAATCGGATCACCATGTCAAATGTCTCATAGGGATGGTGCAACAGCATGTCTTTCTGGCGTATGGCCGCGAACATATCGCCATCGTGATCTTGAACGCGCTCTGGGACGCGGGGGGTGAAACTAGGCCAAAGCTGTGTGTGGGACGCAGCATCGACCAGCTCTTTCAGATCTGCCAGACCGATCATTCCGTTGATTTCAATAACATCTTGCTCAGTCACCTCGAGCGACTTCATGATCAGTTTGCGTAATTTCCCCGGCGCGTCAGCCGTCATTTTCAAGCGCACAACTTCGCCACGCCTGCGCCGTTTCAATGCGACTTCGAATTCGCGCACAAGGTCCTCGGCTTCCTCTTCAAGTTCTAGATCGCTGTCGCGCAGGACGCGGAACGCGCATTTGCCTTTGACCTTGTAGCCGGGAAACAGATCTTCGATCTTCAGCAGCAACAGCTCTTCCATCGGCAAGAACCGTTGTTCTTCGGCTTCACATGGCAGCCGTACGAAACGTTCGATCTGTGCCGGGATCGGCAAAAGGGTTTGCAAACTGCGCCCGTCACGCACCCGTTCAAGTTGCAACGCCAACGAAAACCCCGTGCTGGGGATGAAAGGAAACGGATGCGCCGGGTCAATCGCAAGCGGTGACAGGACCGGGAAAACGTTTGAAATAAAGTACTTGTCGAGAAAACTCCGATCAGCTTTCGTCAAATCCTCGGTGGTCTTCAGAAAAACGCCAACCTCCTCCATCGAGGTTTTCAGCGATTCCCAAGTGTTGTCCTGACGTGAAATCAGCTCTCGTGCAGCGGCATCAATCATTACCAATTGCTCTGCCGGGGTCCGCCCGTCAATCGCGGGTGTGGTGTTTCCGGCATTCGCAAGCTCGCGCAAACCGGCCACGCGCACCGCATAAAACTCGTCCAGATTTGTCGCCGAAATCGACAGGAACCGAACCCGTTCCAACAAAGGCACGCGCGGATTTAGGGCCTCTTCCAACACGCGCGTATTGAAAGAAAGCCAGCTCAACTCGCGGTTGAAAAATCGACCCGGTCCGGTCAGGTCAACGTCGGGTAGCTCCACGGGATTCGGAAACCCGGAGGCCAGAAAATCTGTCAGGCTCATAGCGCCACGCGTAGTACTGGATTGTAACAATTGAGTAAATTATGCATCGTCACCCGGTGACTTGTCCAGATCTCGGGCGATCACATCTCGGACAATCCCTAAGCTGATTGCTTTGCCGGTTGAAAGTGCGCGATTGTCGACCGCTTCGACAAACTGTTGAGCAGCTGCGAAATTGCGCGGCAAACGCGGCACGGCATAGCGCAAGACATTGGGTGAAACGTGAAGCTGCCGGTCAGACAGAAGCTTCACCAGGATAGCCCCCAAAAGCGCGTCATCCAAGGCCTCGATCTTCACGAGGCTCGCAGCCTCAATCCGGCTTTGCAGGTCCGCCAGATTGTAGGACAGGCGCGCCGGTGCGGTGCGTGTTGTCAATAGCAGCGGCACTCCCGCGTCCTGCAAAATATTATGAACGTGAAAAAGCGCCACTTCGGGCTCACTCAGACCGCAAATGCGATCAATATCTTCAACGACCAGCGGCTTTGGGTCGAAATCGCCAACTTGCGCGCGGGTCAAATCCGTTGCTGCCACCATGTCCGCCTTCACCGAATGCGCCCAGGTTGAGGCCAGATGCGTCTTCCCAGCACCTTCGGCACCTTCCAAAACCAACTTGCCCAGAGGCCAGTTAGACCATGCTTCAACCATCGAGACGGCGATCTGGTTGGCCGATGAGACAAAAAAATCCTCGCGCCCCATGGCTGGCTTCAACGCCAGAGGGAAGATCAGCTGTTCGGCCATGAGCGCTTAGCCGTCCCTGCCGTCGAGGCCGCGGTACAGTTTGCTTTCGCGGTACTTTTCAGTCCCAAACCGTGCGAGGACCCCCAAAACCGCCGCCACCGGAACCGCCACCAGCATACCTATGAAGCCGAACAAGGTTCCAAATGTCGAAAGCGCCAGGAGCAACCAGACAGGGTGCAATCCGACGCTTCCACCCACCAGTTTTGGTGTCAGAATGTTACCTTCGAGGAATTGACCGACCGCAAAAATTGCGACGACGACACCGATCCAGATCGGTGTTGCCCAGAACTGGAACAAAGCCAGACCAATAGCCAACACCCCGCCGATGATTGCCCCGATATACGGGATGAACGAGATCAACCCGGCGATGAACCCCACGACCAGCCCAAATTGCAAACCGACAAGCATCAAGGCCGCGCCGTAAAATACCCCAAGAATCGCACAAACACTTATTTGGCCACGCACAAAATTGGCCAGTGTTTGATCAATTTCGGCGGCCAGTTTGCGGATCGTTGGCGCATGATCACGGGGCAGAAGACTGTCGATGCGGGCGATCAGATTGTCCCAATCCAAAAGCAGGTAAAACGCAACCACGGGCACGACAACAATGAAAACCAAAGCCGAAATCACGCTCAAAGCAGACGCGAAAATCCGATTTGCCAGCTCTCCGCCGCGCTCGCGAATTGTTTCCCCAAATGAGCTGAGAGATTTCCGCAATGTTGAATCCTCATCGCCCAACATGGGAAAGCGTTCGGACAGAAATTCCTGCAATTGAGCAAAAAGCTGCGGTGCCGTGTTAAAGAGTTGAATGGCCTGTTCGACAATCATCGGGACGATCAGGACTGCCATCAACAAAAATACCAAAATCGCGATGACACTGATCGTAGCCGTTGCCAGAACGCGGGACGCCCCCCAGGACTCAATCTTATCCGCAACCGGGTCCAGAAAATATGCAATCGCGCCGCCGACCAGAAATGGCAACAAGACGGTATCGAGAAGCCACAAAGCCGCAATGAAAACGAGCGTTGCGATACCCCAGTATTTCAGCTGATCTTGGACCGGTAGCGCCATAGTTTCCTCGCTGGTTTGCGCGATGGGTCAAAACACGCCCGCAGGCATTTGCACCGCTTGCCCTGATCATAAGGTAATTCGGCGGGGTTGCACCGAAAATCGACCGAGTCGGTTTGTCAGTTTTACTCGACCGGACGTGCCTTGCGGATCAACTCAAGAATGTCGCGCGCCGCCTCGGGGATATTCGTCCCGGGACCGAAAATGGCCTTCACTCCGGCAGTCTTGAGGAAGTCGTAATCCTGCTGTGGAATCACCCCGCCGCAAATGACTAGAATGTCCCCGGCACCAGCAGCGTCCAAAGCTTCCACGAGTTTTGGTGCCAGCGTTTTGTGACCTGCTGCCTGGCTGGAAATTCCAATGACATGAACGTCGTTATCGACCGCATCCTGGGCCGCTTCTTGCGGTGTTTGAAACAGCGGGCCAACGTCAACATCAAACCCGATATCCGCAAAGGCTGTAGCGATGACCTTCGCGCCTCGATCATGGCCGTCCTGCCCCATTTTCACCACCAGCATGCGCGGTCTGCGTCCTTCCTGTGCGGCGAAATCTTCGACATCCGCCTGGATCGCAGCGAAGCCCGCATCGCCCTCATAGGCCGCGCCATAGACGCCCGACAGGGTTTTGACTTCGGCGCGATGACGGCCAAATGCATTTTCCATTGCCATGCTGATCTCTCCTACTGTGGCGCGCGCGCGGGCGGCATCAACCGCCAGAGCAAGCAGATTACCTGTTCCGGAACGCGCGCCGGTTTCAAGCGCTGCAAGAGCGCCCTCAACCGCCGCGGCATCACGGCTTTGCCGAATGCGGTCAAGGCGCGCGATTTGCGCTTCGCGCACTGCAACATTGTCGACATCAAGGATATCGATCTGATCCTCCTGAGACCGGCGGAACTTGTTCACACCGACGATGACTTCGTCACCCTTGTCGATCTCGGCCTGACGGCGCGCGGCCGCCTCCTCGATGCGCAATTTCGGCATGCCGGAGGCCACCGCCTTTGTCATGCCACCCATTGCGTCGACTTCCTCGATCAGCGCCCAGGCCTCCTCGGCCAAATCCGAGGTCAACTTTTCGACATAGTAAGACCCCGCCAGCGGATCGACGACCTTTGTCACTTTCGTTTCATTCTGCAGGATCAACTGGGTGTTCCGGGCGATCCGGCTGGAAAATTCCGTCGGCAGAGCGATTGCTTCATCGAAGGAATTCGTGTGCAGACTTTGCGTACCGCCCAAAACCGCGCTCATAGCTTCATACGCTGTGCGCACAATGTTGTTATAGGGGTCCTGTTCCTGCAAGCTCACACCTGATGTCTGGCAATGGGTGCGCAGCATCAGTGAGCTTTCCTTCTTCGGGTTGAACTCACTCATGATCCGGTGCCACAGGAACCGCGCAGCCCGAAGCTTTGCAGCCTCCATGAAGAAATTCATGCCAATCGCAAAGAAAAAGCTGAGCCGCCCTGCAAACGCATCAACATCCATGCCACGCACAATTGCAGCGCGCACATATTCGCGTCCATCGGCCAGGGTGAAGGCCAGTTCTTGCACAAGGTTCGCTCCGGCCTCCTGCATATGATAGCCGGAGATTGAGATTGAGTTGAATTTTGGCATCTCGGCCGAGGTGTATTCGATGATGTCAGAGACGATGCGCATCGACGGCTCCGGCGGGTAGATATAGGTGTTGCGCACCATGAACTCTTTGAGAATATCGTTCTGAATCGTTCCTGAAAGCGTGGCGCGGTCGACGCCTTGCTCCTCGCCGGCAACGATGAAACTTGCCAGAACCGGGATAACAGCGCCGTTCATCGTCATGGAGACCGATATCTTGTCGAGTGGGATCCCGTCGAACAGGATTTTCATATCTTCGACTGAGTCGATTGCAACACCGGCCTTTCCGACATCGCCTTCTACCCGCTCGTGATCGCTGTCATAACCGCGATGGGTCGCCAGATCAAAAGCAACGGATACGCCTTGTTGTCCGCCCTCAAGCGCTTGACGATAGAAGGCGTTGCTTTCCTCGGCTGTCGAGAACCCGGCATATTGCCGGATCGTCCAAGGCCGCCCAGCATACATCGTCGCGCGGGGACCTCGGGTGAAGGGAACTTGGCCCGGCATCGGCCCCATATGGTCCAGGCTCTGCGCGTCGTCCGCGCTGTAGACCGGCTTGATGGCAATGCCTTCCGGGCTTTGCCAGGTCAGGCCTTCCAGTGGACGTCCTCTGAGCTCTTTTTCAGCCCGCGCCGACCAGTCTTTGTGCTTTTCGCTCATTTCCGGTTCCTCTTGTGTCTGTCTGACCGCCGGATGTGTCCCCGGTCGGCGCAATATATGTCGCAAGGCCATCTGCTCCGGCGTTTAGCCACGCCAAATCCTCGCTATAGTCTTGTCTTAGTTTATCGATGTGGTCATCGCGGAACGGCATATAGCGTGGACCCTGCTCGCGCATGGCACGGGCACCCGCGTGATCGCCCCGCTCGCTCAGATAGTCCGCCAAACGATCTGCAGATTTAGAGGCGTTGCACCACATGTCTTTTGCTGGCTCCATCCCTGACGCCGCACCAAGCAAGGCACTGGCTGCATCAGAGGGACGTGACGCAAATCCTTCAAAGGGCCAGACCACGATCTGCGCCCCGGGAAAGACCGCGTTGATATCGCAGATCACATCGCGCCAGCGCCTGGGCTGCGTCACCAACATATCGAGCTTGTCCTCACAGGGCATAGGCATGCCGGCGCAGATTCGAAACGACATGGCAGAGGCCCAGTAATGTTCATATGAACGAATTGCGATCCCGATCCGCAGTGCCTGGTCCCAAAGGGCCGGCGCGAACCGGGTCAGCCGAGCGCGAGCCTGACCATATAGCTGCGTTGACCGGAAATTCTGTGCCATAGTCCCGATCATGTTCTCTTCACTGACAACCAGATGGGTGGCACCATTTTTCGCGGCCTTGGTGAGCCCAAAGCGGATACGACCAATCGAACGTTTGGCCAGCATGTCTTCGTCGAGACCGATGTTGTCCGGATCCTTGATCAGGCCGGCAAACATCCCATCACGGGTCCGTTTCGGGCCCCAATACACGACTTCGTCCGCGCCGGACGCAGCGACACTGACCTGCATGTATTTCTGAAAACTGGTCGTTCCTGTACGGTGCGCCCCAACGTGCAAACAGATTTCCATATCACCCCAAGCTCCCTCATGGGGCGCAAGGCCCCGGATTGCTTGGACTTTATGGCACCGAACACTGACAAAGCCCTTAACGTGGTTAAACACGAGCTTGTGCACCACATAGGGCTTAGCAAATCGATTCAAACGCCCTATATCGGAGGGGAGAGGTGTTACGATGAAATCTGCTATACCAGTTGTTTTTGCGATGTTTTTTGGCGGTTTGGCCCAGGCTGCCGACCTGTCGCCGAGCTCTGATGTGACGCTTGAGGGGACCGGCCCATATTCGGCATTTGATTTGGATTTGAAGGATTTTATGTGGGAAAAACGGCCCATTGTGGTTTTTGCCGATGCCGACGCTGATCCACGGTATCGCGAACAGATGGAGCTTTTGACTGCCCGGCTGGACGCCCTGGCCGAGCGTGATGTGATCGTGTTAACCGACACTGACCCTGAGGCCGAGGCTGCCATACGCACACAGCTGCGCCCACGTGGCTTTATGCTTGTGCTGATCGGCAAAGACGGCGGCGTCAAGCTGCGCAAACCTGCGCCGTGGGATGTGCGTGAGTTAAGCCGGGTCATCGACAAAATGCCCATGCGTCAGCAGGAACTGCGCGACAAGCGCGCGCGCGGCGACTAGCGCCGCGACGCGTGCAAAACCCGGCGACGACGTGTCTGGCACGTCTTGGAACACTGGTTTGAACCGCTGAAGTCACGCCTCTATTCAAACTCCATGATGACATCATCGACCGCCAGATTGTCGCCGACACTGGCATTGACCTTGGCCACGACACCGCGTCGCTCGGCACGCAGGATATTCTCCATCTTCATCGCCTCGACGATGCACAGGGCTTGGCCCTCCTGCACTTCGTCACCTTCGGCCACATCAACTTTCACGATCAGCCCTGGCATGGGACAAAGCAGCATCTTGGAGGTATCGGGTGGTGTCTTCTCCAGCATTAAACCCGCAAGTTCCGCCTGTCGTGGCGTACGGATCCGCACATCCAAATCTGCACCACGTGTGCGGACACGAAAGCCCGAAGTGATTTTGTCGATCTTAAGCACCAAGGGCTCACCATCAACCTCGAGGCGGGCCAAAGTGTCCCCCGGCGTCCAGTCCGAGACCACACGGTGCTTTGCCCCGGACACATGTTTGACGGTCGCGCCATCCGGGTCGGCTTTGACCTTGACCGCAAATTCGGTCGATCCCATCGACACAACCCATTTTTTTCCCACTTTCCGGCGGTGATTATCCATTGTGCCTGAAATACGCGCGCGACGGATTTCAGCGACCCGGTGCATGGCAGCGACGCTCGAAGCCACCCGCTCTGCGGCCTCCTCACTCAGTGTAACGCCATGAAATCCATCGGGAAATTCTTCTTCGATAAAGGCGGTGGTCATGTCGCCAGAGACAAACTTGGGATGGTCCATCACTGCCGAGCAAAACGGCAGATTGTGCCCGATGCCTTCGACTTCAAAGCCGTCCAGGGCGACCCGCATCCCTTCAATCGCTTCCCCCCGCGTTGGGGCCCATGTGCAGAGTTTCGCGATCATCGGGTCATAATACATCGAGATCTCGCCGCCCTCGAAAACGCCCGTGTCATTGCGCACGACGGCGGTCTTGCTGGCCCGTTCCTCGGGCGGACGATAGCGCGTCAAACGCCCGATGGACGGCAGGAAACCCCGGTAAGGATCCTCGGCATAGAGCCGGCTCTCAATGGCCCATCCGGTAAGCGTGATATCGTCTTGTTTGATTTTCAACGTCTCGCCATGGGCGATACGGATCATCTGTTCGACCAAGTCGATGCCGGTGATCAGCTCTGTCACAGGGTGTTCGACCTGCAGGCGCGTGTTCATCTCCAGGAAATAGAAATTGCGTTGCCCGTCGACGATAAATTCAACCGTACCTGCACTTGAATAGCCAACCGCATCCGCCAGCGCACAGGCCTGTTCTCCCATCGCTTTACGGGTGGCCTCATCAAGAAATGAGGAAGGTGCCTCTTCGATAACCTTCTGATTTCGACGCTGAATGGAGCATTCGCGTTCGCCAAGATAGATTGTGTTGCCCTTCCCGTCCGAGAGAACCTGAATTTCAATGTGACGCGGTTGCGTTACAAATTTCTCGATAAAGATCCGGTCGTCACCAAAACTGTTGGCAGCCTCATTCTTGGAAGACTGGAAACCTTCGCGCGCTTCCTCATCGGAC
This sequence comes from Pseudomonadota bacterium, assembly GCA_039193885.1. GTDB lineage: Bacteria > Pseudomonadota > Alphaproteobacteria > Rhodobacterales > Rhodobacteraceae > Litoreibacter. The sequence goes on from JBCCWL010000009.1 coordinate 111,067, forward strand.
CATGCTATCCGCATCCCCTTGCCACCACCGCCTGCACTGGCCTTGATCATCACCGGATAGCCGACATCCGTAGAGATCTTGACGGCCTCATCCGCGTCTTCGATCAGCCCCATGTATCCTGGTACGGTGGAGACCTTTGCATCCTGCGCAATTTTCTTGGACGTGATCTTATCGCCCATTTTTTCGATGGCCCCGACAGGAGGTCCAATAAAGGCGACACCGGCCGCCTCAAGCGCTTCGGCGAACTTAGCGTTTTCTGACAGAAACCCATATCCCGGATGGACGGCCTCGGCACCCGAGGCACGGATCGCCTCCATCACTTTCTCGATGACAATATAGGACTGAATGGCCGGCGCGGGACCAATATGGATCGCCTCGTCTGCCATTTTCACATGCAACGCCTGGGCGTCCGCATCGGAGTAAATTGCCACGGTTTTGATGCCCATGCGCCGCGCCGTTTTGATCACCCGGCAGGCAATTTCCCCACGGTTTGCAATCAAGATTTTCTTAAACATCCGGAATTCCTTTCTGGGACCACACGACCTGATTGCAGACCTGATGACAGTGCGCAAAAAAACCGGCGCGCACGCTGCGCACCGGTTGTCTTGATGAGTTGAGCCGCAGATCTGCGGCTGAATGTTGGTTAGCTACAAATGCCCGCGTCGTCGCAGAATACACCTGCCGCACCGCCGATGATCGCGCCGGTAAGCGGATCGCCACCCGTAACTTTAGACAGCGCGGCTCCACCTGCCGCTCCCAGAACACCGCGTTCGGCGTCCGTGTCGCAGGCTGCAAGCGTTGTGGCTGTGGCGAGCGCCGCGCAAATAAGTGTGAGTTTTCGCATGAGTCGTCTCCTATTCTCTCACGCGGACCCAACCATGAATTTCCATCCTGTGGGGCATATCCTGCACTCGCAGCAGATTTTGAGCGTACAAGCGCCGTTGAGGCCACGATCTGGGCAAACCACCGCCAATTCCGAAGCCGAACGCGTGGAAAAGGCCTGCTCAAAAGAACAGGCCTCTCCGAAGGGGAAGGGTAACGGTTTGGAACGTAGAGCCGAGTTTCTGTGCTGCAGTTTCGACTCCACACAGGCAGCATGACGTATGGTAAGGCGCGCCGAAAGTAAGGAAATCCAGCACAAGCCAAATCCCGCCGAGTGGCCCGATACATGTGCGAAACCATGCCGATCTACTCCTCGAAAACCTGCGCGACAGACGGGTCGAACAGCTCGGGAAAATTTCCCCGAAGTCGCGAAATATCGAGCCTCAAAACAGCCGCGTAGCTTTCCGGATCAAACGGGTCATCCACACCAATGACCTCGCGTCCAAACACCCAGGACAAACGGCCTGCATCCAGATTACCGCGTTCGAACTCAGCCTCGCCAAAGTGGTGATAAAGCGACCAGAGAAATCCCAGATCCGCGCGTTTGTCCGCTGGACGCCGGTCCGCATAGCGTTCGCGCGCAACCAGGGGTGTTGCACCCTTTTTGTTTTCACGACGGATCGTGAATTGAAAATCGGTGCCGGGTAGTCTGGATGGAAAGCCCTTGTGTTTATGCATAGCACTTCCGCCGGGCCTGCCACGGAAATGCGGTGTTCAGAGCGGACCAAACAGCCCGCTCTGAAAAAATCTTAGAACTTAGAGAAAGTCGGTTCTGGCTCGACTGGGTCGACAATAATGACTTCTTCTTGCTGTGCGCATGCTGCCACAAATGCGACAAGCCCGACGGCGATGATTGCTTTGATGCTCTTGGACATCTCGATCTCCTGTTAGTGTGAGTCCCCAACGCAGCATGTGCAGCTTCGGTTCCGTCACTGTCCGATTGTTCGACCACTTCGAAGCAGTCGAGAGTTAACCTATGTGGTTTGCTACATATTTGATACCACCTCAAGCCTATCCTTAAGCGCGGTGTTGCACACGCAGCACCACCCAATTCACATGAGGAACGGAACTCAACATATTGTGGTTGTTTCATAATCCCTCCCAAATGCAGGTATTTTCCTTGATTAGGAAGGCATCAAAATACTGTGTGATATTCGGCGCAGTTTCGCCGAAGGCCAATGGAACCGACGCAATAGAGACGATAACACGGGTCGCGCGCGGCGCAGCGCCGGTGGTAATTTTCAAACCATCTTGCTGGCACAGATAGAGAAAATCGCCCTCGAGCCTGTCAAAACCGAACAATTCAATATCGGCGATAAGCGGCGCAACATAGCGAAGCCGCACCTGGCTGGCAGAGCTTGCCAACGCACCAACAGGTTCAAATATCACCTCCGGAGCGGCCAGTTTTAAGCCGGACGGTGTCTCCAAAACCTCACGCGCCGCTGCGCTGTGAGCACCGGCCACCAGGCTCAGAGCAATTGAAATGGCAAATATGCGCCGCACGCTTTGCTCCGCCCCGTTCACAAAGGAATGTTGTCGTGTTTTTTCCATGGGTTGCTCAGCTGCTTGCCACGCAAGGAGGCGAAGGCACGCGCAACCCGTTTTCGGGTCGATTGCGGCATAATCACCTCGTCGATGAAGCCTTTCTCAGCAGCGACGAACGGGTTGGCAAACCGATCTTCGTAATCCTTTGTTCGGTCAGCGATTTTTTCAGGCTCGCCCAACTCTGACCGGTATAGGATTTCGACCGCACCTTTAGCGCCCATGACGGCAATCTCTGCAGTAGGCCAAGCATAGTTGAAATCGCCGCGCAGATGCTTTGAAGACATAACATCATAAGCTCCGCCGTAAGCCTTGCGGGTGATGACCGTGACTTTCGGCACAGTTGCTTCCCCATAGGCAAAAAGCAGCTTTGCGCCGTGCTTGATCACCCCGCCATATTCCTGGCTCGTGCCGGGCAGAAAACCCGGGACATCCACCAAGGTGAGAATCGGGATTTCGAACGCGTCGCAAAAGCGGACGAACCGCGCAGCCTTGCGCGAACTGTCAATATCCAGACAGCCCGCCAGAACCATCGGCTGATTCGCGACAACACCGACGCTTTGGCCTTCCAATCGAATGAACCCGGTCAGAATATTCTTCGCAAACTCTTCTTGGATCTCGAAAAAATCACCCTCATCCGCAAGCTTTGTGATCAGCTCTTTCATGTCGTAGGGCATGTTTGGGTTTTCCGGCACCAGCGTATCCAAACTGGCCTCGATCCGCCCAGGATCGTCGAAAAATGGACGGACCGGCGGTTTCTGTCGGTTGTTAAGCGGAAGGAAATCGACAAGACGCCGCACTTCGGCCAGCGCTTCGACGTCATTTTCAAACGCGCCGTCTGCGACGGAAGATTTCTTGGTATGCGTACCCGCGCCGCCCAACTCTTCTGCGGTCACGACTTCATTTGTTACTGTTTTGACGACATCTGGACCGGTGACGAACATGTAGGAGCTATCTTTGACCATGAAAATGAAATCCGTCATCGCCGGGCTATAGACAGCACCGCCGGCGCAAGGGCCCATGATGACCGAGATTTGCGGCACGACGCCCGACGCCATAATATTGCGTTGAAAGACGTCGGCATAACCGGCCAGTGAGGCCACACCTTCCTGGATACGCGCACCACCGGAATCATTGATGCCGATAACCGGCGCGCCATTTTGCACAGCCATGTCCATGATCTTGCAGATTTTCTGTGCATGGGTCTCTGACAAGGAGCCGCCAAACACTGTGAAATCCTGGCTGAACACATAGACCATGCGTCCGTTGATTGTGCCCCACCCGGTCACGACGCCGTCTCCGGCTGGGCGCGAGGCCTCCATGCCGAAATCCGTACATCTGTGGGCGACAAACATGTCGAACTCTTCGAAGCTGTCTTCATCAAGGAGCAGTTCAATCCGCTCGCGCGCGGTCAGCTTGCCTTTGGCGTGCTGAGCGTCGATGCGTCTTTGACCGCCCCCTTTTCGCGCGATGTCGCGTCTGGCTTCGAGTTCGCGCAAAACGTCTTTCATGATGTCCACCTCGTGAAGCTGAGTTGCAGCAACCTAGCGAACAGGCCCGGGCAATCAAAGCAAAACAATGCAAATTTGCAAAATCCGAACAAACACAAATTAGAAAATCGAATAATTGCAAATCTGAGTAATCAAAGACCGCACATCGAGTGTGCGCACCCTTGGGTGAGCAAGCATTGGACGCCGGACAACAGACGAGTTAAAGCCCGTATATGACATCCCGACCTAGGGTCCAATTTCTGGACCGCAGTTCACCACCACATATGTTCACCTTGATTCTGCTGGCAGGCGTCTCCGCCATGAGCATGTCTGTCTTTTTGCCGTCGCTGCCCAGAATGACCACGTTTTTCGACACCGACTACGCCATTATGCAACTCGCCGTGTCGGCCTATCTCGCATGTACCGCTTTGATCCAGGTGTTCGTCGGACCGCTCTCGGACAAATTTGGGCGCAGACCAGTGGTTCTGGGATCCTTGGGGATCTTCGTGCTGTCCACGATCGGTTGCTATTTTTCAACATCGGTCGAAATGTTTCTAGGGTTTCGCATGCTTCAGGCGGCAGTTGCTGTCGGCATGGTCACCAGCCGAGCGATCGTTCGAGATATGGTGCCTCAAGACGAGGCCGCCTCGATGATCGGTTATGTGACCATGGGCATGGCATTGGTCCCGATGTTTGCCCCGATGATTGGGGGCGCTCTGGATCAGGCGTTTGGATGGCACGCTGTGTTCATCTTTATGGCCTTGTTCGGCACAGCCCTCGCTATATTGTGCTATTTCGATCAAGGCGAAACCATTTCTTCCAAAGGTCTGAGCTTTCGGGAACAGGCCAGGCAATATCCCGAACTTTTCGCGTCACGGCGCTTCTGGGGGTATGTCTTTGCGGCTGCGTTTTCCTCGGGTGCCTTTTTTGCGTTCCTCGGAGGCGCACCATTCGTCGCGACAGAGCTATACGGGCTCGCGCCAGATTTGGCAGGGGTCTTCTTTGGCGTTCCGGCATTGGGTTATGCAGCCGGTAACTTTATCTCAGGGCGTTACTCTGTCCGCTTTGGCATCAATCCGATGATTGTGGCAGGAGCCGCCATTTTGACCTTCGGCATGGCCATGTCGCTGATCACCAGCTACGCGGGTCTCGGCAGCAACCTGCAGTTTTTTGGCTTTTGCATCTTTGTTGGGCTCGGCAATGGACTGGTTTTGCCCAACTCAACCGCAGGTATGTTGTCCGTGCGACCTCACCTGGCGGGGACCGCCAGCGGCATCGGGGGCGCGATCATGATTGGAGGCGGGGCTGCCCTGTCGTCCATCGCCGCATCACGGTTGAGCATCTCGTCAGGAACCTATCCTTTGCAATGGATCATGCTGCTCACGTCCATTTGCGCTCTGGTGTCGATTCTCTACGTATTGCGCCGCGAACGCGTGGTCGAGGCCTCAGGCACCCTCTAGACCGCACTGGTTTGCAAATATAGGCTGCGCATTTAGCAAACATGCAAAGCCACGGAGGTCGCGTTTTGGCCAACCAGAAACTCTATGCCGGTGCCAAACTCCGAGAGCTGCGCACCCGCATCGGTCTCACGCAAAAATCCTTTGCAGCTAAACTCGGCGTCTCCCTGCCTTACTTGAACCAGATGGAGAATAACAAAAGACCGGTTTCGACAGGCGTGGTTTTGGCGCTGGCGCAGGAATTTGGCTTTGACGTCACAGAACTGTCGCTAGGCGATTCCGGGCGCATGGTGTCGGATATGCGCGAGGTGCTGGCAGATCCGGTCTTTGCCGAGACCCAGGCCCCGCTTGCCGATCTTCACCTAACCGCCTCCAACGCTCCGAATTTTGCGCGCGCATTTTTGGAGCTGCACCGCGCCTATAGACAAACTCACGAGCGATTGGCGCATCTTGATGAAGCTTTGGGGCGCGAGGATACCCGCCTCAGCCCAAGTCCTTGGGAAGAGGTTCGCGACTTCTTTCATTATTGCGACAATTACATCGACGCAGTGGATCACGCGGCGGAGCGCTTTTCTACAAGACTGACCGATGACATTCTGCGCACACCGCCGGCGGGTCTGACGGTCCGCTGGACCGATGCGCAAAACCTGCGTCATTTCGAGCAATCCACCGGCGAATTGACGCTATCTCATCGGGCGTCACGGCCGACGCAAAGATTTCAGATCCTGCATCAAATCGCGATGACCGAGCAGAATACTTTGCTGGACGCGACGCTGGATCTTGGCCGGTTTCGTTCAGAGGCCGCGCGCGGCATCGCCAAAATCGGGCTGGGCAACTACTTTGCCGGCGCAGCATTGATGCCCTACACAAGGTTTCTGGAGGCGGCACAGCAAGAACGTCATGACCTGGAGCGCCTGGCCGATATTTTCGGGGCCTCTATCGAGCAGGTCGCCCACAGGCTTTCAACACTGCAACGCCCTGGATCCAAGGGGCTGCCGTTCTTTTTTGTCCGTGTGGACCAGGCGGGAACCATCACGAAAAGACACTCTGCAACGCGTTTGCAATTCGCTCGCTTCGGCGGTGCCTGCCCGCTTTGGAATGTACACCAAGCCTTTGAAACGCCTGGGCGATTCATCAGGCAGCTGGCCGAAACACCTGATGGCGTGCGGTATATCTCCTTGGCCAGGGATGTCTCCAAGCCAGGCGGCAGCTACTCTGCGCCGACCCGCCGTTATGCCATCGGGCTGGGATGCGAAATCAGTCATGCGGACGCTCTGGTCTATGCCGATGATCTGCTGCCGGCCCCCGACAGCGCGTTTGAGCCGATCGGTATTTCGTGCCGAATATGTGCGCGAAAGTCGTGCCACCAGAGGTCTGTTCCACCGCTTGAAAGCCATTTGAGCGTCGATCACAACCATCGCGATACGTTGCCCTACAGGGTCGAATGAAAACCTAGCGCTGCGCGGTTTCCCAATTCGGATGCTCCCACGGCACCGCATTGTCGCGCGGCAGCAGCTCGCGACCAAGTATGTGGTCTGAGGCCTTTTCCCCGACCATGATTGAGGGCGCATTCAGATTGCCGTTGGGGATGCGCGGAAAGACGGAACTGTCGGCCAGTCTAAGCCCTTCAACACCGATGACACGAAGCTCCGGATCGACGACCGCGCTTGTGTCATCGCGGGCTCCGATTTTGGCGGTGCCGCAGGGATGGTAAGCGCTTTCCACATGTTCACGAATGAACGCGTCAAGCTCGGCATCGGTCTGGGCTTGAGCCCCGGGCTGAATTTCATGTTTGGCAAAGGGCGCAAAGGCCTCCTGCGCGAAGATTTCGCGCGTCAGGCGAATGCAGGTGCGGAAATCCTCCCAATCTGACGGGTCGGACATGTAGTTGAATTCGATTTTTGGAGCCTCTTGCGGATCTGCCGAGCGCAGCGTGACCTGTCCGCGAGACACCGAGCGCATGGGTCCAACATGCGCTTGATAGCCGTGGCCTTCTGCCGCGACCTTGCCGTCATAGCGCACGGCGATTGGCAAAAAGTGATACTGGATATCTGGGTAGGACACGCCCGCGCGAGAGCGGACGAACCCCGCAGCCTCAAACTGGTTTGACGCGCCAAGGCCCGTGCCGGAGAATAACCAACGTGCTCCAATCATGCCTTTGGAAACCAGATTCCAGTATCGATAGAGACTGACCGGCTGGCTGGCCGCCATCTGGATATAGAGCTCCAAGTGATCTTGCAGGTTCTGTCCCACCCCGGGTCGGTCTGCGATCACATCGATCCCGTGTTTGGACAGGTGGGCTGCCGGACCGATCCCCGACAACATCAAAATTTTCGGCGAATTGATTGAAGACGCGGCAAGGATGACCTCGGCCGCAGCGTTCACAACGCGCCTCTGGCCATTCTCAAGCACCTCGACGCCCACCGCGCGGCCACTCTCGATCACAATTTTGGAGGCCAATGCCTGGATGATCGTGCACCGCCCCGTCGCCTGTGCAGGCCGCAAATAGGCATTGGCTGCAGACCAGCGCCGACCATTATGGATCGTCGCATCAAACGGGCCAAACCCTTCTTGTTGATGCCCGTTATAATCCTCGGTCATGTGATAGCCTGCCTGGACGCCGGCCGCGACGAAAGCCTGGGTCAAAGGGTTGGTGCCCGGCCCGCGCGACACATGCAGCGGTCCGTCTGTCCCGCGCCAAGAGGGATCACCACCGCGGTCGCCGCTGTCCCAACTCTCCATTCGCTTGAAATAGGGCAGGACATCAGCATATCCCCAGCCCTGCGCGCCGACCGAGACCCAGTGATCAAAGTCCTGTGGGTGACCGCGCACATAGATCATGCCGTTGATCGAAGAAGAGCCGCCCAAAACCTTGCCGCGTGGACAGGCCAAACGTCGCCCTCCCAGATGCGGCTCAGGTTCGCTTTGATAACCCCAGTCATAGCGCGACATGTTCATCGGGTAGCTGAGCGCCGCGGGCATCTGAATGAAGGGGCCGGCATCCGTCCCGCCATATTCGATGACCACCACTGATTTTCCGGCCTCGGTCAAACGGTAGGCCATGGCGCATCCTGCTGAGCCCGCACCTATGATGACGTAGTCTGCTTGCATGGGATCAGTCCGGGTCAGAAGGGCGCATCAACCGGACCCATGGCAACATAGACGGATTTCATCTGGCTATAGTGATTGATCGCCTCTTTCGAGTTCTCGCGCCCGACACCGGACATTTTCGACCCCCCAAACGGGGCCTCAACCGGCGCAAGATTATAAGTGTTGATATAGCATGTTCCGGCATCAAACCCCGCCACGACGCGGTGCGCGCGGGTGAGATCTTGCGTGAACACACCAGCTGCCAAGCCAAACTCGGTGTCATTGGCCCGCGCCATGACCTCTTCTTCGGTCTCGAAATCGAGGATCGACAGGACGGGTCCAAAAATTTCTTCCCGTGCGATGGTCATATCATCGGTCACATCGGCAAATACCGTGGGCTCGATGAAAAACCCATCGCCCTCGGACCGCGCACCACCGAAGGCCAGGCGTGCGCCTTCAGATTTCCCGGTCTCGATATATCCCAGAACAATTTTCATCTGGTTCTCGCTGACCATCGGGCCAAAATTTGTGGCTTCCTCCCGCGGATCGCCCATCACGGCCTTGCTCAATCTGTCGCAAAGCCTTGCAAGAAAAGCTTCCTTGATGCCCTTCTGGACAAAAACGCGCGTTCCGTTCGAGCATACCTGGCCGGTCGAATAGAAATTGCCCAGGATCGCCCCACCGACCGCGTCCTCAAGATCAGCGTCGTCGAAGATGATCAGCGGTGACTTTCCACCCAATTCCATTGTGACATGCTTCAAGCCGTCGGCCGCCGCCGCATAGACCTTGCGACCTGTAGGCACAGAGCCGGTCAGCGACACCTTGTCCACCCGCTTGTCCTCAACCAAACGCGCGCCCACATCGCCGTACCCCTGCACGACGTTGTAAACACCCGCTGGTAGCCCTGCTTCATGCAGAATTTCCGCGACTTGCAGCGCGCAAAGCGGCGTGGTCTCGGACGGCTTGAACACCATCGCATTGCCGCAGGCCAAAGCAGGCGCACCTTTCCAGGCGGCGATCTGGGTCGGATAGTTCCAGGCACCGATGCCAACACAGACGCCCAGAGGCTCTCGTATAGTATAGACCCAATCATCCCCCAGCTTGATATGCTCGCCGGTCAAGGCTCCAGCCAATCCACCAAAATACTCCAAGGCATCTGCAGCCGAGGTTGCATCGGCCACAAGCGTCTCTTGCAACGGTTTTCCAGTGTCCATCGTCTCGAGCATTGACAGCTCTGCATTACGTTCGCGCATCAGGTCTGCCGCTTTGCGCAGCACACGGCCACGCTCGGTTCCGCTCATGGCAGCCCAGATCTTTTGCCCGGCTAGAGCCGCGTTCAAAGCCTGCTCAACAATGGCAGGCGTGGCCGAATGCAGCGTTGCAACCACCTCGCCGGTTGCTGGAAACGTGCAGGTTATTGGCGTGCCTGCAGTGTCTTCAACATAGGCCCCGTTGATGAAGTGACTGGCTTTGGGCTGTGTGTCGATCATGTGCTCGCTGATGTCCTTCAAAGATGTGTTCCGTCCGGGTCGCTACTGACCCCGGGGAAAGCGTTGGCTCTCTTCGAGAGTGTCGAGATTCATGTGGTTGCGCATGTACCGTTCGGAGGCCTTTTGTAAAGGCTGATAGTCCCAAGGGTAATAGCCACCCTGGCGTAAGGCTTCATAGACAACCCAGCGCCCGGCCTGGCTATGGCGAATATCAGCATCAAACCGGTCAAGGTCCCACCGCTGCGACGACTTCTCACGTAACGCAGTGACAGTCCCCGCATGCTCAGGTTCCGCGGCAAGGTTGTTCAACTCATGCGGGTCGGCCTCAAGATCAAACAATTGGTCCGGATCCAGTGCACAGCGATTGTACTTCCACTTGCCATAGCGCAAGGAGACCAACGGCGCGTACGAGGCCTCGGCGGCGTATTCCATAGCCACAGGTGTCTCCCGCTTTGCCCCCTGCCCCAGCGGCACCAGGCTTGTCCCGTCTGTCCAAGGCATGACCTCGGACATATCGACACCGGCCAGATCGCATAAGGTCGGGCAGATATCGATGGTCGACACAGGATCAACCACCAGCCCAGGATGCAGATCGGGCGCAGAGATCATCAGTGGTACCCGCGATGAGCCTTCATAGAAGCTCATTTTGAACCAAAGGCCCCGCTCGCCCAGCATGTCACCGTGATCAGAAACGAAGAGAATAATCGCCTCCTGATCGGTTGATGCGAGCACATCCATCAGCGCGCCAATCTTGTCGTCCAAATAGGAGATATTGGCGAAATAAGCCCGGCGCGCCCGCGCAATCTGATCATCATCTATCGAATAATTGTCTCGATCATTGGCGTCGAGAATGCGCTTGGAATGAGCATCTTGCGCGTCATAGGGAATGGCCGAAATCTCGGGCAGCAGATGCTCACAATCCTCATAGAGGTCCCAATAGGATTTGCGCGCCACATAAGGATCATGCGGATGGGTAAAGCTAACCGTCAGACACCAAGGGCGCGCATCATGACCACGGGCCAGATCATAGAGTTTGCGTGTGGCGTGGTAGGCGACCTCATCGTCATACTCCATCTGGTTGGAGATCTCGGCCACCCCTGCCCCGGTCACTGACCCCATGTTGTGGTACCACCACTCGATCCGCTCTCCGGGTTTTCGGTAATCCGGCGTCCAACCGAAATCGGCGGGGTAAATATCGGTGGTCAGGCGCTCTTCAAAGCCGTGCAACTGGTCTGGCCCTACGAAATGCATCTTGCCGGACAAACAAGTCTGGTAGCCCGCGCGCCGCAGGTGATGCGCATAGGTGGGAATGTCGGAGCGGAACTCGGCCGCGTTGTCATAAACGCCTGTGCGGGACGGCAACTGGCCCGACATGAAACTGGCCCGCCCCGGCGCGCAAAGCGGAGAGGCGGTGTAGCTGTTGGCAAAACGGGTCGACCGCGCAGCGAGGGCCTTGAGGTTTGGGGCATGCAGCCAGTCAGCCGGACCGTCGGGAAAAAGCGTTCCGTTCAGCTGGTCAACCATGAAAATGAGAATGTTTGGCTTTGTCATCTGTTCCCCCGGTGTTGCGTTGATGTGGCCCAGATCGCCCGAAAGCGTCAACGACAAACGCGACGGCTTGCCCAGCCGCACCGACGTGATCCACAGCCTAGGTTTTTGGGGCGTTGACCGACGGGGTGATCTGGCGTTTCAGCACGGCTTCGCGCCATGTGATGAAAATCACGGCGGCCAGGATAACGGTTCCGCCTACAATCACCCAGACGTCCACGGCTTCGCCAAAGACCAGCGCGCCGAGCATGACTGCCCAAACCAGTTGAAGAAAGGTCACAGGTTGGGTCACGGTGACAGGTGCTGCACGGAAGGCCAGCGTCATGGTGTAGTGTCCTGCGGTGGCAAAACACGCCACCAGGAATATCCAGCCCAGCTGGTCCGGGCTCGGCGGGGTCCAAACCACTATTGCCATAGGTGCCAAACCGATTGTGACCGTTATGGACAGCCACGCGACCACAATCGAAGGGCTGACTTCATCTGCCATTATTTTAGCGATCAGATAGGACCCCGCAAACATCATCGCGGTTAGGATCATTGCGATATGGCCGGGTGACAACTCCCGAAAGCCAGGGCGCACGATGATCAACGCGCCAATCAGCGCCGCAATAATCGCCGTGATGCGTCGGGCGGCCAGATGTTCGCGGAGAACAAAGGCGGCCAAAATCGAGACATAGACTGGGGACAGATAATTCATCGCCGTGACCTCAGCGATGGAGATCTTGGTCATCGCGTAAAACCACAAAGCCACCGCGGCGGAATGAAATACACCGCGCAGCGCAAACAATTTTCGGGCTCGCCATGTCAACGTCGTCCCCGTCAACTCCTTCAGGAACGGCAGAAGAAAAACCAATCCAAACACATATCGTAAGAACGCAGATTGTGCGGCGGGAAGCGTGTCACCCATATGCTTCACGATGGCAGTGACCGCGATGAACATCACCCCGGTCACTGCCATCCAAAGAACCCCGGCGACGGGGCGATTGCCGTGACCACTCATGGGGTTGAGCTAGACACCTTGCGCCCCGTAGGCGCAAGACGCAAAAGCGCGCTAGTGCACAATCAACCCAATCGCGATGGACCACATCACGACCCCCACGATCACATCCAGCACCCGCCAAGCGTTGGGATTTGCAAAGGCAGGCGCAAGGAGCTGTGCACCGTATCCAAGTGAAAAGAAAAAAGTGAAGGACGCTGTGACCGCTCCCAGCCCAAACTCCAGGCGTTGGCCCTCATATTGCGCAGCGATCGACCCAAGCAGAACCACAGTGTCCAAGTAGACATGCGGGTTCAGCCATGTCAGCGCCAAACAGGTCAGCACCGTCGCACCAAGCGGTCCGCCATCAGTCTGCGCTGCCTCGAGGCCACCTGTTTGCGTTGCCGCGCGCCAGAAGGCCATCGCCCCATAGACAAACAGAAAGATCGCGCCGCCCCAGCGCATAACATCGCCGATCCAAGGGGCCATTTCGCTGAGTGCGCCAAATCCGCTAACGCCCAGAACGATCAAGATCGCGTCGGACACAGCACATGTCAGGCAGACCCAGAACACATGCGCCTTGCGGATTCCTTGACGCAGAACGAAGGCGTTCTGCGCTCCGATTGCCAAGATGAGTGACAAGCCGAGCGAGAATCCCGCAAATGCAGCTGTTAGGCTCATTGAGGACCAATAATTAGGGTGTAAGGGTCAAAATGGCGGCAACTCACACCGGGCATCTGGTCGTGATCAAGACAGTCACTCAAGCTGCGCCAGGACCTCGTCTGGTGCCTCAAAATTGGCAGTCACGGTCTGGATATCATCATCGTCTTCCAAAGCATCCATCAACTTCATCAGCTTTTGCATACCCTCAAGGTCAAGCTCGGTTGTGGTTGTGGGAATCCAGACCAATTTGGTTGACTCGGACTCGCCCAGCTCGGCTTCCAGCGCGTTTGAAACATCGTTCAAATCGGTGTCCGCACAGGTAATGACGTGACCATCTTCGCTGCTTTCGCAATCTTCGGCACCGGCTTCAATCGCCGCCATCATGACCGTATCAGCATCGCCCGCATCCGCTTGGTAGACCACCTGACCCTTGCGGTCGAACATGAAGCCCACCGATCCGGTTTCACCCAGATTTCCGCCGTTTTTAGTGAAGGTCGATCGCACAGTCGACGCAGTTCTGTTGCGGTTATCCGTCATCGCCTCAACGATGACTGCAACACCTCCGGGCCCATAGCCTTCGTAGCGGATCTCATCGTAGTTTTCACCGTCCCCACCTTGCGATTTCTTGATCGCACGATCGATTACGTCCTTTGGGACGGAGTTCGATTTCGCTTCCTTGACCGCCAGGCGCAAACGCGGATTTTTGTCGGGATCAGGGTCCCCCATCTTGGCGGCAACTGTGATCTCTTTGGAGAGTTTGGAAAACAGTTTGGAGCGCAGCTTGTCCTGACGCCCCTTGCGATGTTGAATATTTGCCCATTTTGAGTGGCCTGCCATGGGTCTCTCCATACGCTTGTTTGCTTCGTCGTCTGTCTATACGCGACCAAACTGAAGAGGCCAAGTGAATGGCGCGTTGCAAATTCCAGACAATCCGGGTCTGATGGAGTGACAGCCATTGCCCTAATCGGGGAGCGCCCGCATGAGCACCGACCAGATTATCTTGTTCTCGCTCTTCGCGCTTGTCTTTGCATTCCTGCTCTGGGGCCGGTATCGCTATGATCTTGTTGCCTTTTCCGCACTCATGCTTGGGGTTGTCTTGGGTGTCGTGCCGACAAAGGATGCGTTTTCCGGTTTCGGACACCCGGCCACTCTGGTTGTGGCGCTTGTGTTGATCGTTTCCGCAGGCTTGGTCCGGTCAGGGGCCGTGTTTTTGATCACGCGCACGCTTGTGGATTCCGCGCGAGGTCTCGGGGCGCATATTGCAATTATGGGAACAGTGGGCGGAATTTTGTCCGCCTTTATGAACAACGTGGCCGCGCTGGCGCTTTTGATGCCCGTCGATATTCAGACCGCGCGCAAAGCATCTCGCGCACCTGGGCTAAGCCTGATGCCGCTGAGTTTTGCGACAATCCTGGGTGGCATGGTGACCCTGATCGGCACGCCGCCCAACATCATCATCGCCTCAATCAGACAGGATGCCTTGGGTGAGCCCTTCCGGATGTTCGATTTTGCACCGGTCGGCGGCGTTACGGCCCTGGCAGGCCTGCTGTTTGTTGCCGTGATCGGCTGGCGGTTGATCCCCCAAAAAGAAGGCGCGCAAACCTCGGGTAGCCCGATGGACGATTATGCAGAATATATTGCTGAGTTGACCATTCCACCCGCGTCGAAACTCGTCGGACTACGCCTGCGTGAACTCTACGAGGATGCCGACAAGAATGATGTGGCGATCCTGGGGCTCGTACGTGATGGCAAGCGCCGATACGGCACGGCGCAGAACTCGGTCCTGATGGAAGGCGATGCGCTGGTTTTGGAGGCCACGCCCGACGCCTTGGATGAGTTTCGCGCAGCCCTCAGCCTGAATTTCGCCGATGAGGCACGTGAGGCTCGGCTGCGTGCCGATGGTGACGGGCTCGCAGTGATCGAGGTGGTCGCCACCGACCAATCGCGGATCACCGGCAAAACCGCACAAGCTGTTGGCCTGTCCTGGCGACGGCGTACGGTTCTAATGGGCATCTCCCGGCAAGGACGCAGCATCCGCCAACATGTGCGCAAAACGCCGATCAAGGCTGGCGATATACTGCTGCTGCTCGTCCCCCAGGACACAGCGTCTGATGTCACGGAATGGCTGGGCTGCCTGCCCCTGGCTGATCGCGGGCTCAATGTGACCGCAGACGAGAAGATGTGGCTGGGTATTGGTCTGTTTGCAGCGGCAGTTTTGGCCGCGTCATTTGGTTTGATCTACCTGCCCGTTGCGTTGGGATTGGTTGTGGTGGCTTTCGTCCTGACGCGGATTATCCCGTTGTCAGAAGTCTATTCGCATATCGAATGGCCAGTCGTGGTGCTGCTCGGGTCGATGATACCGCTTGGGGCAGCGCTCGCGACCTCAGGCGGCACCGAATTGATCGCCAGCAGCTTGATTGCGCTCACCGAAGGGCTCCCCAGTTGGGCAGTGTTGACGGTGTTGATGGTGGTCACAATGACGCTGTCAGACGTCCTCAACAACACGGCCACCACCATTGTAGCGGCCCCTGTCGGGATCCAGATGGCCACTAGCCTGGGTGTGAACCCCGACCCGTTTCTTATGGCTGTAGCCGTAGCGGCCTCCTGCGCCTTTCTCACGCCGATCGGACACAAGAACAACACTTTGATCCTGGGCCCTGGTGGCTATGGATTTGGCGATTACTGGCGGATGGGACTGCCACTTGAGCTGATCGTCGTGGCCGTCTCCATCCCAGCAATTCTTGTGTTTTGGCCGCTCTAGCAGACGGGCTTTATGCGCCGTACACCGCTTTGCGGGCGTTGATCCGTGCGTCCTCTACGAACAAGCTCAGATCAATTGCCGTCTCTAAGCTCATTTGAGACAGCTCGTTGTAGGTCCGGATGTAGGCAGACCGCTTTTTCGCAGCCGTCCTGACGGAGTTAAAAAGTGCGTACATTGGGTCATCCTTTCTAAAAGGCCTTGATGCCTTATGCGAATAAGATGTGCCTGTCAGGTGTCTGAAACAACAGATAAAAGTGAAATGCTGCATTGCAGAAAATGCATGGCTGGCTTGGTCTATAAAGGCCAGATGAATGGAATCAGCCAGGAGGCAAGAAGACCGACACTTAAGTTAAGTGGAATGCCGATCCGCATGAAGTCGGTGAACTTATACCCGCCAGGACCATAAACCAGCATGTTCGTCTGATACCCAATGGGCGTGGCAAAACTGGCCGATGCCGCCACCATGACCGCAACGACCAAGGGGCGCGGATCGATGCCCATCGCCCCCGCCAGCCCAATAGCTATCGGCGTGACCACCACGGCCACGGCGTTGTTGGACACAAGCTCGGTCAGAACGGACGTGAGCAAATAGATCCCCCACACCACGAAGAACGGCGACAGCCCGGACATGAAAGGCGCAACTTGACCAACGATAAGCTCCACCGCGCCTGACGCCTCCAGCGCGCCGCCAATGGCCAGCATCGCAAAGATAAGGGCCAGGAGGCGACCATCGATGAACCCAAAGGCTTCCTCCGCATCGATACAGCGGGTGAGCAATACGATCGCAACAGCTAAGATCGCCAAGAAAAAGATTGGAGCCACCCCAAGCCCCGCCAAAACGACCAAGCCCGCCAGGGCTGCAATAGCCCAGGGCGCATGGCTGCGCCTGTAGGCGCGTGCAGAAGGTTTCGCGACATCGACCAACCCCATATCCGAGGCCAATCGCGCGATGTCTTCAGGCGCGCCTTCGAGCAGCAATGTGTCACCCACCCGGACGATCAGGTCGTCCAGTTGACGGCCGATATTCTGATTGCTGCGATGGACCGCCAACGGGTAGACGCCATAGCGTCGCCGCAGCCGCATCGACCCAAGCGACCGCCCGACCATTCTGGCCCCGGGTGTAATCAAAACCTCAACAGTGGATGTTTCAACCGCCGATAGCTGATCGACCCGTTTTAGGCTTTTGTCTGATTGCAAAGAGAGCAGTTCGGTCATTTCGGTGCGCAGGATAACCCTGTCGCCGACTTGCAGAGTCACGTCTTTAAGGTTGCGCCGTAAGGATGCATCGCCGCGCACAACATCGACCAGACGGACGCCGTCTCGCCTGAACAATTGCACATCCAGAACCTCGCGTCCGATAAGGTTGCTTTCAGGCGGAATCGCCGCTTCGGTGAAGAACTTCCGTTTCACGCGATCTGACAGCAAAGTCGCCATGCTGTCGCGATCCTTGAGCAGGAGCGGGCCGATGAAACGCAAATACACCAACCCCCAAGCGACCAGAGCGAGACCCAAGGGGGTGACTTCGAAAATGCTGAATGCTTCAAGCCCGTTGGCCCGTGCGACACCGTCGACCAACAGGTTCGTCGACGTGCCGATCAGCGTAAGTGTTCCTCCAAGGATAGCCGCATAACTCAAAGGTATCAAAAGCTTAGACGCGGAAACCCCCAAGGTTCGGCTGAGCTGGACGAAGACCGGGATCATCACCACGACCACGGGTGTATTCGATACAAACGCCGAAGAGATAACGACAAACCCCAGCAATGCCGCAAGAGCCATGGCCGGTTGCTGAGCCGCATTGCGCTCGGCCACTGATGTGAACCAGTCCAATGCTCCGGTGCGCACCAGTGATCCCATAACGATAAACATCGCCGCAATCGTCCAAGGTGCAGGATTGCCCAAAACTGCCAACGTGCTGTCATAGGGCAGCACCCCGGTTGTCAGCAAAAGCGCGACGCCGCCAATCGCCACGACCTCGGTCGGGTAGACCTCCCGGACAAACAAGACAAACATTCCAAACACCACGGCCAGCGCGATAATCGCGTCTGTATGCGGTCCCATGGCCAGAAATGTGCTCATGGCAGGATTCTCCAGCTTGCTTCTGTCACAGTTTCGGACCACGCGCCGGGCGACGCAAGTCAGATCAGCCCTGACTGTCTAGATCGGTCCTGATTGACCAAGCCTACCGCCGTGACGAACCATCGCCACACGAAGGGCCTGTCCGGAGCGGTCGTCCGTTTCGACGAAAAGCCCGCTGAGCGTCGCGTCTTCCGACGCCGGGGTGAAACGCCCTTTCGACATTCCGGTCACAAACCGGCGCATAGGCTCGGCCTTTTCCATTCCAATGACGGAATTGTAGTCGCCGCACATGCCTGCATCGCTCTGAAACGCCGTGCCACCCGGCAAGATCTGCGCGTCGCCCGTCGGAACATGGGTGTGCGTCCCGACAACAACACTGGCGCGCCCATCGCACCAATGTCCCATGGCCATTTTTTCGGATGTTGCCTCGCAATGAATGTCGACAAGGCTCGCATTGATCAAACCGCCCAATGGGTAGGATTTCAGCACTTGCTCGATTTGACCGAATGGATCATCGAAGGCGCGTTTCATAAAGACTTGGCCAAGAACCTGCGCCACCAATAGTTTTCGACCGCCTGGAACGTTGAAAATGCGCGCACCCTGCCCCGGTGCCGCCTTGGCGTAGTTTAACGGCCGGAGAATACGCGGTTCCTGCTCAATGAACTGCAACATATCCTTTTGGTCAAACGCATGATCGCCCAAGGTCAGGCAGTCTGCGCCCGCAGCCAAAAGATCCTTGGCATGTTGCGCTGACACGCCGATGCCACCGGTCGCGTTCTCGGCATTGACCACAACAAAATCCAACGACCAATCAGCGCGCAAAGCCGCCAAGTTTGCCTGAAGGGCAGCCCGCCCGCTACGCCCGACAACATCTCCGAGGAAAAGGATTTTCATAGCCCGGACCTATGCCGAGTTCCGCCCGTTGTCCATCGCAATTGCCGCAATACGAATCAAACCCGCCGCAGCACACCTGCCTCAGTGACAATCATATCCAGCGGTTGATCTGTGGCCTCAAATGGCAAAGACGCGGCCTCTTGCGCCTGATAGGCAAAGCCAACAGCCAACACGGGACCTGTGTTTCGCAAACCTTCCAACGTACGGTCATAAAAACCGCCGCCATAGCCCAGACGACGCGCCTTGGCATCAAACGCCACCATGGGCACAATCAAGACCTCCGGCGTGATCCATTCACCCGAAACCGGGACCTGAGCCCCGAACGGGCCATCCTGCAGCTCACACTCAGGCGTCCAGCTTCGAAATTTCAACGGGTATCCATCGCCCTGAATAACCGGCACACCCACAGGCCCAAAGGCCGCAAGTGCTGCCATCACCGGTCGTGGGTCAACCTCGGTTCTAATAGGTAAATACCCCGCCATTGCTCGCCCTTTATGCGGCAGAAGCTCGGCCAGAAGATGCTCTACCGCACCGCGCGTCGCTGCTTCGGTGCGCGCGGCTTTTCGGCGTGCAAACGCGGCCTTTCGAGCATCAGATTTCAAGGCGGAAATATCGGTCATGTGAGCAGTCATGCCTGTTTGGCTCAAGCGGTGCAAGGCGTCTTGCACGAACCGGTTTAAGACATATGATCCAGGCCATGAGTTTGTTGGAATTCGACCACATCGCTGTGTCTTGCACGGACTTGCAGCGCGACGCGCAAACGCTTGAGAGCCGCTTGAACGTCCCATTGGCGCAAGGCGGCCACCATCCGACCATGGGGACCTATAACCGGCTCTTGTCTTTGGGGCCTTCGGCATATTTCGAACTGATCGCCATCGATCCAGAAGCGCCCCCACCAGGTCGACCACGATGGTTTGGGCTCGATCAGTTTTCGGGGCCCGCGCGTCTGACAAACTGGATTTTGCGCTGCCAGGACCTGGACGACGCACTTGCAGTACTCCCCTCGGGCTTCGGAACTCCGATGACGTTGCAGCGCGGCAATCTCAGATGGCGTATGGCGGTCCCTGAGACCGGCATTTTGCCGTTCGAGGGATGGGCTCCGGCACTTATCGAATGGCAAAGCCCAACACATCCGTGTCAAAGCCTGCCCGACCAGAATGTGCGCCTAGACAGGCTTTGCCTGAAACATCCACAATCGACAGAGATGCACGCTTTGCTCGCACCGCTTTTGGAGCCCGGCACGATCCATTTCGAGCCTGCCGAACGCCCGGCTTTGCTGGCGGAGTTCGAAACACCGGCAGGGCGCGTGGCTCTGTGAGTGTAGATTTACGCGCGGCGCGGCCAGAAGACGCTGAAGCCATACTGGCGATCTGGGCCCCGATCATCCGAGACACGACAATCACCTTCACCCACGATATCCCATCCCGCAGTGACGTCGAAGCCGCGATCACGGCCGCGAACGCCGCGCAGGATCCTTATATCGTCGCAGTTTCCGAAGCGGTCGTATGTGGATTTGCCCGTTTGACCACATTCCGGTCAGGATCGGGCTATGCAAA
>JBCCWL010000010.1:0-119006 GCA_039193885.1 Pseudomonadota bacterium
TACAACCCGTTCCCGTCGCCATGCCGCCCCGGTCCCAGATTCTCGACCAGCCGCTTTGTCAGCTGCCCGTTCGGTGCCGCTATTCATACCGTAAGGCGATCGAATTTGGAGGCGAGTGAACAAAACGCAATGCAAAGTGGACCAAGACCCAAAGCCCAAGAAACAAGGCCTAAATGGACCCTCACGCCAACAAGTGAAATAAGGCAAAAAGTATGGGTGGCGGACAGACAGGGATTCGAACCCTGGAGACGGTCTCCCGCCTACACACTTTCCAGGCGTGCGCCTTCGACCACTCGGCCACCTGTCCGTGCGGCGGGGTTTAGCGTTTCAGGGCGCTGGTGTGCAAGACGTTTTTTGCCTGCATATCCTGGCTGTGGCCCGCCGGTTTCATTCGGGTCCATCGCCGTCCAGATCCGAGGCGCTGAGATGTTGACCACCCGGCGGGCTTGACTGCGCGACCCCGCTGGGCGCTGAGGGTGCGCGCGCCAAGGTCTCGGGATTTCTCAGCCAAACGTCACGTTGCGCGTAGGGGATTTCGATACCTTCTTCGACAAAGCGGCGATTGATCTCATGGTTGATCTCCGATCGCGTCGACAACATGTAATTGACATCCCGCAAGATCGCCCGAATTTCAAAATCAAGCGAGTCCGTTCCGAAACCTACGAAAAAGACACCGGGCGGTGGCGTTACGATGACCGAAGTGGCATCCATCGCGATCTCTTGCAGGATCTTTTCGACCTTCTTGGTGTCCGTGCCATAGGCCACACCGATGGGAACAATCAGGCGACCGTTGAGATTGCCCTTGGTCCAGTTGGTCACCGCACCGGAAATCAGATCAGCGTTGGGGACAATGACATCGGTGCGATCGAAGGTCTCAACCCGTGTGGAGCGCACCGATATGCCTTTGACAACCCCCATGGTGCCGCCCACCTCGATCCAGTCGCCCTCACTGATCGGCCGCTCAATCAACAAAATGATGCCGGAGACAAAGTTCGACACAATGGTTTGCAAGCCAAAACCAATACCAACAGAGAGTGCACCTGCCACGATGGCCAGGTTGGAAAGATCGATACCAGCGCTGGTAATGGCCAGAATGGCAGCCAGAAAAATACCGACATAGCCCGTGCCTGCCACCAGCGCATTGCGTCCGCCGGTATCAAGTTTTGTCTTTGGCAGGATCTGAGTTTTGAGCGTTCCCTGGAACAATCGCGTCATCGAATAAAGCAACACGAAAACGATCACGAAAGTTAGAAAATCGGTTGGCGAAATTCGGTTGCCACCAAATTGCACCCCGGTCGAGGCCACAGTCCAAACCTCGCGCAAATCCGCGGTACGTGCGCCCCAAATCAACGCCAGAAACGGCAAAGAGCAGAGCGACAATGCGAAACTGGCCAGCACCGGAATCAAGCCGTTCTGGGCTGCTTCATCGCCAAAGAACATCGCGTAGATATCACGGCTCAGGCGCTGCAATACGACGACCACGCCGAAAAGTGCGAAAGTCAGGAATGTGGCCGTTACAAGCGACAGGCCCGCCGTGGCATATCCCAGTGCTGCAAGGACCGGCCCGATCACGGCAACCGCCAGGCAGGCCCGTGACAACAGCCGTGTCACACGGCCTGATGACCCAGGGCGCGGAAGGTCGGTGTCGTCGTGACCTGCGCCGGTCGAGCTTGTGACCGGAAGGCGCGCGCCAAGCAACAGGATCTTGCCCAACCGAAACAGCATTACGCCTGACATCAAGGTCACCGGAAACAGCAGGACCGCGCGCGCAGCCGGCGTCATGCTTTCGGCAACCGGTGCGGTGTTTCCGACCTGGTCCAAAGTCGCGCCGAAGGCGACCAACATTGACAAAATAATGGTGTGAAGCCGCCCCTCTTTCGCCTGTGCAATCGAAATATTCAACAGCGGCATGGGCGGGGAGCGAAGCGGAAATAGCTGCTGAGATAGCCACCGCGACAACAGATAAGCGCCCGCAATGGCGAAGCCCGCCCATAGGATCTCAGCCCCGGTTTGCCCATCCAAGCCGATCAAATTCAATGCGGTGAATAGCGCAAAAAGTCCCAAACCCGGAACGCCAAGCGCGACCAGGGACGCTACAAATGTCGCCACGCGCAGACCAGGGCTTGCGCTCGTGCCCTCGGCACGGGCACCGTCGGCCCGGTCACGCAACATCGAAATGCCGCGTTCCACCCAATTCGAGGCCCGTAGCAGCAGCAGCAGACCAACGACAAGCAGCACGCCGATTAACGGCAGATTGTTGTAGATATTTCGCCGCCGCAAAGTTGAATTGAAATTCCGCGCAACCTCGCCACTGACCACATTGGACACGGTGCCCAGAAAGCTGCTGGCCTCGCCCCAAACCACTGGGTTGAGCGGGGTTGGGTCAAGGCGCAAGATCTGGTTGGCTTGGCGTGCCCGCAGCTCCGCGTCGATCTCCCGGATGACACCGTCAGCCTCCGAAAACGCCGCTTCCGCGCGGCGCACAGGGGCGGTAAATTCGTCGAGCTGCAGCTCCAACTCGGCCCGGCGCGACGCGATATCCTCGGCTTCAACCTCCCCTTCGCCAGGCGGTGGGCCAAGCGTGGTGATCTGATCGCGTGTCGTGGCGATCCGGGCCTGGTTGACCGATTGCCGTTCCAGGAATGCCTCCCGCCAGACCGCAAGATCGGCACGCAAGGTATTGAGGTCTTCGGTTGTCGCCAACTCTTGCGCGAGCGTCGTCTGGCCGCGCTCTACAATCTGCTCCCAAACGCCGTAGTCCGGTGCCCCATCCGGGGTCAAAATCACTGTGCCGGCTTGGGCGAATACCGGGGCGGTGGCCGTGACAAATAGAAGCCAGGCACCGAAAATGGCAACCCTAAGCGCTTTGCGCAACCAGGCGAGCGCCTCCGTCATTCTTGAAGAACGCTCGGGATTTCGGACTGGGCAGGCTCAAGCCAACTCGGGACGGGCAGGCCCTTGGAGCGCAGAAATTCCGGGTTCCAAACCTTGGACTGATAGCGTGTCCCATAATCGCACAGGATCGTAACAATCGTTTTGCCGGGTCCAAGATCGCGCGCCAGCCGCACCGCACCGGCCATATTGATCGCCGTTGATCCGCCCATGCACAGCCCTTCATGAGCCAGCAGATCATAGATCAGTGGCAGGCCTTCCTCATCCGGAATCGTGTACTGAAAATCGGGCGTAAAGCCTTCGAGATTGGCGGTGATCCGCCCCTGCCCGATCCCTTCGGACAAGGATCCGCCCTCGGCCTTCAGCTCGCCATGCTCATAGTGATGAAACAGCGCCGAGCCGGCTGGATCCGCAAGCGCAACTTTGACACCTTTGGGCTGCAGAACCTGCGCCACGCCTGCCAACGTCCCACCCGAGCCCACGGCGCTGACAAAGCCATCGACCTTGCCGTCCGTCTGCGCCCAGATTTCGGGGCCTGTGGTCTCGATATGGGCCTGCCGGTTTGCGACATTGTCGAATTGATTGGCCCAAATGGCACCGTTGGGCTCAGAGGCGTCCAACGCCTTGGCCAGACGTTCCGAGTAGCGCACGTAATTGTTGGGGTTTTTGTAGGGTGCAGCCGGTACCTCGACCAGGCGGGCGCCGGCCAGACGCAACATGTCCTTTTTCTCCCGGCTCTGGGTCTCAGGGATCACGATGACACTTTTGAACCCCATAGCGGCACCGACCAATGCCAGACCAATCCCGGTGTTGCCCGCCGTGCCCTCGACGATTGTTCCGCCGGGGCGCAAGTTGCCGTTGTCGATGGCGTTGCGGATCATGAAATACGCCGCGCGATCCTTCACCGATTGTCCGGGGTTCATGAATTCGGCTTTGCCGTAAATCTCGCAACCCGTTGCCGCGCTGATCTCGTTGAGGCGCACCAGGGGCGTGTTGCCGATCATGTCGACCAGACCTGAGTTGATTGCCATGTCCGAGCCCTTTCTGCGTGTTTCACTCGCGCCTTTCGGCTGGTGTCCTTGGTCTACGCCGCATATCCGGCAGCATCAACCTTCGGCCTGAAACTGCGGGCGCATTTGCTGCAGCCAGAGACTTGAAACCAGAAGCGGTGCGTTGGCGATCTCGCCGCGGGTCAGCGCGTCTTCCAAGTCTGCAAACGGCACTTTGAACGTCCTTATGTCTTCGGCCTCGCTGTCCAGCCCACCCACCCCGCCGGTATATCCCGACAGATCGCACAGACCGATAAACGAGATCAGATACTCGGTCTTGGCCCCGGGCGAGGCATAGTAGCGCCCGACACGCTTGAGTGCGCCCAACTGCAACCCTGCCTCTTCGATGGCCTCGCGCCGCGCAGTTTGCTCGGGGGTCTCAAACGGATCCAGACGCCCGGCAATAGCCTCAAGCATCCACGGATACGCGTCACCGCGCAGATAGGGTCCGGAGCGAAATTGTTCGATCAAAACCACAGCGTCTTGCACCGGATCATAGGGCAGAACGGTCACCGCGTCGGCCGAGACCATTACCGCACGCTCAACCACCCCGCTGCGCGGGCCAGAGAACTGCGGGTAGGTCACGTCGATCTCATCCATCGCAAAGAAATGCGAATAAGGTCTGCGATGATCCAAGACCGTGACTTCATCGCGATGAAACCCCTCGCTCAGCTCGGGTTTTACTGCCCAATTCGCGGCGTTGACGCACGCCTGCGCGCGGGTCAGGATCACCGGAAGTTTCGCTGCAATCTCCGTCGCGCTTTGCGTCCCGAAGGCGTGCATGATCTCAACCGCGGCCTGTCGCATAACTGGGCCAAAGCGCGCTTGCCAATCTGCCAAGTCAAAATGCGCGCCTGCGGTGATCTGACCCGTCGGCGGCAGGAAAATCTGCGTCTCGACCTGCGCACCCTCAGACATGACCGTAATCGGTGTCAGATCATAGGCGTACGGGCCCTCGTAGTAGATCAGCCGGTCGATTTCAGCGGCGCTCAGCGTGTCGGTGATAATACCCGGGGCGGTCTGCCCGTCACAGGACTGCAGCATCGGATAGGTCTGCCCAGCCGCCCAGAATGTGGCGTGATCGGCCAAGGACGCGGCCCGGAGTTCAACCTCTCGTCCGATCACCGTGCGCAGCAAAGTCTCATCGCGCAGCGTGCCGTACAGAAAAACCGTGCTCAGCGCCCTGCCCCCGCCTGGCTCAGCCCCATTTCCGGTGCGCCCAAAGCCCGAGAACCCCGCTGATCACCGCTCCGCCAACCATCAGTGCGATTGGTCCGGGATGCAGCAGATAGGCCCCGAACTCCAGCGCAACACCGAACATGTTCACGACCGCATCAACTGGACCGCTATAGCGCTGATTCATCGAGCGGCCGATCATCTCGGCGAAGGCAAAGGCTGTCAGGGTGAAAAAGATGGCGACACACATGGCATAAACGCCGGTGTTGATCGCAGCGGTCAGGCCGCCGCGGGGAATATACTTTCCAACGACGCGCCAACCGCAAATCATCGGTATTACAATCGACCACAAGGTGAGCTGCCGCGCGACAACTGAATCAGGCAAGTAGTCGCGCACCGCCTCGCCCGTCAGATAGCCCGTAATTGCGAAAATTACGGCTGCGACAAGTTTGGCGGCGGTGGGCATGAACTATTCGGGCCTTGTGATCGTGATCTGCGTTACATCGCAGTTTCGACTCCAAAATGTCGACGCGCAAGAGGTGAGATAGAAATTCCACATCCGGCGAAACCGCTCATCAAAGCCAAGCTCCGAGATCTGGTCCCACCGCTCGTTGAAAGCCTGATGCCACCGGCGCAGGGTCTGGTCGTAGCTGGCCCCGAATTCGATGCTGCCGCGCAGCCTTAGACCTGACTTCAGAACCTCGCCCCGCAGAATTGACGGGCTTGGCAGCATGCCCCCAGGAAAGATATATTTCTGAATGAAATCAACGCCGCGCCGATAGCTGTTCCAGCGCGCATCCTTGACGGTGATGATCTGTAATGTTGCGTTCCCGCCTGGCTTCAGGCGGTCTCGCACCGTGTTGAAATAGACCGGCCAGTAGCGCTCACCCACCGCCTCGAACATCTCAATAGAGGCAATCGCATCATAAGTGCCGGTCTCTTCGCGGTAATCTTGCAGCTTGATCTGCACCTGATCTGACAGGCCTGCCCGTTGCATCCGCGACACGGCGTAGTCATGTTGTTCCTTGGAAATCGTCAAGCCGGTGACTTTCAGCCCACGCTGCGAGGCGGCATATTCAGCGAACCCGCCCCATCCACAACCAATTTCGAGCACGTGATCGCCGGGCTGGGCCCCCATCTGGTCGACCATCGAGGCGTATTTCTGTTCTTGCGCCTTTTCCAGGCTTTCTTGTCCGGTGCGAAACAGCGCCGAGGAATAGGTCATGCTTTCGTCCAGCCACAAGCCGTAGAACTTGTTGCCCAGATCGTAGTGATAACTGATGTTCTTTTTGGCCTGCGCCTTTGAGTTGGACTGCATCCAAAAGCGCATACGCTCATAGGCGCGCACCAAGCCCATGCCGGGAAATCCATCATAGATATCGTCATTGTCGGCATGGACCAGGTCCATGAAGCCCTGCAAATCCGGGGTCGACCACCAACCATCCAGATACGCGTCACTGAAGCCAAGATCGCCCTCACGGATCAGCCGTGCAAACAGGTCTGGATTGTGCACTGTGAATTCCGCCACCGGGCCGGGTGCCGCCCCTTCAACGCGGAACACGCGCCCATCGTCGAGCTTCATATCGAGCCGCCCGACCTTCAGTTTCTGCGCTGTCGTAAAGGCCTGCGCAAAATAACGCGGCAGGTCGCTTTGTCCCTCAGTCGTCGTAAAAACCGTCATTCATCCCCCCGGAATTGCCAACGATCCTAGCAACATACGCCCCTTAGGCTCAAGCAGTTTCAGCTGAAGGCCTACGCGCCGGCGGTGTTTCGTTTACGGTAGGCTGCCAGCGCGGCCTCCCGCCCGGCGGCAAGTCCGACCAATGGTGCCGGATAAGCGTCATTGGGCGACAGCGCCCAATAGTTCGGGATCGCGTCGAAGTAATCCCGCGCCGGTTGAGCACAGTTGGCATAGGGTTCAGCAAGGTATCGCGCCCGGTAGACGCGATCGGGGTCAAATTTCTCAGCCTGGGTGTCGGGGTTGAAGACACGAAAATACGGCGCAGCATCCGGTCCGGATCCCGCGGCCCACTGCCAGCCCATGGCGTTGCTGGCCGGATCCCAATCGATCAGACAGTCCGCAAACCAGTCCAACCCGATCTTCCAATGGGTCAGCATATGTTTGGTCAGGTATGACGCCACGATCATCCGACCCCGATTGTGCATTGTTCCGGTGACATACATTTCGCGCATGGCCGCATCGACAAACTGAATACCTGTGCGGCCTTGCTTCCATGGCAGCGCCGCCGCCGCGTCGGTCGACCAGCCGAAACTGTCCCAGTCCGACCGCCAATTCCGCTCGGTGATCTGGGGCGTGTGATAGACTAGGTGATAGGCAAACTCACGCCAGACCAACTGCTGGAGGAACCGTTCGGCCCCGCGATGTCCCGCATGAAGCGCGCGCCACCCGGCATGCCAACAGGTCCGCGCGGAAATTTCGCCATAGGTCAGATTTTCCGACAGCCGGGAGGTGCCATCCACCGCCGGCAGGTCACGGGTTTCGCCGTAGCCGTCCAGCTTGGCTTCGACAAAAGCGTCGAGCCGCGCCTGTGCGGCGGCTTCACCAACGCATACATGGCGCGACACGATATCAGCCCCGCGGCGCATCGCGGCCCCCATTGCCCAGGTCTCAAGGCGCGCGCTATCGGGCCAGTGATCTGTAGCCTGAAGCTGGGCGGGGGCCGGCAAACACTCTGGCACTTCAGCCGTGCGAACCGACTTCCACATCGGTGTATAAACCCGGTAAAATCCGCCGGTTTTGGTTTCCACAGTCCAGGGCTCAAACAGCACATGGCCGGGATGGCTTACTGCGTTCAGGCCCAGGCGCTTCAGCCCGGCCTTGACGGCCGTATCACGGGCGATCGCGTCGGGATCATAGGCACGCGTCCAATGCACGGCGGTGGCCCCGGTCTCACGCACCAGCTGTTCCAGGACCTCCAAAGCCCGGCCACGGCGCAGCACAAGGCGCGAGCCCATTGCCTGCAACGCAGCAGAGAAGGCCTCAACCGCCAGACCCAATCGCCAGCGCGGTGCAGCGCCATAGCCGTCCACAAGCTCGTCATGAATAAAAACCGGGATCACCGGCTGACCACAGGCAAGAGCGGCCGTCAAACCGGGATGGTCGCTCAGACGCAAGTCACGTCGGAACCAAAAGATCAGTGGTGCCATAGCCCCCTCGTCACCGCATTCGCGTTTAAACCTAGCGCGGGTTTGAGCCGGTCAATACAGTCAAATGACAGAAAATACGACGCCTCAGGACCGGTTGCGCGCGTGTGAAAATGCAAAAAGCCCCGGTATGTTAACCGGGGCTTTCCGCAGATTTTTATACGACGCGTGGTTATTCAGCCGGTGTGGCCGAAACCGCATCATGGGTTGTTGGCACACCTGCCGCCTCGCGACGGCCGTCATTCCAGATTGCCTTTATCAGGGCCAGACACATCAGTGCCATCACCACCGAGAACGGCAACGCCCCGATGACCATCGCGGTCTGGATCGCGCCCGTACCCCCCGAAATCAGCAATCCGCCGACAACAAGCGCCAGAGCCGCACCCCAGAACAGGATGTGTGGCCGGGCTTTTGGACCTTCATCGCCAGCAGCGTTGATCGTGTTGACGATCAAAACAGCCGAGTCAGCCGATGTGACCAGGAAGGTCATCAACAGCACAACGATGACGACCGCCATCCCCCAAGCCAGAGCCTGAGCGATCGGAGCCAGCATGAACTCGGTCATAGCGAAGATCTTGTCGCCATTGGCTGCATCCAGGATCAACCCGTTTGCATCACCATTGAGTTCCAGATCAATCGCCGTACCGCCGGCCCATGCGAACCAGACAAAGCACATCAACGACGGCACGATCATCGCGCCCAATACGAATTCACGGATGGTACGACCCCGCGAAATCCGTGCCAGGAACAAGCCCACGAACGGCGCAAATGCGATCCACCAGGCCCAGTAGAATACTGGCCACCAGCCCTGCCATTGTGTCAGCAGGAAGGATTCTGAACCTTCGACACCGTCAGAGGTGTAGACGTTGAAGCTCAAGCCCGGGAAGGCGATCAAGTAGTCCCAAATACCGACGAAGAACGCCGCGGCACCAAACCAGGTTGCCCCGAAGATGATGAAGAAGCCCAAAAGGAAGATCGACAGCACCATGTTGATGTTCGACAGCCACTTGATGCCCTTGCCAACACCAGACAGCGCCGACAGGGTCGATGCCCCCATGATGACCAGAAGTGCCACCACGATGCCCAGCGTTGTCGCGCTGCCATCTTCAAGCGCCAGACCGCCGATGCCGATCCGTGTCAGCCCTGCAACGAACTGTTCCACGCCAAATCCTAGCGTCTGCGCGACACCCAGAATAGTGGCAACAACCGCAACGATATCGATGAGGTGACCTACTGGCCCGGACAGTGATTTGCCGAAAAGCGGCGTCAGAGAGGAGCGAATCGTCAGCGGCAATCCCCGACGATAGCTAAAGAAGGCCAGCGCCAGACCTGCCACGGCGTAACACGCCCAGGCCCCAAGCCCCCAGTGGAGGTAGGACCAGACGTAGGCGGTTCTGACATTATCCGCGTCTAGCGCGGTTGTCAGACCCTGGATCACCGACGGGTTGTTCTTGAAATGCGCGACGGGCTCAGCGACCGCCCATGTGAGCATCCCAACACCAATACCGGCCCCGAACATCATGGAAAACCACGAGAAATTGGAAAATTCCGGCTTCTCGCCCGGCGTTCCAAGATTGAGCCGCCCGGCCGTTGGCCAAAGCGCCAATCCGATGCAGACGATCACAAAGGCCGCAACGACCCAAATGTACCAGGCTGCGAATTGCGCCAGAATTGCGGAATTCCAGTTCCCCAGAACTGTTCCGGCCTGGGTTGGCCACACAATGCACCATACCACCAGCACACTGATGATAATCTTACTGATCACGGTCACGTTGACACTGAAGCCTCGATAATAGCCGCTGTCGGCGGTCTTGATATCGAGCTCCGTTAAAGGAGGTTTCATTGACATCTATTGCATCCCTGTTCTTTTGTTTTATCCGGACAGGCTAAGAAGTCGCGACCGTTTCAGCAATTGAAATACGTCGGTTTTGGCGTTTTTTGCGCCATTCGATGCCAAAACGCGATTAAACCGACATCATTCCTGAAAAAACCCCGCGATTTTACACGCGGGGTTTTGGAATTGTGAGATGCGGGTTTCGGTCAGCTGTTGACGTCAACGACAACCCGGCCCTTGACCTGGCCTTTCAGAATGTCGCGCCCCAATCCTGGCAGATCGCCAAGGCTTGCTGGCTGTATCATCGCCTCGAGCTTGTCCATCGGAAGATCGCTGGCCACCCGTTCCCAGGCGCGCAGGCGGTTGTCATAGGGTTGCATCACACTGTCGATCCCCAGTAGATTCACGCCACGCAGCAGAAACGGGATCACGGTGGCTGGCAACCCTGCCCCGCCCGCCAGCCCGACGGCTGCAACCGATCCGCCATATTTTACCTGTCCCAGCACGCGGGCCAGCATGGCACTGCCCACGGCATCCACGCAGCCGGCCCAGGTCTCAGCCTCGAGCGGGCGTTTGGTCGTCTCGTTGATCTCTTCACGTGCTACGATCTGGGTTGCGCCAAGCGATGTCAGATACTCAGACGCCTCTGGCCGCCCGGTAACCGCGGCCACCTCATAGCCCAGATTGGCCAGGATCGCTGTGGCGACAGATCCCACACCACCAGCCGCGCCGGTTACCAAAACGGGCGCGTCCTTCGACATGTTGTGATCTTCGAGCGCCATGACCGCCAGCATCGCGGTAAAGCCTGCCGTGCCCACAGCCATAGCCTGCCGCGTGTCGAGCCCATCTGGCAACGGCACCAACCAATCGGCTTTGACCCGCGCCTTTTGCGCGTATCCGCCCCAATGGGCCTCTCCTACCCGCCAGCCGGTCAGCACAACTTTGTCGCCGGGCTTGTACCGGTCATCCTCGGACGTCTCGACCGTCCCGGCAAAATCGATGCCCGGCACATGCGGGTAATTGCGCACAAGCCCGCCGCCTGGGCCAATGCACAGACCATCCTTGTAGTTGACGGTGGAATACTCAACCGCAACCGTCACGTTGCCGTCCGGAAGCTGATCCTCGGAAATGCTCTGGACAGAGGCGCTTGTCTTGCCCTCGTCATCCTTTTCGACGATTAGTGCGTTTAGCATGGTCTCTCTCCTTTGTGTTGCGTCAAATCCAAAATTTTTCCTGAACGACGCCGCGACGCGGGCCGTCATGTGTCTCAATCTGTAGCTCAGTGCCGGGGTCCCAATGCGTCATACGCACCATGCCAATCGCTACGTTGGTCTTAAAATCCGGGCTCTTGGCAGCGGATGTCACCTGACCGATGGTGGTGCCATTGGCCGTGATCGGCCAGATCCGATCGCAAAACGGGATTTCGCCATCGATGGCGATCGCCCGAACCTGCTTGATCGGGCCCTCTTTGGCCACGCGGAGCAGCGCGTCTCGCCCGACACAGCCAATCGCTGTTTGGGTGGAACAAAACCGTCCCAGACCGCATTCATGCGGGGTGTTGTCACGGTTCATGTCATTGCCATAAGACAGCAACCCACCCTCGATGCGTTCAATCAGGTTCGGACATCCGGCGTGAACATCAAGGTCGCGACCGGCTTCCATCAGCGCATTCCACAAAGGCATACCATGATGTGATCCGTGCACGTAAACTTCGAACCCGCCCTGCTTTGAATAGCCCGAGCGCGCGACCAGCATTTGCTGGCCCTGGAAATCGAAGAACCCGTAGCGGAAGAACCGCAGATCACGCACGCCGTCCCCGAAGACCCGTGCCGCAAGTTCATCGGCTTTCGGGCCTTGAATGGCCAGCGGGGAGACATCGGGCTCCTCGACAATGACATCAAGATAAAGAGCGTGCGCCAAAGCCTTGACCCACAACAATAAATCGCTGTCAGCTATCGAAAGCCAGTAACGATCATCGGCCAGCATGAGCGCCACCGGGTCATTCAACATCCCGCCGGTGCCGTCCACAGTGGGCACATAGTAGCACATGCCAGGCAACATGCCGCGCAGATCGCGTGGGGTGAGCATCTGGATAAGCTTTCCAGCATCCGGGCCGCGCAGCTCGACCTGCCGTTCCACCGAAACATCCCAGACCTGAACTGCTGATTTCAGGTGGTGATAGTCTTCCTCGACAGAGCGAAAGACAGTTGCCAGAAGCATCCGGTTATAGACCGTGTATCCTTTGACTCCGGCGGCTTCTACGCCCTCCGAAAAAGGCGTGCGTCGGACGCGGCGAGAGGGGGCAATAACGGCCATGGCTTACGTCTCCTGTGGCATGATGAACAGGTCACTGTCATCTGGGGTGGCTCCTGCTGCAGTCAGCATGCAATGGATTTGCCCCCGGTGATGGATCTGATGATTGAAGAAATGCATAATGCAGATGGCTTTCGGTTTGGTGACCGAACGCTTCAGCACACCCGAATACCAAACCATCGGCCCGGTCAGGTCGATTTGGGTCAGCTGATCCGCCCAGCGCCGAATCCTTGCATTGGTGCGCTGGCGATCATCAAGATAGCGTTGAAAATCGCTGTGCAACGTTGTGTTGTCTTTCGCGTCGACAGTCGGTCCATACCCGCCGTCAAAGCGCGACATCCACAGCTGATCGCCCCACAACAGGTGGTTGCACGTGGCCATCAGCGAGCCAAAGAACGCCCCGCGATCTTTGACCCGCTCAGCTTCATCTAACGCAGACATGCATCTGGACACACTGTCATGCTGCCAAGCGTTGTAACGCGCCATGGTTTGGCAGTACTCAACCAAGATCATGGTCTTAGGGACCAGACCACTCGATCGGGCAGATCTCCGCAGATTTTCCGCCGAAGTCCCATACCCGTCCGTAGTCGCGCACGCGCGATTTCTTCCCGACAGCCGCGATGATATCCGGACCCATCCAATATTTGGTGTTTGAGATCAAAACCGGATGCTCCGGAGAGGCACCGTCCACCATCTCGATCTCACCCTGGATCTTGCGACCGATCATGATCGAGCGGCGCTTGCCGTCGCGGACAATCTCGACGGGTGCCCGTTCTGCGCCGATGATCTCGGACACCAGCATTGTAAACAGTCCAGTGGTTCCGCCGGCGGCGCCTGAGAAAATTTTCAAGATGCCATTATAGGCTTTTTGTGTCGCGTTTTCATCGACATACGCCGCGACCTTCCAATTGCCTTCGCCCATACGGCCCGGGATATCGACCAGCAAGCCTACATTCAGACCCGCCAGGCTTTCGCCTTCAAAATGCCCGTCATCAATCGCAATCGCCATCCAAGCGTGGCAGTGCCCCTCTGTGGGAGGATGCGCGCCCAAAGAGACAACGCAAGGACAAAATACCGTGCAGGAGCAATTGAGAAACAGCTCCCCCTTGATCTGCCAATCCGTCGGTTCCTTCCGACGACGGCGCGGGTTCATCCGGCTGTCAATTTTGGTCATGACCTGAAGACGATCAGACCGCTTTCGCGCGGATTTGTTCATCTCAACCTCCCTTAAATGATCCCGTAGACCAGTGTTCCCACACCAGCCAAAAGAAGAATGAACCCCATGGGCTTAGTCACATAGTGCCCGATCTGCGGTAACTTTTCGATGACCATGAACAAGGTCGCGAGACCCATCCAAAGAAAGCTCATCACCCCGCCGACAAAACCCAGCGACATAAAACCCCAGCAACATCCAACACAAAACGCGCCGAGGCCGGTTCCCATGCGCACCCCCCCTGCAAATCCAGTGCGCCAATGGCCTAGGAAATACTGCATCGGCGAATGGCATACCCCATGGCAAATTTCCTTAGCCCGGGTGAACTGAAACGCGCCGACGACAAACAACAGCAGGCCCGCAAAAGTCGTTGAATTTGCAAATCCCATAGCGTCGATCAAACCGCTCCGGACCAAACCAATCTGCGCGCCAGCGATCAAAGCCGCGAAGCCGACCCAGACAATGAAATAGCCCAGCACAACTCCAACCCATCCGGCCCGGGTCCCGTTGGCACTTTGCATCAGATCCTCGTAGCTGCGCAACGTCGGAACCATGGTCGGCAGCATCATTGCAGCCATCATGATTGCCCACATCGGAAACAACGTGTCGAAGCGCGACATGTCCATCATCGACATGCCGCCCATGTCACCAGACATCCCGTCCATATCGCCGGACATACCTTCCGAACTGCCATCCATACTGCCCGACATGTCGCTCATGCCGTCGGTGGCTTCGTCCGACATCTCATCTGACATATCTTGCGACATCTCGCCTGACATGCCCTCGGACATATCGCCTGACATCCCATCGGACATATTACCGGACATGCCCATCATGTCGCCGGTCGGGCGTCCCAGAAAATCCAACCCCATATTGGTCGCCATCGCGTACATGTACCACCAGGCCAACAGGATCGCGGTAAAAAATCCAAGCCATAGGGCAGATCTAAAAAGGGCGGTCATCAAGGTCCTCTGAGCAGGAATCGACTGGTCAGGATTAAATGTCAGACTTTTAAATGTCTGACAAATGGTTTATTCGCTTCCAATATGAAAGACAGTGCAGAAAAACCGCTCGATTTATCAGCGCAAATCGCCACCTCAATTCGCGACAGCATTATCAGTGGCGCGCTCAATGTGGACACCCGCCTGCCCTCGGAATCAGAACTCAGTGAAGAGTTCAATGTCTCGCGCTCCACGATCCGGGAGGCCTTGAAACGACTGGCTGCACAAAGCCTGATCCGGACCCAACGCGGGGCCTCGGGCGGGGCTTTCGTTAACAAACTGACGTTTCAAGAGGCCTACGGTCAGCAGATCACCACATCAACCTTGCTCTTGTCGATGAACGAGGTGAGCCTGGTGACCGCCTGCGAGGCCAGGTTTGCCATGGAGCGGGCGTGTATTCCCCTGGCCAGCGAACGCCGCAAACCAGAACAGCTCAAAACCATGCGCAGCGAAATTCAAAAGCAAACACTGAAATCGCTCTCGGATGAGGATTTCTGCGCCTCGGACGTGGCGTTTCACCGCGCGTTGGTCGATGCCGCTCATAATCCGGTCCTGTCCTTCCAATTGGCCGGCGCGGTCGAAGCGATGCAGCCGCTGATGAATATGGTCACTTACACCGCCCGCGACCGGGTCAGAATTGTCGCGTTCCACAGCAATATCGCGGATGCCATTGAGGACCATGACGCCGATCTGGCAGAATTCACATTACAGAACCTGGAAGCCTACACGATCGAGCTGGCCCATAGCGTGCTGCAAGAAAAGGCAGGGGCACGCAAAACCGCTGATTAATTCGGACAGCTCTTCCAACCGGCGCACCAGCATGTTTTCCGTCCTGAACTTGTGTGCATTTCGACTTGTCGGGATCGCCTTAGTTTCATAGCGTTGCGCGTCAGGTAAATATCACTCAAGGGGGAACCGACCATGCGCGCTTTCGCAAAACTGTTGGGCTCGGCCACGTTGGCTGTCACAGCAACAGCCAGTTTCGCAGCAGATCCAGATTTGCTCGTTTTTGACTGGTCTGGCTATGAAGAAGACGGCTTCTTTATCAAATACGCAGAACAACACGGAAGCGGTCCGACTTACGCCTTTTTCGGCGAAGAGGAGGAAGCGTTCCAAAAACTGCGCTCCGGGTTCAAGGCCGACGTGGCGCATCCGTGCTCGCAATCGGTTGACAAGTGGTTTCAGGCCGGGCTGATCGAGCCCTGGGACATCTCGAAGATCCCGACCTATGACACGCTGTCCGATCTCTACAAAAACGATCCAACCTTCGTGCGCGACGGTCAGGTGTACTTCATCCCGGCGGATCTTGGCATGACCGGGATCGCGTATAATGTCGACGAGGTGCCGGCGGAGGATGTGGCCACGCTCAATAGCTTCACCGATCCGAAATATGCCGGACGCACCTCGCTGCCCGACAATGTCGATGACGCCTACGCACTGGCCTATTTGGCGACCGGCGTGTCCGATTGGACGGCGGCCACGCAGGAGCAGTTTGAAGCCGCCAGCGCCTGGATGAGGGAAGCCCATGCAAATGCGCGCGCCTACTGGGCCGATGGGGCTGAGCTTGCGCAGTTGATGGCCACCAATGAGGTCTTGATTTCCTGGGCGTGGAACGAAACGCCTGTGCAGATGGTCGCGGACGGCTACAATATAGGCTTCCAGCGCGAGGCGGCCGAGGGCTCTTCTTCATGGTTCTGCGGCTATGTGAACTTGGTCGATGGGCCTGGTTCCGAGGACAAGGCACATGAATTCATGGAAAGCTTCCTGTCGCAGGAAACCGCAGACTATATCGTCAACGAATGGGGTTACGGTCATTCAAATACGACCGCGATGGGCAGTTTCGGGGAAGACACGCTGGTCTCGGTTGGGCTCAACGACATTTCGGTCCCGCAGCTGGCACAACTCCCAATGGACAACGCTTTGCGTGAACAAATGATCCAGGAATTTGAGCGGATCAAGGCTGGGTTCTGATCCAAACGCGACGACTTTTACGCTCTCCAGATCGCACCCGGGCTTCGGGTGCGGTCCAGAACACGGACTGACCGTTCACCGCTCTATGACAGCTGCCATCCGCATCGCATTGGGCGTACTCGCCCTTGGACTTCTGGTCATTGCCGCCAATCAGGTGGCCCAATTTCTGCTCTGCTACCTGGAAATGGAACAACAAGACGCACCCTCTGGGGGGCTGCGCTCGATGATTTATGCAGGGGCGGTGTTCTACGCGCTGGTGCTCGCGGTTCCATTTGTGCCGGGCGCGGAAATCGGTCTGATGATGTTGTCGCTATTTGGGGCTTCGGTGGCCCCGCTGGTCTATCTGGCGACGGTAGCAGGCCTTTCGCTGGCCTATTGGATTGGTAGGATTGTACCGACACGGATCATCAGTGCGACGCTGCGATGGTTGCAACTGACACGTGCCGCTGAGCTTATTGAGACCAACAACGCCAAAAGTCCTGAAGCGCGAATCCGCGCAATGCTGTCAAAAGCAAAGACCTCCTGGATGCCGTTTCTGATCCGGCATCGCTACATCGCGTTGGCGCTTGCGCTGAATATACCCGGCAATGTTCTGATCGGCGGTGGCGGCGGAATCGCCATGATCGCCGGGATGAGCCGCTTCTTCGCACCCCTGCCGACACTCGCCGCGATCGCCATTGGTGTTTTACCTGTACCCGCAATCCTGATCATCTATGCCGGGATGTGACACCGCCCAGGATCATTGCAATCAAGCCCCGTGACGCCTATATCTGCAATGTCCTTCGGGACTATGGACATAAACGCGCTCGTAATAAGCGGATCGGACCCGGGGGCGGTACCCGGCGACTCCACCAAATCCCGTTCATTTGGCGGTCATGGGGTCGAAATAGGATCGACGAACGTCTAAAGGGGTTAGCTTTGTCCCGGTGAGTTACCACCGTTATCGGTACATCTAAGCTAGTTGCAAATGACAACAAAGCTCCAGTTGCCCTCGCTGCGTAAGCAGTGCGGAAAACTGATTTTTAAGCCCTTATGCCTAGCCGCGTAAGGCGGGGTTCGCAGGCACCTGGCAACAGAAGCCTGCATCTTCCAATCTTGTCGGCAAAACAGACCACGGCCCGTGACGCCGCGCTCTGCCCCTTTCCATACAGCGCGAATCTTATATGATCATGGTGAACAGTCAGACACATCCCCTCGAAAGGGTCACGTCCATGGCCGACACCATTCACTACGGGAACATGATGCACCGTGCGATGCGGGGCCTTATTGCCGAAGTGCTGACGGATGTCTCTGAGAATGGTCTGCCGGGCGATCACCATTTCTTCATCACCTTTGACACGCAGAATCCAGACGTGGAAATGGCCGACAGGCTGTTTGACCGCTACCCCGAAGAGATGACCATTGTGGTGCAGCACTGGTTTGATGGCTTGGTCGTGGCACCGGAGGGCTTCCAGATCACGCTGAATTTTGGCGATACGCCGGAACCGCTGTCGATCCCCTTCGATGCCATTCGCACCTTCGTTGATCCGTCGGTCGAGTTCGGCCTGCGCTTCGAGAGCCACGAAGACCCCAAATCCGAGCTGGAGGATCTGCCGGAACTGGATCTCTCCGATCTCGTGGGCGGTGGCGAGGAACAGGCCGCTCCGCAAAAACCTCAAAAACCGGCCGAAAAGGGCCTTCGGGATACCCCGGCCGAGGTCGT
Organism: Pseudomonadota bacterium; assembly: GCA_039193885.1. GTDB lineage: Bacteria > Pseudomonadota > Alphaproteobacteria > Rhodobacterales > Rhodobacteraceae > Litoreibacter. Next base: position 18,317 of record JBCCWL010000010.1, read on the forward strand.
CTCTCTCGACAGTTTCAGAAAATAAATCCCTGTTTTGATCGCGCTAACATGGCGCAGGGCAATTGCCCTGTACAACGCCGCACGTTACACCGAACCAAACAGATTTCGGAGAAACACAATGACCGCGACCCGTACCGAGACCGACAGTTTTGGACCTCTGGAGGTCCCGACCGACAAATATTGGGGCGCACAAACCCAACGCTCGATCATGAATTTCCCGATCGGGTGGGAAAAGCAACCTGTCGCCATCGTGCGCGCCCTGGGCGTGATCAAACAAGCTTGTGCCGAGGCCAACACTGCCTCGGGTAAACTGGACGGCAAACTTGGTGAGGCCATCGTTCAGGCCGCCTCCGAAGTGGTGGCTGGTCAGTTTGACGACAATTTCCCGCTTGTGGTCTGGCAAACCGGGTCCGGCACACAGTCGAACATGAACGCCAATGAGGTCATCGCCAACAGGGCCATCGAAATCCTGGGCGGTGAGATCGGCTCGAAGGACCCGGTGCACCCGAATGATCACTGCAACATGGGCCAGTCGTCCAACGACACATTTCCCACGGCCATGCACATCGCCACCGCACGCACAGCGCATGATGTGTTGCTGCCGGGGCTCAAACATCTTCATGGGGTGCTGGAGGCCAAGACGAACGCTTGGGGCAAGATCATCAAGATCGGGCGGACCCACACGATGGATGCGACGCCGCTGACCCTGGCGCAGGAATTCTCAGGCTATACCCATCAGGTCGCCATGGGGATTGAACGGGTAACCGCTGCCTTGGGACGGATCTATGAGCTGGCGCAAGGCGGCACGGCCGTGGGCACGGGACTCAATACCTCAGACGGCTGGGGCGAAACCGTGGCCCAGAACATGGCCCGGATCACCGGCCTGCCCTTTGTGACGGCCCCCAACAAGTTTGAAGCGCTGGCCGCCCATGACGCGATGGTTGAGATGTCCGGCGCGGTCAAAACCGTGGCCGCCAGCCTCTTCAAGATCGCCAATGATATCCGGCTGCTGGGCTCGGGCCCGCGCTGCGGGTTGGGTGAGCTGATGCTGCCGGAAAATGAGCCCGGCTCTTCGATCATGCCAGGCAAGGTCAATCCGACCCAATGCGAAGCCATGACCCAGGTCTGCGCCCATGTGTTTGGCAATGACGCCGCAATCGGGTTTGCCGGCTCCCAAGGCCATTTTGAGCTGAATGTCTATAAGCCAATGATGGCCTATAACCTATTGCAATCCATGCAACTTCTGGGCGACGCCGCGATGGCCTTTACCGATAATTGTGTGGTCGGGATTGAGGCAAATACAGACCGTATCGAGAAACTCATGCGTGAAAGCTTGATGTTGGTCACCGCCCTTGCCCCCGAGATCGGCTATGACAATGCGACCACGGTTGCCAAGACCGCGCACAAGAACGGAACCACCCTCAAAGAAGAGGCCATCGCGTTGGGTTTTGTCGACGAAGCGACCTTTGACCGCGTGGTCCGCCCCGAACAAATGATTGGTCCTAAGTGAAGGTCATCAATCTCAAACGGGCGTCCAAGCAACGTGCGCGGGACCAAAAGCGCGTAGCCAGCGCCCAGCGGGCGGTCGATTTTGGACGCCCGAAGGCCGAGCGGGCGCGCAACAAAGAGCAACTTGAGAGCGCGCGCAAACAACTCGACGCGCATAAGCGGGAAGAGTGATGGCGCGTCCGCGAAAACACTCGCTCACGCTGCGCGGACATCGCACGTCTGTGTCTTTGGAAGATGAGTTTTGGGACGCATTCTGCGACATCGCACGGGCGGATGGAAAAGCCCTCAACGAGCTTGCCGCAGAAATCGATGCCAACCGCGATATGACAGGCGGCTTGGCATCGGAAATCAGATTATTTGTGTTTCGCCGGCTCCGTGAGCAGGGACAGGCGTAAAACGTTCTTTTCAGCGCGCCGCGCGCACACGGCGTGCAACCGCAACGGCACAGGTATTGGGTTCGGATTTCATGATCGAACGCAGATCTTTCTTGATCAGAGTTCTGAGGTCTTCGATCCCGTGCTCTTCTTCACGCACCACCGGTTGAGGGCGCGCGCGCATCGCTGGGATCGCAATCCGAAGTCTTGATGTGTTTGAACTGTTAAACTCGTTAAGGCGATCAATTAAAAACATGTCATCCCCCCATAGGATCTCTGTCTATGCACCTTTGAGCGGATTTTAGCCGATTTTTCGCGGGGAAGAAAAAACGTTTTGCAACAAAATTGAAATTGTTTCGCCCGACCAGAGCTAACCGCCTTATTTTCTTAAGGATTTATTAACTGGCATGATTAACATGCGACAAGAAAATTGGTTTTAAACGAAAATTCGCAGCCAAGTTGCTGCCTGATTGATCACCAAATGGAACGAAAGCGGCATTTTTAACCGGTATTGTCGCCGCTTTGACGAATCACCCTTGACTCATATTGGCGTCTCGCGGGCTCAGCCAAAGCCGGATCCCGTCCTCTGAGCGCAGGGTCAAATGGGCCACCGGTGTCGGTGTGTTGCGCGCTGCCACCTCAAATCGCGCCAGAAATAACGCCAGCAACAGTGGCCCTTCGGCCATTGCAAACCCCGCACCCGGACAGACCCGAGACCCTTTTGAGAAGGGCAGGTAGGCCTCTTTTGGGCAGCGCGTTCGGCTATCGGCTGTCCAGCGCGCCGGGTCGAACCCGTCAGGATTGTCCCAAAGCCGGGTGTGACGGTGCAAATGCCAAGGCGAAATCACGACCTGGGTTCCAACCGGCAGGTCGCGCTGACGAAAGGTCTCGGGGCAGACCGTTTCGCGCACCATCATTGGCACCGGCGGGTACAAACGCAAAGCTTCGCGGAATACATCCCGGCAGATGGAAAGCGTCGCCAGATCGGAGAATTGCGGATCGGACGGCAATTTGGCGGCTTCTGCGGCGGCCTGATCTTGCCAATACGGATGCGTGGCCAGCAGGTAGAGAGACCAGGCCCGCGCGCTGGCCGAGGTCTCATGACCGGCCAGAAAGAAGATCGCCACCTGGTCGACCATCTCTTCAGTTGAGAACCCCTGACCCGTTTGGGGATCCCGCAAACGCATGACCTTGCTGGCCAGATCATCAGGCGCGGTGCCGGCGGCCAACTCTGCCTGGCGCTTCTCGGTCAGGCGCAGGATCAACGCCCGGATGCGACCCGCCCGCCGCTTTGTCTGGCGCGGATAGAGACTGGGCAACCATGTCAGGCGGGGCAATAACGCCCGCAGATTGACCAAAGGTTGGCCACGTTGATAGCCGCGAAACGCAGCATAGGTGTCGGTCGCCGTTTGATCATCAATCGGGACAGAGAACAGAGTCCGAAAAATCACGTCAGCCGCCACGGCGGAGGTGACTTCTTCAGCGTTGATTTCGCCGCCCTGCCCCAACCTGTCAACGCAGGCCCGCCCCGCGGCCAGCATCGCGGGAAACGTATCGCGCAGCCGTCCGCCCTCAAAGGCCGGGTCAATGATCCGACGCTGGCGTCTCCAGGTCTCCCCATTCGTCAAGAAGACGCTTTCACCCAAAAGCGGTCGAAGACCGTGCCCGATCCGGTCGCTCTTTGGAAAAGCGTCCGGACGTCTGAGCAAGATCTCGTCCAGCAGGTCTGGCTCGTTCACCAACACGCTGCGGAAAAACGGCGTCCGGAACTCGGCCATGCGTGCGCCAAACAGCCGGGCCGGTTGCGCCGAAAGGATATCGCGACGGAACATCTGCATATAGCGCCATAGCCTGACCGGGCCTTCTCGTGTGGCGGGTTTGGGCGGCAGGCTCATGCAATGTTCCGGTATTTGGATGCTGCCACGTCAATGCGCGAGCGCGACGGGCTACGATCGCGAAAGCGGCTTGCCAGGGTCATCGGCCCGGCGGTGATCTGGAAATAATCATACGCCCCGGGCTGATCAAAGGCGCACAGATACTGGAAATGAAGCCGAAAAAACCGCCAGCGCAGAGCGCGCCGTTTCTCATCACTCAACGTCTTTGAGAACGCGGCGGACAGAACCAGCGGCCAGCGCTTGCCGCGGGGCTCGACCCCGGTGACCGACACTGGATCGCACAGGGCAAAAGAACAGCCGTCTCCGGGGGCGGAGATATCGATCCAGGTCACCTCTGCGCGCGCTGCCAAATCGTGCAGATCTGTGCGCAATTTGGTGGCCTCCGGCAGAAAGGACATCATCGGCACAACATGGCCCAAGCTCAAGAACCCCAACCTGCAGGGGTGCTGCGACAGATCCCGGCGCTTGAGCAAATCGGCCAGCGCCGAAATCGCCAAATGCGCACCCGAGGAGTGGCCCACGACCAAAACTTCGTCTGCGCCGCTGTCCAAAGCGTCTTCAATCCGGGCCGAGAATTCGGTGATGCGGGTCTCGAGTTCGGGGGGATTGGCCCCTTTCCAGCGCGCGGCGAAGGCGAAATCATGCATTAGGTAATGCGCAAAAAGTTTCCCGTCGAGCCGATAGAACCGCATCAGGCAAAACCAGACGACCGCAGCCCCTGCAGCGACCCAAAGCGCCGAGCTCAGTGTCTCGGTCCAAATCGGCGGCTGGGCCCAGATGCGGCTTGCCAACCCATCAAGACCGGCGGAGAGCAAATTTGCCGCCAGCCCGCCCAGGGCCAGCGCCACCCCAAGCTGAGCCAGAAGCATGCCGATTGGGTAGAGCGCCGCAAGCACTGGTCCTTTGCGCAACCACATCAGCCGGCGCAATGCCCCTGTTGAGATATAGACCCAGGCCGTTCGCACCAGTTGGGCGTAGCTGGCCAGAACGCCGCCCGACATGCTGCGTTGCACGATATCGGACCAGACCAAAACCTCACACAGTGCGGTCGCACGCCGTCCAGCGATCACACCTGTGACCGACCAGCTTGTCGGTTCGTCTGTCGGGTTCAGCGCGATGGTGTAGCCACTGATTTTGGCCTGTTCCGCGCTTTCGGTGCGGTAAAGTTCCCGGTAGCGGCGCGGCGGAAACGGGTCATAGCCCGGGATGTAGAACACCCGGCGCGATGCGACGCGATCTGACTCGGCCTCTAACATGCGCAGTTCCTATTTTGGCCCTGTTTTGGGGTCAGGTTAGACCCATGAGTTTAAGAAAGTAAGACCTTCGACCGATGGACATTTCCCCGCAACAGCCCTACGTGCGGGGTATGAGCTATGACGACGAGATAGACGCACGCGGATTGCTGTGCCCGTTGCCGGTCCTCAAGGCACGAAAGAGGCTGCAAGCGCTGTCGGCGGGGCAATGTCTGCGCCTTTTGGCGGATGACCCGGCCGCTATCGTCGATGTTCCGCATTTTTGCGCCGAACAAGGTCACACACTGGTCGAGCGGTCCGATAGCCCGGATGGGCCCGCTTACATCATTCGCAAGGGCGGCTAGTTACTCGGCCGCCTGTTTGGATGCCGGGTCGCTGTCCAAGGCCGCCAGTATTTCGCCGCGCCGTTTCGCCGCCGCAGTGGCATTCGCCTCCTTGACCGGACCAAAGCCTCGGATCTGAAGCGGGAGTTCTGCCAGCGCAATAGCCGCATCCTTATTGGTCGGCGGTGTTAGCGCAAGCCGGTCCAGGTCACCCTCGAACCGCCGGATCAAAGCCCGTTCCATGCGCCGTTCGCCTGTATAGCCAAACGGATCTAGCGGCGTGCCGCGCAGAAACTTCATCCGCGACAAAAGCCGGAACGCGCGCCCAATCCACGCCCCGAAAGCCCGCTTAACCGGCCGTCCGTTTGCACCATTTTTTGACAGCAAGGGCGGGGCCAAATGGTAGGTCAGCTCCACATCGCCAGAAAACTCGGCGCGGACCTTGTCTTCGGTCTCCAGATGCAGGCGTGCCACCTCGTACTCATCCTTATAGGCCAGTGCCTTGTGATAGCCCCTGGCCACGGCTTCTTTGAGCGCCGGATCCTCGAACCGGTCTACGGCGCGCCGGTATTTGCGGGCCAGCCGTTTGCCTTGATAGGCTGTCAGGTGGTCTGCGCGATAAGCGATTATATCTTCAAGGGATTTTGGAAGATGCGCCACCTTGTCGTTTGTCAGCGCAGCGGCTTCTTGCGGGTACAGAACCGCCCAGCGCCCTAGATGGAACGCCTCGAGATTGCGCTCCGGCGCGGCGCCGTTCAGCTCGACGGCTCGCGTGATCGCCTCGAGCGAAACAGGCACCATCCCTTGCTGCCAAGCCGCACCAAAAATCATCATGTTTGAGAAGATCGAATCTCCCAGTAGCGCCTTAGCCAGATCTGAGGCATCAAAGAAGGCCACATCCTCCTTCATCCGCGCCTCCAGCGACAGCTGCAACCGATCGCTCGGGATCTGAAAATCGGTGTTGCGTGTGAACTCGCCGGTGATGATCTCGTGGTTGTTGACAACAGCTTTGGTCCGGCCGGTTTGAGTCAGGCCCAGCGTCTTCGCCCCGGCCGAGACGACGAGGTCACCTCCGATCAGCGCATCGCATTCCCCGGTGGCCACACGGATCGCCGAAATGTCAGAGGGTGTCTTGGCCAGGCGGCAGTGGATATGGACCGCCCCGCCCTTCTGCGCCAACCCGGCCATCTCCATCATTCCGACGCCTTTGCCATCAATATGCGCCGCCATGGCCAGAACGGCCCCGATGGTCACAACGCCGGTTCCGCCGACCCCTGTGATGACGACATTATGCGTGCCAGAGATCTCGGGCAGCACCGGATCGGGCAGGTCCGGCAAATCGACTGAGCTTGTGGCATCTTTGCGTATTTTCGCACCTTTGACCGTAACGAAGGAAGGGCAAAACCCGTTCACGCAGGAAAAATCCTTGTTGCAGGAGCTTTGATCGATTGCGCGTTTGCGTCCCAGCTCGGTCTCCGCAGGAACGATCGAGACGCAATTGGATTGCACACCGCAATCACCGCAGCCCTCGCAGACATCCGTGTTGATGAAGACGCGCTTGTCGATATCTGGGAATGTGCCCCGCTTGCGACGTCTGCGTTTTTCCGCAGCGCAGGTCTGGATATAGACAATCGCAGTGGTTCCCGGGATTTGCGATAGCGCGCGCTGCACCTGCGGCAACTCCGCCCGCTCGTGGCAGTCGACGTTTTTGAACGCCGCAAGGTCCACGTCTTCCTTATCATCGTAGACCACCACCACCCGCGGCAGACCAATGCCTTGCAATTCCTGCACGATGCGCATCGCATCCAGGCCGCCGTCATTTGTTTGCCCGCCCGTCATCGCCACCGCGTCGTTGAACAGGATTTTGTAGGTTATATTTGTGCCCGCAGCATGCGCGGCTCGGATGGCCTGAATACCGGAATGGTTATAAGTGCCGTCGCCCAGATTCTGAAATACATGTTCGCGGGTCGAGAATGGCGCCTCCCCGATCCAATTCCCGCCCTCGCCACCCATATGGGTGAATCCCATCGTGTCGCGGTCCATCCATTGCACCATGAAGTGACAGCCAATCCCGGCATAGGCGCGCGACCCGTCCGGGACTTTGGTAGAGCTGTTATGCGGACAGCCCGAACAGAAATACGGCAACCGGGCCGCTATATCGTCGGCGTTGTCGGATCTGCGCGCCTCGGCCAGCATTGCAAGGCCCGCGCCGATCCGGTCCGTGTTGCGCCCCTCCTCCACCAGGATCCCGCCGATTTTCTCGGCAATCGTTACGGGATCGAGCGCATAGCGCGTCGCGAAAAGCTCCTCCTGGTGCAAGCCACCCTTGCGCCAGCCGTAGACCCGGCGTCCGTCACGGTGATCAAACAGGGCCTCCTTAATCTGAACCTCGATCAGCTTGCGCTTTTCTTCGACGACCACAATCAGGTCGAGCCCTTCTGCCCAGTCGCGAAACCCGTCCATATTTAAAGGAAAGGTCTGCCCCACCTTGTAGGTGGTCAGACCCAAACGCATCGCCTCGTCCGAATCTATGCCCAGCAGCGACAGCGCATGTTCCAGATCCAGCCAGTTCTTGCCGGCCGCCACAAAGCCGATCTTTGCCCCGGGCTTGCCATAGACCCGGCGGTCCATCTGATTGGCTTTTGAAAACGCTTCGGCGGCAAAGCGTTTATGGTCGATTACCCGTTCCTCCTGCGGAATCCAGTGATCGACCAACCGAATGTTCAAACCGCCTTCAGGCATTTCAAACTCAGGAAGGGTGATCTGAACCCGGTTCAGGGACCCGTCAACGACCGAGGTGGCCTCGACCGTGTCCTTCATCAGCTTCAAACCCGCCCAAAGCCCGGTAAAGCGAGACAAGGCGAAGCCGTAAATTCCGAAATCCAGAATCTCCTGCACGCCGGCCGGAGACAGAACCGGCATATAGGTGTCGACCATCGCAAAGTCAGATTGGTGACAGGTGGTCGAACTTTCGCCGGTGTGATCATCACCCATGGCCATGATCACTCCGCCGTGCCGCGACGTTCCGGCCATATTGGCATGGCGCATCACATCGCCCGAGCGGTCGACGCCCGGACCTTTGCCATACCAAAGGCCGAAGACACCGTCATATTTGCCCTCGCCGCGCAGCTCTGCCTGTTGGGTGCCCCACATTGCAGTTGCCGCCAGATCTTCGTTCAGACCTGGATGAAACAGGATATCTGACGCATTTAACATGGGTTGCGCCTGTGACATTTGCTGATCTACGGCCCCGAGCGGCGATCCGCGATATCCGGTGACATACCCGCCTGTATTCAGGCCCGACGCCACGTCGCGTGCCTTTTGCATTAGCATCAAGCGTACAAGAGCCTGCGTTCCGTTCATCAACACAAGTTCTTTGTCCAGGTCGAAACGGTCCTTCAAAGACACGTCCTGCATACCCATTAGGCAACTCCCTTGTCTTATGCTCTTTGCGGAGCGTTTGGGTCATAATAGGTCAAAAAGTATGACCCATCAAGCTGTCTATTCGCTATCTCGTTCGTTTCACACTGGGCCTTTCCCCCAGCATTGTCTAAAACGATACCAGCGCAAACAGAAAATCAGCGCACACGCGACAGTAACGAAACTTCAAATCTGGCACAGGCATCATGGACTGGGACAAGTTGCGCATCTTTCACGCGGTCGCTGACGCAGGCAGTCTGACACATGCGGGCGACACGTTGCATCTGTCGCAATCGGCCGTTTCCCGGCAGATCAGAGCGCTGGAGGAATCGCTGAATTCCATATTATTTCACCGCCACGCCCGCGGGCTTATTCTGACGGAACAGGGCGAGCTTTTGTTCGACGCCACAAAGTCGATCACCAAGCGCCTAGACGCCGCCTCGGCGCGCATTCGCGACAGCGAAGAGGAGGTTTTCGGCGAACTCCGGGTGACCACAACGATCGGCTTTGGCTCTTTGTGGTTGGCCCCGCGGCTTTCGGCGCTTTATGCAGACTACCCGGATCTGAACATCGATCTGATGCTGGAGGAACGCGTGCTCGACCTGCCAATGCGCGAGGCCGATGTGGCCATTCGCATGAAAGAGCCGAGCCAAGCCGACCTTGTTCGAAAACGACTGATGAGCGTCTCGATGCGCCTTTATGCAAGCGAAGCCTATATCGCGCAGCACGGCGCACCTCAGCAAATGGCAGATCTGCGCGATCACCGGCTGATCTGCCAGAATATCAACTCGACACAGGTCAGCGCGGGCGCAATGCTTGTACGTCAGCTGCTGAGCTATGATTTGCCAAATCTGTTAACCGTGAACAACTATTTCGGCGTGCTGCAATCGGTCGAACACGGCCTGGGAATTGGCGTGCTTCCCGATTACACAGCGGTCCGCAACTCCAACTTGGTCCGCGTTCTGGAAGACATCCAATCGAATGACGTCCCCGTATTCCTCGCCTATCCGGAAGAGTTGCGCCATTCCAAGCGTATCGCTGCATTCCGGGATTTCGTGGTTGAACAGATTAACACGCAAAGACGGCTAAACAGCGCCTCCTAGAGCTATGCATTTTCTGCATAGCAGATATGCCTGTTTTTTGTGCAGCTATTCCTTGAAAGCGGGGTCAGGGCCGATTAGGTGAGTCTCAACAGCAACAGCGTTGCTGTTAACCTCCCTGTTGGACTTAGGCCGAGCAAACGCTCGGCCTTTTTTTTCGCCCTGCGACAAAGCGAATTTAAAACAACATAATTTCAAATGTTTAGCTGTTTCTCATTTCTTCAGCGTGTCTTCGAATTGCGCCTGGCATTTCGCCACCGTGGCACCAGACCCCGGCCGGAAACACTGTCGCCGTTTATGTTCGGTTAATTTTTCTTAACCATGTCTAAACTTTATTAGGTCAGATCTTAATTATTGCCGTAAGGTTCTGACAGCAAATGAAAGCTGGGGAAAATGCTGGATTTGAGTCAGGCGCGCCTTCGGGACGCGTCTCAAGTTCTGACAGCTACCAATTCGCTTGGTAGCGCCGAGTTGATTAGCCGAGTCGCCATTGTCGTGCTCGTCTCCTTGCTATTGGTTGTGTCCCACGGCTTTGTCGAGGCCATCTATTTCTCGTCCGCCTACCTGATTACTGTCGCACTTGGTATCGCGGTCTCAAGATGGTTTGTCGCGGCCCCGTCCTATCAGCGCTTTGCGGTCTACTTTTGCATCGACGCCTTTCGCTACGCCTTACTCTTTAGCTTCGCAGCCTATCTCTACAGCGTTGGCGACATAGCCTTCGTCATCATATCCCTTGCTATAGTCGTCGGGGCGGCGATGAACGCGCTGACCACGCGCAACAATGTCGATGTGCTGACAACTCTCGACGCTGTTGCCATAACTTTGGCATTCTTGTGGTTCACCGCGCAGATTGTCGATGTTGCCCAGACAAATGCGCAAGGGGTGGTAATCTGGATCGTCAGCCTTGCGATTTGCACCTATTTCAACGCTTGCCTCTATGAACATCACAAGTTTCTTGCGCAGCGCCTTGATGATGAGCAGCTCGATTTCGAGGCCAAGCAGCTGCAATCTGTTGGTCGGCTGACAGCGGGAATTGCCCATGATTTCAACAATATTCTGACTGCGGTCATGGGCAATCTTGAACTGATTACCGTCGTTAAAACGCCGAAAGAAAAGGACGAACTGGCTCAAGAGGCGCGAGACGCAGCCCACCGGGCCTCGATCGTGACCTCGCAACTGCTGGCCTTTTCCAGGCAGCTTCCTCTCAAGACACAGAAGATTAACTTGCAGGAATTCTTCGCCGGGTTCAGCCAGACGGCCAAGGATGTGCTGGGCAACGATGCAAACCTCGATATCGTGTTCCACGATGGCCTGTGGGACATCCAGGCCGATGAAGATCGCTTGACAGCGGCGCTCATTCATATTGTTGAGAATGCGCGGGACGCCTTTGAGGGCACGGGACGACTTGAGATCGAATTGCGCAATCGCGTCGCGAATACACAGCTTGGCTCGCGCCTGACCCCCGGTCCGTATGTCGAAATGAAACTTAGGGACAATGGTGTTGGCATTCCTAGGGATGTTATTGGCAAGGTCTTCGATCCGTTCTTCTCGACCAAGAAGCCAGCATCGGCCTCGGGCCTGGGATTGTCCATGGCCAAGGGCTTCGTTGCGCAGTCTGGCGGGCGGCTGGAGCTCGAAAGCACCCCAGGCGACGGTACAACGGTTATTTTGAACCTGCCCGCCGACATCGCTCAGGCCAATGTGTTGCCCGATACGAAGGCATAATTTCGCAGATTGGGCTCTTTAATCCTGACCGGCACTCGCCTATGAAGCGCGTAGCGCGCATGCTAGGGGAGATGGGCTAAATGCAGGATCCGGACATAAGCGAAGATCTGATTGCCGCCCATGGGCTAAATCCGGAAGAATACGCCCGTATTCTTGAGATCATCGGACGCCAGCCCTCATTCACCGAACTCGGTATTTTCTCGGCGATGTGGAACGAGCATTGCTCCTATAAATCATCAAAGAAGTGGCTGCGGACGCTGCCGACTGAGGGACCTCAGGTCATTTGCGGACCGGGCGAGAATGCCGGCGTCGTCGACATTGGTGACGGTCAGGCCGTGGTCTTCAAAATGGAAAGCCACAACCACCCGTCTTATATTGAGCCCTACCAAGGGGCCGCGACGGGTGTGGGCGGCATTCTGCGCGATGTCTTTACCATGGGTGCCCGTCCGATCGCGGCGATGAATTCTTTGAGCTTTGGTGCCCCTGCCCATCCGAAAACGAAAAGTCTGGTCTCGGGCGTTGTGGCGGGCATTGGCGGGTACGGCAACTGCTTTGGCGTGCCAACAGTCGGCGGCGAAGTGCGCTTTCACCCGGCCTATAATGGCAATTGCCTGGTCAATGCATTCGCAGCTGGTTTGGCAGACTCGGATAAAATCTTTTACTCGGCGGCTTCTGGGATTGGCATGCCAGTCGTGTATCTGGGGGCCAAAACCGGTCGCGATGGGGTTGGGGGGGCCACGATGGCCTCCGCAGAGTTCGACGAAACGATCGAAGAAAAACGCCCAACCGTTCAGGTTGGCGACCCGTTCACCGAGAAACGTCTGATGGAGGCCTGCCAGGAGTTGATGCAGACCGGGGCGGTGATTTCTATTCAGGACATGGGGGCCGCGGGGCTGACCTGTTCGGCCGTTGAGATGGGCGATAAGGGCGATTTGGGCGTGCGCCTCTGGCTGGAAAAAGTGCCGGTGCGCGAGGCAAATATGACCGCCTATGAGATGATGTTGAGCGAGTCGCAGGAACGCATGTTGATGGTGCTCAACCCCGAATTGGAAGCCGAAGCCAAGGCGGTCTTCGACAAGTGGGATCTGGATTTCGCCATCGTTGGTGAAACCATCGCCGAAGACCGCTTTGTGGTCGAGCTGAACGGCGACTTGAAGGCCGATCTGCCGCTAAAAGCCCTTTCTGGGACCGCGCCGGAATATGATCGGCCCTGGGTGGAGACACCATCGCCTGATCCGCTCGAAGAGCTTCCGCAGATCGATGCGATTGACGGGCTGCGGGCGCTGATTTCCGGCCCGAACTATGCCGGAAAGAACTGGGTCTATGAGCAATACGATTCCCAGGTGATGGCCGATACGGTGGTCACGCCCGGCTCTGGCGCTGGTCTGGTGCGCGTGCATGGGACCCGAAAGGCGCTGGCCTTCACCTCCGACGTGACGCCGCGCTACGTGAAAGCCAATCCGGAGCGTGGTGGGGCCCAGGCCGTGGCCGAGGCGTATAGAAATCTCTGTGCGGCGGGCGCGACCCCACTGGCCACGACCGATAATCTGAATTTCGGCAATCCAGAAAAGCCAGAGATCATGGGGCAGTTCGTCGGGGCCATCAAAGGCATCGGAGCAGCTGTGGCGGCACTTGATATGCCGATCGTGTCGGGCAATGTCTCGCTTTACAACGAAACCGACGGGGCTGCGATCCTGCCGACACCGACAATCGGGGCGGTCGGGTTGATCGAAGATCTCGATCACGCGATATCAGGCCAGGTCCGCGAAGGACATGTCGCTGTTTTACTGGGGGCAACAAACGGCCACTTGGGTCAGTCCGCGCTGTTGTCGGAAGTGTTTAACCGCGAAGACGGCGACGCGCCTGAGGTTGACCTCGCGCTTGAAGCGCGCAACGGCCAGTTCATTCGGGATAATCGCGACTGGATCGACGCGTGCACGGATTTGTCCGATGGCGGCCTGGCGTTGGCTGCGTTTGAGCTTGCTGAAGCTGCGGGAGTCGGCGTGCAGATTGACGACGACACGACGGCCACACTGTTTGGCGAAGATCAGGCACGCTACCTGATCGGATGCTCGTTCGACAAGGCCGAAGCGCTGATGATTGCGGCAGGGCGCGCCGGCGTGACGCTTAGTACAGTCGGACGATTCACCGGGTCGAATGTGAGATTTGGCAGCAGCGAGGCCCCGCTGGAGGCGCTATCCGCGCTCTACCGCAGCAGCTTTGAGGCAGCTTTGTCGTGAGTTTCCCTTGCAGCGCCCCGAGCCCAGACCTACATTCGCACTAAGCGACCAAAAGGACCCGACCGATGCCAATGCATGCGCAGGAAATTGAAGATCTGATCCGCGCCAGCTTTCCGGACGCCCAGATTACGGTTGAAGGCGATGACGGTGTGCATATGGCGGCCCTGGTGATCGATGAAAGTTTCCGCGGTATGAACCGCGTCCAACAACAACGCGCCGTCTACTCTGCCCTGAAAGGCAAGATGGACGGACCAAATGGCGAGCTGCACGCGCTTGCCCTCACCACAAAAACCCCGGAGTAACCCGATGTCCGACCCGACCGAAGAAATCAAATCAACCGTCACCGACAATGATGTGGTGCTGTTCATGAAAGGCACAAAGGAGATGCCGCAATGCGGGTTCTCTTCCCGCGTGGCCGGTGTGCTTAACTACATGGGCATCGCCTACAAGGACGTGAATGTGCTTGCCGATGACGGGATCCGTCAGGGGATCAAGGATTATTCTGACTGGCCGACCATCCCGCAGCTCTACGTCAAAGGCGAATTCGTCGGCGGATGCGACATCATCACCGAAATGACCCTGTCGGGAGAACTCGACACCTTGTTCGAAGAAAATCAAGTCTCCTACGACAAAGAGGCCGCGGACAAGATCCGCGAAGCCAACGCCTGAGATCTGCGGTCCATCTGCGCCGTAAGATTCTGTAAATAAAATGAAAAGCCCGCCACGATGGCGGGCTTTGTTGTTGGGCTAGCTAGGCTCCCAGTCGCCTGCCAGGAGCGCTTTGACCTTGGCGGCGGTGGCCTCGGCGGTGATTCCGAAATGCGCGTAAAGCTCATTGGCCGGGGCCGATGCCCCAAAGCCATGCATCCCTATGAACCCTGATTTCTCGCGCTTGCCGCGTTCGCCAAATAGCCAACGGTCCCAGCCGAAACGAATGCCCGCCTCGATCGCAACACGTACCGGTCCGGCGGGCAGTACCTTGCGGCGGTATTTTTCGTCCTGTTCTTCAAACAGCTCCCAGCAGGGAATCGAGACCACGCGGGTTCCGATCCCTTCGGCCTCCAGCAGATCCTTGGCGGCCATCGCCACCGACACCTCGGTGCCCGTGGCCATCAAAATGGCGCGCCGTTTGCTGTCGGCCTCGGCCAGCACATAGGCCCCTTGCGCCACCTGATTTTTCAGCTGATGTGTGGTGCGAAGTGTCGGCACGCCCTGACGGCTCAGCGCCAGAACCGACGGCGTCGAGCTCGACGAAAGCGCCATCTCCCAGGCCTCCGCCGTCTCAACTGCATCCGCCGGGCGAAACACGTTCATATTCGGCGTCGCGCGCAACATCGCCAGATGCTCCACCGGCTGGTGGGTTGGACCGTCTTCGCCCAAGCCGATGGAATCATGGGTCATCACGTAAGTCGCCGGCACCCCCATCAAGGCGGACAGGCGCATGGCCCCGCGTGCATAATCGGTAAAGCACATGAATGTGCCACCATAGACCTTCACGCCCCCATGCAACGCCAAGCCGTTCATCGCCGCCGCCATGCCATGCTCACGAATTCCGTAATACATGTAGCGCCCCTTGCGGTTCGATGTATCGAACACGCCCAGATCGGCAGTCTTGGTGTTGTTCGAGCCGGTCAAATCGGCCGAACCGCCGAAGGTTTCCGGCATGATGGGATTGATCACTTCCAACGCCATTTCCGAGGCCTTCCGCGTGGCGACCTTCGGCTGCGCTTCGGAGACTTGCTTCTTCAAGGCCTTGATTGTCGCGGGGAGTTTGTTCGGAACGTCCCCCGACAACTCGCGCATGAAATTCTTGCGTCGCGATGCGGAGACCGCGGCAAAGCGCTCCTCCCAGGCCTGTCGCATCTCCACTCCGCGCGTGCCAATCGCCGCCCAGGCGGCTTTGATATCAGCGGGGATGTCAAACGGGGCATGCGGCCAGTCCCATGTCGCGCGCGCATCCGCGATCAGGCCGGCATCGGTCAAGGCACCATGCCCTTTCGAAGTGTCCTGCGCCGTGGTGCCGAGCGCGATATTGGTTTTGCACGCGATCATCGAGGGTTTGCCTGCCTTTTTCGCCTTGGCGATCGCCTCGTCGATTTCCTCGGGATCATGGCCATCGATTTCCTGAACATGCCAGCCGGACGCCTTGAACCGTTTCACCTGATCGGTGCGGTCAGACAGCTCAACCGTGCCATCGATCGTGATGTTGTTGTTGTCCCAGAACACGACCAGCTTGCCCAACTCATGGCGGCCGGCAATGCCGATGGCCTCCTGGCTCACGCCTTCCATCAGGCAGCCGTCGCCGGCAATCACATAAGTATAGTGGTCGACCAGTTTCTTGGTATAGCGTGCACGCTGCAACTCTTCGGCGATGGCAAATCCAACGGAGTTTGCGATCCCCTGCCCCAACGGTCCCGTAGTCGTCTCAATGCCCTTGGCATGTCCGTACTCCGGGTGACCAGCTGTGATCGCGCCCAATTGGCGGAAGTTCTTCACCTGCTCGAGGGTCATATCGGCATACCCCGTCAGATGCAGAAGCGAATAGAGCAACATCGATCCGTGGCCGGCTGACAGAATAAACCGGTCGCGATCTGGCCAATCGGGTGTGCCCGCGTCAAAATTCAGATGCTTCTCGAACAGAACCGTCGCCACATCCGCCATACCGATGGGCATACCAGAATGCCCGGAATTTGCTGCCGCAACGGCATCCAGCGTCAGCGCGCGGATCGCGCAGGCCTTGTTCCAGTGGTCCGGGTGTCTGGCGCGCAAAGTTTCGATATCCACAGGCATGTTCTCCTAGGTCGTGCCTGCCCGGGCAGGCGATACGTTTGCGACGGTGATACCAGCACGAGCCGGGAGTTCAAGCAGATCGCCGCCCTGAAACCGCGATTCCATCCGCCCAGACATACGTTCCGCGCACCGACAGGTCGGTCAAATTGCGCCCGCGCCACCGGCCGATCCATGCCAAACGAAAAAAACATCGACGAAAGACTTGCGGAACGCCCAGTATAGGATTGATAATCATCGTTAATACGCAAGATAGAACGCCGGATTGGGTCCGGCGCTTCGCAAACAGGGGATTTGCAATGCCAGATATTGTCGAGCTTGAGCGACGGATACGCGCTGCGCTGGACCGCATTGATCAGGGACTTGAAGCGGCTCCCGCCCATGGTGGCACCGGCGGGCTTCAGTCCTCTGGGAAAGAGGCGGAACTGCTCGAAGAGCTGGAGATTGAGCGGGCCACAATCGAACGGATGGTCGCTACACGGGAAAAACACACGGCCCGGATCGAACGGATGGAGACCCGGCAAATGCGCATGGTCAAGCGGATCGAGACGCTCAGCGTAGAAAATCAGCGGCTGCAGACATTGGTCGATATGCTCCAGGATGCCAACCGGGACCTGCGCGCGGGCCAATATTCGGAAAGCGCCGATGCCGAGGCACTCGCTCAGATCGAAGACCTGAAGGCCCGCAGGCAAGCCGACCTGGACGAATTGGACGAGATGCTGGCAGAGTTGAGCCCGCTTGTGGCAGAGGAGGCAACCCATGCCTGAAGTTGAAATCAACATCGGAGGGCGCGCATTTCGAGTCGCCTGCCAAGCCGGTGAAGAGCATTTTCTGCAATCGGCCGCAAAGCTTCTCAACAATGAGGCAAATGTGCTCTCGGAACAGATCGGGCGGATGCCCGAGACCCGGATGCTGTTGATGGCCGGGTTGATGCTGGCGGACAAAACCGCGGGCCTTGAAGAGGAGCTGCGCAGCCTGGAAAGCCAGATGCGCAAACTGAATGGTGAGAACGAGACACTCAAATCCACGCCTGCCGAGAAGGTCGAAGTTGCGGTGATCCCCGATGCTGTCATCGACAGCCTTGCAGAGATCGCTGCACGGGCGGAAGCCGTCGCCGAACGACTAGAGCCGAGCTAGGTTCAGGCCGCAACCGCCGAGCTTTGGCGCGACTCGGCTGACCAGCCACCAGACGCTCTGGCGAAACAGTTATCGCTAACACATCAGACTGATCACAAAGCGCGTAAAATCACGCGCGATTTTGCCGTCTGTTATCGCTAACACACTGGCATAACGCGTTTTTTTGTCTTCTCAGAATTTACCTCTGCGCGTATACCAACCCTGGGGCACACGTAGTTGGTAAGGAGCGTTAAAGATGACCACCACGGTTGCAATAAACGGGTTTGGGCGGATCGGGCGCTGCACATTGGCCCATATCACGCAAGCCGCACGCAACGATATTCAGGTCGTCGCGATCAATGCAACCGGACCGATCGAAACCAACGCACATCTTTTGAAATACGACTCCATTCATGGCCGGTTCCCCGGAGAGATCCGCGTCGACAACGATACGATGGATCTCGGTCGCGGCCCGATGAAAGTCTTTTCAACCTACGACCCGCAAGAACTGGATTGGGACGGCATCGATGTCGTCCTGGAATGCACTGGCAAGTTCAATTCAGGGCCTCAATCGGCAGTCCATCTTGAACGCGGGGCCAAGCGTGTGCTGATATCTGCCCCGGCAAAGAACGTCGACAAAACCATCGTTTATGGCGTGAACCACCGCGACCTGACGCCGGCCAATAGGATTGTCTCGAACGGATCCTGCACGACAAACTGCCTGGCACCGCTCGCCAAAGTCCTCAACGACGCCATCGGGATCGAGCGCGGGATCATGACCACCATTCACTCTTATACCGGCGACCAGCCGACCTTGGACCGTCGTCATTCAGATCTCTATCGCGCGCGCGCTGCGGCGATGGCAATAATCCCGACCTCCACAGGGGCAGCAAAAGCCCTTGGTGAGGTGCTGCCCGAGCTGGCTGGCAAACTAGACGGCACGGCCATGCGCGTGCCCACGCCGAACGTCTCTGCGGTTGATCTGACCTTTGAGGCCCGCAAGGATGTCACCGTCGAGGAGGTCAATTCCGTCGTCGAAGACGCGGCCAATGGCCATATGGGTGCCGTGTTGTCCTATGATCCAGAGCAAAAAGTCTCCATCGATTTCAACCACACGAATTACTCGTCGATCTTTGCGCCCGACCAGACTAAGGTTGTGGGTGGTCGCACTGTTCGAGTGTTGGCTTGGTATGACAACGAATGGGGCTTCTCTTGCCGTATGGCCGATGTCGCGGCGACCATGGGACGTCTCTAAACCCAAGAGAGTGACAGATCGCCAAAAGATCTGCTGATAACCTATGACAAACCGCATAGCGCTGGTGCTGGGGATTTTGATCGCGGCGCTGATGGCGCTTGACTACACCTTGTTTGACGCGGGTTGGCTTATTTTTCTGAGCCAAAAATTGGTCGATCTGACCGAATATCTCGCATTCTGGCGCTAATTCAGCGAAAATTAAGGGACATTAAACATTCGTTAATGTTAGAGAGTTAACGGTTTCTTAAACGACCAACGGAGAACCCGCATATGGACCGAAGTCGGGTGTTGTAATGCACACCCCGCCCCGCCAAAGCATGATAGACATGTGGTTAAATTACGCGACGGGGCATGTCCGCGGTATATGCGGAGCGGCGGCACTTCTAGCGCTCGCCTCGGTCGGTCTCTTTCTGTCTGACGTTATAATTGCTGCGGCGGCTTGCGGTCTGCTTGCGGCCGGATTGTCGGCCATGGCGAGCCTGTCCACGCGAGCGCGAAACACGAAAGACAGTGTCGCCACGCAGACCACCGAACAAGAGGGCAGCCCGCAAGCTGAGGGCGCAGAACTTCTGAGCAGCTTGACCCAAGCGATTGTCGAAAATAAAGGATTTACAGTTCTTTACCAGCCGATCCTCAATGCGCAAAACGGTGCAATAGCCGGTGCCGAGGCACTGGTGCGCTGGCACTCCGATGATCTTGGCATGATGGAGCCCGATCAGTTCATACCGCTGGCCGAATCCTCAGGCCTGCTACGCGAGCTAAGCCTATTGATCGTCGATCAGGTCGCACTTGATCTTGCCCGGTTCGCGGCCCCCGGCTTTCGGATCAACGTCAACCTGTCCCCTTTGCAGATTGTGGATCCGGGTTTTGAGGCCGATATGACTCGTGCCCTATCCGATCACAATATCGCGCCTGATCGCGTTGAGATCGAAGTGACCGAAAATGCCATCGTTCCCAATCCCGACATGCTGCCACAGGCGCTGACCCACCTGAAATCTAGGGGCTACACGATCGCGCTGGATGATTATGGCAGTGGCTTTTCGTCCCTGGGATATCTGCGCAAGGGTGCGTTCGACACGCTTAAGGTCGATCGCCTCTTGGTTATTGACGCAATGAAATCCCCACAATCTCGTGCGCTGCTTGAAGCAACACTGACAATGGCCCGGGTCCTCAACATGCGAACCGTGGCTGAAGGAGTCGAAACGCAGACCCAATATAATATCCTCGCAGCTATGGGCTTCGACATGGTTCAAGGGTATTTCTGTGGTGTTGCAGTTTCCATGGAAGAGCTTTCGCGTCACTGGACGACACAAAACGCGCAGGAACGTACACGCGCCTGAATTGCAACAGATCGAAGGTTGACGTTTCGAGGAAACTTGAGATGTTAGCGGTAACAAATGCCATTCAGGAGTTAATTTATGTCCGTCAAAGTTGCCATTAACGGGTTCGGTAGAATCGGTCGGAATATTTTGCGGGGAATCGTCGAAAGCGGGCGCACGGATATCGTGGTGACGCATATCAATGATCTCGGCCCGGTCGAAACGAACGCTCATCTGTTGCGCTTTGATTCGGTCCATGGCCGCTTTCCACAAGAGGTGAGCGTGGACGGCGACACAATCGATGTCGGGCGCGGACCGATCACCGTAACCGCGATCCGCAACCCCGAAGAGCTGCCCTGGGCAGATGTTGACATCGCTTTCGAATGCACCGGTATTTTCACCGACAAAGAGAAAGCCAAGATTCACCTGTCCAACGGTGCGTCGCGGGTTTTGGTCTCAGCGCCGTCCAAGGGGGCCGACAAGACGATTGTCTACGGCGTCAACGAGGGCACCTTGACCAAGGATGATCTGGTGGTCTCGAATGCGTCCTGCACCACCAACTGCCTGACCCCGGTCGCCAAATTGTTGAACGACAGCCTTGGGATCACCAAAGGCTTCATGACGACAATCCACTCCTACACCGGCGATCAACCGACACTCGACACAATGCATAAAGATCTCTACCGCGCACGCGCCGCAGCGATGAGCATGATCCCCACCTCAACCGGCGCAGCGCGGGCGGTGTCGCTTGTTTTGCCTGAGCTTGAGGGCAAGCTCGATGGCGTGGCGATCCGGGTGCCCACACCCAATGTCTCGGTCGTCGATCTGACCATCGAAGCCGCGCGCCCGACAACTGTCGAGGAGGTCAATGCCGTGATGAAGGCAGCCTCTGAAAGCGGGCCGCTAAAGGGCATATTGGGATATACCGAAGATCCGCTGGTGAGTATGGATTTCAACCATGACCCACGCTCCTCCATTCTCGCCGCCGACCAGACCAAAGTCCTTGATGGCAACATGGTGCGCGTGCTCAGCTGGTACGACAATGAGTGGGGCTTCTCCAACCGCATGGCGGACACAGCTGTTGCAATGGGAAAACTATTGTAGATCAATCTTTTGCCGCGGCAACCACGTCGCAATATGGTGGTAAAGCAGGGACACTGAAGACCCGGTCCCAGCAAGGGGATGACTATGGCTTGGAAGACACTCGACGACCTAAACTGGATGGGCAAACGCGTCCTTGTGCGTGTGGATATCAATGTACCGGTCGAGAACGGAGTGGTGACCGATGCCACGCGGATCGAGCGGATCGTGCCCACGATCAAAGACATTCAGAACGCGGGCGGGCGGGTTATCCTGCTGGCACATTTCGGCCGGCCAAAGGGGCAAGTCGTACCGGAAATGTCGCTGCGCGTCGTTGTTCCCGCACTTGAAGCCGCGCTTGGTCAAAACGTCACATTTGTCGACAGTGGCTACGGCGATGCCGCCGCGCAAATGACGCGCGATGATATTCTCCTTCTTGAAAACCTGCGGTTCGATCCGGGTGAGGAAAAGAACGATACGGGCTTAGCGCAGCGCCTGGCCAGCATCGGCCACGCCTATGTGAATGACGCGTTTTCAGCCGCGCACCGAGCGCACAGCTCGACCGAGGCCCTGGCCCATTTGCTGCCCTCCTGCGCGGGGCGTCTGATGGCTGCGGAACTCGGCGCGCTTGAGGATGCGCTCGGCCACCCCAAACGTCCACTGGCCGCCGTCGTGGGCGGTGCCAAAGTGTCGACGAAACTCGATCTTCTAAGCAATCTGGTCGAAAAAACCGATCATCTGGTGATTGGCGGCGGCATGGCAAATACTTTTATGGCCGCGCAGGGCATCGCGATTGGCACATCCCTGGCTGAACGTGACATGACCGCGACCGCACAAGAGATCCTGACCAAAGCGCAAGCGCTGGGATGCGCGATCCACCTGCCCAAGGACATCGTCGTTGCACGCGAATTCAAATCCGGCGCTGCGCACGAGGTTTTGCCGCTTCACGCCTGCCCCGAGGATGCCATGATCCTGGATGCGGGCCCCGAGACTGTGCAGGCCCTGCAGGGCGTTTTTGAAACCTGCCAGACGCTGATCTGGAATGGCCCGCTCGGGGCCTTTGAAATCCCGCCTTTCGATGCTGCGACTAATGCCGCAGCGACAGCCGCAGCGGAACTGACCCGCGCAGGCAAATTGATCTCGGTCGCTGGCGGGGGCGATACCGTTGCTGCGCTCAACGCCGCTGGGGCCGCCGACGCATTCACCTATATCTCGACCGCAGGCGGCGCGTTCCTGGAATGGATGGAGGGCAAGACCCTGCCTGGCGTGAAAGCACTCGGCGGCTGAGCACCGCGATTTCCAGTTCTGACGCTCCTGAACCGGGTTTTGAGGCCGGAAACAGTGAGTTTACGCTTAATTTCCTTCGTGTTAGCGCCAACATCGTTGCCAGCCCTGCGCCCAGACAGTAAGCCGTGGGCCATGTCTTCCAGTAAAGGTATCAGCCATGCGCGCGACACGAATTGTTCAAAAAATTCTATCAAATTACGAAGGTGAAACCCCCGGGGTAAAGGCAAATCTGTGCCGGATCCTGATGAACGGAAAGCTGGGGGGAACAGGAAAACTGATTATTCTTCCTGTTGATCAGGGTTTTGAACACGGGCCTGCGCGGTCCTTCGCGCCGAATCCCGCCGGGTATGACCCGCATTACCACTACCAGCTCGCAATTGACGCAGGCCTGAGCGCTTATGCTGCGCCGCTTGGGCCTCTCGAGGCTGGGGCCGACACCTATGCCGGCCAGATCCCAACGATTTTGAAGGTCAACTCGGCCAACTCGTTGATGTCGGCAACATCAGGCAAAGACCAGGCTGTGACTGCCAGTGTCGACGACGCGTTGCGGCTGGGCTGTTCTGCCATCGGGTTCACCGTGTATCCGGGGTCTGACATGGCGCTCGACATGTTCGAAGAGATTGTCGAGATGCGCAAAGAGGCCGCGTCGAAAGGTGTCGCGACGGTGATCTGGTCCTATCCGCGTGGCGAGGGGATCACCAAAGACGGCGAAACGGCCATCGATATTGCCTCTTATGCCGCCCATATAGCGGCGCTGTTGGGGGCCCATATCATCAAAGTCAAACTGTCGACCGATCACTTGATGCTGCCAGAGGCGCGCAAGGTCTATGAAGATCAGAACATTGATATCGCAACCCAAGCGGCGCGTGTGGCCGATTGCGTGAAATCATCGTTCAACGGACGCCGCTTGATTGTATTTTCTGGCGGGGCCAAGAAGGGTGCCGACAGCGTTTATGATGATGCACGCGCAATCCGCGATGGCGGCGGCAACGGCTCGATCATCGGGCGCAATTCCTTCCAAAGGGATCGCGAGGACGCATTGGCCATGCTCGGCAAGCTTGTCGCCATTTACAAAGGCAAAGAGTAGTCGCGAAGGGCTGGCGCACAGGCCGCGCCGGCTTCTCAACTTAAGGGGCTAAATCTCTGAAAGGCGGCCTTTTTACGCCTAAATTGAAGGTCTGTGCAATTAGGGGATTCCCAAAGCCGACAGTCTGTGATTCTTTGTCTGACAAGTTGTCCGCAACGAGACAACATTCAGGCAGACGTAATGACAGCATTGCAGACATCCAGATCGCTTACGCCACTCGTCGTGTGTTTGGTGCTGTTTTGCATTGGTGCCTATTTTACATTCGCTGCCGTGCAAGGTGACTACGGTATCTTCCGCCGCGTGCAGGTTGAGGCCGAAATCCAAACGCTACGCACTGAGCTGAACGGACTTGAATCAGAGCTGGCCACGATGCGCAACAAGACCCATCGCCTCTCCGATGGCTACCTCGATCTTGATCTGCTCGATGTACAGGCCCGCGAAATTTTAGGTCTCATGCGGATGGATGAAATCATAATCCAATGATTTTCATGGATTTTTTAAGCCAGTAAAGGCGGGCATTTGCACGTGGCAAATTCGCACGTGAAATTGTAATTTGGCTCTGCTATAGATTGTTTAATGTTAAACTATATTCTTTTCCTGGAAGAGGGATCGCCCCGTGGCTGCTAAAAAATCTACCACAAAACCAAACGTATCCAAAGACGAACTCCTTCAATATTACCGCGATATGCTTCTAATCCGCAGGTTCGAAGAGAAGGCCGGCCAGCTTTACGGGATGGGCCTCATCGGCGGGTTTTGCCATCTCTATATCGGCCAAGAAGCCGTTGTTGTCGGGCTCGAGGCTGCCGCTGAAGAGGGCGACAAACGCATAACCTCCTATCGCGATCATGGACACATGTTGGCGTGTGGCATGGACCCAAAAGGCGTTATGGCCGAATTAACCGGGCGCGAGGGCGGCTATTCCAAAGGCAAAGGCGGCTCGATGCACATGTTCTCGAAAGAGAAGCACTTTTACGGGGGCCACGGCATTGTGGCTGCGCAAGTGCCGATCGGGGCGGGATTGGCCTTTGCGGACAAATACAACGACAACGGTCGCGTGACATTCACCTATTTCGGCGACGGGGCAGCCAATCAGGGCCAGGTGTACGAGGCTTACAACATGGCGGAGATCTGGAACCTTCCAGTGGTTTTTGTCATCGAGAACAATCAATACGCGATGGGCACCTCCACCAAACGATCGACCCACTCCACCTCGTATTGGGAACGCGGCGCCGCCTACGGCATCAAGGGGGAAGAGGTCGACGGAATGGATGTTTTGGCGGTCAAGGCCGCAGGTGAAAAAGCCGTCGCAGCCTGTCGAGCCGGGAAGGGCCCCTACATTCTCGAGGTCAAAACCTACCGGTATCGCGGCCACTCAATGTCGGATCCGGCGAAATATCGCACCCGCGAAGAGGTTCAGAAAGTGCGTGAGGAACGCGACGCAATCGAACATGTGCGCGACCTTCTCGTGACCGGAAAACACGCCAGTGACGACGATCTGAAAGCGATCGACAAGGAGATCAAAGCCATCGTGAACGAAAGCGCCGAATTCGCAAAAGAAAGCCCGGAACCAGATCTGTCCGAGCTTTATACTGACATTTATGCGGACGCTTGAGGGGGAATTTAACCATGGCAACTGAAATCTTGATGCCCGCACTTTCTCCGACGATGGAAGAAGGCACTTTGGCAAAATGGCTGGTGAAAGAAGGCGACAGCGTCGCCTCCGGGGACATTCTGGCTGAAATCGAAACTGATAAGGCAACAATGGAATTTGAAGCTGTCGATGAGGGCATCGTTGGCAAAATACTGATTGCCGAGGGCACCGAAGGCGTGAAAGTGAACACCGCAATTGCGGTTCTTGTTGAAGATGGCGAAAGCGCAGACGATGTCGCATCCAGCACGCCACCGTCTGCGGCCGCAGCTTCTGCGCCAACCGAAACCCCGCAGGCCAGCGTCGCGGCACCTGCTGCCCCGGTTGCGGTCGTCGTTCCGCAGGAAGCGGAGATCCCGAGCGGGACCGAGATGAAAGCTACGACTGTTCGAGAAGCATTGCGCGACGCCATGGCTGAAGAGATGCGCAGCGACGCTGAAGTTTTCTTGATGGGTGAGGAAGTTGCCGAGTATCAGGGGGCTTACAAAATCAGTCAGGGCTTGCTCGATGAATTCGGCGAGAAACGGGTGATCGACACACCCATTACCGAACATGGTTTTGCCGGGATTGGTGTCGGTGCCGCGTTCGGAGGTCTGCGCCCGATTGTCGAATTCATGACTTTTAACTTCGCGATGCAAGCCATTGATCAGATTATTAATTCTGCCGCAAAGACGCTCTATATGTCTGGCGGGCAGATGGGATGTCCGATCGTATTTCGTGGTCCCAATGGTGCGGCCGCCCGTGTGGGTGCCCAGCACAGCCAGGATTACGCTGCCTGGTATGCTCAGATCCCAGGCTTGAAGGTGGCAATGCCCTATTCGGCCGCCGATGCGAAAGGTCTTTTGAAGACTGCGATCCGTGACCCCAACCCTGTCATTTTCCTGGAGAACGAGATTCTCTACGGCCAGTCATTTGAGGTACCTGTCCTGGACGATTTCACCGTGCCCTTCGGCAAAGCCAAGATCTGGCGCGAAGGATCTGACGTCACGATCGTGAGTTTCGGGATCGGTATGAAATACGCGCTTGAAGCGGCGGACGAACTGGCCGCAAAAGGGATCAGCGCCGAGGTGATTGACCTGCGGACATTGCGCCCAATAGACACTCAGACTGTTATTGAAAGCGTCAAGAAAACCAACCGTTGCGTCACTGTTGAAGAGGGCTTTCCGGTTTGCTCGATCGGCAACCATATCTCGGCAGTTTTGATGCAAGAGGCGTTTGATTATCTGGACGCGCCCGTCATCAACTGCACCGGTAAGGACGTCCCGATGCCATATGCGGCAAACCTCGAAAAGCTGGCGCTGACCACGACCAAAGAGGTCCTGGATGCCGTTCACGCCGTCACCTACCGTTAAGGAGTTCTAGGCATGCCAAACGAAATCTTAATGCCTGCCCTGTCCCCAACGATGGAGGAAGGCACACTCGCCAAATGGTTGGTCAAAGAGGGCGATACAGTGACATCGGGCGATCTTCTGGCGGAAATCGAAACCGACAAGGCCACGATGGAATTTGAAGCCGTCGACGAAGGCATCATCGGAAAAATCCTGGTACCGGAAGGCAGCGAAGGCGTTAAGGTGAATACCGCTATCGCCGTCTTGCTCGAAGATGGGGAAACCGCCGACGACATCTCGACAGCAGCCCCCAAAGCGACAGAGGCGGCCCCCGCCGCCGATGCGGGGGCTGAGGCGGCCGCGCCTGCGGCAGCGGTCACCGAAGCGCCCGCCCCTGCCGCACCAAGCGCGGATGGCAGCCGCGTGTTCGCATCGCCTTTGGCGCGACGTATCGCGGCGGAAAAGGGCCTTGATCTGACACAGATCAAAGGCTCCGGACCGCGCGGGCGGATCGTCAAGGCAGATGTCGAG
Organism: Pseudomonadota bacterium; assembly: GCA_039193885.1. GTDB lineage: Bacteria > Pseudomonadota > Alphaproteobacteria > Rhodobacterales > Rhodobacteraceae > Litoreibacter. Next base: position 45,594 of record JBCCWL010000010.1, read on the forward strand.
ACCGCAACCGCACAACCCGCAGCCGCAGCACCCGCCCCGGCAGCTGCCGCGACCGCGCCTGCTCCGGCCGCTGCAACTGGCCCCTCTACGGATGTCGTTCTTAAAACCTATGCCGACCGTCAGTATGAAGAGGTCCCTCTGGACGGCATGCGCAAAACGATTGCCGCGCGGCTGAGCGAAGCCAAGCAAACAGTTCCTCATTTTTATCTGCGTCGCGATATTCATCTTGATGCGCTGATGGCGTTCCGTGGCGAGCTGAACAAGACCCTCGAAGCGCGTGGTGTGAAACTGTCGGTCAATGATTTCATCATCAAAGCCTGCGCCCTGGCCCTCCAACAGGTGCCCGAGGCCAATGCTGTCTGGGCCGGCGACAGGACCCTCAAGCTGACACCATCTGATGTTGCGGTGGCTGTCGCGATCGAAGGCGGATTGTTTACGCCGGTTCTCAAAGACGCTGAGATCAAATCGCTCTCTGCACTTTCTGTCGAGATGAAAGACCTCGCCGCGCGCGCCCGGGACAGAAAGCTTGCGCCTCATGAATACCAGGGCGGCAGCTTTGCGATCTCCAATCTGGGGATGTTTGGTATCGACAATTTCGATGCGATCATCAACCCGCCGCATGCGGCTATCCTGGCAGTCGGGGCCGGGGTCAAAAAGCCCGTGGTCGGCACAGATGGGGAGCTGACATCCGCCATCGTGATGTCAGTCACGATGTCGGTCGATCACCGGGTGATTGACGGCGCTCTCGGGGCGAACCTTCTCAACGCGATCAAGACCAATCTTGAAAACCCGATCGGTATGCTTGCGTGACCCGCTACCTGCTCAAAGCGGGAGAGATTTCTGAGATGCTGGGCTCGTCGGAGGCCCATCCCGTCAACAAAAACGTCGAACGAACTGTGAAATCGCTCGGCGATGCGACAGGCTTGACCGGGATTGGCGTCAATATCTTCGAAACCGCGCCGGGTGCAGAGACAACCGCCTTCCACGCGCATCATTTTGAAGATGAAGCGCTTTTTGTTTTATCAGGAACCGCCGTGGCTGAAATCGGAGACGAACACCATGACATTGGCCCGGGAGATTTTCTGGGCTACCGCAAGGGTGGCCTGCCCCATATTATTCGCAACACCGGCTCAGAGCCACTCCGCTGCCTGGTCATGGGCGAGCGCAGCGACCACGATGTCATTGATTACCCGCGTGCGGGAAAGCGTCTTTTCAACACTGTCGGACTGCCATCCGTCTACGTCGATTTAGACCCAGAGCCGGAAGACTGATGAGCAAAAAACGGATAATCGCCGGTTTTTGTTGCGAAATGGCGTCTTAGAATTCGCCTGAAATCAGCTGATCCATCGTGATTGAGGGTTGGGCGCAGCCCGCCTCGCCCACGATTTTCGCTGGCACACCGGCCACCGTTTTCATCGGCGGTATGCTCTCCAGCACAACCGAGCCGGCCGCAATGCGCGAGCAATGACCGACCCGGATATTGCCCAGAACTTTCGCCCCTGCCCCGATCAGAACGCCATCCTCGATCTTTGGGTGGCGGTCGTCATCCTCTTTGCCGGTCCCGCCCAGCGTGACGGAGTGCAGCATCGAGACATTGTCCCCGACCACAGCCGTTTCTCCGATGACAATCGAGTGGGCGTGATCGATCATGATCCCCTGCCCAATCTTCGCGGCAGGGTGAATGTCGATGCCAAATACTTCACTGATCCGCATCTGGAAGAAATAGGACAGGTCCTTGCGCCCTTGCGTCCAAAGCCAATGCCCGACGCGGTAAGACTGGACGGCTTGGAAGCCTTTAAAGAATAACACGGGCTGGACAAAGGTATGGCAGGCCGGATCACGTTCGAAAACGGCAACGATGTCGGCGCGTGCCGCATCGCTCAAAGCGGCGTCGCTGCGGTAAGCCTCATCGGCGATTTCACGCAAGATCTGCTCGGACATCTCACCCGAGCACAGCTTTTGCGCCATCCGGTAGGCCAGCGCATCTTCAAGATGCTGGTGGTGCAGGATCGAGCCATGTACGAGCCCGCCCAGAAGCGGCTCGCTGGCGACCAGACCGCGCGCTTCTTGCGAAATCCGGTCCCAGACCGGATCAAGTTTGGCGAGTTTGTTTTGCTGCGTATGTGCCATGAGTGGCCCCAACTGTTGCGTGCATCGCGTTTTACAACAGATATGCGCAATTTTCCAATATGGAAGTCAGAGATTGTGACAGCGTTGATCACAATTCATAGATGGCTCCACCACGCCCCTTTTTTCTTGGCGCTGAGCAATGGCTGCCAGCAACGTGCCGAGGGACGCCCGGAACATGAGCCCCTGCGGGGCGCAAAGCGACACCGGCGACGCGCCAGCCACGCGAGAGGCCAACGACCCACAGCCCCAAATTCGGTGACTGCGTCGAAATTTTTTACGGTATTTGTCCGCAGCATGGGCTTGGTCAAGCCAGCTCTCGAAGAGCTGAGGCCAGCTGTCCTTCGGGAAGGCCTCCGCCGCCCGCGCAGCGGCAACCAGATCGCTGAGCCCAATGGCGCGCATTAAACCTCGGGCAGATCAAATCGCATCAGGTGGACCGCCAGTCGGACGGATCCCGAGGCGAACGACCCGGCATCAGCCGTCAAGGTCAGCGGAGCCGCAGTGTAGTAGCTGAGTGGTTGACCCGTCAGACCCTGCACGAAAGAGCCTTGCGCCAATCCCAGCCCGGAACCGTAACGGTTCGTCGATCCGTCCGCCCCAAGCGACCAGCTGGTCAGGCTTCCGGTGATTTCGGCGAGAACCAGACCCGTCACTGCGAAGACGCTGGTATTGGCCGGGATCACGAATGTCGTGGTTTCAGTAGCCGACCCACCTATGACTACGTGATCGATCTCGACCACTTCGGCCCGCATGGCTGCCTTGCTGGCCGACATGGCCTGCACACCACCGCGCCAGCTTGCGCCGTCAAATGTCAGTGCCGCGCTTTCATCGATTGCCCAGATCTTCCAGCCGGTCTGTGGAACCATAAAATCCCAACCGCCATTCACAAAGACAGCGAGTTTGCCGTCCTGGCCGCTCCATGCGTTCACTCCACCAAGGGCGACGAGATACATGTCGCCTTCGACATTGAGCGCCGGGGGCGTGTTTTCACTGCGCGACAATACGCTCAGCTGCAACGCCGCGTCGATCCGCGCGAAGGCCTCATTCACTGTCACATGTTTTTGCGCCTGGGCCGGCTCGACCAAAGGCAAATTAAGGTTGGCTGTTTCAGGCATTGATTTCGATCCTTGCAAAAGCTCCGGGCCCATAGCTTTGGGAAATTTGAGCCACTTCGATTTCGAATGGGGCCAGCGCCCCATCGGCGGTGCGCTGCGCCTCGGAGTAGGTCCAGTCTGCAGTGCCAAGCGTCACTTCGCGTAGAACAGATCCAGATTTCGAGACCCGAAGCAGATAAGCTTCGCTGTCCTCACCCAAGGGCACCTCGACCGATGACCAACTGTCCCCGTCGATCCGGGTCCGCCGAATCCAGGTGATCATCAGATCGGTCGCGTCGCGCAAAACCGTCAATTGAGCCGGGGCGTAAGGGCGCAGACCTGCTCCTTTGATCGCCTCGACATAGTGAGAATAGGACGGATCGTCCAAAGGCCGGGTCGACGGGCCGATCCGGTAATGCCGCGCGAGATCGCGTGCCGACAGATCCAGCTCGATCTGCTCGACCTGTGTATTGAGCAGGACAAACCGGCTTCCGGCCTGCCATATCGGCGGCACCAGATGTTCGGTCCCGGCCTGGCCGCGAAGCCGTATCGACACATCGTAAAGGCCTGGGGCGACCAAAGTGGCTTCGGCAAATTGGAACACCTCCCAATTCGCGTTCGACCCGTCGCCAAGCGCGGCGACATTGGCCCCGTTAAGAACCTGTTCGGGCGTGACGCTGCTCAACGCGCCGCGCAGAAGTTGCACCCGGACCGCCTCGCCTCGATCCCAAATTCCTGACGTGGCACCAGCCAGATCGCTCTGGGTCACGCCCATGATCGCCGGGCGTGCAAGAATGGAATTGAGCGTATAACTGTTGTCCTGCGGGGCTGAATAGACAGCCGCACCGCCGGGCCAGGGTTGCGCCGTCGCGGCAACATAGGGCGCATGCGGCACTTCATTGCCTGTCAGAAGCGGCAAGTCGAGAAACTGTGCTGAGATCGGGATCGGAACCTGGAACGGTCGGGTCACCGGTGTTTCCTCGATCGCGTCGCTCGGCGTATAGATCTGACGTTCAGCGCGAACCGCCTCAACGATCCGCGGCCCTTGATCTTCAACGCGGTCGACCCGGAACAGCGTTGTCACACCCAGTCCTTCGATCTCCACCAGATCACCGGCATGCACGTCACCACGCGACGGTGGCAATGTGAACCGAACAGAATCCCGCGCCACGCGCGCCTCCGCCAACCAACGTTCAGCGATGCCACGCGCCTCCGACCCGATCAGAGACAACGGCATATCATTTTGCGATTTGGAGTTCGTGATATCATCCGGGAACCGTGCATCCGCGACACGGGTTGTGAACTCCCCGTCCGCCTCGACATAGCCCAAACGCACCTGACCCACGATCTCTGCCTCAGGCGCACGAAGTTGCTCATAAACAGAGTCTGATCCCTCAACGAGAAACTGCTCAGGGGCCACGGAAACGACAGGTGCAGCGTCCCGGTTTCTGAAGATCAGCGTGCCGCCCTCTTCAATCGCGTCAAAGCCAAATGCCACCATCAGCGGTTGCAACTGTGCGCGCGCCGTCTGCATGCCATCGACCGAATAACCGCGTACGATACCGTGCAGCTCGCGCACGTCATATTGCGTGATCCCGGAGGCTTCACAAATGCGCGCCACAACATGAGACAGCGGCTGCGTGCCTGTCCGCCCTGTCAACCAGTGACCTGTCAGATGATTGTCCCCATCGCTCCAGGTCTCCAGATTGTTTGGAAAATCCGGCCAGGGCCGTGCATCCCAGGCCCAGATATGGGCCTTCGACATATCCACCATCGGCGCTTCATATTCGACCGAGACCGGGTTGTTGTCCGATGTCGCATAGTGCTCGTAATAGGCGCGCAGGAACTGCATTTGAATGTAGTCGTCACGCCGCCCGTTTGAGAAATGCGGAATCGCGCTTTCGGACGATTTCGGGTCCAGAAACTTGTTGGGCTGGTTAGAACCCTTGTCGATTGCAGCGCAGCCGAGTTCCGTAAACCAAATGGGTTTTGACTCGGGCACCCACGCCGTTGACGTGTTGTTACGAACCCCACCAATCCGCTCATGGTGGGGTCTACCCCACCAGTTCCTGAGGTCCTTGTAGCGGTAGATCCAAGGCTCACCCTCGGCCCCATCTTCGATGGCCGTGCGGATCTGTAAATCGCGCTCTTCTGGGTCGCGGTAATACCAGTCATACCCCTCGCCGCCTTCGATATTGGCGCGCAGGTAGTCCAGATCATAGATCGACTTGAATTCTTGCCGGTCCAGATGGTCATCGCCATCGCGCCAGTCCGACAGCGGCATATAATTGTCGATCCCTATGAAATCGATCGCTGGATCGGCCCAAAGCGGGTCGAGATGGTACAAGACATCGCCGGTGCCATCTTGCGGTTGATAGCCAAAATATTCAGACCAATCAGCTGCATAGCTAATTTTTGTGTCCGGACCCAGGATGGCGCGGACCTCGCCGGCCAATTGCCGCAACGCCTCTACCGCCGGAAATCCACCGCTGTCATCGCGGATTTGCGTCATGCCGCGCATCTCGGACCCGATGCAAAACGACGACACGCCTCCGGCGGCCGCGCATAGATGCGCATAGTGCAAAATGAACCGCCGGTACGAGTATTCCTGGGGACCGGTATAGTTGACGGTGCTGCCAACGACCTGGAAATCCCCTGGTGCAGCCTGACCCATGAACTGCGTGACCTCAGCAAGGGCCGCTGCAGTCCCGTCTGTAGATCCAGGCTGGCCCGGCGCTTTTTGCGTCGTGATCCGGCCGCGCCACGGCAAAACAGGTTGCGATGTGGCGTCGCTCCAGGGATCGGGCAATCCGTTGCCTTCGGTAATCTCCATCAGGATGAATGGGTAGAACATCACATCCTGACCAGCCGATCTGAGCGCTGATATGGCCTGCACGACCGAGGCGTCGTCGGGTGTACCGCCGTAAATCGGTCGCCCATCGATCTGCTGCATCACTTCGGCTTGCGCGCGCGCCACACCACTGACCGACCACGCCGCATCCACCGAGCCAACAGGGGCGCTGCCCAAGGGCGCACCACCGATGGCGTTACTCTCAACCTTCGGTAGAACACGACAATTGCCGATCCGTAGATCATCGCCGAACCAGCTTATAATCAACGACGTAGCGCGGCAGTTGGGCAATTCCTGCTGAAGGTCCTCCAATGCCACGTTGAAGTCAGGCCGGCCCTCGGGTGTGTTGAGGTTGAGGGGCGCGCGGGTGCCGTTGGCCGATGTCTTGTAGACAGGCTCGGTTGCCAAAGCGAACTCCCCCGTTCCGGGCATCAGGGCCACGGCCTCAACACTCTCGGCCAGCAAGGGCTCAAGCGCGCTCACTTCGCTTGGCCGGATCACTTCAAAGGAAAACTGCGGAACCCTGTTGCCAAACTGGCTGAGATCCAGCTCTTCCAGCACCACATAGGCCAGCCCGCGGTAGGCCGGAACTTCGTCAGGTCCCTCAATTGCTTCCATCAGAGGGTCGGGTTGCTGGTCTTCGGTGCCGCGATAAACCCGCATATTGAGATCTTGCGTCGGGAAAATCGCGCCATCGACCCAGACCCGGCCCACGCGGGTGATCGGGCCTTCGCCCAGCGCGATGGCCAGGTTGATCGCGTAGGAATACTCTCGCGTTGTCGGACCGCTTGGCGCGCCCTTGCCGCCGCTGGCCTGGGATGTCGTGACTGTTTCGTTGAAATTGCTGGTCCAGATGACATTGCCGCCTGTGCGCATTCGCCCATAGACCGATGAAACCGGGCTGCCTTCGCTGGCCCCCAGAATACGCAGGCGATCAAGCTGCCCAACCTCGACGGTTTGTGATCCACCGCCCAGAAGCTTCTGGTCAATAGACCGCCCGATGGTCGCGCCAATCGCGCGACCTATGACAGCCGAAGACAGACCCAGAACGCCACCGCCGACAGCACCGCCGATGGCTGAGCCTACGGCTGAAAGAATGATTGTCGCCATCAGACACCTGCTTTCGGAAATTCAAACCGTGCCACCACACGTCGCATCCACGGTTCGGACAGCGGTGACAAGACAACCCCGTGCCCGCTATAGGCGTGGATGAAAGACGGGGTGTCGCCCAGCGCCGCAACGATCCCAAGATGTTTGGCGACCGAACCCTCCCGCATACGAAACAATAATACGTCGCCCGCAGCCGTTTCGCGGGGCGTCTTGAGGCGCAGATGACGCTGCGCCGCCTGCCACAAGGCCTCTTCGCCTTGAGGCTCTGACCAATCGTTTGAATAGGCCGGAACAACCTCTGGTTCTTGGCCATAGACAGCGCGCCAAACCCCGCGGATCAATCCAAGACAATCCGCACCGGCCCCTTTACAAGAGGCTTGATGCCGGTACGGCGTGCCAACCCAGCTTTGCGCTTCTGCGACGATTTCGGCTAAAGGCGCTGTCATTGGAACCTGCTCCCGCCATCATTGGTTCCCGATTGCTTGGGATAGGTCATCAGCCAATCCTCGCCCGGAATATGCGGAAAGCCCCTGAAATTTTTCAGGTTCTGAAACTTGGCCCTGCAGGTTCCGAGGCGCTTGTCACACCCGGCTTCCAGACGCACTTGATCGCCCGCGACAATCGGCGCGCGGAGCGCCTCCCAAAGTTCAATGCGCCGGCCATCTGAAGTGGCGCGATCATTCTTGATTAAGGCAACCAATCCTTCGGCCGCTCCGCTCAAAACATCGAACCGACCCCGCTCAAACCAGCGATCATCAAAACCTGCAACCTGCTCAAATGTGAAAACACGATTGTCTTCTACCTCTTCGACCAGAAGATCCGCGCGGTACCCGGGCTGGCTAAGATCAAATCCGCATTTGCCGTCGCCAAGGATCGCCTGGCAAGGCTTCTGATACACCAGTCCGCGCGGCAGATTAAGCTGTTCAGAGGTTCCCCGCAGCTCAGCCTGGAACGCACCATCGGTCTGTTTGATCTCGCCAAGTGTGCCAGAGAATTGTAGCACGCGGCAAGCCACATTGGCCCAATTGACCAACCACGCATTGATTTGAGCGCCGTCAAAACGCCCCGCGATAATGTCATTTTCGGTAACCGACGCGTCCGACAAAGCCCCCAAGGCTTCCGAATTATCCACCGCAAGTCCCGTCACCTGCGCCAGCGCACGCGCGGTCAAACCGGTATCGGCTTTGAAATCTATTCCGTCAAAGGACAGCGTCGTGTCATGATCCGTAAATCCAAACACCGTACCATCGCGACGCGTCAGCGCCCAGCACCGGGCAACCGTCGTCAGCCCACCTTCCAGGTGAGCGCGAAGCTCATCGGCGCTCATAGTCGCACCTCAACCACCGGTACCGATGGAATATCGCCGGCCTGAAAAGACGCGACACTGGTCTGAATTGTCGCTGTGTCGAAGCGCACCGGGACATCAAATTCAAACCCGGCGGTAATTTCGACGCCGATATCAGGCGCTTCCAGAAAGGTCACAAAGCCCGTGTTCAAATCGATGGTCCAGTCGATGGTCTCTTGAAGGATGATTCCATCAAACCCCAAAAACACAGTGCCGAGCACCGGCTTGTCGACCGGGCGCGCATAGGCCTGAGTGCCTGAGCGATAGGTTTTGATCAGTTGGAACTCCTGGCGCGTACCATCACCGGTACCAATCACCTGGTCTTCAAATGTGACGGTTTCCGAAGGCTTGCAGGACCGGTAGTCTGACCAGTCTTTCCAGCGAAATCCGAACAGCTGACCTTGCCGCGCTTCGAAAAAGGCGATCATGGTTTCAACATCGTCGAGCGAGCGCATGCCCACACCTGCGTCATAGCGGCGGCGCGAATGCGCCCAAGGTGTGTTGCGCTCTTCGAACCCATTGGCCAACGTTACAATTTCCGTGCGCCGCTCCGGCCCGCCCAGCGATCCAAAAGACAAAGAGGCTGGAAAACGTACTTCATGAAAGTTCATGTCCCTGTTTCCTTTAGCTGTTGCGTTGTCCACTGGCCAAAGCGCGGCTCATCTGCGCGGCAATCTGGCTTTGAGATCTCTGAAATCCGGCAACGTCGGGGGTTTGAATGTTCATGGTGACATGGATCGGGCGACCGCCGCCCTGTGCCTGTACGCCCAAACGGCCATCGGCAGACCTCGTCAGGGGCATGATGGCTTCCGGGCCCGCTTCTCCCATCAAACCTGTCCCGCCGCGCATCGGAAAGTAGGATGGCCCGGACACAATCCCGCCCTTGGCAAACGGCATGACCCGTCCCTGGCTGAACGTGCCGCCGTTCTGAAACGGCAGGATGCCCGACACAATACCGTTGATGCCTTCGGTAAGAGCAGTCCCCAGTCCGTTTTGAACCGGGCGAAGGGCCGTGTTGTAGGCGGCGTTGATCATGCTTTCCGCCACGGTTTTCAATGCGTCAGAGAGTTTCAGGCCGTCAAAAACGAGCCCGTCAAACGCTTTGCGCAAGCCACCTCCAATGGACAGCGACAGTGAATTCACTTCCTTCGAGGTGAACAGCATCGTCTGACGCATATTGGCCAGCTCGCTTTCAAACGTGCTGACGACGATCTCAGCTCCGCCCAGAGACGACTCAAGCCCTTCGATCCGTGTTTCCAGGCCATCCAGCCCGTCAAAAATACCCATCATTCACCTTTCGATTGACCCGCAAAAAGGCGGTCCATCTCCTCGAGCCGGGCTCGGTTTAGCGGTTTCTCCACGGCGTCGAGACCCAGAAGCAACGTGACTTCCGCTGGTGTCAGCGCCCAGAATTCATTGGGTTTCAGACCGGCCTCTCGGACACCCATCTTCAACAGGTTCGGCCAGTCAAATCCGCGTTGCGCCGTCATGTCTGTTGCACCGTGAATGCGCGGGCAAGAAGCTGTGCGGCCACTTTCGTGGCTTGCATAAGACCGCCTTCGATCTCAGCGCTGAGCAGATCCTTGGCAGACCCGCGCCAGCCGCCACCGCGCAAGCCCGCGACGATCAGCGCCAACACATCTTTGGTGGCAAACTGCCCGTCTTCGAAACGTTCGATCAGATCCAGAACCGTTTCACCCTCTAGCGACGCCTCAAGCTCTGCCAATGCGCCCAGTGTCAATTTGCACACCAGGGCTTGTCCATCCACGACCAGCTCAACTTCCCCCGCCCATGGATTACCCATCAGACAATGGCCGTAAACGTCAGCTCACCTGCCGAGGCCAGCGCCATCTCATATGTCGCCTCTCCTTCCAGCGCCCCAGCATATTCAATGGACGTGATCTGGAACGGACCCTCGACGATGCCAAAATCCGGGATGATCACCTGAAAGCTGGGCACTTCGCCGTCAAAAAAGATCTGGCGGGCGCGCTCGTCAGTTCCTTCATCGCGAAACACACCAGAGCCCGAGATCGACGCAGATTTTACACCGGCACCGCCCAAAAGTTCGCGCCATCCACCCTGGCTCTCAAGCGATGTGACATCGACTTGTTCGGTGTTGAATGAAATGCGGGTCGCACGCAAACCGGCGATGGTTTCAAACTGCCCGCTACCTGTCAGGTCGACCTTTAAAAGCAGGTCCTTGCCACGTTGAACACTCATGTCATTCTCCAAATTCAATCACGTATAAAAATTCTTATTGATCGGGCGACCCGGGCGGGCCCTAGACGTCGTCAACCCGGGCTCGGAAGGTCAAATCGATCCGTCGCGCGGTTCCGGTGTCCACGCGTGCAGCCTGTGCCTTGAAAAAGCGCAAGCTGATCAATTCACCGCGTCCCAACACAAGATCTGCATCGACCAAAGCGTCGGAGACAGCGGCGGCCACGTCCTTGGCCCCTTGAAACCCGGCTGCCTCGGTCACAATGGACACCTGAAACTCGTGGACAGCGCCGTCCGAGGTCACGTCAGATTGCGCGCGCACTGATTCAGGCCCAAGGCTGACGTAAGTCGGCGGCAAGGTGCCTGAAGGTTCGGCATCAAAAATCGCGCCTGGGACGAGACCCGTCAGAACCGGGTCCAAGGAAAGCTGCTGAAATACCGCAGCCTGCAAAGCTGCTGAAACACCATAGCTCATCCAACCAGCTCCTCTCGTGCGAAACAGGTCAGATAACGGGAATCCTGATCATATTCGGCCACCGCTTGAATGCGGAACAGACGGTCCCCTTCGCGAAAACGTTGGTCTGGCCGCGGTCTGGACGGCGCGCCTTCCGGAGCAGCTCGGACGATAATTCGGTATTGCACCGACGATACAGTCACAGCTTCGCCAAACCGTTCGCGACCAGAACCAGTCTTCACACTGGCCCAAAGCGTGCCCTGGGCTGTCCAAACCTCGGTAAAGCCGCCTGCCCCATCCGCGACCCTATCGGCCGCTTCAAGAACAAGCTTACGGTTGAGATGAATGCTCATACGCCGCTCCCCAGAATGCGTATGTTGCGATGTGGCTCCAACAACGCCATCACGCCAAAGGGCATCAAACCTCCGGCTCCGGACGTGTCGGTCCGGTTTTCATAGTAATGGGCCGCCAGCAAAAACACCGCATGTCCCAGATCTGCTGGCACGTCGGCCCAGCTGGACCCAAACCCTGCGTCAAACACAACGCGGACTTTGCCCAGCGTGGGAATTGTCGGTAAAGCTGCACCAACAGCCACGATCTTTGGGCGATGCACGTCGCGGCGCAACAAGTAGGTGGTCGGATCAGCCAGGGTTGCGGTCTCCTCGCTGTCGATCAACTCGATCGAGGTAATGGCGACAACTGGGGCAACAGGCATGGGCTGCGCATAAGACTGCGCCCATTCCTCGAAGGTCCAGCCGACGGTGCGCACGAAAAGCATCTTGCCAATGCGTGCTTCAATGGCTGCCATCGCGGCCTGCAGATAGCTCTCGAGGACTTCGTCCTGAACGGCATCATCTGCAAACCCTGAGCCCATCCGCAAATGAGCTTTGAACGCGTCCAGCGGCAAATCGCCCACCGCGATCGAGCTTAACTCTTCCAGCACCATGATCCACCTCCAGTAAAAAAAGTAACGTCGGGATGCGCACGCCTGCGTTCCAGCACATCGCAAGGGCAATGGGGGAACAGCTGGACAAAGCGATACGGGGCGCGCGAGAGCGCACGCATCCCGGGCGATCCGCCCTGACCCGCAGGCCAGGGAAGATCTCTCGGTCAGGCCGAAGCCCTTAAGAGACCGAGAATTGCAACAGCTTGATCGCAGCGAAATCGCTCACGTCGCCACCAACCCGCTTCGTTGCATAGAACAACACATTGGGCTTGGCAGAGAATGGGTCGCGCAGGATGCGCAGGTCCGGACGCTCGGCGATCGTGTAGCCAGCACCGAAATCACCAAAGGCGATCGCGTGAGAGCCAGACGCGATATCGGGCATGTCTTCGGCGATCAGAACCGGATAGCCCATCAGACGCGCAGGTTCCCCGGCTGCCAGACCGTCAGACCACAAGAAGCGACCGTCTGCGTCCTTCATCTTGCGCACAGCACCTGCCGTTTTGGAGTTCATCACGAAGGTTGCGTTGGCGCGGTAGCGAGCGCCCAGCGCATAGACCAGATCCACGATAGAATCCGAGGCTGAAGAGGTTGCAAATTCGCCGTCTGCGCCAGTTGCAACATAGCCCAGAGATCCCCAGGCCCAGCTGTCATTGTCGACAGTCGTGTGGGTCAGAAAACCACGTGGCTTGTCCACGCCATCGCCACCAACGAATGCTGCTGCTTCTGCAGTCGCAAACTTATCGGCAATGCGGGCTGCCAGCCAGCCGTCCACGTCAAAGGCGCTGTCGTCAAGCAGACGCTGTGAGGCCTTTGGCAAAGCAGACAGCTCATGGAGCGGGATCGTGATCCGGTCGAACTGCGGTGTCGATGTCTCGACAGAATTCGCTGTTTCCGATGCCCAGGCAGAGCCCATTTCTGTGTGATCAACCAGCACTTCGAATGCTGTCGCTTCGACATTGACCACGTTGGACACAGCGCGCACAGATGCGGTTGATTTCAGAACCGTCTGGATTGTCTCGGCGGTCTGTGGATCGACGAGGTATCCGCCATCGGCTGCGACCGAGCTGGACAAGGCTTTCCCGTCCAGTTCGAGCCCGCGAAGCCCATCATCATCACCTGACCGCAGATAGGCGGCAAACGCTTTTTGATGCGGGACGTCGGCTTCTACCGCCGCGGAAAGTGCCGGGCGTGTCATGCGAGAAAAATTCTTCCGATCCAATTGAGTCATGCGATCTTCCTGTTGTTGCAGCTTCGATTTGACGTCCGATTGGAACGTACTGAATTCATTCAAAAACCCAGCCATTTCTGTGGCCAGATCATAAGCCGGAGCCGAAGTGGATGGCACATCGCCACCAGTCCGGGACTTGGTCTCGGGATTGGTCATGTTTCGTCCTGTAATTGGTTAACGAATGGTGCCTTTAGCCCTGGGCAAGGGTCTGACGCATGGTGCGAAAAACACCGGCCAGGGTTTCAGTGGGATCGGTCTTGGGCTCATCCGCCTTTGCGCCGACCCGCGCTTGAGGAAGCATCGGAAAGGTCACCAATGACACTTCCCAAAGTTCCAGTTCTGCCAGGTGCCTGCGCCCCTTGGCATCCCGGTCAGCTTTCACCGTCCGGTATCCGATTGACAGTCCGTCGATAGCCCCCGCCTCGATCAGGGCAGCGGCTTCGCGGCCCTTCTGAGTTTCCAGCAGCAAACGGCCTTTGACATAAAGCCCTTTGTCGTCTTCGATGACGTCCTCCCAGACACCAATGGGCTGGGACGGGTCATGTTGCCACAACAGCTTCACGTTCGTACGCGCCGCCTCCAGTCGTTTCAAAGACTTGGAATAGGCTCCGCGCTCGACGATATCGCCACCCTGATCGACCTGATCAAACAGCGACGCGTAACCCATGATTGCGGCATCCTCGCCCAGCTGGATCTGGTCCTTGATCGAGCAGAATTTGCGTTCCAAAGCCATGTCAAGATCTGGCATATATTGGGATGTCATGGTCTTTTCTCCTCGGGTCACGGAATTAAGAAACCAGTCACAGTTTCCGACAGCACCGCAGCCGTCACTCCAAAAATTGTTAGCCACAAACGGCGTTCCAAACGCTCCATCCCGGCTTCGATTTTGCTCAGGCGATATTCCAAGCCTTTCCAACGCTCCTGTTGGACCCTTTCATTGGCCTCCACGGCATGGGCCGGGGCGTATTCGAAGGGTTCATAAAGGTACCTGGAGCCGCCACGTTCGCGCTTGGGCCCATCCGTCATCAATCACCGACCTGCGATGGCAATCCCAGCATCGCGCGTTTTTCATTGTCACTAAGGAAGCTGGCATTTGCGATGCGCTTCCATTGCGCTTCCCGCTCGGTGCTCAGCGCCGCGATCTGATCGAGATCAGGGCCAAGGGTGATCGACAGATCTCCCATTTCGCTCAGCCAATGCGACACCGCGCCCAGCACCTTGCTGGCCAGTGGTAAGACGGTTAGCCGATAGAAGGCGCGGTTGGCCTCTTGGTAGTTCGCATAGGTCGCATCGCCGGGGATGCCCAACAGCATCGGCGGAACCCCAAAGGCCTGCGCGATCTCACGCGCTGAAGCATCCTTGGTCTTCTGAAATTCCATATCCGACGGGCTGAATCCCATGGGTTTCCAATCCAACCCACCTTCAAGCAACATCGGCCGGCCAGCATTGCGCGCGCCTTGATGGTGCATCTCCATCTCGGTTTGAAGCCGCTCATATTGATCATTGGTCAATGCACCTTGACCATCGGCCCCCTTATAGACGATTGCGCCCGATGGCCGTGCGGCATTATCCAACAAAGCCTTCGACCAACGAGAAGCGGAATTATGCACGTCGATCGCCGTCGCAGCCGCCTGCAGTGGCGAAAATCCATAGTGGTCATCTTGTGGATGGAAGCTGCGGATATGACAGATTGGCGCAATCTCAGCACTCATGTCAAACCGGTGCTTGCGACCGGCAACAGCATATTCGTACGCCACAGGCCAGCCATCCGTCCCTGGCACCAATTTCATTCGGTCCGACCGCAGGACATGCAATTCAACCGGCGCGCTGTCTTGCAGACCAACGGCCTCAAGATAACCGTTGCCCGACAAAAGCAGCTGTCCGTAAAGCGCTTCAAGCAACTCCGATCGGCCCTGCGCCTGATTGGGGCGCGACATTACTTGAAGAACCGGGTGCGTGTCGTATCTCTGGATCTCGTCCTGCAGAACCAAAGGCAGGCTGGCCGCTGCTTCCGCAATCATCTTGACAGAGCGAAATCCGACCGGATTTGCCGCAAAGCCGGCCTTGGTCAAAGAGACCGTATCTCGCGGGCTCCACGCAACGCGACCAGAGCTGTGATAGGCGACCACGCGCCCAGCTGCCGATGCCTTTGTGTCCTCGGGCGTCTCCGCCCGTGTGCGTCGCAAGAAATCCAAGACCATGCCGCAGCTCCCGTAATCGCATAAAAAAACCCCCCGATTTCACTCGAGAGGCTCGTAATTTCGTGTCACCCAAATATTCAATACATGCAGGTGTTGAACAGACTATCGCGCACAAGCGTAAACAGACGTTAAAGGCTGCGTACGCGCGCCGAACGTGACCCGGTGCCCGACAGCATCAGCTCGCTCACAGCCCAAACCAATGCGTCCACACGGTCTGGCGATCCAGTGCCTTGAAACCCTTGGGTCGTCATCTGAACCATCTGATCCTCAAGGGCCTCGAATGCGTCGGTATGA
Source organism: Pseudomonadota bacterium (assembly GCA_039193885.1). Classification (GTDB taxonomy): domain Bacteria; phylum Pseudomonadota; class Alphaproteobacteria; order Rhodobacterales; family Rhodobacteraceae; genus Litoreibacter. The sequence continues at coordinate 61,464 of JBCCWL010000010.1, forward strand.
AAGACCCGGCCCTGTTCATAAAGGGCTGCAACCGGCTCCGCGCGCGCAACTTTTCCGCGCGACGCTCTAACGCCCGAAAAGGGTGTCAATGGAGAGACCTGGCGGATCAACTGTTCGACCAAATCGCCGCCTTGATTAATCTCTGCCACGATCCGGTCCGCGCCATGACGCTCATAGGCGGACACCGCGACCTCAGCCCAACCCCTTGGCGTGGCACCCTCTACGGTCGCATCTTCCAAAACATAGGCGCGCCAATCCTCAATCGGGCCTGTCAGAGTGGCGCCGACGACCACGATCCCACAGGCGTCCGAGCTTTTGTTTGAAGAGACGGCCGGATCCACGGCGACAACGATACGGTCGAGATCAGGGCGCGCATTTGTGCGCGCCTGATCGAGGGCCACCCGGCGCCACAAAGCGCCGTCGACATCTTCCAGCAGGACGCCATCCAACTCTTGGCGACCCAAGCTCGAATTGCCATACCTGGCGCGGATATCGGCCAAAAAACTTTCCGCCAGATAAGCCCTGTTTGCTTCTGTTGGTGCCGTTGTCACAACGCTGGTCGGTGCTTCAAGAAGTTGTTTTAGAATTTGAATGTTACGCGGTGTAGTTGTGACGACCTGACGCGGATTTTTACCCAGCCGCAACCCAAATTGCAGCATATCCCAAGCCTCTCGCGCCTTCTTCCACTTGGCCAACTCGTCGACCCAAGCCGCATCGAACTGAGGTCCGCGCAAAGCCTCTGGTGAAGACGCGGAATGCGCTTCGGCCACCGCCCCATTGGGCCAGACCAACCGGCGACGCGTCGCTTGCCATTCCGGCACACGATCAGGGGGCGATACAGCGATCAGGCCGCTATCGCCAAAGATCATCACGTCACGAACCTGATCAAATGTTTCACCCACGAGCGCCACGCGGCGCGCTTGACCCGGGTCTTCGGGCCCCGTGCCTTCGACCATCGACCGCACCCACTCGGCTCCCGCGCGGGTCTTCCCAGCGCCTCTGCCGCCCATCACGATCCAGGTACGCCAGGAGCCTTCAGGAGGCAATTGATGCTCAAAGGCCCAAAAGTCGAATAGGAAAGGCAGCGCTGCCAATGTCGTATCGCTCAGATTTTCAAGGAATTTTTCCTGTATCTGCGGCGCGGCGGAGGCGATCCAATCGGCTCCCGATTTCAAGGCGTGCGGCATCGAGATCGAGGCGTGTTTGTTCCGTTCGCCCAGTTCTGGATTTATCAAATTCATTTAGGGCATGCTCCTGCTGCATCAGCAATTTGATCAATGCATTGATATCGCTTTTGACCAGGCTACCGAGTTTTTGCGGTTGGGCTTCAGGGTGGTCGCGTTTTACGCGATCCCATTCCTGTGAAATCTCCTCTTTCAGCTCGACCGTCATGCGCGCAAGTTCGCGCAGATTTATCAAGACGGCATTGAACCTCTCCAGTCCGCCGGAAAGCTCCCGGTCCGGCGTCTTACTATCCATTATATTTGTCCCGCCAACTGCCCCCAACTTGCAGATTGACTTACAAAAGAGCGCAAGAGGGTCGTTATGATCCGCCCGGCTCGCCCATGTGTATCCAGCACTTGTCTGAGCATATCTCCGAACAGATGAAGAAAGACAGACAGCGACGAACGGGCTGTTTTCATCTCATTAACCGGAAAATTTCGCTAGTTGTTAGCGTTGCGCTCAGCTTCGATTTCACGCCATTTTGCGACATTGGCATTGTGCTCGGCGATCGTGACAGCAAAAGCATGCCCGCCAGTACCATCAGCCACAAAGAAAATATAAGGTGTTTCTTCTGGATTCAGCGCGGCCTCAATGGCCGCACGTCCGGGATTCGCGATCGGTGTCGGCGGTAGCCCATCGATAACATAAGTATTATAAGGTGTTGCCCGACGAAGCTCACTTAATCTCAAGCCGCGACCAAGGCCGTTACTTTCGCCATTGGTAATACCGTAGATCACCGTCGGGTCGGTCTGAAGCTTCATACCACGGCGCAAGCGGTTGCTGAACACGCTTGCAACTTGCCCGCGCTCTTCGGATAGGCCGGTTTCCTTTTCGATGATCGAGGCCAGGATCATCGCGTCTTCAGGACTATCCACTGCGGCATCTTCAGCGCGATTGTCCCAGGCAGTTGCCAGTATCTGCTCTTGCGCAGACTGCATCGCTTCCAAAATCTCCGACCGATCGGCACCGCGGCGCACCTCATAGGTGTCAGGGGCCAGGCTCCCTTCTGCCGGAACGCCAGCTATTTCTCCCACTAGGAAGTCGGCCGCGTTGAGCGCTTGTGTGATCTGCCAGCTCGACAACCCTTCTGCAATCGAGACCCTGTAAACGATGGGAGTGTCAGCAGCCACGGCGTCAGTATAGGCCTTTGGCAGCTCAGCACCGGCGTCAAATTCGGCCAAAATGACCTCTTCACCTGTTCCGGGAACGCGCTCCCGAAACCGCATCTCGGCACCCGAATTGCGTACAACGTAGCTGGCGACAAATCGAAACGTGCTCGGGCCGCCGGCGGTGAGAATGTCCATAATATCGGCCATCGAAGCTTTGGCCGGTATCTCGTAATTGCCAAATTTCAGGTCCTGAGCCCGGTCACTATATTCGACGCCAAGCCGAAAGATCATAGCCGAAGATACAGCGTCTTGCGCTTCAAGCTTTTGCGACACCGCCCGCAAGGAGGCACCCCGGGGTACCTCAAAAAACTTTGCTTGTTCCAGTGGGCCAGTTGATTTGAATTGTACTTGACCCCAGCCAATTGCGACGCCCAGCGCCAGCAAAACAACAATCAGAACAGATATCGCGTTAGAGGCTATTGCCTTCCACATCTGGCGTTCAAACCTTTCCCATAATCAGACAGGCATTCGTGCCACCGAACCCAAACGAATTCGACATAACAATATTGATCTCGCGTTCTAGCTTGGCGTTGGCGCACAGATTGATTTTGGTATCCGCTGCGGGCGTGTCGAGATTTATCGTGGGCGGCGCGACCTGATAGCGCAATGCTAGAATGCAGAAGATCGCCTCGATCGCGCCTGCGGCCCCTAGAAGATGCCCGGTCGAGGACTTGGTCGATGACATCGCGGCTGTCTGTGCAGCAGCGCCAAGCAAGCGCTCCACAGCGCCCAGCTCGATTGTATCCGCCATGGTTGAGGTGCCATGGGCATTGATATAGTCAATCTGCGCTGGTTCGATATCCGCGCGTTTAACCGCGGCCCGCATGGCCCGCTCAGCCCCTTCGTGATCTTCGGGTGGTGCCGTGATGTGATGCGCGTCGCCCGACAGACCATATCCCAAAATCTCTGCATAAATCTTGGCACCACGAGCCTTCGCGTGTTCGTATTCTTCCAAGACGATAACACCGGAACCCTCGCCCATAACAAAGCCGTCGCGGTCTGCATCCCACGGGCGGCTGGCCTTTTTCGGCGCATCCGCACGCGCGGTCGATAGCGCTTTGCACGCGTTGAAACCAGCAATCCCGATCTCCGAGATCGGGCTTTCCGCCCCGCCAGCAATCATGACATCAGCGTCGTCCAGAGCGATCAGTCGGGCGGCATCGCCGATGGCATGCGCCCCTGTCGAGCACGCGGTGACAACCGCATGGTTGGGACCTTTGAAACCATGTTTGATCGATACCTGTCCGGAGACCAGGTTGATCCGCGCGCCAGGAATAAAAAATGGTGAGACGCGTCGTGGACCACGCTCCTTGATCAACACAGCGGTCTCGGCAATGGATGTCAGCCCTCCGATCCCGGAGCCGATCATAACACCGGTACGCTCGAGATCTTCGGTTGCGTCCGGGCTCCAACCGGCATCCGCAATCGCCATATCAGCCGCGGCCATACCGAATAGAATGAAATCGTCGACCTTTCGCTGATCTTTGGGTGCCATCCACTCATCTGGGTTGAATGTTCCGTCGCTCCCGTCACCCAGCGGCACTTCGCAAGCATAGCCCGTGCCGAGGTGACTTGCGTCAAATTTCTCGATTGTGCCAGCTCCGGATTCGCCCGCCAGAAGCCGCGACCATGTGGCCTCGACTCCGCTGGCCAACGGCGTCACCATGCCCAAACCTGTAACCACCACTCGACGCATACCCGCCCCTTTTCTCATTCAAAGGTTTCGCTCCAGTCCATACACGGCGTAGGACAGTATGGGCAAGGGGGGCATAGCCGCGAGATGTACTGATTTGCTCAATGTTGCCACTTGGCTGGGCGGTTCCTTATTGCCGAAATGTCGGAGCTAAAATAGCGGTCTGGCGCTGCGTTCTAAAATACCAGCAAGCCCTATCAGTGGATCTCCGCCAACCCGCCAAGCGTGTCGAGAAAATATTGCGAGAACATGGGCCCGCATGCCGCACCGATTTCGCGGGCATCGGGGCCAATACTGCCTTCTTCGATCATCGGTGCGATCAGGCCACGAATGTCTTGTTGATGAAGGTTTTCGCGCACTTTCTCGATCAGTTGCGCACGCACATCAGACGGAAACGGCCCATCGATCACCACAGCCTCAAAGTCAATTACAGAGCAGGCCATCAGACTTGCTTTGGCAACTTCAAGCGCCGTATCCTCGATCCAGGGGGCAACAAACTCTGCGGCTCTGACCCAGCCGTCGGACTTATCCCAAAGATCTCTTGGATTAAATCCTGCCTTGCGCAGACGCTTTTCCAGAACGTGAATTGAAGCCAGATCCATCAGCTTCGCTTCCCCTCCGTCCGAGTTGACGCTGCGCATCGGTCCGAATGCGCCCGAATTTCTCTGACTGCCTTCGAAAACCGAATTGTTCAACACTACGCCGCCGCCGATAAAGGTTGCGATGTAGATATAGGCGTAGTCGCGAAACTCCTTCCCTCGGCCAAATATATGTTCGGCCCGACAGGCCGCTGTCGCATCATTCATGATGCTGATCGGGAGATCACAGATCTGGCTTAGCTCGGATTGAACATCAAAACCCCGCCACTGATCCAACAACGCTTGCGGGGCATCCGCAAGATCGTGCCAGTTCCAAAGTTCATACGGCATCGCGACGCTTAAGCCGCACAGACGCGCGCGCTCTTCCGGTCTCATGCTCCGTCTTAGGTCGGTATAGGCGCGTGCTACAAAATTCAGGACCTGGTCGGGGATCGGATAGTCATAGGTTTCTTCGCAGCTGGCCATTATCTGGCCCGCAAAATCCACCAGAACAAGCTTGATATTGCGTCGACCCAGTTTCAATCCGAACGAGAAAACACCCTTGGAATTGAGCGCCATGGGCACCGAGGGTTTGCCAACTTTGCCGCGCTCAGGTGTGCCACGCTCGAGCAACCCGTCGCCTTCTAGCTTGCGCAGGATCACGGAAACCGTTTGCGAGGATAGATTGGTGCGGCGTGCAATATCTATGCCGGGCATTGGTCCATTGCGTTGCAAAACAGAAAGGATCAAGCGTTCGTTGAAATCACGAACACCCTTTTGATTTACTCCAGCACCAAGCTGCCTGACCTTTACTCCATCCACCGTTCTGTGTCCTTGCTACACTCTCAGAGCACATCATCCATTTGTAGAATTAATAAATCAAGTTTATTTATTTATTGACCTGAGGTTGAGAATCACATTTCCTTAGAGAAGTTTCACGTTCTGGCGTGGCATCTGAGTCGAATGACTCTTTTACAGTCCTTGGGAGGATAAAATGAGAAAACTAATAGTTGGCACTGCGCTGGCGATGACTGCATTTACAGGGGCCGCGATGGCCGACGGTCATTCTGTCACTGCGTGCTTGATTACAAAGACCGATACAAACCCGTTTTTCGTTAAAATGAAGGAAGGTGCTGAAGCAAAGGCCGAAGAACTCGGCATGACGCTGAAGTCTTTTGCCGGTAAAATCGACGGCGACCACGAAACTCAGGTACAGGCCATCGAGACCTGCATCCTGGATGGTGCAAAAGGAATCCTGATCACAGCTTCGGATACGTCATCGATTGTTCCGGCAGTAACCCAGGCGCGTGAGGCCGGTCTGGTCGTGATTGCATTGGATACCCCCCTCTCGCCAATCGATGCAGCAGATGCCACTTTCGCAACCGATAACTTTTTGGCCGGTGAGCTAATCGGAAAATGGGCTGCTGGACAAGTTGGCGACACCTCAACTGCCAAAATCGGCATGATGAACATCAACGTGTCACAGCCCACGGTAGGTGTTTTGCGGAATCAAGGCTTCCTGCAAGGCTTCGGTATCGACCTGGCTGATCCCGCGAAGTGGGGAGATGAAACCGATGAGCGCATCATCAATAATGAAGTCACCAACGCCAACGAAGAAGGTGGTCGTAAATCCATGGAAAACCTGCTGACCATGGATGACGGCGTCAACGTTCTTTACACGATCAATGAACCCGCCGCCGCCGGTGCCTATGAGACACTGAAGGATTTCGGCAAAACAGATGATGTGATCGTTGTTTCCGTGGATGGCGGATGCCCTGGCGTTCAAAACGTTGCCGATGGCGTTATTGGTGCCACTTCTCAGCAATACCCGCTGTTGATGGCTGCACTTGGTGTTGAGGCGATCAAGAAGTGGGCAGATGATGGCACCAAGCCAGCACTAACCCCAGGCAAAGACTTCTTTGACACGGGTGTTTCATTGGTCACCGATAACCCGGTTGACGGTGTTCCATCGATCTCCGTGGAAGAAGGCTTGCGCCTCTGCTGGGGATAATCCCTTATAATATCGGAGGGTGCCAAAGTGCCCTCCGGTCCTAAAACGGTAGACTGACACAGTCAGTCTGACACTTAGGCCCATACATTATTTAACCTGACGAATTGCCGTTCTGTGGGAGGTCATCGTATGTCGCAAGGTTCAACCAAAGCAGACTTCGAAAATGTAGTCGCAAGCTCGGATGAGAGCATTGCTGAATTCGATGACGCGAGAAAAGGTCTCGTCGGCCGGCTGCAACATATTCTGCACGTCAATCCGGCCTTTGTCCCGTTGATCGTTTTGTTGGCCTCGGTAATCGTCTTTGGCCTACTGGTTGGTCAACGGTTCTTCTCCCCCTTTGCAATGACGCTGATCTTGCAACAGGTTCAAATCGTGGGGATCGTCGCAGCGGCACAAAGCCTGGTCATCTTGACAGCTGGGATCGATCTTAGCGTCGGCGCGATCATGGTTTTGTCATCAGTGGTCATGGGCCAGTTTACGTTTCGATACGGGCTGCCGGTAGAGCTTTCTATTGCATGTGGGCTGGCTGTGGGTGCCTTTTGCGGCGTCGTCAACGGATGGTTGGTCGCCTATATGAAATTACCACCTTTTATTGTCACTTTAGGCATGTGGCAGATCGTACTGGCCTCGAATTTCCTGTATTCAGCCAATCAAACGATCCGCAGCCAGGACATCGAAGCCGCTGCCCCATTATTGCAGGTGTTTGGCACGAAATTCCAAATCGGTGGCGCCACGTTGACGGTCGGCGTGATCTTCATGCTCGTCTTGATATTTGTGCTTTCCTACGCTCTGAAGCACACCGCTTGGGGACGCCATGTCTATGCGGTTGGGGACGATCCGGACGCCGCAGAGCTGTCCGGCGTCAACGTGAAGAAAACCCTCGTTTCGGTCTACGTGCTGTCTGGAATCATATGCGCATTCGCCGGATGGGCCATGATCGGTCGCATTGGATCGATCTCACCAACCTCCGGCCAATTAGCAAATATTGAAAGTATAACAGCCGTTGTGATTGGCGGCATCTCACTATTTGGTGGTCGTGGTTCCATTCTCGGCTCACTTTTCGGCGCACTGATCGTTGGCGTCTTTACGCTTGGCCTGCGTCTTCTGGGCGCGGATGCGCAATGGACGTTCTTACTTATCGGGGTCTTAATTATCGGTGCGGTTGCTGTCGACCAATGGATCAGAAAGGTATCAGTCTAATGGAACCCATTCTCAAAGGCCGCAACCTGGTCAAGCGCTACGGCAAAGTGACCGCACTCGATCAATGCGATTTCGATCTGATGCCAGGAGAGATTTTAGCGGTAATTGGTGACAACGGTGCCGGCAAGTCTTCCCTGATCAAGGCTGTCTCCGGCGCAGTGATCCCTGATGAAGGGGATGTATTCCTGGACGGCAAGAGAGTGAATTTCACCTCTCCCATTCAGGCGCGTGAAGCTGGGATTGAAACAGTCTACCAGACACTTGCGATGTCACCTGCGCTGTCAATTGCGGACAATATGTTCATGGGGCGAGAGCTTCGAAAACCTGGCTTCATGGGAAAATGGTTGCGCAAACTTGATCGCGCCGAAATGGAACGCCAGGCGCGCAATAAATTGTCAGAGCTTGGACTGATGACGATCCAAAACATCAATCAGGCCGTCGAGACCCTGTCGGGCGGTCAGCGCCAAGGCGTCGCTGTGGCGCGCGCTGCGGCTTTCGGCTCGAAAGTTATAATTCTCGACGAGCCTACGGCCGCTCTAGGTGTAAAGGAAAGCCGAAAGGTTCTTGAGCTTATACTCGATGTCAAATCACGCGGCATTCCGATTATCCTGATTAGCCATAACATGCCGCATGTGTTTGAAGTTGCCGACCGGATTCATGTTCATCGGCTTGGAAAGCGTTTGTGCGTGATTGACCCAAAGGACTATACAATGTCCGATGCGGTGGCATTCATGACCGGTGCTAAAGACGCACCAGCAGAAGCTATTCCTGCCTGACACGGCGCTTCAAAACGGCTAGCCATATCGGCAAAGCACTGTGGATTGTCTGAGCGGTCAAGAACCGATCCGAGACCGATGGCCGCGCGATGCGATATTACGGGCCGCGCGGTGCATTCCCATCACATACCAAAAAAATGACGATGCACCGCCAGAAGTCGTGAGCTTTTGGGGTAAAAATCGGCTACCTTACGGATGATTTTAGTACGACGTGCTGGACATTTTAAATGGTAGCCGAACATTCACGAATTCTGACGCCTGCTTTGCATCGCTATTCCGGCCATATTCCCAGGCCCGAGCGATGGGCCACTTACAAACCCCGGCAGGGCGACATTGTCGTCTGCACCCCATCCAAAAGTGGCACAACCTGGACCCAAACGATACTGGCGATGCTCCTGCATGGTGGTGCGGATCTCCCGATGAAGCTTCCAATCTTGTCGCCTTGGGTCGACGCAGACCTCGGAAATCCGGCCTCTGAAGTTGCCGCCGCGCTGGCGGCGCAAACCAATCGACGGGTGATCAAAACCCACACACCTTTGGACGGGTTTCCGGCGTGGGAGGGGGTCATTGTCATTAACGTCTATCGTCATCCGCTGGATGTCTATTTTTCATTGCGAAAACACTACGCCAACATGACACTCGCAAGCGAAAACGACCCAATGCTTGCACCCTTGCCAGACTCAATCCACGCGTTCCTGACTACTGCTATGGACCGCGAAAACTACAGCGGCAAGACCTTGGATTCGGTGGTGTATCACTTCCGGACCTCGCTGCAGACCGACAGATCCCCACCGCCCGCAATGCTCCATTATACGGATATGATCGCTGATCGGCGCGCGACCGTCATACGGCTGGCAGAGATTGCCCAGATAGAGGCGGATGACCATCTGATAGATACCGTGAACGAGGCCACCTCTTTCACGGCAATGAAAACGCGCGCGTCCGACTATGCCCCTGGGGGTGGGGACGGGTTTTTCAGGTCTGATGCGGATTTTTTCGATTCCGCCCAATCGCAGAAATGGGACGGTCAACTCTCATCAGAAGAGCTGGATTTGTTTGAAGCACGTTTGGTCGAAACTCTCCCGGACCGTGCGGCGCGTGACTGGTTGTGCTTTGGAAATCGTGGTACCGCGGCGCGCTAAGACTTCCAGGCGACTACGTCACAACCGGAGCTATTTTTCCCTGAAACGGTGAGAGAGTTTCGCGACATATAGAGCGTCGCTGTCTCACGAAGACCATTTGACCAGTTCATGACAGCCGAGACGCTGTTACCGCGCACGCTTCCGCTGATACGACCATTGTATCCCCTTGAGTTTCTGATTGTCCCGTTGAACCTTTGGTTGTCGATTACATTTAGGTCCATCGACCCGGTGACCCGCACTTTACGGAACAGCAATTGGCAATCGGCTCGGAACCCCCAATTCTGGCCCATTGCATAGGGTGCGTTGGCGAACGCCCAACGCGCGTTGCAGATATCGGCCCCATGGGTTGCAATCGCTTGCCGGACCGCCTGTACCGCACCTTCGGTGGCATAATCTTCGGCAGGTATTGGCGATGCTGTCAGTTTCAGAAACCTCCCAAATGCACGCCGCGTCTTTTTTCCCGCAACCCCGTCTGGTGTTCCGGCCCCGCAGCCCAACGTGTTCAACGTCGTCTGTAGATCTTGCACGATCTCTTTTTCGCTGCGCTGAGGTTGTAGCGCGAGCGGGTCAACGCCTGGGGCTGGTGCCAGGCCATTGCCGATTTGCGGCGCTTGCTGTGCAGCTAGAGTTCCAGCCTGTGGCGACGGCACAAGCGGCGCAGAGGGCAGCGCAAGTTCGGGCCGCGCGCTACGCGCAGCGGCACTAACCACGGCTACATCGAGCCCATCAATGACAGCTTGCGCTTGAATTGACCGGGCAAGATCACTTTGCGGTTGGGTTTGAACGATTAAGTTCAGCAAACCAGCCACGGATTCATAGTCGGTCTGGCGCTGGTCGGCGCTTTTGCTTTGCGCAGCATCGTAGATAGACTTTGCACTTTGAAAGAGCGGATCCGACACCGTCTGCGCAAGCGACAGCCCAGCGCTCAGGATGAAAACAAATATCGAACTCAGAACGCGGCGCATAAACTTGACCCTCAAAAGATGCAACTCCGTCAGCAGCTTAGTCTATGCAATGCGGCAGACAAACTTATATTTTTTGTCATTGCCCGGATCGGCCGTTAAAGATGTTGACGTACTCAAAAACGTGGGGACAAAAAGAAAACGGCGCGCTGAAAGCACGCCGTTTGCAAATCTTGACGTCTTTAGAACTTAAGATGCCTTTGTGATGAAGGCTGTCGCATCGCCAAACGTTTGGATCGTTTCAGCGGCATCATCCGGGATCTCGATACCGAATTCCTCTTCGAACGCCATGACAAGCTCAACGGTGTCAAGGCTGTCAGCGCCAAGGTCGTCAATGAAAGACGCGTTATCAACAACTTTGTCTTCTTCGACACCCAAGTGCTCGACAACAATCTTTTTTACGCGACCAGCGATATCGCTCATATCCAATTCCTCGTTTTCTGTCGGGTCTGTCCCGCTCGTGGTAATGACCAATCGGCCCATTTCTTTGCGGACCTTGCGCATTTCCCGTGGGAGCCCCCCCGGTCTAGCTGCGCCGCCTATAGCACAACAAATGGGGAACGCAAACGCTTATACAAGCCCGACACAGTTGCATAACGCTGCCCCTGTCAAAGCATCGCCATGCCGCCATTCACATGCAGAACAGTGCCGGTGACGTAGCCGGACTGCGGGCTAGCCAGATACAGCGCCGCCGCTGCGATCTCATCCGCCTCCCCCATGCGCCCTGCTGGAATCTGGGTCAAAATCGCGGATTTCTGGTCATCGGTCAGCTTGTCTGTCATCGCTGTCGTGATAAAGCCCGGCGCCACGCAATTCACAGTGATCCCGCGGCTGGCCACTTCATAGGCGAGTGATTTGGACATGCCCACCATACCTGCTTTAGAAGCCGCGTAATTTCCTTGGCCGGGATTTCCTGTCGTCCCGACGACAGAGCTGATATTGACGATGCGTCCCCATCGGGCCTTCATCATGCCGCGTAAAACGCCTTTGCACAGTTTGAAGGTTGACGTCAGATTGACATCGATGACCGATTGCCACTCGTCGTCTGACATCCGCATAAATAAGTTGTCGCGCGTGATGCCGGCATTGTTGACCAATATATCGACGCCGCCCAACACTTCGACCGCCTGCTTTGGCAATGCGTCCACCGCTTGCGGATCAGACAGGTTGCAGGGCAAGACATGAGCCCGCTCCCCAAGTTCTGCGGCCAATGCTTCAAGGGGCTCGGTCCGCGTGCCTGACAGGCCGACTATGGCTCCGGCGTTGTGCAGCGCGGTTGCAATGGCACCGCCAATCCCACCTGAAGCTCCGGTGATCAGCGCTGATTTTCCCTCGAGATCTTTCATGTCTTCGTCCTTCTATTCGTTCGCTGCAAGCGCCTGTACCGCTGCGGCAATATCATCGGGGGCACCGATGGAGCGTGTTGAGATTGATTTGTCGATCCGGCGGATCATCCCTGACAGAGCTTTTCCGGCTCCGATTTCCCAGATCTCGGTGACGCCTTTCTCGCTCATAAAGGCCACAGACTCCCGCCAGCGCACCGAGCCAGTGACCTGTGCCACCAGCAAGGCGCGGATCTGATCGGGGTCTGAATTCGCCGTGGCCTCGACATTCGTTACCACGGGCACCGACGGGCTGGCGATGTCGACCTCGCCCAGCGCTTGCGCCATCACCTGTGCTGCCGGCTCCATCAACGCGCAATGGAATGGAGCGCTTACGGGAAGCATCACGGCACGCCGCGCACCTTTGGCTTTTGCCAGCTCGACTGCGCGCTCAACCGCGGCCTTATGGCCAGAAACGACAACTTGGGCGGGGTCATTGTCGTTGGCGGCTTGGCACACCTCGCCCTGTGCGGCTTCGTCGGCAATGGCAGTTACCGCGTCGAAGTCCAATCCGAGCAAAGCCGCCATCGCACCCACGCCCACTGGCACCGCGTCCTGCATCGCGAGCCCACGTGTGCGCAACAAGCGTGCCGTATCAGACAGACCTATGGCACCCGCCGCCGCAAGCGCCGCGTATTCCCCCAATGAATGACCAGCCACGAAATCCGCCACATCAAGTTCGACCCCTTCGGCTTTCAACGCCGCAACCGCTGCCAAAGAGGTTGCCATCAGGGCTGGTTGCGCGTTCTGCGTCAGGGTCAGCGTCTCGATATCCCCCTCCCAGATCAAACTCGACAGCTTCTCGCCCAGCGCATCGTCAACTTCGTTGAACACATCCATAGCTGGCCGATAGGCCTGCGCAAGATCGCGCCCCATGCCAATCGCCTGTGCACCCTGTCCTGGAAAAACGAATGCTCGCATGTCCTGCCCCCCTTTTAATTCTATCGTTTTACTAGGCTCTATCCAATGCGCACGGGCCTCACAAGAGTCCCAGTAGATTTGCGGCCAAACGCGTTGATTTATTGGCACGCGGAGGCAACGGGGATATTCACCCTTGCACCATGACGTAAGGCTGCTATACCCCGCCAATCTTCGCGAAGCTTTGAACCGCGGTGCCCCTCGTGAACGGGAGCGAAGATCAACGCCCGTTCTTTGAAGCACGCCTGATATCTATAGGAGACGCCATGCCGCTTTATGAGCATGTGTTTATCTCGCGCCAAGACCTCAGCAACACACAAGCCGAGGGTCTGATCGAGCATTTCGGAACTGTCCTGTCGGACAATGGTGGAAAGCTGGTCGAGCACGAGTACTGGGGCCTCAAAACAATGGCCTACAAGATCAACAAAAACCGCAAGGGCCACTACGCCTTCCTTCGCTCGGACGCACCAGCGCCGGCCGTTCAGGAAATGGAACGCCTGATGCGCCTGCATGACGACGTCATGCGTGTTTTGACCATCAAGGTCGATGAACACGAAGAAGGCCCATCTGCTCAAATGCAAAAGCGTGACGAGCGCGAACGCCGTCCGCGCAACTGATCTTGGAAAGGACCTAACCTATGGCTGCTAAACCATTTTTTCGTCGTCGTAAGTCTGATCCCTTTGAGGGCGATAACGCCCCTAAAATCGACTACAAAGACACCCGCCTGTTGCAACGCTACATCTCGGAGCGCGGCAAGATTGTTCCGTCCCGCATCACTGCGGTTGGCGCCAAAAACCAGCGTGCCTTGGCCCGTGCTATCAAACGCGCGCGTTTCCTGGCTCTGCTGCCTTACGCTGTGAAGTGAGGAACACACCATGCAAGTGATCCTTCTTGAACGTGTCGCAAAGCTTGGCCAGATGGGTGAAGTCGTTGACGTAAAGCCTGGCTTTGCGCGCAACTTTCTTTTGCCACAAGGCAAAGCAATGAACGCCACAGACGCCAACCTGGCGCAGTTCGAAGCGCAAAAAGCGCAACTCGAAGCGCGCAATCTTGAAACGAAGGCAGAAGCCGCATCTTTGGCTGAGAAGCTTGATGGACAGCAGTTCATCGTGATTCGCCAAGCCTCCGATACCGGTTCGCTTTACGGCTCTGTCACCACACGTGACGCGGCAGAAGCCGCCACGGCTGAAGGCTTCTCCATCGATCGTGGACAAGTTGCGCTGGAACGCCCGATCAAAGAATTGGGCCTGCACGATGTGACCGTGTCATTGCACCCGGAAGTGGACGCAACCTTCGCGCTGAACGTGGCACGCTCAGCCGAAGAGGCAGAGCTGCAAGCCTCGGGCAAATCGATCCAGGAATTGGCCGCTGAAGAAGAGGCCGAAGCCGAGTTCGAAATCGCCGAATTGTTCGAAGATATCGGCGCTGCGACATCAGAAGATGAAGAATTGGCAGAAGCGATTTCTGAAGAGGCCGCATCGGATGATGAGGACACGGACGAAGAATAGCTTCGCCCGTCTATCGACCCAGAACCTAATGGACCGTGCGCCTTGGCGCGCGGTCTTTTCCTTTGCCACACGCCCAAAACTCGCGACAGGGGAACAATATGCGCCTGTCACAACTTCGCCACGCTCGCCCCTGGATTGGCGAACAGATCGGAACAATCCGCATTTTAGCCGAATTTTAGCAACCAAGGCCCGACAATCCGCTCACGAAACACCTTGTTCTGCCCGCTTTTCGGCCAGATTTCGCTGACATATTGCATCAACTAAAAAAGTTCACTGGTGCGTAGCGATGATTAAGGCCTTCAAAAACAAGTTTCCCGTCGACCGGCTCGACAGCAAGATGTCCCATCAGGGATTGACGATTTCCGAGCGCCGCGACAGCTGGATGTCACGAAACAGAGCTGTTCAGATTATCTGCGCCATAGGACTTTCTGTGTTTGCAGCTGGCATAGCCTTGGTGCCCGACTGGGTCATCGGCAGCACGGATGCTGTTCTCATACGCCTATTGACCCTCCCAGCTATCGTTCTTTTGGGTCTGCGCTGCATCACTGCGATCTGGCATGATTGGCGCAACATTGTTCAGATTGATCGGGTCAAGCAGGTGATCCGCCATGTCAATATCAACAGGCGCGGGCTGTCTTCGGGCATCCTTGCGATCCCATTCGACGATTTGATCTCGGTCACACTATCCGTGACTGCCGATGAAGAAGAGATGGATCCCAATCGGCGGGTCAGCCTCGTACTCCGCTATCGCGGCGTTCCCGGTCGTTTGGTGCTGTTGCAGGGCACCGTTGAAGAGCTCACCGTTGCGCGTGATCTGATCATAAAAGACGTACAAACGTATCTCAAACCGCATGCAGAGATGAAACCCGAAGAAACTCTGCCAGACGTTTTCCGCAGGATCATTCAGAAAATCGCACCGAGCTCTGGACGCACGCTTCCGTAACGCAAAAAAAGCCGCGCAACCTTCGTCCGGTCGCGTGGCTTTTCGCGTTCTAAATAGGTGTAGCGCCGAGGTTTACGTTTCGTCTTCCAAGGCCTCGACAGCCTTTTCAAGCGTCGCCTTTTTGACCGACTTCTCTTTGACTTCGGCCAATTCGAAGATGTAATCGACAACTTTATCTTCAAAAATCGGTGCCCGCATCTGCTGCTGCATCTGCTGATTTTGTTGTACAAATTCAAAGAATTGGCGCTCTTGCCCAGGGTATTGACGCGCTTGATTCATGATCGCTTGCGTCATCTCAGCATCGGTCACTTCGATCTCATTCTTTTGACCCAGCTCTGCCAAAAGAAGACCCAAACGAACCCGACGTTCCGCCAATGATGTATGTTCATCAGTGGCTTCGATCTCGGGATGATCATGGCCTTCGACGTCCGGATTTTCTTCATGCCACAATTGGTGGGCAATCTGTTTTGCTTCTGCATCCACAAGCGATGGCGGGAGGTCAAACTTGACGATCGAATCCAGCGCGTCGAGCAATTTGCGCTTCATCACAGCGCGCGAGGCACCGGTATATTCGGTTTCCAAGCGTTCTGAGACCTGTGTTTTCAATGCCGCTAGATCATCTGCACCGAACTGCTTGGCCAGATCGTCGTTAATCTCGGCTTTCGCGGGGGCCTTTACGGCTTTGACCGCACATTCAAACACAGCGGCTTTCCCAGCCAAATGCTCTGCTTGATACTCTGCCGGGAACTCGACATTGACTTCAACATCGTCCCCAACCTTTGCACCAACCAGCTGATCTTCAAACCCCGGAATGAACGAGTTGGATCCAAGCACCAACGGATAGTCTTCCGCAGCGCCACCGTCGAATGGTTCTCCGTCAACTTTGCCCAGGAAATCGATAACGATTTGGTCCCCGTCCTTGGCTTTAGAGCCCTTCTTCCGATCCTCAAAATTCTGCGCGCTGTCGGCCAGATTCGAAAGCGCCTCATCAACGTCCTTGGATTCGGCTTTCACGACGAGCTTTTCAAGCTTGATCTTGTTCAATTCGACGTCTGGAATTTCGGGCAGATTCTCGTAGGACACCGACACTTCGACGTCGTCGCCTTCTTTCCAGTCTTCGTTGGTCATCTTGATGTCAGGCTGCAAGGCCGGGCGGTCGCCGGAGTCCTCGAAATGCTTCGACATTGCGCCGTCGATGCTTTCCTGCATGGCTTCGCCAAGAACCCGCGGGCCAAACTGCTTTTTCAGCAACGCCATAGGCACCTTACCTTTGCGAAAGCCCTTCATCTCAATTTCAGGCTGGGCTTCAACCAGCTTTTCATTGACCTTGGCGTCCAGCTCAGCCGCTGTCACGGTGATCGCATATCCGCGCTTAAGGCCTTCGTTCAGCGTCTCGGTGACCTGCATATGTTTCGTCCTTTACATCTCATGGTGCGGGTGGAGGGACTTGAACCCCCACGCCTTGCGGCGCCAGAACCTAAATCTGGTGCGTCTACCAATTTCGCCACACCCGCATCGTCTCTCTGAGGCAACCAGGTCAGGCCTCGTCGCTCGCGTTCGCGCCCGTGTAGCAAAGCTACAATCGGGATGCGAGCCGAAAATGCGCAACTTTTGGTCACCTTTTGGATTGCCTCGGGCACTCGTCGCCAATGGCCCACGTGATGCCCGCGATTTGTCGTTTTTCTGCCCCATTCAAATCGCAGGCTGAGACAAAGTTAACAAAGGTGTTCGACATGACACGTCAAAGCTGCAACGCAACTTCAACCGCGGCGCGGGACCGGTCCCTTGATTTGACATCAGGTGTGATGGCTGGCGCGCGCGTTCTGACTATGCAGGGTTACCGCCCAATCGAAGATCTTGCCGCCGGCGACAAGATCATAACCCGCACTGGTATGTGTGTTTTGCGGTCTGTTACCGTCACTGAATATACCTGCCGTCCATATCGGATTGCGCATAACGCCTTGGGCAAAGATCGCGCCAACGCAGTCACCTTCGTTGTTCCAGGCCAACGTGTACTCTTGCGCGATTGGCGCGCGAAATACCTGTTTGGGCATGAGATGGTCATTGTTCCAGTCGATCGCTTGAAGGACGACGAGTATATCACCCAAGTGCCGACGCCACGGGCCTGTCAGGTCTTCAATCTCCATTTCGAGCAAGAACAGATCTTCTACATCGATGGGGTTGAAATCGTCAGCCCCCAATTCGAACCGCAGGCCCATGTTCGCAACGAGCCTTTCGCGGCCTAAGGCGCACGCCTAACCAAGTTTCATTGGGTGCCTCTACACACCCGCCCTGCACGAAGGCCCGCCAGCACCACCGGCGGGCCTTTTGTTTTGGGATATAACGGTCGATTTTTATCGATCAGACTCGATTTGAACTCTAATATTCTTAAAGCGCGAAAAAAATATGCGTTTTGCACATTTTACAGGCAATAGCAGACGACGACCCGGACCTGCTTACGCCCGTGACCGCTTCTCAATTGTGGTCCAAATTCCGAGATGATCTGACCGCTCTCATACAAGAGAGGAGTCGGCTGATCATGAAGAAGATCGAAGCCATCATCAAGCCCTTCAAGCTGGATGAAGTAAAAGAAGCTTTACAAGAACTCGGCATACAAGGCCTCAGCGTCACGGAAGTTAAAGGGTTTGGACGCCAAAAAGGTCACACCGAACTCTACCGGGGCGCGGAATACGTTGTTGATTTCCTGCCCAAAGTGAAAATCGAAGTCGTCTTGGCCGATGACCAACTCGACGGGGCTATAGAAGCCATCATCGGCGCGGCAAAGACCGACAAGATCGGCGACGGCAAGATTTTTGTGTCGGCAGTCGAGCAAGCTGTGCGTATCAGAACCGGCGAGACCGGGGACGACGCGCTCTGACACCCATTTGCGGTGTGCTACCCAAAATTCACCATCACTATCATCAGAGAGGAAAAGGTCACATGAGCAAAACGGATGTGCTTAAGACCATCAAGGATGAAGACATCGAATATGTTGACATTCGCTTCACAGATCCGCGCGGCAAGCTTCAGCACGTGACGGTAATGTCGGATCAGGTCGACGAAGACTTTTTGGACGAAGGCTTCATGTTCGACGGGTCGTCCATCGCCGGCTGGAAATCCATTGACGAGTCAGACATGAAACTGATGCCTGATACAGAGAGCGCCTATATCGATCCGTTTTACGCTGAAAAAACGCTGTGCTTGCACTGTTCAGTAGTCGAGCCGGACACCGGCGAGCCTTACGCACGTGACCCGCGCGGTACAGCCGAAAAAGCAGAAGCCTATCTGATCTCGTCAGGTATCGGTGACACCTCGTTCTTTGGTCCAGAAGCAGAATTCTTCCTGTTTGACGATGTTCGGTTCTCGGTTGAAATGAACAAAGTCTCTTTCGAGGTCGACGCCGATGACGCGGCCTGGAACACGGACGCCGAATTTGAAATGGGTAATATGGGGCACCGCCCCGGCATCAAGGGCGGCTATTTCCCGGTGAACCCTACCGACGCCGCGCAAGACCTGCGCTCGGAAATGCTGTCGACGATGAAGCGTATCGGCATGAGTGTCGACAAGCACCACCACGAGGTGGCCTCCTGTCAGCACGAGTTGGGTCTGATCTTCAGCTCGCTCACCAAACAAGCTGACGAGCTGCAAAAATACAAATATGTCATCCACAACGTGGCCCACGCTTATGGCAAGTCGGCAACCTTCATGCCTAAGCCTATCGCAGGCGACAACGGAACCGGCATGCACGTGAACATGTCGATCTGGAAAGATGGCAAGCCTTTGTTTGCAGGCGATAAATACGCGGATCTGTCGCAGGAAGCTCTGTATTTTATTGGCGGCATTCTCAAGCACGCAAAAGCGTTGAACGCGTTCACAAACCCATCTACGAACAGCTACAAACGCCTGATCCCGGGCTTTGAGGCACCTGTTTTGCGGGCCTACTCGGCGCGCAACCGCTCCGGCTGTGTCCGGATCCCATGGGCTGAAAGCCCAAAGGCCAAGCGCGTGGAAGCGCGCTTTCCCGATCCCGCTTCGAACCCGTATCTGTGCTTTGCAGCCCTTCTGATGGCTGGTCTCGACGGGATCAAGAACAAGATCGATCCGGGCGCGTCTTCGGACAAGGACCTTTACGATCTGCCGCCAGAAGAGTTGGCAGCAATTCCCACGGTCTGCGCCTCACTGCGTGAGGCTATGGAAGAGTTGGAAGCGGATCATGAGTTCCTTCTGGCCGGTGATGTGTTCACCAAAGACCAGATCGAGGGCTATATGGAGCTCAAGTGGGAAGAGATTTACGCTTACGAGCACACACCGCACCCAATGGAATACAAGATGTACTATTCCTGCTGATCTGCGGATCGGCTAAAAAATCAAAGGGGTGCTCATCGGAGCACCCCTTTTCAATTCGAGGGCGCGTTTGTTAGTCGATTGAAATTGGATTTGCCATCATCGGCATTTCAGGCAAATCGCCATCCTTTTCAGCCGGTTGCGGCGCAAAGCTCCCAAGGTCGGGCAAGTCATCAGACCCGCCCGATGGCTGCGGCGCAAACTCGCCGAGATCTGGCAAGTCATCCGATACTCCAATGGCAGGAAGATCAGGCAATGGCGGAGCTTGTGCACCGGGGGTAGCCTCGATTTCGGCCAAAGCCGCCAAGCCTGATGAAAGACCAGCTGCCGCGGGTTCTGCATCAGCCTCTGAGATTGCTGCGGCTCCGCCTTGCATCACGCAGGTCTCAACCCGAAACGCCCGGCTTCCGCTGAGCTGCCCCAATCGACCGGTTGCAAGTTGATTGCCTTTCACGTCCCGCAAAACAGCCTTATTCAGATTTTCAACCGGAACCGGAATCGTACCGCCTGGTTTTAGGCTTACAAATGTCGCCAACGAGACTTTCAGCGGAGGCAGATAAGTACGCGCCTCGATCGGGGCCTCACGGACGCGGTGTTCAATCGCCTGCGCCCAAACCGCATCGCGCATTGGTCGATCCTCTTTCGGGGAGACCTCAGAGACCGGAAACCAGATTTGAGCAGTGCCAGTCTTTTGCCCCGGTCCCAGATCCAGAAAGACCGACAATACAGTATAGGCCGGTGCCACCATAACCAGCTTAAGTGCGGACATATCCGTCTCCATCACCGGTGACGCGAATCCGCAAATGTCCTTGGCGGACGGATCATCTTTAAGTTTTTGCGAATACGCTTTTAGGATGGCGCTTGCGAAGCCGCGGCTCAGTTCGGCGTCTATGCGCGTGACCGGACGGTCCACCCTGGGTGCGCGAGCGACATATCCGAGCAATTGTTGTTCGATTAGACCGTCAATCAATGCGCCATCAAAGACAAACATGCCAAGCCGGCCATCATCAGCACTTGTCATCATCGACAAACCGATTTGTGGCCGGCCTGCCAGCGCATCATTTAAGTTCTTGCGCGCGATCGAGAATTCATCGACCACAAGGTCAAGTTTCAACGAGTTCTTCGCGGTCTTGCGAAAGATTTCGTCGGTTTCGCGTTCGAGCGCGGTATTCGCCGCCCCAAGCGTGCCCTGTGACGGGCGCAGCATTTTGCGCAATGTCGCTCCGACATCGTCGCCTAATGCTACGTTTTCGGTAGAAGTTGCGTCCGTGCTCACAGTTATTCGTCCAGATTGCTCATGACCAGTCTTTGACTCATCGCCTGTTAACCGCGATTTTAGCGTTTAAGGTCTGAACAAATGGTTAGGCCACACGTGGTCCGCTTTTCGCTTGGGAAACGCGCTGACGCGGCAATACCAGTCGAAATGCGGCTCCGCCCTGCCCTGGAAGATAGCCGATTGAGCCGCCAAGCCGCTGGATGATCTCCCGACTGATCGCCAAGCCCAAACCCGCACTTCCGGCCGCCGACATATTGGTCAACCGGGAGAACTTCTCGAATATTAGGTTCTGTTTGGTGTCCGGTATACCGCTGCCATTGTCGACGAAATCAATTTCGACGTTGGGACCGTTAACCCGCCAAGAGATCTCAAGTTTCGGCTCCGCCGCGTCACAATATTTCTGCGCGTTGGATATCAGGTTGATGAAAACCTGGGTCAAACGGTCCGTATCAGTGTTTAAGATGACCGGAGCGCCGGCAGTTTTGCGGATGATCTCAAGGTGGCCTGTCTCTGGCAACCCGACGGTCGAGACGGCGCGGTCAATCAAACTCGCAAGGTCTTCCAATTGGTCATTCAATTGCACGCTGCCGCTTTCCAAAACAGACAAATCCAGCAAGTCATCCAACAAGCGGGTCAGACGGATACTCTCGTCATTGATGATGGTGCTGTAGCGGCGCTGATCTTCCGGCGACATCTCACCTTTCATAAGGAAGTCGGAAAAACTGCGGATTGAAGTCATCGGCGTGCGCAGCTCATGGCTGACCTGGGACAGGAATGCATCCTTTTGCACCGATAGCAGCGTCAGTTTTTCGTTGGCCAGTCGCAATTGGCGGGCGGTTTGCTGCAGCTCGGTGGATTTGGCCTCAAGGGCCGAGGAATATTCCAGCATCTGGGCGGATTCGTCGGCCACAGCCAACAGATCCTCCACGGTGATCGCGGCTTGACCATTTACCCGGCTCATCATCGCATGCGCGGCTGCCGCCCCGACCGAACCTGTTAGTTTGCGCTCCAACGTGTCGACAAACTCTGGTGTTGGGTCTGGCAGATACCCCCCCTTGCCTTGCATGCGCGCAGCTGTCTGAAACAGCTCTTGTGCTTCGCGACCGCCCAACAAACGCTGTGCCATAACCAGAAGGTCTTCTGTCTCCAGCTGCCCCCCAGCCCAGCCGCTGCTTCCAACAGAGCGGTCAAATACGTTGACAAAACTGGCCCCCTGGAGCCGCTCCAGCGGTTTCGGAAAGGACAGCAAAGAGACAAGCACAAACAACGCGGAATTAAGAAAGAGCGACCAGAAGATCGCATGGACCAAGGGGTCCAGGCTGCCGGTTCCCATCAAGGCTTGTGGGCGCAACGCTTCAAGGCCTAAAGGTCCGGCTGCCATCATGGCGTCCGGGAACAGACCAATGGCAGGGAAAAATAACGTGTATCCCCAGACCACGAAGCCGGTTGCCACCCCGGTCAAAGCCCCAAATCTGCTGGCCCCACGCCAGAACAAGGCCCCCATAAGCGCCGGGAATACCTGCGCAACACCAACAAAGCTGACCAAGCCAATGGCGCTCAACGCACCCGAGCCGCCAGAGATCTGAAAATAGAGGTATCCCAACCCCAGTATCACACCGATCGAAATGCGCCGCGACAAAATCACAACATCGCGGACATCGCCCGATACCATCGCTCCGTCGCGGCGAATGTTTAGCCAAAGCGGGATCACAATATGGTTGGAGACCATGGTCGACAATGCAATAGACGCGACGATGACCATTGACGTGGCCGACGAAAATCCACCCAGAAACGCCAACATCGCCAACCCGCTTTGATCTTGCGCAAGCGGGATTGTCAAAACGAACAGGTCGGGATTGGTTCCGTCAGGCATAATTGCCAGACCGACAACCGCGATCGGCAGAACGAACAAGCTCATGGCCAACAGGTAAAGTGGGAAAGCCCAGGACGCGATGGCCAGGTGGTTTTCATCAGCGTTTTCAACAACCAGAACCTGAAACATGCGTGGCAGGCAGATGACTGCAATTGCCGACAGCATCGTCATTCCGATCCAGCGACCAGGCTCCGGCTGCCAGGTCGCTGCCGGCGAGACCTCGATCATCATCATCATTGCATTGGGACCACCGCTCACGCCCCAAACTACGAACACACCTACACAAAGTAGGGCCACAAGTTTGACGATCGCTTCTATTGCAATCGCAGTGACAACCCCGTGGTGGCGCTCATTGGCATCTAGATTGCGGGTGCCAAATAAGATCGTAAAAAGCGCAAGCCCCACCGCGACGTAAAGCGCGGTCTGGTTCAGCTCTGCCTGCTGCCACGGCGTGCCTGCGCCGCCCGCGGCTGCATCTGCAAAAACCGCAAAAGATAGCGTCACCGATTGCAATTGCAGCGCGATATAAGGCGTAGTCCCGACGACCGCGAGCAAAGTCACCAAGACGGCCAGAGAGGTGGACTTGCCATATCGGCTGGAAATCAGATCCGCGATCGAGGTGATGCGCTCGGCCCGGCCGATCCGCACCAGTTTGCGTAAGATCCACCACCATCCCAGGAAGACCAAGGTCGGGCCTAGATAGATTGTCAGGAATTCTAGGCCGGACCGGGCTGCGTTTCCCACCGCACCGTAAAACGTCCAGGCGGTGCAATAAACGCTCAATGACAATGTGTAGGTCAAAGGCGAGCGGATCCATCTTGACTGCCTTGTTCGCGCCCGACGGTCCGCAATGGCCGCGATGACAAACAGCAAGGCAACATAGGCTATGGCCACAAATATCAGGGTGTTGAACGGAACCATTACGACGCGTCATCGAAAGACCGCGTTCGGTCGCCGGGTCTTTCTTGTTTGTGAACATTGCCCAGGTTGCGCGCCAAGAGTGCAGCGATCAAGATTAGCGAAAACCAGACAAAGAAAAAATAGACAAGGTGAAGCGCCGTTGAGCCCCCCAAAGATGACGCCGCAAACATTGCAGGCAACAGGAACAACATCGCAGCAAGCACAGGCAGAAACCGGACGGCATCTGTCAGCCGTCTGCGCCGATAGACATTATCTTCCAGAAACAGGCTTTCGGATTTCAGGATCCGGCGCCTCTCAGGTTGTTCGGTCATGATTTGCCCGCCGCTGGTGCCTGCGCTTGCGGCGGCGATCCACGGTCTGCAAGCTCCCTGACGGTGCGCACCATTTCGTCGTTTGAAAATGGCTTAGTCATAAAATGATTGACGCCATACGATTCCGCGAGATCGCGGTCTTTTTGCTGACCACGCGCAGTAAGCATCAGAACAGGGCAATCTCGCGTCGCCGGGTCCAGCCGCATTTCCCTCAAGACATCGAATCCGCTCAAACCCGGCAGCATTACGTCCAGAATAACAATATCAGGCTGCGTGCGATGAACGGCATCCAGAGCACCCACGCCTTCGGAGTGAATCCGGACAGTCCAGCCATCACGCGACAACAGAAAGCTGATCGCTTCGATGATGTTGGGTTCATCTTCGATCAGCAAAACGGATCTGCCCACGGTCCGTACTCCTCCCTAAAGATCGGACAATTTTTGCGCGCTCATTAAGGACCAGAACAGGCGGTCTGTCAAAACCGCTAAGCTTACTCAGACGTGACGGCCTGTAAGATCGATGGCTCACGCCGAGCCGTGCAGTGGTGGCGGGCGCACACACGGCAACTTGAACCGACGCGACGGCTCCTCTCATCTGTCGCGTGATCGGTGACTGACGTCTCTATCATCAGCATGGAGGACACAAGGATCGGTGGGTCATCAAATCGGGCCTTTGTTCGGTTCTCAGCCAAAGCGTAGCCCGCAAAGAGCCGCCCATCTTCGCTGCGCAGCAAGCGCCGCAAGGCCTGACCTGGGCGCATTAAAGCCTCGTAGAGCGGCCACAGCGCGCATCCCGCACCAAACCTTGGGAGTGAAAAACCACGCAAGGGTTTGCGGGTCATGAACGCCCCGGCCCCGTCGCATGTGACCAGACCGATCTGAGGGATGTCTGGCCCTTCCGGAAGGCTGGCTAAGCGTCGAAATACAGCGTGGATACCCACGTCAAATTGCTGCGCTAAAGCGCCTGGATCGAAATCGCACTCCAAGGCCGCCGTCCGGAATGCACCCAACGGCATTGACGCGCATTCGGTGCAATACCGCTCGAGCCACGCTGTCGCGAGGCCACGTGAGCCATCTCGGGTGAGGTGCTCAGATCCGGCAATCAGATCTTTGATCGCGAAATGCCCATCGTCTTCAACAGTTGGAAAGTGGAACTGATGGCCATCCAAAAACGCCGCGAGTTCTTCAGGATCAGTTAGAAACCCTTCTGCGCGACGTCCAAGCTGGTCGAAATGTTGCGCCATCGTGGCTGACGTGTCGGCCAGACGCCGGCTTTCGGCATCTATGTTGCCGTGGAACCTGTTGCGCCACTCGGCGTCGATCTGCGGCTCGTCGATAAGAATTGATGCGGTCGCGCGGATGGCAGAGACAGCAGCCAGGACCTCGTGCATCTTTTCTGAGAGAACCGGATCGTGGGTCAGGCGATCGTTGAGCCCGCCGACCACGCGTTCAAGCTCGGAAATACGCCGGTGCTGCGATACCAGCTGCACCGCCCAGTCTGGAAAGCGTGTCGCCAGGTCTTCAATGTCATTTGTCAGGTCTTCGGGAGCGTTCTGCGCCAATGCGATATCCTGCAAAACCGCGAGCATCTCGACCTCTGCCCCTTGGCTCAGCACCGATGGCTCCACGTCAAGCTCACCGGCCAACGCACTCAAAACCCGGCCACCGATCTTGCGTTTGTTATGTTCGATGAGATTGAGATAGCTGGCCGAGATACCAACACGCGTCGCAAGCTCGCCCTGTTTTACACCCTGTCGCAACCGATATTCGCGCAGTCGCGTCCCCGTAAGTGTCCGTTTTTGCATCTAATTCTAACCCTTACCACTCGGCGGCCTCTGCGGTGCACAGAAAATTTATTTACTATTTCTGCAGAAGCACAGTCCAAATTTTTACAAAATATGAATTTGAACTCAAGCACTTGTTGCGAGATTTGCAAATCTTGCGCGATAAAGACGTCAGTCCATCCGGACGGAGAGGGGCGCGTGGGAGGAAGCTGCGCATCCCTTCAAACCATCTAGGGAGATCTTAATGTCCAAATCAAACTTCACACGCCGCGGCCTTCTTAAGACCAGCGCGGTCGCAGGCGCTGGCCTCGCGGCACCGACGTTTTTCAGCCCATCCTGGGCCGATGGTCACGCCGGCTTCACAAACGCGCCCGAAGGCTCAACGGTATTGCTGGGCTTCAACGTGCCGCAAACCGGGCCATATGCAGACGAGGGTGCAGACGAGCTGCGCGCCTATGAACTTGCGGTTGAGCACCTGAATGGTGGTGGCGACGGCGGCATGATCAACACGTTCACGTCGAAAACCCTCGACGGCGCTGGGATCCTTGGCAAGAAGGTCGAGTACGCCACCGGCGACACGCAGACCAATACCGACGCGGCCCGCTCTTCAGCACGCTCGTTGATCGAAAAAGATCGCGCCGTCATGATCACCGGTGGATCGTCATCAGGCGTTGCAATCGGCGTTCAGTCGCTGTGTCAGGAAGCCGGCGTCATTTTCATGGCCGGTCTGACCCACTCCAACGACACAACCGGTAAAGACAAAAAAGCCAATGGCTTCCGTCACTTCTTCAACACCGAGATGTCTGGTGCAGCTCTCGGGCCAATCCTTGAGGCTAATTACGGCACAGACCGTAAGGCCTATCACCTGACGGCTGACTACACCTGGGGCTGGTCGCAAGAAGGCTCGATGAAGACCTACACCGAAGCGCTTGGTTGGGAGACTGTGAACACAGTGGCAACCCCGGTTGGTGCAGGCGACTTCTCGGCCTATATCGCACCGGTTCTTCAGTCGGGCGCAGATACGCTGATCCTGAACCACTACGGTGGCGACATGGTGAACTCGCTGACACAGGCCGTTCAGTTCGGACTGCGGGACGCACAAGCCAACGGTAAAGACTTCACGATCGTCGTACCTTTGTACTCGCGTCTGATGGCACGTGGTGCTGGCGAGGCGGCCAAGGGGATCTTCGGGTCGACAAACTGGCACTGGTCCTTGACCGACGCCGGCAGCCAAGCCTTCGTCAAGTCCTTCGGCACGAAATACGGCTTCCCACCAAGCCAGGCGGCGCACACTTGCTACGTGCAGACCCTGCTTTATGCGGATGCTGTGAACCGGGCTGGCAGCTTCAACCCATGCGCGGTCGTCGAAGCACTCGAAGATTTCGAGTTCGACGGACTGGGCAATGGCCCAACGCTCTATCGTGGCGCAGACCACCAGTGCTTCAAAGACGTGCTGGTTGTGAAAGGGAAAGAAAACCCATCTTCGGAATTCGACCTTCTTGAAATCGTGGAAGTCACCCCACGTGCCAAGGTTGAATATGCCGTCGACCATCCTGATTTCGCAGGCGGTCAACTGGGCGCTTGTAACCCGGGCGCGTAAGGGCTCTAACATACTCAAGTGGTGGTGCGGGAACACTCGCGCCACCATACCAAGGGCGATGAAGGCCAGGGGGGCCAAATCGTCTCGACTAACCCAACGCAAGTCATCAGGTGGGGACAATGGACACCATACTCATTCAAATCTTGAACGGGCTGGACAAGGGGTCGGCTTACGCGCTGATTGCGCTTGGCCTCACCTTGATTTTCGGCACTCTCGGCGTCGTGAACTTTGCCCATGGTGCCTTGTTCATGATCGGGGCGTTCTGCGCCGTCACCTTGCAAAAGCTACTCACGCTTAGCACCGTCACCTTGGACCCTGAGAAAACAAATTTCCTCGGACAACCTCTGGAGGTCAAAACGCCTTATGTTGTCAGCTGGTTCGGAGAGGCCGCAGGCAACACGATGATCGACTGGGCCGTTCCATTGGCCATTGTGCTTGCAATTCCGGTCATGGTCATTGTCGGCTTCATCATGGAACGCGGGCTAATCAAACACTTTTACAAGCGCCCACACGCTGATCAGATCCTCGTCACTTTCGGGCTTGCTATCGTTCTCCAAGAGATCATCAAATACTACTACGGCGCTAACCCGATCCCGACCCCTGCCCCTGACGCGTTCGCAGGATCGTTCGATTTCGGCGCGTTGCTTGGCTATGATCCCTTTACAATTATCTATCCCTACTGGCGGTTGATCTACTTCTGCTTCGCAATGGTAACGATCGCTGCGGTCTTTGCGTTCTTGCAGTTCACCACCTTCGGAATGGTTGTTCGGGCAGGCATGGCAGACCGCGAGACCGTTGGACTTCTGGGCATCAATATCGACAAGCGCTTCACCATCATGTTTGGCATAGCAGCCGCTGTCGCTGGCATCGCAGGCGTGATGTACACGCCGATTAACTCACCCAACTACCACATGGGCATGGACTTCCTTGTGCTGAGCTTTGTGGTTGTGGTGGTCGGTGGCATGGGCTCCCTGCCCGGAGCTGTCGCCGCTGGGTTCCTGCTTGGAATTCTCGAGAGTTTCGCATCCATGACCCAGGTGATCGACGTCATCCCGGGGATCAATCAAATCATTATCTACCTTGTTGCCATCATCGTTCTGCTGACCCGTCCGCGCGGTCTGATGGGACGCAAAGGCGTGATGGAGGAATAAGACATGCTTGGATTAGATAGAAAAGACACAAGTCTGCTTTTGATCGTTGCGTTTTTGGTCTTAGCCGCGCCGTTCATTTTGAACCCGTTCCCGGAAGGGTCGACAATGGCGCAGTTCAATGCGGGCTACCCTGACTTGATGCAGCGATTTGTCATCTTCGGGATCTTCGCTATCGGCTTTAACATTCTGTTCGGATTGACGGGATATCTGAGCTTCGGGCATGCCGCGTTCCTGGGTGCTGGGTCCTATTCTGCGGTTTGGATGTTCAAATTGCTGAGCATGAATATTCTGCCCGCGATCCTTTTGTCGGTTATCGTGTCAGGTCTGTTCGCACTGATCATCGGCTTTAT
Organism: Pseudomonadota bacterium; assembly: GCA_039193885.1. Lineage (GTDB taxonomy): Bacteria > Pseudomonadota > Alphaproteobacteria > Rhodobacterales > Rhodobacteraceae > Litoreibacter. The sequence continues at coordinate 90,579 of JBCCWL010000010.1, forward strand.
AAGCCTGCGCAGGTCCGGGATCTATTTCTCGATCCTGACGCTCGCGTTCGCTCAAATGTCCTTCGCCCTTGCCTATTCGGTTCTCACCCCGATCACCAATGGGGAAAGCGGCCTGCAAGTGACGCTGAATGACCCCCGAATTCTGGGCGTACAGGCGACACCCGACGGGTCCATCCCAGTCACCAACCTCTTTGGTCTTGAGATGCGTTCCACCTATGAAATGGTCGCTGGAGCGTGGCAGTTCCAATTCAATGCCGGCTATTATGTCTGCGCACTCTTCATGTTGGTTTCCTTCTATCTGGCGGTGCGCATTTTCCGCTCTCCCTTCGGGTTGATGCTGCGCGCGATCAAAACCAACCAAACGCGGCTTAACTACACTGGTGTCAACTCGCGCCCCTATACACTCGCGGCCTTCGTTGTCTCGGGGATGTATGCCGGTTTGGCCGGTGGCCTTATGGCATCAGTTGACCCGCTGGCGGGCGCAGAGCGGATGCAATGGACTGCATCGGGCGAGGTCGTCTTGATGACCATTCTGGGCGGAGCCGGCACATTAATCGGACCGGTCCTGGGCGCAGGACTGATCAAATACTGCGAAAATATCTTTTCCAAGATCAACAAGTCGGTCCTGGAACAGTGGTTCGCCTTCATGCCCGATGGGCTGGAGGATCTGATGATCACCCTGGTCTATCCGTTCGTTGGCAAGGGGTGGCACCTGACACTTGGTATTGTGTTCATGCTGGTTGTGATTTTCCTTCCGGGCGGCCTGGTCGAAGGCGGTCAACGGATCGCGCGGCTCTTCGGACGCAAGAAATCGTCTGATGCACCCGCCGCAGACACGAAACCGGCCGAGTAGGGAGCACACAACATGGGTATTCTAGAAATCAAGAATGTCGGCAAACGCTTTGGCGGATTGCAGGCCCTGAACAATGTGAATCTTTCCGTTGAAGAAAACTCGGTGCACGCCATCATCGGGCCAAACGGGGCCGGCAAATCAACATTGCTGAACTGCCTGGTCGGAAAGCTGATCCCCGATACCGGATCCGTCACATTTCAGGGCCAAAGCCTGTTGGGCCGCAAACCTCATGAGATCAACCAGCTTGGGGTCAGCCGCGTTTTTCAAACCCCGGAAATCTTTGCCGATCTGACCGTCCTGGAAAATGTCATGATTCCATGTTTTGCACATCGTGACGGGGCGTTTGAGATGAACGCCGTCGTGTCGGTTCTGTCACAAAAGGACATCAGGCAATCTGCCGAACAGATCCTTGAGGACGTCAACATGCTGGACAAGCGCCACATGCAGGCCTCCTCCATGTCACGCGGCGACAAGCGGCGCCTGGAAATGGCGATGTGTCTGGTCCAGGACCCGAAGCTGTTGCTGCTGGATGAACCCACCGCTGGCATGGCGCGAGCAGACACCAACAACACGATCGATCTTCTCAAAGAGATCAACGAGAAGCGCGAAATCACCATGGCGATTATCGAGCACGATATGCATGTCGTTTTCTCGATGGCAGAGCGGATCACCGTTTTGGCACAAGGCACGCCATTGGTCGAGGACACGCCTGACAATATCAAAGGTCACCCGAAAGTGCGCGAAGCATATCTCGGCGAGGCTCAGGTCTGAGGGGGCCTTTAGGATGAATGTGAAACCAGATTTCAACAAGAACGCAAACAATGCCGCGACAGCTCCAGCATTTCTGAGCGTCTGGGATATCGAGTCCTACTATGGCGAAAGCTATATTGTTCAAGGCGTAAGCTTCAACGTGCATGAGGGCGAGATTCTGGCGCTGCTCGGGCGCAACGGGGCCGGAAAGACATCGACGTTGCGCAGCATTGCGCGCCTCGAGGACCCGCAGTTAAAGCATGGGGAAATCTGGCTCGATCACCAACCGCTCCACAAAATGGCGTCCCATGAGGCCGCAGCAGCGGGCATCGCACTGGTTCCCGAAGACCGGCGGATCATCGCCGGCTTGACGGTCGAAGAAAACCTGCAACTTGCGCAGATCGCACCGCCCATCGGTTGGTCGCTGGAACGCGTCTATGACCTGTTTCCCCGACTGGGAGAACGCCGCAAACAGGAAGGTGTGACACTCTCGGGAGGTGAGCAGCAGATGCTGTCTATCGCGCGTGCGCTGTGCCGCGACGTCAAGGTTCTGCTGCTGGACGAACCCTATGAAGGACTGGCTCCTGTCATTGTGCAGGAGATTGCCAAGACGCTCAACATCATCCGCGATCAAGGTATCACCACGATCATCGTCGAACAGAACGCTGTCGCCGCCCTGAAACTGGCCGATCGCGCCGTGATCCTGGATACAGGATCCGTCGTCTTCGACGGTGCAGCGCAAGAAGTTCTTGAGAACGACAAACTGCGCGAGGAATATCTCGCCATCTGATCGATGCCTTTTTTGGATCGAACAGCACGTGCCGCGCGTTCCGCGCCGCGGTCCAAGATAGAAGACCAAGGGAACTCCCGATGACTGACAAGACTTACCCCCCCTCCGCCGAATTTTCTGCGGCGGCGCATGCCGACAAAGCGACCTACGACAAGATGTATGCCGACAGCATTCAAGACCCTGATGCGTTCTGGGGCGCGCATGGCAAACGGATCGACTGGATCAAACCCTATTCTAAAGTGCGCAATGCGAGCTTTGAGTATGGCAATGTCGACATCAAATGGTTCGAAGACGGAACCCTGAATGTCTCAGCCAACTGCATAGACCGTCATCTGGAGAGCCGGGGCACGCAAACGGCGATCATTTGGGAACCAGACAGCCCAGAAGAAAGCGCGCTCCATATCAGTTATTCCGAGCTGCACGGGCATGTCTGCAAATTTGCCAATGTTCTCAAAGAGCTGGGTGTCTCAAAAGGCGACCGGGTCGTGCTGTACATGCCAATGATCCCGCAAGCCGCCTATGCAATGTTGGCCTGCGCACGCATCGGCGCCATCCACTCGATCGTGTTTGGTGGGTTTTCTGCGGATGCTTTGGCCGCCCGGGTCAACGGATCGGAGGCGAAGGTGGTCGTGACCGCCGATGAAGCCCCGCGCGGTGGGCGTAACACGCCACTCAAAGTCAATGCGGACAAAGCCTTCGAGGCGGTCAGCCATGATTGCAAAATGCTTGTCGTCCAACGCACTGGCGGAGATATCGCTATGCAAAGCGGACGCGATTTCTGGCTCCATGAGATGGAAACCAAAGTTGCCGCCGACTGTGCACCGACAGAAATGGCAGCAGAAGACCCGCTCTTCATTCTTTATACATCCGGCTCAACCGGCATGCCGAAAGGCGTCGTTCACAGCACGGGCGGCTATATCGTTTACGCCTCGATGACGCACCAATACACATTTGATTACCAAGATGGCGATGTCTTCTGGTGTACCGCCGATGTCGGCTGGGTGACAGGCCACAGCTATATCGTCTACGGGCCACTGGCCAATGGAGCGACGACCGTCATGTTCGAGGGCATACCGACCTATCCTGACGCCGGGCGCTTCTGGGCGGTGTGCCAAAAGCACAAAGTCAATCAATTCTATACCGCTCCGACCGCGATCCGGGCATTGATGGGCCAGGGCGATCAGTTCGTGGCTGGCTATGATCTCAGCGATTTGAAAGTTCTCGGAACGGTTGGCGAGCCGATCAATCCCGAGGCCTGGAACTGGTACAATGATGTGATAGGCAAAGGCCGTTGTCCGATTGTTGACACATGGTGGCAGACCGAGACCGGCGGCCACTTGCTAACCCCCTTGCCCGGCGCGACGACGACGAAACCCGGATCCGCGACCACACCGTTCTTCGGAATCGAGCCGGTCATTCTCGAGCCCACTACAGGGGAAGAGATCACCGATATCGAAGCCGAAGGCGTCTTGTGCATCAAATCCAGCTGGCCCGCGCAGATGCGCACTGTCTTTGGCGACCACGACCGATTCATGAAGACCTATTTTGCCGATTACAAAGGCTACTATTTCACTGGGGACGGGTGCCGCAGAGATGCTGACGGTTTCTATTGGATCACTGGCCGGGTCGACGATGTGATCAATGTATCAGGTCACCGGATGGGGACAGCCGAAGTCGAAAGCGCGCTGGTCGCGCATCCGAAAGTCGCTGAAAGCGCTGTTGTCGGTTATCCGCATGACATCAAGGGCCAAGGAATCTATGCCTATGTCACGTTGATGTCCGGCGAGAACCCGACCGAAGAGCTGCGTAAAGAGCTTGAAGTCTGGGTGCGCAAGGAAATCGGCCCGATTGCGAAGCCTGACCTTATTCAATGGGCTCCGGGGCTGCCGAAAACACGTTCAGGCAAGATCATGCGACGAATTCTGCGCAAGATTGCAGAGGATGATTTCGCGGCTCTGGGCGATACGTCCACGCTTGCTGATCCATCAGTTGTTGATGATCTGATCGAAAATCGGATGAACCAGTAGAAGACAGCGTTGGGCTTTGATTTAAATACCAGACATTTTGCGTTTGAAAACAAGATGTTTCAATGATATGTTAACCGCGGTTGGGGGCTCCTTTTGAGTTGAAGGAGCTGGCCTATGGTCGGTGCCATACCACCTAAAGCTATTCCGCCCTCTGGGGTAATCGGTGCGAAACCACCCACAACAGCCGAAATGCAGGCGGCTCTGCAACGCCCCGCGTCGGAGATGCGTATTCAAGAAAGCCTTATGCGATCGCGCACGTCTGCGGAAACAACGGGTGCGCCTATGGAACCGCAAGAACCCGACGACGTCCCGATCCTTGGGGCGGATGCTCGAACCGTTGTCCAAGCCAGGTCAATTCCCATCGGTGGCCTATCACCATCAGAGCCTCTTTGGGGACGCCCTGAGCCGTTGATCGCGGTTGCCGATGAAATTCCTGACAAACCTTTGCCGGGACGCTCAAAGACCTAAAAAATCCCATCTTTTCAGCTATTGCTGCTTGCCCTATACACGGTATCAGCGAAAACAGATCCACACAGGTGGACACCTTACGGGCTGAGGAGTTTGGGAATGGCAAAATCATCTCATGACAGTGATGTCGCCTTTATTAAAGCACTGGCAGAACTGCTTGATAGCAACGGCCTGACAGAGCTGGAAGTCAAACGCGATTATGCAGAAGACAACAGCCTGACAGTTCGCGTATCGCGACAGGGCAGCGCAGTTGTAACCGCCGCGCAAGTTGCGCCAGCCCCACCGGCCGTGGTCGCGGCCGCTCCGGCCGCAGAGCCAAGCGCGCCGGTCGAAGCCGCCGAACCGGATCCCGCGCAACATCCCGGCGCTCTCACCTCCCCGATGGTTGGCACCTGCTATCTTCAACCCGAACCGGGCTCTGCGAGCTTCGTAACCGTGGGCGACAAAGTCTCGGAGGGACAGACCGTCATCATCATCGAAGCCATGAAAACGATGAACCAAATCCCCGCTCCGCGCGCAGGTACGGTCAAGCGGATCCTCGTCGAAGATGGCTCGCCCGTGGAATTCGGCGCACCGCTCATGATCATCGAATAATCTGCGGGGAGTTCGGATGTTCAATAAGATCCTGATTGCCAACCGGGGTGAGATCGCCCTTCGGGTAATCCGAGCCGCCCGCGAAATGGGAATCCCGTCGGTGGCGGTGCACTCCACCGCGGATAGCGACGCGATGCATGTGCGCATGGCTGATGAAGCGGTTTGTATTGGCCCCCCCTCGTCTGCTCAGAGTTACCTGTCGATCCCGGCGATCATCTCAGCCTGTGAAATCACCGGTGCCGAAGCCATTCACCCGGGCTATGGATTTCTGTCCGAGAACGCAAATTTCGTACAAGTCGTTCAGGATCATGCACTGAAGTTCATCGGCCCGACGGCAGATCATATCCGTGTCATGGGCGATAAAATTACTGCGAAAGACACCATGAAGAAACTGGGCGTCCCGTGCGTGCCCGGCTCCGATGGTGGCGTTCCCGATCTCGAGACCGCCTACAAAGTCGGAGATGAAATCGGCTATCCGGTGATCATCAAGGCCACAGCAGGCGGTGGCGGACGCGGTATGAAACTTGCGAAATCACGCGATGAAATGGCCAACGCCTTTGGCGCTGCGCGCTCTGAGGGCAAGGCTGCCTTTGGCAATGACGAAGTTTATATCGAGAAGTATCTCAGCACGCCAAGGCATATCGAAATTCAGGTATTCGGCGATGGCAAAGGTGGCGCGGTCCATCTGGGCGAGCGCGACTGTTCGCTTCAACGCCGCCACCAAAAGGTTCTGGAAGAGGCCCCTGGACCAAGCATCGACGCGAAGACGCGCAGCAAAATCGGCCAAACCTGCGCCGATGCTGTGAGCAAGATAAACTACGCCGGTGCCGGCACGATCGAATTTCTCTATGAGAATGGCGAATTCTATTTCATCGAAATGAACACGCGACTTCAGGTCGAACACCCGGTCACAGAGGCGGTTTTTGGTGTGGATCTGGTGCGCGAACAGATCCGCGTCGCCGCGGGCTACGACATGTCTTTCTCGCAGCAGGATCTCGAAGTTAAAGGACATGCGATCGAGGTTCGTATCAACGCAGAGAAAGTTCCAAGCTTTAGTCCCTGCCCCGGGAAAATCACTCAATATCACGCCCCTGGCGGCCTGGGTGTACGCATGGATTCCGCTCTCTATGACGGCTATTCGATCCCGCCCTACTATGACAGCCTTGTGGCAAAACTGATCGTTCACGCACCCGATCGTCCGGCAGCCCTGGCGCGCCTCAATCGTGCGCTTGGCGAGATGATCGTCGACGGGATCGACACCACAACGCCGCTGTTTCACATGCTGTTGCAAGAGCAAGCAGTGCAAACCGGCGACTACAATATTCACTGGCTTGAGCATTGGCTCGAAGAAAACACCACGCCAGCCTGAGTTAAATTTTCACCAGGAACGCGCGCAATGCCACGTTCCACACCGCAAACGTATTGTATTTTCATGCCGTCTAGTTTGACGCCATCCCTTGTTCTAAGCGCCTATGCACGCGGAATTTTTCCCATGTCGGAAAGCCGCGAAGACCAAGAGATTTTCTGGGTAGACCCGACACTTCGGGGTATTATTCCGCTCGACGGTTTTCACATTTCACGTTCGTTACGCAAATCGCTGCTAAGAAGCTCCTACGATATCCGGATTGACACCGCGTTCATGGACGTGGTGTCCGCCTGTGCTGATCGCGACGAAACTTGGATCAATGACGAGATCTTCGAGATCTACGAAAATCTATTTTCAAGCGGGCACGCGCATTCCCTGGAGGTTTGGCGCGACGACAAGATGATTGGCGGCGTCTACGGAATTTGTCTGCGCGGGGCATTTTTCGGCGAAAGCATGTTCTCAACTGCAAAAGATGGCTCAAAGATCGCTTTGGCTTATCTCGTCCACCGCCTCAACAGCGCTGGGTTCACATTGTTTGATACCCAGTTCTTGACGCCGCATCTTGCGTCTCTGGGCGGTGTCGAGATTTCGCGTGCCGCCTATAAAGCTCGCCTCAAGGCCGCATTAGAGGTCGAGGCGAACTTTCTCCAGCCACCACTGCAGGTGTCCGCTGATTTAGTTTGCAGCCAATCACCCAAACGTCGTAGCGCGGATGATCCAGCGCCATAAGTGCGGGGCTGGAGGCAACCATCCATCCGTCGAAGACAACATCATTGCGGCTGCGTTCCGTTATCTGAAGTTGCGCATACGCGTTGCCAGTCGGATTGTCAGACGGATAGCGGCAATCCCTCAAGGCTATATCCAAACGCCCGAAAGCTTTGCTTTCGCCCGCTTCAAGAGGCAGATCAACCGCATCGCCTGAGACCTTGTCCAGCCCGCGTAAGATCGCAGCGGGCGCAGAGCTAACCGCCTCGCGTGTTTGCGAAACGATCGGTTGGCGCAAAGACTGTCGGCCAATATGCTCCAAAGGCTGTGGTACGATCTCAGTTTCGATAATGATCGGATCGCCCAATGGGGTTTCGATTATCTGTGTTTGTGCAACCGCAGACGCGGATCCGAGCCAAAGCGCCCATGCGAGCGCCCGAATCATTCACCGCCGCCGACGAATTTCAAAAGCAATGTCACCAAGCTGACAGAGCTTTGCGTGTCCACAATCTCACCGCCTGCCTCGAGGTTGAATGGCGAACCGCCCGGGATAACTTCTACAAAATTACCCCCCAGTAACCCTTCAGACGAGATCGAAATCGCGCTGTCATCTGGAATTTCAACCGAGTTGCGAACCGTGAACGTTGCATCTGCACGGAAGGTTTCAGGGTTCAGATCAAGCCCAGTAACAGTTCCAATCTTGACGCCGGCCAAGCGGACATCTGTTCCCACACTTACCCCTTCGGCAGATCGGAAACTGGCAGTCAATGGATAGCTTGCGCCGCTTGATGCACCGACACCAGTTACACCGAACGCGTAGGCCATAAACCCAGCGGCGATCACAAGCACGCCCGCACCCGCAAGCACTTCAGCTTTGTTTTCAGCCATTTAAGCTCTCCGCTCTTTGTGAACGCTTACTCAGGCGTCCAGGCCTCATAGTCTTTTCGCGGTGCCGGATCGGACTGCCTGATGGAGCCTGCGGGCGCGTAAGCCATCGCTGTGCCCGTCAGATTTTCCTGATGCGGTTTTTCCCATGACTTGCGCTCGAGCGGCTGTTCAGAGGGTGGTGCATCAAACGTGTGATGCAGCCAACCGTGCCAGTCAGGACCGATGCGGGACGCCTCCGCCTCGCCGTTGTAAATCACCCAACGACGTTTTCCGTCTTGTGTTTGATAGAAGGTATTGCCTGACGCGTCCTCACCAACTTTTTCACCTTTGCGCCAAGTGAAAAACTGCGTGTTCAGCGTTTGCCCGTTCCACCAGGTCACTGCCCGCAATAGAGTGTTGAGAATGCCCATCCGAGCCTCCGAAATCCTGTTCTCTACCTATGACGATTTTCGCCAGGATCGTCCAGATTGAACCGCGCGGGCCCGCCTTAGCTGGCGGAAACCCCCGCCTCTTTCGCTTCTGCATAGATCATCAACGGGCTGGCTTCGCCGCCCACTGCTTCTTCATTGATCACCACCTCGTCGACATTTTCGAGCGCGGGTAATTCGAACATCGTGTCGAGCAGTATGTCTTCCAGGATGGAGCGCAATCCACGTGCCCCGGTCTTGCGTTCAATCGCGCGCTTAGCAATCGCCGAGAGCGCGTCTTCGGTGAAGGTCAGTTGCGCGTTTTCCAGCTCAAACAGCCGTTGGTACTGTTTGACCAGCGCATTTTTTGGTGCGGTCAGAATTGTAACCAAGGCGTCTTCGTCCAGGTCTTCCAATGTCGCGATGACCGGCAAACGCCCAACGAATTCTGGGATCAGGCCGAACTTAAGCAGATCCTCTGGTTCCAGATCCTTGAAGTGATCACCGATAGACTTGTCATTTTCTTCGCGAACGTCAGCACCAAAGCCCATGGCAGACCCTTTGCCACGCTGGGCAATGATCTTGTCGAGCCCCGCGAACGCACCACCGCAGATAAACAGAATATTTGTCGTATCGACCTGCAAAAACTCTTGCTGGGGATGCTTTCGCCCACCTTGCGGCGGTACGGATGCCACCGTGCCTTCCATGATTTTCAGAAGCGCCTGCTGAACGCCTTCGCCCGATACATCCCGGGTGATCGAAGGGTTGTCCGACTTGCGGGTGATCTTGTCGACCTCGTCAATATAGACAATGCCGCGCTGCGCACGTTCGACGTTATATTCTGACGCCTGGAGCAGCTTTAGAATGATGTTTTCGACATCTTCACCGACATACCCGGCTTCTGTCAGGGTGGTTGCATCCGCCATCGTGAACGGAACGTCCAGAATTCGCGCCAGGGTCTGGGCGAGCAATGTTTTACCGCAGCCCGTCGGGCCAATCAGCATAATATTCGATTTGGCCAGCTCAATATCGCCGGACTTCGCGGCATGGTTCAGGCGTTTGTAGTGGTTGTGCACAGCCACAGACAGCACCCGTTTGGCATGGCCTTGGCCAATGACATAGTCATCTAGAACACCGCAGATTTCCTGTGGGGTGGGCACGCCATCAGCCGCCTTCAAGCCTGCCGTCTTCGTTTCTTCGCGAATGATGTCCATGCACAGTTCGACACATTCATCGCAAATGAATACGGTCGGGCCCGCGATCAGCTTGCGAACCTCGTGCTGGCTTTTGCCGCAGAACGAGCAGTAGAGAGTGTTTTTGCTGTCGCTTGAGTTATTCGCCATTACAGCACCTCATCTCAAAATCTATACCCAATTGGGCATGCCCCCTACGCACGTGACAGGTTAGGGCAGCCCGCAGGGAGGTACAACGCAAAAATAGTGGCGATCTTGTGACCCGAACGACCGGTGCCTCTAGGTCACAATATCACTTACTTTTCGTCCGTTTCGTCATCGCCTTTGGCACGATTTTCAACGATTTCATCAATGTGACCCCAATCCAAAGCCTCTTCGGCGGACATAAAATTGTCCCTCTCCAACGCGGCTTCGACCGCTTTTAGCGTCTGCCCGGTATGTTTGACGTAGATTTGGTTGATCGTATCTTTGATTTTTTGGGTCTCTGCGGCATGAATCATGATGTCAGTCGCTTGGCCCTGATACCCGCCAGATGGCTGGTGAACCATAATACGCGAATGCGGCAGCGAGAACCGCATGCCAGGCGCGCCGGCAACAGAAAGAACCGAGCCCATCGACGCAGCCTGACCGACAACAAGGGTCGACACCTTCGGCTTAATATATTGCATTGTATCGTAAATCGACAGACCAGATGTCACCACACCGCCCGGTGAGTTTATATACATGCTAATCTCTTTGGTCGGGTTCTCAGCCTCAAGATGCAAAAGCTGCGCAACAATCAACTGGCTCATCCCGTCATGAACGGGGCCGTTCACAAATATGATCCGCTCTTTGAGCAAGCGGGAAAAAATATCGTAGGCGCGTTCGCCCCGGCTGGTTTGTTCAACCACCATGGGCACAAGGTTCATGTAAGTCTCTACTGGATCGTGCATTTCCTGCCTGCTTTCGCGTATTTAGGGGGTCTTAGGTGTCAATTGTGAACATCACGTTAGTTGTGGAAAAATCTGGCCGCAAGGTCCTGCTCAGCCGTGACGTCCAAGATGTATCTGCTCCTGCGTCTGAAACACAGCGTGACAGATGGTGCGCAAAGCGCAGGCCGTCAAGGTCCCGGACTTAATTTCCCCTTCGTTGGCCCCGCTTTAACCAGCATCTCGCAAGCTTAAACCGGCCGCCGAAAACCCACTCAAAAACTGACAATCGAAAGGCTACAGAGGCCCACCACCAATCGCGTAGGGCTCTTGATAGCGCCGGGCATTTCGAGTCCCGACCAATTGATAAATTGCGAGTAATGGATTACCAAAAAAACACCATAAAGGCTTGATCAAGATAGGAATTTCATTAGTCTTGAGTCCATGCGATCACTGGTTTTTATCCTTCTTGCATCAACCTCAAACGCTATAGCTGACCCTTGGCCGGAGCCGGTCAGCGAGGCAATGTATCGCCCCATAGACCTTGAAGTTGCGAAGCTTGGTCAATTGCTGTTCTACGACCCGATTTTATCGGGAAATAAGAACATTTCCTGCGCGACCTGCCACCATCCGAAATTTGGAACCGGGGACGGTGTCTCGCTGTCTCTGGGGGAAGGCGGCATTGGCCTGGGCCCTGACAGAAAGGCCGATCCGGACAACCTGCCCGAGCAACGTATCCCGCGACACGCGCAAGCCTTGTTCAATCTTGGAGCCTCAGAGTTCAATGTTTTGTTCCATGATGGCCGGATAGAGGTTGGGCCAGAGGGGCTTCGCACGCCGCTGAGTACGGATATGGTCGCAGGCTTCTCGTCCCTGCTTTCAGCTCAAACGATGTTTCCGGTGCTCAGCCAGGACGAAATGGCCGGGCACTACTCGGAAAACGATATTTCCAAGGCCGTTCGACGCGGAGTCATCACGGGCCCGGGCGGGGCCTGGGATCTGATCGCTAAACGTGTCTCGGACATACCGCAATACGCGCAGGAATTCACGCGACTATACCCGAGTATTTCAGACGCGGAGGATGTCGGTTTCACAGATATCTCAAATGCGATCGCCGACTTCGTTGCTTTTGAATGGCGGTCTGACAGCTCTTTGTTCGACGCCGTTTTGCGCGGTAACGCGCAGCTTGAAGGGGATGCGGCCCAGGGTGCTGCGTTGTTTTTTGGGTCCGCGAGTTGTGCCCAGTGCCACAGCGGAGCGTTTCAGACGGATCACGGCTTTCACGCAATGGGACAACCTCAGTTTGGACCTGGGAAAGCCGCGCGCTTTGAAACCCACGCGCGCGATGAAGGGCGGATGCGGGTTACCGGCCGCATTGAAGATCGCTTCGCCTTCCGCACGCCATCGCTTAGAAATGTGACACTGACGGCCCCCTACGGGCATACCGGAGCCTTTACCGATCTTGACAGTTTTCTTCGGGCCCATAGCGATCCGCAAAACGCCTGGGATCAGTTCGATCCAACCAGCGTCATATTGCCCCCGCTAGAGGCCAAAGATTGGACTATTGCTGACGACCCGGACGCGCGCTTGGAGATTGCAGGCATGGTGACGCAGACCGCTGTCCATCTATCCAACCAGGAGCGTAAGCAACTGATCGCATTTTTGAAATCTCTAGAGGACCCGGTCGCGATCTCAGGCCGGCTTGGAGTACCGGCTTCGGTGCCCAGCGGCTTGCCGGTCGAACGCTAGCGGTCTGGTTGGACTGCGCCAGATTTCCACATCACATAGCTGCGACCGGCAAGTAGGTTACGCCAAGGTCCTTGCGTGCCATCAGGCCAAATCACTCGCACTTTGGCCTCCGAGCGTGAGCCGAGGCCAAAATGCACTGGGCTAACCTGCCCACTGACATGGCCGCCACCTACTGTAATTTCTTGAGATTGTTTGGTATTTTGCACTTCAACCCAAGCGCCGACTGCGTGGCTGTTGGATCCATCCATACGGGGCTGAATTTGGACCCAGCTGCCCCGCGCCAGCGTTACGTTTTCATAAAGCTCGGCTGCGGCGCGGCGATTGACCACCACTAGATCCAACCCGCCATCCCGGTTGAGGTCAGCCAGCCCTGCTCCGCGCGACCGGTCTATGCTTGCAAGACCAGCCCGGTCGCCATGTTCTTCAAAACGCCCGTCCGGGCGCTGCATCAGCAAGTTGTTGGGATCGTGCATCGCGTTGCCCGGCATCTGATCAACATTGCCCTTGGCGATAAAAAGATCGCTGCGCGCGTCGTTGTCTACATCACCGAACTGCGCGTGCCACCCGGTCGAAGGTCGGCCATCATCGCCAATATACGGGCGTTGCGCGAACGTCCCGATCTCGAACCGCGCCATTTCATACCCGTCCTCGCTTGCGATTTGCATCAACTGATCGCCCATCGAAGTCAGAACGACCTCCGGACGGCCATCTCCCGTGATGTCCTGACTTGCAATACCCATGCCCCAGATCGAGATCGGCTGCCAACCGCCGCCTTCGCGCAACGTGAGATCAGGCATCGCCCACATCTGTTCGGAACCGCCCCGCACATAGTAGTGACGGTCATTGGACACCCGTAGGTCCTGCACACCCGTCCGGTTCCAATCCGAAAACAGCATCGAGAGCGCGCAGAACCCCGGCTCCAGATTGTGAAGCTTATAGCCTGAATCACCCCAACGGTATAACTCGTTGCGATCACAAGCCTCGAAAGGGCCTTCTGGATCGGCACGATCCACGTAGTTTCCCACAGCCAAAGTCGGGCGCTCGGATCCTGGCTCCCAAGTGGCCGAGAATGCGGTCGACCAACGGTCAAGATCCGGCAGACCGAGTGTGGTGCCAATGCTTTGAAACCCACAGGCCCCATCGCCGCGCAGCACGATGTTCTCGCCCAGGCGTAAGACAAACAGATCGAGAATAGCGTCATTGTCTATGTCGAGCGGATAAGCCCCGATGACATTTGTTAGCTGTTCAATATCCGCCTGCTCGAACTGAATTGATGCGCCAATTTTACCTGTGACATTCCGCAAAAGATGAGAATGGCCCGCACCTCCGGCGAGATATAGGTCGAGAAACCCGTCCCCATCGCAGTCAAAAATGGCAACGCCACCTCCGACGAAATGCTCCCACCCGCCGCTGTAAATATGCTCAACCGGAAGTGCGCGCGGCTCAAACCGCGGCTCGGCCTGCGCGGAACTGACCATCAAGATCGCCAGCAATATGGCGATCATGCTTCACCCCAGGCGGCAAAGATCTCGTCGGTCACGGCAGACAGGGCCAGTGCTGCGCCGCCCCGCGCCCAGACCAGGCCACCCCAGACATTGATGTCAACTTTCGGTGGGGGCCGACCAGTATCGAGCGACATGGCGGTCATCTCAGAGAGAACTTCCTCCGCATACAAATAGTCATAGCGCATGCGTTCGCCCGACAGGATGATCAGTTCAGGATCGAATAAGTGTAGGACATTGCTGAGCGCAAGCGACAAGTAGCGACCGGCCCTGCGAAAAATTGTGCGGGCGCGCTCATTGCCGGCCTTGGCCTGGTCAAACAGTCTCTCGAGCATCAAGTTGACTTCGCCCAGCGCATCGCGATCCAGATCCAATGCGACCCGCGCCTCACGTACCAGGGCGTAATCCGCGATATAAGCCTCCAAGCATCCGCGGCTGCCACAGCGGCACAAGGCCCCGTCCAACTGAACTTTGGTGTGCCCAAGCTCGAGACCCAGACCGCGCGCCCCGCGGTACAGCTTGTTGTCAACCACTAGCCCCATACCAACCCCGTATTCGATGGTCACAACAGCCAATGAACTTTTCGCACGGCCCGCACCAAACCACAGCTCCGCAAGGGTCAGCACATTGGCGTCATTGTCCAGATGCACTGGAACGTTCAAACGCTCTGACAACTTGCCGCGAAGCGACACGTCCCGGTCCTGCAAAATGGGCGACCAGGGCACTTCACCCGTTTCGTGATCCACGATCCCGGACAAGCCGATGCCAAGCGCCGCAACGGCAGAGCGTTGTAAACCGGCAGAGTCGAGAACGCGGGTAAGCAACTGTTCTGCCTCCTCCACCAGATCAGAAGTCTCCTTTTTCAGATGAGCGCTCGGCAGTGAGGCATCGGCCACCGGGACTCCGGAAAAATCGACCAAAACAGCAGAATGCTCGAAGTCGCCCAGTTTCATTCCCACGACAAATCGCGCCGTTGGCTCCACACTCAGTGCGACCGGGGGGCGACCGCGTGGATTTGCGCCGCTATGCGGCACCTCAACTTCGTGAATCAACCCGGCCGCGATGAGATCGGCAGTCAAAGCGGTCACCGAGCCTGGCGAGATCCCCAGATCTTTCGCAACATCTACCCGCGCGGTCTGACCAGCCGCCCTAACACGTTCAAATACTTGTTGTCGCAGTGGTTTTTGCAGGTTGCCAGCCGTCGTTAAAATCGGTCCGCACCCAGAGTGGGCAGGCGAACCAAAGCCGTTTTTAGCGGTCTGGTCGGACAAATTGCTGCGCTGCAGTATTTCCTTCACTACCAAAACTAATATCTTTCATTATGCATGATTTTTCACCGTAATTCTGGTATTTGATCCGCATTTCATCGCTTCAATGTCGAATTTTTTGATCTATTCGTCAATTTATTTTTGACAACTAAATTAAATATGCCATGATTGGTTAGCCGCGAGTCGAGCTCGGGCCGCCTGTGTCGCACAGGCAAACACAACTGGGAGGATCTCATGCGTAAAGCATTGACCGCAGCCGCGATTGTATTCGCTGGCTTTACCACACACGCGATGGCCGACGGCCACGCAAAGACGATCGGCGTAAGCTGGTCAAACTTCCAAGAAGAACGCTGGAAAACAGACGAAGCCGCCATCAAAGGCGCTCTGGAGGCTGCTGGAGCAACTTATGTGTCCGCAGACGCACAGTCTTCTGCATCCAAGCAGCTGTCAGACGTTGAAAGCCTGATTGCGCAAGGTGTCGATGCCTTGATCATCCTGGCGCAAGACTCCGCAGCCATTGGCCCGGCAGTACAAGCAGCAGCGGACGAAGGTATTCCCGTGGTCGGCTATGACCGCCTGATCGAAGATGATCGCGCATTCTACCTGACGTTTGACAACGTCGAGGTCGGCCGGATGCAGGCACGCGCTGTTCTTGAGGCGCAACCAACCGGCAACTATGTCATGATCAAGGGCTCGCCGACCGATCCAAACGCGGACTTCCTGCGTGGCGGACAACAAGAAGTGCTGCAAGCGGCAATTGATGCCGGCGACATCACCATCGTGGCCGAGGCCTACACCGATGGCTGGTTGCCTGCCAACGCTCAGCGCAACATGGAGCAGATCCTGACTGCGCAAGACAATAAGGTTGATGCCGTTGTCGCGTCAAATGACGGAACCGCAGGTGGATCTGTTGCTGCTCTTGCGGCTCAGGGCCTTGATGGTATCCCAGTCTCTGGTCAGGACGGAGATCACGCGGCTCTAAACCGTGTTGCCAAAGGCACCCAGACTGTTTCGGTCTGGAAAGATGCCCGTGACTTGGGTCGTGCCGCTGGCGAGATCGCCGTAGCTTTGGCCGGCGGAACAGCAATGGCAGATGTTGAAGGCGCACAGAGCTGGACCTCACCAGCGGGCACCGAGATGACAGCCGTGTTCCTTGAGCCTGTGCCTGTCACTGCGGCCAATCTGACAGCTGTCGTAGACGCTGGCTGGATCGCCCAAGACAAGCTCTGCCAGGGTGTCTCTGGTGGCCCTGCCCCTTGTAACTAGGTGTTACAGCGTTCCGGCGGGCAACTGACCCGCCGGAACATCCTCTCTTTTAGACTCTTACGAACAGGTTCAGGTCCCGGCCTCCGTTGTGCCGTGATTTGACTCACTGTATCGCCCGCTGGAGGAGCAAACCCATGTCTGATAGCAATGCGCAATCTGCGCCACTGAGACGCAACCTGATCCAAACCCTAGAGATCGACACGCGTCTTCTTGGTATGATCGGGGCTTTCATCATCGTGTGCCTTGTGTTCAACGTGATGACCGACGGGCGGTTTTTGACACCGCGCAACATCTTCAATTTGACGATCCAGACCGTCTCGGTTGCGATCATGGCAACCGGCATGGTTTTTGTGATTGTAACCCGCCACATCGATCTGGCCGTCGGCGCCTTGTTGGCCACCTGCTCTGCCCTGATGGCTATGACTCAGACCGTATATCTGCCGCAATGGATAGGGCTCGAACTTGGCCACCCGGCGATCCCGTGGATTGCGATTGCCGTGGGACTGTTTGCCGGTGCGGTGATTGGCGGATTTCAAGGATATCTTGTTGGCTATCTTGGCATACCGGCTTTTATCGTGACGCTGGGTGGTCTGCTCGTCTGGCGCAATGTTGGCTGGTATTTGACCAGCGGTGCCACGATTGGACCGCTGGATCCGACTTTTATGAAGCTCGGTGGCATCAACGGCACATTGGGCGAAACCTGGAGCTGGATCGTCGGTCTTTTGGCCGTAGCCGCGGCCCTTTGGGGCCTGATGTCGGCGCGGCGCAACAAATTGGCGCATGATTTCCCGGTAAAGCCCGTCTGGGCCGAGGCGGCGATGGCTGCGATAATCGCCGGCGGTATCTTGGGCTTTATCGCGATCCTCAATAGCTACCAGATTCCAACCGCGCGTTTGCGCCGCCTCTTTGAAGCCCGAGGTGAGGTTTTGCCCGAGGGGTTCACCGCGTCCTATGGCTTGCCTTTGTCGGTGCTCTTGCTGATCGCAGTCGCAATTACGATGACCGTCATTGCCAAGAAAACGCGCTTCGGACGCTATATTTTCGCCACCGGTGGCAATCCGGATGCGGCGGAATTGTCCGGGATCAACACCCGCATGCTGACCGTAAAGATCTTTGCGCTCATGGGCGTTCTTTGCGCGATCTCGGCGGTTGTGGCCTCGGCCCGACTGACCAACCACTCCAACGATATTGGCACCTTGGATGAGCTGCGGGTGATTGCCGCGGCTGTCATCGGCGGGACAGCACTTTCGGGAGGGATCGGAACCATCCACGGAGCGATCCTGGGCGCGCTAATTATGCAGTCGCTACAATCTGGAATGGCTATGGTTGGCGTTGATGCCCCATTGCAAAACATCGTCGTCGGCACAGTCTTGGTGGCCGCCGTCCTTATCGATATCATCTATCGTAAGCGTACAGGAGCGAAATGATGGCCTCTTCCGATCCACGCAGCTCAGGGAGTACTCCTCTGGTTGAGTTGAAGAACATCTCCATAGCGTTCGGCGGTGTGCGCGCTGTCGATGATGTCTCCATAGACCTTCATCCCGGCGAGGTTGTCGGATTGCTGGGTCACAACGGGGCAGGAAAGTCGACCCTGATCAAGATCCTGTCTGGCGCGTATCGCAAAGATTCCGGCGATATCATGATCAATGGCCAAAAGGCCGAGATCAATTCCCCGCGGGATGCGCGCAGCTACAATATCGAGACGATCTATCAAACCCTTGCGCTGGCCGATAACCTGGATGCCGCATCAAACCTGTTTCTCGGCCGCGAGTTGACCTCGCCCTTGGGATTTGTGGATGACGCGAAGATGGAAGCTGAAACCGCCAAAATCATGGCCCGGCTTAACCCGAATTTCAAAAAACTCAAAGAACCGGTCTCCGCCCTGTCGGGTGGGCAACGGCAATCCGTGGCGATCGCGCGCGCCGTGTATTTCAACGCCAAGATCCTGATCATGGATGAGCCGACCGCAGCACTCGGTGTGCATGAGACGGCGATGGTGGCAGAACTGATCCAGGAGCTGAAAAAACAAGGGCTTGGCATTTTCCTGATCAGTCATGACACGCATGAAATGATGGAGCTTTGCGACCGTGTCTCGGTGATGAAGAACGGCCAGCTCGTCGGAACGGAGCGGGTCGAAGACGTGACGGAAGACGATGTCTTGTCGATGATCATACTCGGAAAGAACCCGAAGAAAGCGGCTTAGGATGTATCTGGGCCTCGATCTTGGAACGTCTGCCCTGAAAGGCGTTGTTCTGACGGACACGCAGACGCTAGTGGCCGAAGCGCGCGCGCCCTTGACAGTTGCAAGACCTGCTGCTGGCTGGTCGGAACAGGCACCAGCTGATTGGCTGAGCGCGACGCATAGCGTGATGGAAGCCCTAAAGTCGCAAACCGATCTCGGAGCAATTCGCGCAATTGGGTTATCAGGTCATATGCACGGTGCCACTTTGGTCAATAAATCTGGTGATGTGCTACGTCCGTGCATTTTGTGGAACGACACCCGCAGTCATGTTGAAGCCGCGAAAATGGACGCCTGGCCAGAATTCCGCGAAATCTCTGGCAACATCGTTTTCCCGGGATTTACCGCACCGAAGCTGGCCTGGATTCGCGAAAACGAGCCCGAGATCTTCGACGCCTGCGACAAGGTGCTGTTGCCGAAAGATTATCTGCGCTTCTGGCTTACAGGCGAAGCCGTCTCAGAGATGTCGGATGCCGCAGGTACGGCTTGGCTGGATGTTGGGAAACGCGACTGGTCGGACACTCTCTTGAAGGCCACATGCCTCAGCCGGTCACATATGCCGCGCTTGGTCGAAGGGTCCGACGCCTCTGCGCCCTTACGCGCCGAACTGGCGAAGAACTGGGGCTTGCCACAAAACATTCTTGTTGCAGGTGGCGGCGGTGACA
The DNA here is from genome assembly GCA_039193885.1 of Pseudomonadota bacterium. Lineage (GTDB taxonomy): Bacteria > Pseudomonadota > Alphaproteobacteria > Rhodobacterales > Rhodobacteraceae > Litoreibacter. Next base: position 110,217 of record JBCCWL010000010.1, read on the forward strand.
ATGCTGCAACCGCTGTGGGCGTCGGCATCGTGAAACCGGGGGATGCGTTTGTATCGCTCGGAACGTCAGGTGTGCTCTTTGCGGCAACAGACAGTTTTGCACCGGCCCCCGAGACCGCGGTTCACAGCTTCTGCCATGCCGTGCCTGACACCTGGCACCAGATGGGGGTCATACTGTCCGCAGCAGACGCCTTGGAATGGTACGCGCGTCTGGTCGGGCAGACGCCCGCGACCCTGACAGCGCGATTGCAGGCCGTTCAAGCCCCAGGCAGTACTTTGTTTTTGCCATATCTAGGTGGCGAGAGAACCCCGCATAATGATGCTCAGATTCGCGGCGCATTGGTCGGACTTGAGCATGCCACAGACACCGAGGCCGGCACGCGTGCTGTTTTGGACGGGGTCAGCTTTGCTCTGCGCGATTGCGCCGAGGCGCTCAAGGCCACGGGCACGACGTTGAACAGCCTAATCGCGGTTGGCGGCGGCAGCCAATCAGAAGTCTGGCTTTCCGCAATTGCCACCGCACTGAACCTTCAGATCGACGTGCCTGTCGACGGTGATTTTGGAGCCGCGTTCGGGGCTGCCCGTCTTGCGATGATGGCCGATGGCGCAGACAGCTCGATCGCAACCTCACCGTCCATTGACCGATCAATTTTGCCCGTCAAAGACTTGGTCCAGGCCTATGAAGACGGCTACGCGCATTATCGAAACACCTATCCTGCTTTAAGGACACTCTCATGACTGATTTCTTCAACGGCTTGTCGCCGATTGAATATGAAGGCCCAGACAGCCACAATCCAATGGCCTTTCGGCACTACGACCCCGACGCAGTCATTCTGGGAAAACGTCTGGAGGATCATTTGCGATTTGCCGTGTGCTGGTGGCATAATTTTGCCTGGCCAGGCAGTGATCCTTTTGGCGGCCAGACATTTGAGCGCCCCTGGTTCGGCGACACGATGGCCCTGGCAAAACAGAAGGCCGATGTCGCATTCGAGATGTTCAAGATACTCGGCGTCCCATATTATTGCTTCCATGATGCCGACATTCGTCCGGAAGGCAGCACATTCGCCGAAAGTACGAAGAATCTCGAAGAGATGGTGGACTATCTGGGGGCAAAGATGGAGGCGGGCGGACCGAGTCTGCTTTGGGGCACGGCCAATCTTTTCTCTCATAGACGCTTTATGGCGGGCGCTGCGACCAACCCCGACCCCGATGTATTTGCCTATTCCGCTGCGACGGTGAAAACCTGCATCGATGCAACGATGAAGCTGGGCGGAGAAAATTACGTCCTGTGGGGCGGTCGCGAGGGGTATGAGACCTTGTTGAACACCGATCTTGCGCGCGAACGCGAGCAGGCTGGCCGCTTCCTGCAAATGGTCGTCGAGTACAAACACAAAATTGGCTTCAAAGGTGCGATCCTGATCGAACCCAAGCCGCAAGAGCCGACCAAGCATCAATATGACTACGACGTCGCGACGGTTTATGGCTTCCTGAAGCAATTTGGTCTCGAGAATGAGGTCAAAATGAATATCGAACAGGGACATGCAATTCTGGCGGGTCATTCGTTCGAGCATGAATTGGCCATGGCGAGGTCGCTAGGGATTTTTGGATCCATTGATATGAACCGAAACGACTACCAATCGGGCTGGGATACAGATCAGTTCCCCAACAATACACCTGAAGCGGCATTGGCCTATTACGAAGTACTCAAAGCCGGCGGATTTACCAGCGGTGGCACCAATTTTGATGCGAAGTTACGCCGGCAAAGCCTTGATCCAGAAGATTTAATCGCGGCTCATGTCGGTGGCATGGATATTTGTGCGCAGGGTTTGAAAGCAGCGGCTGCCATGTTGGAAGATGGCGGGTTGGAAGACGCTCGATCCGAGCGTTATGCCGGGTGGGATGGTTCTGACATGCTGATCTCAGGCTCGCTGGATAGCATCACCGCCGAGGTCTTAGCGAAAGGCATCAATCCCGAACCGCGCTCCGGCAAGCAGGAAGTTTTGGAAAATCTGGTCAACAGGTTCCTCTAGGTCCCTTTTCCTGGACCTAAGAATTTGACATAGTCTGGCCCAAAACGGGGGCCAGGCAATGCCAGAACTGGAAGAGTCTCTAAGAAAAGAGGCCAAACGGCTGTTTCAGGTTGCAGTCGATGCGGCCAATCCGGCCAGTGCGTTACGACGCCACTTTGCCGAATCCCCGCTTGTGGCCCCAGAAGGTCGGATGATTGTGATTTCCATCGGCAAGGCCGCGTGTCCGATGATGGAAGAAGCTTTAAAGTTTATACCTGCTGGGGTGCCCTGCGCGGCCCTGGTGGTCACCAACCGGGAAAACCTGCGCCCGATCCCAGGCGCAGATGTGTTGCCTGCCGGCCATCCGGTCCCAGATCTCGAAGGCGAAGCGGCGGGGCAAGCGGTCATGCGCTTGCTCAACAGCGCCGGCCCCCAGGACAAAGTCATAGCCCTTATTTCAGGTGGTGGTTCTGCACTGCTGCCCGCACCGGTTCAAGGTGTCAGCCTTTCAGACAAGGCGCAGGTCAGCGAGGTGCTGCTGGCCGCGGGGCTCGATATCACCGACATGAACCACATTCGTCAGCAGCTTTCTCAGCTAAAGGGGGGCGGCTTTGCGCGTCTTGCGGCCCCTGCCACGGTTTCGTCTTTCATCTTGTCGGACGTTGTCGGCAACGATCTTCGTGCGATTGCCAGCGGACCAACCGCCGAGCCGATCGGCACGCGAGCTTCGGCAAAAGCACTGCTTGAGGATCATGATCTTTTCTCGCGCATGCCTGAGTCCGTGCAAACCTTCCTCCAGACCGCTGAACCTCGAACACCAGTCACACCGCCTGTCGAGAACACATTGATTTGTTCCAACCACCAAAGCTTAGAAGCGATGCAGGCTGCATCTACCGGCTGGCATGCGCAGATTATAGCTGACGATCTTGAAGGCGATGTTGAGGACGTCGCTCCGCTTCTGCTCAACATCGCCTCCAAAACCCCCGCCCAAACCGCGTTGTTATTTGGTGGTGAGACGACAGTGACCTTGCGCGGCACGGGTCGCGGCGGGCGCAATCAGGAATTGGCGCTGCGATTTGCGCTTGGTGCCGACAAAATGAAGGGCGACTGGGTTTTTCTGAGTGGAGGGACCGATGGGCGTGACGGGCCAACTGATGCTGCCGGAGGCCTGGTCAGCGCGCGCTCAAAATCTCGAATGGAGCAAGCTGGCACTAACCCTGATATCCTTTTGGCAAACAATGACAGCTATGCCGCACTGGACGTCGCAGGCGATCTTTTGGTCACAGGGGGCACCGGCACAAATGTGGCCGATGTCCAGATCTTCCTGCGCGGTCCATTGCCAAAGCCCTGAACCCACGGCTACTTCACACGCTCGATCAAGCTGCGAACAAAGGGGCCGATATCGGCCACAATCTGCGCCACGCCATCTGCATTCGGGTGAATGAAATCGGCTTGCATATAGGTAGCAAGGGCCGCCTCACGATCCAGATCAGAAGTCAGGGACGCCAGAAAATCTTGATATAAGATCGCTCCATATTGCTCTGATAAATCCGTATAAATTGCCTCGAAATCTCGTTTGTACTCTGGCCCGTAATTCAATGGTGCCGTCAACCCTGATAGCAAGACAGGAATTTGCGCATCCTGCGCGGCGCTCAAGATCTGCTCTATGTTGGCGCGGGCTTGCTCGGGTGGCAATCCGCGCAGCAGGTCGTTGCCGCCCAAAGTGACCATAAGCGCATCCACGTCAGATGTCAGTGTCCAACCTATACGAGCCGCACCACCGGCTGTTGTGTCGCCAGAGACCCCGGCATTGATCATTTTAACACTTTCGCCCTGCGCATCGAGCCAGCGCTGCAATTGCGGCACGAACCCATCTGCTTCGGGCAATCCAAAGCCTTGGGTCAGGCTGTCTCCGAGCGCCGCAATTAACACCCGGTCTTGGGCAAACGCAGCCATCGGCAGAAAGATCAACACAACAGCCATCTTGCGCATGAAGCAAACGGGTCTATCTAGCAGTAAATTCTTCCACCGGCCAAAATGGCCGATCCAACGAAAGACTGATTGCATGGCTGAGCCCCTGATTGCCCTTTCTGATATGTCCCTCAGACTGCACGGCAATGCAGGCCAGGTCCAGATCCTCAAACATATCGATTTGACCGTTGCGGGCGGCGAAACCGTGGGGTTGGTGGGGCCGTCGGGATCGGGCAAATCATCGCTCCTGATGGTTCTTGGCGGGTTGGAACGCGCCAGTTCCGGGCATATCTCGGTCGCCGGCCACGACCTCAGTGCAATGAATGAGGACGCGCTTGCGAGGTTTCGCAGAGATCATATGGGCGTTGTGTTCCAGTCTTTCCACCTTATCGCGACGATGACAGCGTTGGAAAATGTGGCTCTGCCGCTCGAGCTGGCGGGCACCGAGGACGCATTCGAGCGGGCGCAAGCAGAGCTTGCAGCGGTCGGTTTGGAGAACAGGCATGACCACTATCCCGCCCAAATGTCAGGCGGAGAACAACAGCGCGTCGCCTTGGCGCGTGCAGTGGTTACCCGGCCCGCACTTCTTTTGGCCGATGAACCGACAGGAAATCTGGACGCGTCCACGGGTCAAACCATCATGGATCTCCTGTTTTCCCTGCGCGACAGCTACGGCTCCACGCTTGTTTTGGTCACCCATGCGCCCGAGCTTGCCGCACGCTGCGACCGGGTCATCCGGCTGCGTGATGGTGAGATCGACGGGCATGACGCGCAAAGGGCCGCAGAATGAAGACGCTCCGCCAGGCCTGGTCGATTGCGCGCCGCGAACTGCGCGGTGGGTTGCGCGGGTTTTTAGTCTTCGTGCTGTGCCTCGCGCTTGGCGTTGGGGCCATTGCGGCTATCGGTACAGTCCGCGCCAGTATTCAGGCCGGGCTGGAGCGAGAGGGTGCCGCCCTGCTGGGTGGCGACGCGGCGTTGCAACTCACCTACCGTTTCGCGACCCCGGACGAACAGGCCTTGATGGCGCGCAACGCGCTGGAGGTTTCTGAGATCGCCGATTTTCGCTCCATGCTTGTTGCGCGCACGCAAGGCAACGACGAACGCGCGCTGACCCAGGTCAAAGCGGTCGATGGGCTTTACCCGCTATACGGCACCATTGAGCTTGAGCCAGCGCAGCCGCTGGAGCGTGCTCTCGCACCCCAAGACGGTGTGCCGGGACTTGTTGCAGATCCCGTTCTGGTAGCCCGCATCGGAGCAGAGATCGGCGATAAAGTGAGCCTGGGCGGACAGGATTTCATTCTCACGGCGGCGCTCAGACGCGCACCTGATGAAGCTGCAGCAGGCTTCGCACTTGGGCCGCGCAGCCTTGTAGCACTTTCCGCCTTGGAGGGATCGGGCCTGTTGGCACCGGGCACGCTTTTTGACAGCGAGTACCGTTTGCGGCTGTCCGGCGACACCGATTTGGACGCCCTGCTGAGCGAGTTTGAGCAAAACTTGCCGAATTCGGGCATCCGCTGGCGGGACCGGCGGAATGGGGCTCCGGGTATCACCGAGTTTGTCGAGCGGTTGTCGGCCTTTTTGATCTTGGTCGGTTTGACTGGGTTGGCCGTCGGCGGCGTTGGCATCGCCGCGGCAGTCCGTGCCTATCTGGACCGAAAGACAGCAACAATTGCCACGTTGAAGACCATTGGTGCCGAAACTCCGGTCATCTTCTCTACATATGTGCTGCAAATAGGCGTTTTGAGCCTTCTCGGCATCGCAGTTGGGCTCGCGCTGGGGGCGATAATGCCACTTCTCCTGGCTCCGATCATCGAGGCACGCCTGCCAATCCCGGCCGCCTTCGGATTGCGCGCAGGTCCGCTGGTCGAGGCCGCATGCTATGGTCTGCTTTCGGCCGCTCTGTTCACCATATGGCCGCTCACACGGACCGAACATATACGCGCGGCGTCCTTGTTTCGGCAGTCCCACGCGCAGGTCGCCGGACGTCCACGCGCGCTTTGGATTGGGGTAACAGCAGGAATATTCCTGGCACTTGTTGCGCTTGCAGCGACGCTTTCGGGACTGATCACCCTGACCCTGTGGGCGGCGGCGGCCTTGTTTGGCGCCTTTATCATCCTGTTGCTCGCAGCTCAGGCGATCCGCGGTGTAAGCCGGTGGTTGTCACGGCGACCTTCGCTGCGCGGGAGGGCGGGCCTTCGGTCGGCTTTGGGGGCCATCGGAGGACCACAAGGCACCACGACATCGGTGATCCTTTCGCTTGGTCTTGGCCTCAGTGTTCTGGCGGCTGTGGGACAGATCGACTGGAATCTGCGGACTGCGATCGAGCGGGACCTGCCAGACACCGCCCCCTCCTATTTCATCGTCGACATTCAGAACGACCAGCTGGAACCGCTGCGGAACAGTCTCACCACGCGCGCAGATGTCTCGAATTTCGAAAGCGCCCCGATGCTGCGCGGCATCATAACGAAAATCAACGGACGTTCCGCCAAGGAGGTCGCCGGCGATCATTGGGTCGTGCAAGGCGATCGCGGCATCACCTACTCGGCCACTCCTCCGCCGGACACGAACATCTTAGAAGGGCAGTGGTGGCCCGCCTCCTATAGCGGCGCACCTCAGATCAGTTTCGCTGCCGATGAAGCCGCAGAAATGGGACTGAATCTCGGAGATATGCTAACCCTGAACGTTCTGGGCCGCGACGTCGAGGGGGAAATCACAAGCTTTCGGGAGGTCGATTTTTCAACCGCTGGCATCGGCTTCATTCTGGCCATGAACCCAAGCGCCTTGTCTGGCGCGCCGCACACTCATATCGCAACCGTCTACGCCGAAAGCCAGGCCGAAGCCGAGATTCTGCGTGACGTTTCCAACACGTATCCGAATGTGACCGCCATCCGCGTGCGCGACGCGATCGAGCGTGTATCCGACCTCTTGGGAGGTATTGCGGCCGCAATTACCTATGGGGCCATGGCGACACTGCTCACCGGGGCCGTGGTATTGATCGGCACAGCAGCCGCTGGCGAGCAAGCCCGCGTCTATGAGGGGGCGATACTGAAAACCCTTGGGGCCTCGCGCGGCGAAATCCTTGCGAATTTCGTTCTGAGATCTGCGATCCTGGGCGGCTTTGCAGCCATTTTTGCCCTGGCGGCCGGCGCCGCGGCGGCCTGGGCCGTGATGTACTTTGTAATGGATGCTGATTATGAACTGGCTGTGGTCCAGGCGCTTTACGTGATCGGTGGGGGTGTTGGCGTTACACTGTTGACCGGATTGGTCTTTGCATGGCGTCCTTTATCTGCGCGCCCGGCACAGGTGCTCAGAGTGCAAGACTAAAGGCGAAACCGACCGCCGACCGGCCGGTCAGCGATCGCCTTAGACTGTTGCGAGCGTGTTTCGATCAAGCCGGGCCTGCACCGTGCTGACCGTTTGTGTAATCATTGGATGCTCCATTCCCAATTGAGCGCAGATCAGCTGGACCAGAAGATCAACCCTTTCAATCTCGGATTGCCCTTCGTCAATTGCGCGCGCTACGGAAGATGGCTTCAGCAATCCGTTTGCAGCCGCTGCGTATTTTTCAAATGGGACCGCATCTTGCGGATCCGCGCCCAACTGCTCAACAAGTCCAACAACATGGCTGTAAACCTTCTCTGAGCTTGCAAGATCTCCATGCACTGCATCGCAAATCGGTTGAACACCCTCCGGCAAAATACAACGGTAGTTTCCAGTCAGAAGCATCGCCCATTTGGCAAAGGGCGCAAACAGCGAGTCGTAGACCCGCAATTTAACCGGGACATCATGACCCTCAAGCGTCACCGCCGCGATATCGGCTTCTAGCGTGCGCAGGATCTTGTTGTGGGCCGCATCGGCAAAGGTTGCAGCTTTGAAATTTGTTGGCAGGCCGACAAAGAGTACGTTGGCCTTCTCGCCTGGCAAGCGAAAGGCTTGAGGGTCCGGACTGCATAGGGTCACCGTATCGGGTGCAAGTGCGGCCCAGGCCTCTGGCGCGCTGTAAGCGCTGGTCAGCTGATCCGCGCGAAGGCCGGGGATTCTATGCATATAGGACAAGGGCGGCATATTCATGATCGACAGGCAGGGCAATCCCGCAGCACCGATCCGGCCCAAAAGCGACGTAATCTCCGCCGTGCCGTATTGCGGTTCAGCCATAGCCAGGGCCACCATGTCATATTCGGCGACGTCGACAGCTTCCGGCGTTTGTGCGTCCAGCTGGCCTGGCAAGGCACCAGACAGAATATGGCGATGCGTATCCTCGCCGCGCAGCTTTATACGCACATCGGTGCCCTCGGCATTGATCAGCGCGGCCGTTCCAGCCCGACATACAAGCGTCACATCATGGCCCGCCATCAAAAGCTTTGTTGCCAGAACGGACCCATAGGACGCCCCCAAGACCAGAATTTTATGCGCCATGTTTTCTCCATGAGATCGTTTCATCGTGCAGATATAATGCGCCCTTGGCAGAGTCTACTCAGTTTCGGGTCGGAATACTTTGGTTAGGCTAGGCTTGAATCGCACGAATTTACTGATCCTGCGCGACTCGGTATCCCCGAATTGAAGCCACCTGCCCTGACGGGCGGGCCCCGGATCACGCAATGTGAGCGGGTTCTCACGCTGCCGTTACGCGCTGCGCGATAGGGGAAACTTCTGTGTGCGTATACGCACCGTGTTCACAGGTTTTATTAGATTTCGTGCATTGAACGCGGCAACACACTGCCCCATATTCATCTCATCAAACGGGCAACAGCCCAATCACACACACAAGCCGAAATGGCTAACACACTGAATATACTGGAGTATGAAAATGA
>JBCCWL010000011.1:0-114803 GCA_039193885.1 Pseudomonadota bacterium
AACCCGAACCCGAACCCGAACCCGAACCCGAACCCGAACCCGAACCCGAACCCGAACCCGAACCCGAACCCGAACCCGAACCCGAACCCGAACCCGAACCCGAACCCGAACCTGCGGTTGCGGTGGGTTTGGATGACGTTGTCGAGGAGACACCGTCGGCAAAACCCGGCCTTCTCGGGCGAATTCTAGGGCGAACTGAGAAGAAAACCGTTGTTCGGCGCGAGCTTGACGATGATATGCTTGAGCAGCTTGAGGAGCTTTTGATTGCTTCTGATATGGGCGTTGACACGTCCCTGCGTGTGACGGCGAACATGGCCGAAGGGCGGTTCGGACGGAAGCTTTCTGTACGCGAAATCAAGGAGTTACTTGCCGCCGAGATCTCAGCCATTATGGAGCCGGTCGCCAAGCCCATGCCGCTCTATCCGAACCGCCCGCAAGTGGTGCTGGTGGTTGGTGTTAACGGTTCCGGCAAAACAACAACGATCGGAAAGCTCGCAAGCCAATTCAAAGCGGCCGGAAAATCGGTCGTGATCGCCGCAGGTGACACATTTCGCGCAGCCGCCGTTGAGCAATTGCAGGTCTGGGGTGATCGGGCCGGGGTCCCGGTCCTGACCGCTCCGGAAGGCAGCGATCCGGCAAGCCTGGCATTCGAGGCCATGCAACGCGCCCAGGATGACGGGGCCGATCTTTTGATGATCGACACCGCAGGACGGCTGCAAAATCGCGCGGATCTGATGGAGGAGCTGGCAAAGATCGTCCGCGTGATCCGCAAGAAAGATGAAACGGCGCCGCACAATACGCTTTTGGTTCTGGACGCAACAACGGGCCAAAATGCGTTGAACCAGGTCGATGTGTTTCGGCAGATCTCGGATGTGTCGGGTTTGATAATGACCAAACTCGATGGGACGGCAAAGGGCGGCGTTTTGGTTGCACTGGCCGACAAGTTCGGATTGCCGATCCACGCAATTGGTGTAGGTGAGCAAATTGATGATCTGGATGCCTTCGATCCAGAAGATTTTGCCAGCGCGCTCACCGGCTTGGACACGCGATAGACGACGCGTGTCTGACTGGCTTATCTCCCTTGAAGGTACCGAGGCCGGGCGCAACGTTGCCTTGGCTCTGGCACTGCTGGCGGCGTTCTTGCACGCCGTCTTCGGCGCATTGCAGAAGGGACGCCACGACCCCTGGCTGAGCCGCGGTGCGATCGATTTCAACTATTGCCTTATGGCCGCGCCGTTCGCGCTGTTCGTTGTCCCCTGGCCCGAGCCGCATATGTGGCCAATTTTCCTGGGCGCGTTCTTCATTCATATCGGCTACAAGCTGCTGCAGGCCTGGACATATGTCAAAGGGGCCTACACTGTCGTCTATCCGGTCGTTCGGGGAACAGGTCCGTTTTTTACTGTGATCGGGGCGTATCTGCTGTTCGAAGAGATCCTGACTTGGTCTCAAATATTGGGCGTTGGCGTGTTGCTGTTGGGTATTTTCGGGCTCGCGGTTTACAATTTACGCACCATAACGGTCGATCGTGACACGTTGGTTCCCGCGTTGATGCTGGCCACAGCAACTGGGTTTTTCGTAGCTCTTTACACGACCTATGACGCCTATGGCATTCGTGCAACCGCCGACCCGTTCACCTTTCTGGCCTGGTTTTTCATGATTGACGGGCTGTTCTTTCCGATGATTGCAGCCACACGCTGGCTGCGGATGGATGACGCGCCGGCCCTCTTGCCGTTGGCGCTCAGAGGGTTTATCGGCGCGTTAGTTGCGTTTTTTTCCTTCGGTTCGATCATGTTGGCCACACGCCTGGACAAGGTTGGAGAGGCTGCAGTTTTGCGCGAAACATCAACCGTTTTTGCAGCCTTGATTGGTTGGGTTCTTCTGGGCGAAAAGGTAGGTCCGCGCCGGTTAGGTTTGATGGCGCTTATCGCGGTTGGTGCGATAATCGTTGAGTTTGGAGGGTAGCCAAGAATGGCTGATAAACAGATTTCGCAAGGCTTGAAATCAGCGCTCGAGCTGGGACCGGTCGCAATCTTTTTCATTGCCTATCTCAGGATGCGCGATGAGGTCTACACCATTGCCGGTACTGAATATTCCGGGTTCATCGTTGTGACTGCGCTGTTCGTGCCTTTGCTGCTTTTGTCGACTTTGATCCTTTGGAGACTGACTGGGAAGATCAGCCGGATGCAGATTGTGACGGCGGTGTTGGTGATTTTCTTTGGGGGGCTTACCGTCTACTTCAACGACGAGAAATTCTTTAAGATCAAAACAACAATTGTCTACGGGTCTTTCGCAGCGATCCTGGGTGCCGGGCTGTTGCTTGGCAAAAGCTGGCTGGCTTTCGTCATGGAAGAGCTCATGCCGCTTCAACCTGAGGGGTGGATGAAACTCACGCGCCGGCTTGTCGGTATGTTTGCAGCATTGGCCGCCGCCAATGAATTTGTCTGGCGCACCATGTCCACCGATACCTGGGTCAAGATCGAGACTTTCGGATTTCCGATCGCTTTATTCGCCTTCTTCATGGCTCAGACTGGTCTCTTGAGCACCTACGCGCTCGAGCAAAACGATGACGACCAGAGCTAGCGCAGCCTAGCCCACATGAAAAAGCGAGTTGAAGAGCTTTGGATCAAAGCTGGGCGAGGCGAACGTATCCCCTTCCGTCAGGACTGAGACCGCATCATGGGAGTGGAGACTTTCTTGATGGCTGGCGATAACGCGGAAATCCTGAATTCGAGGCTCCGCCTGAAGCTGCGCGCAAAACAGACGCGCGGCGTCTTCGACGAAGATCGGGTTGGCGGCGTTTAGTTCCGCGAAGGCCTGTTCATCCTCACGCTTGACCATCACTTGGGTTTCGGTCGGAACCGATTTTCTGCAGATGTCGATCAGATCCTCGAACCACAGGCAGTTCTGGTCGCAATCAATCTCCACCGAGATCCTCGCTACGGATCTTTGCGAGTGCGGTGTGGCCAACTGTCCGCGAACCTGACGGGCGTGTTCGCTAAGCTCCAGAGAACACGGGCAGGTTGACGAATAAACGTAGTCGAGGTGAATGATTTTCCGGCGCTCGCCGTCTTGGTCGATCATCTCGAGCGCGATGTCATAGTATTGGAACCCCATGAGGCCGGACCGCAGGCTTTCCATTTTCATCGGAAACGAAAACCGCATCTGGATCCGTGCGTCAAAGCTTTCGAGGTCTTCCTTATAGGCGTCCAGTGTTTTCTCGATGACTTCGAAGCTAAAGGTCTCGCTGGCGTTTTTGTAGAAGCTGCGCATGATGCGCGACATATTAATGCCCTTCTTCTCCGCCTCGAGGCTGACTGTCCCGGTGACCGATGTTTCGAGCGTAAGATCACCATTGTCTCGGGTATGAAAACGGATCGGCAAGCGGAAGTTCGAGATGCCAACATGCTGGATTTGCTGCTTGGCCCCGCGGATCAGCGAAGATGGGCCATTTTGTAGGTCCGGCATGGTTTGTTTATAGGCTTCGTCCACCTCGAAATCTTCGGGATAGGCGCGCGCAAGCGCTGGGTAGTTCGAGACCTCTTGGCCCGGCAGCAATCGCCCAACGACCGGGTCGAGATCGGCGACTTCGGTATCGCTGACTGAGGATGCCCACGCGCGCAAAAGCTCAAGTGCAGCTTTCGCGTCGGACTTGCTGGGTGTGTTCTGTTCGGGCGTCGCGTGAATGTTCATAATCGGTCCCTTGGTCGCGTAGGCGGACCCTACATATGGGGCATTCTTATCAGTTTTCCAAATTTTTGTTTACCATAGGCAAACTCGCGAAGCGTCAAATCGTTGCGAGCGCTTGTTTCATATCCTCAAGAAGATCGTCGGCATCCTCGAGGCCCACGCTCAGCCGTAGCATGCCGTCCGTTATGCCCAGCTCAGCCCTTTGCACATCGCTCAAACGCTGATGCGTTGTAGTGGTCGGGTGGGTGATAATCGACTTGCTGTCGCCAAGGTTGTTAGAGATTGACACGATGTTGAGCGCATTCAGGACCTGGAATGCGGCCGCCTTTCCACCTGCAATCTCAAGTGTGATCACTGTGCCGCCAGCTCTCATTTGCCGCGTCGCGACCTCATATTGCGGATGGCTTTGCAAATACGGGTAGATGACTTTGGCCACCGCGCTGTGCCCCTCCAGAGAACCTGCCAACTTTAGCGCGGTCTCAGCCTGGGCGGTGCAGCGCAGGTTCATCGTTTCGAGGCCTTTTAGCATGATCCAGGCGTTGAACGGCGATAAAGCTCCGCCTGTGTGCTTTAAGAACGGCTCGACCGTTTTTCGGATCATTTCTTGCGTGCCGAGGATGACACCGCCCAAACAGCGGCCCTGACCGTCCATATGTTTTGTGGCTGAATAGATGACCACATCCGCGCCATCGTCGAAGGCCTTTGAAAACACTGGCGTGGCAAAAACGTTGTCGACAAACACCAAGGTGTTGTTCGCATGGGCAATGTCACACACCGCCGCGACGTCGATGACTTCAAGCGTTGGGTTCGCCATTGTCTCCAGGAATACCAGCTTGGTATCTGCGCGAATGGCGTTTTGCCATTGTTTCAGATCGGTGCCGTCGACGAATGTCACGTCGACGCCGAAACGCGGCATGATGTCCTCAAGAATATAAAGGCAAGAGCCGAACAAAGCCCGGCTGGAAACCACGTGATCGCCAGCTTTCACATTGGACATCAATGCCCCAAAAACCGCGGCCATTCCCGAAGCGGTGGCAAAGGCGTCTTCAGCGCCCTCGATCTGCGCGATCCGCTCCTCAAACATCCGAACCGTCGGGTTTCCGTAGCGCGCATAAATATACTCGTCTGACCCGCTTTCAATAAACCGGGCTTCTGCCTGCTCGGGGCTGTCATAAGAAAAGCCTTGCGTCATGAAGATGGCTTCCGACATTTCGCCATATTGCGAGCGTCGCGTGCCGGCATGCACGGCCTTGGTGCGGTCGGACCAGTTGTTCATATCGTCCTATCCTTTTCCTTGAGGCCAGGACCCCAAAAACAAAAAAACCTCTACCGATTGAAGGTAGAGGCGCGCTGCGTCCGACCTTTTAGCGGAATATTTTACGTGGCCCGCAATCCGGTAACAAATCGCCACGCAAGACCAATACCGAGCGCGGATTGCGGCGTCAAGACAACGAAAAATTTTGCACTTTCTTGTGAAGAGGCCGCTCGGTGAGCGTCTTTGAGTCTTGGAATAGGGGTTTGGGAGATCGGCCACGATGATGCACGCGCGCATCCAAACCGCATTGACCAAGTCGACATGGACGCAAGATGCGTTGACACCAACCTACAGGCAGGCCATCGCTAGGGCATGTTCGACCTGCGTCCCGTTGGCTATGTTATCGGTCTTTTGGTCGCCTGTCTGGGCGTGACCATGCTTGTCCCCATGGGTTTTGATCTGTGGGAGGGGACCAATCACTGGACTGTTTTCGTCCAAAGCGCGGTTATTGCGACCATTGTGGGAGGTCTTGTTGCTGTAGCCTGCTCAAACTCACAACGTGAGCGGCTCGACATTCAACAGACATTTCTTTTGACCACAGGTGTGTGGCTGATGCTGCCGATCTTTGGTGCGATCCCGTTTTTTCTGGGTCAGACCGAAGCCAGCTTTGTCGATGCCCTGTTTGAGTCTATGTCCGGTTTGACAACAACTGGCTCAACCGTGCTTAGCGGGCTCGAAGAATTGCCAGCGGGACTGAAGATCTGGCGGGGCCTTTTGCAGTGGTTCGGAGGCATCGGTATCATTATCGTTGCGATGGTTTTCCTGCCGGAACTGCGCATCGGTGGCATGCAAATCTTCCGATCGGAAGCCTTTGATACTATGGGAAAAGTGCTCCCGCGCGCGGTGGAAATCGCAAAACAAATATCATTGATCTATATCAGCCTGACGATTGCCTGCATGGCGGCCTATTTCTTCGCGGGCCTGACCTTGTTCGAGGCCCTTAATCATGCGCTGACCACAGTATCGACTGGTGGATTTTCGACGACGGATGCCTCTTTTGGGGCCTTCAAAGGGGCCCCGGAATATGTCGCGGTCGCATTCATGATCCTGGCGTCGCTCCCCTTTGTGAGATTTGTCCAACTGCTCGCGGGCACCGCAAAGCCGTTCTTCAAAGATACCCAAATCCGGGACTACCTGCTGGTCATTAGCGGTGTGGCGGTGCTTTTGGCGCTGTACCGGACGATCGATCAGGATACGAATTTTGAGCTGGCATTGCGCGAGGGTTTATTCAATGTCACATCGATTATCTCGGGCACCGGGTTTGCAAGCACCGACTACCAGCTCTGGGGCTCTCTATCGGTGGTCATTTTCTTCTTTATTGGTTTGATCGGGGGCTGCGCTGGATCCACCTCTTGTTCGGTCAAGATTTTTCGCTACCAATTGCTTTTTGCCAGCGTGAAATCCCAGATCCGCTCGATCCATTCGCCGCACGGGATCTTCACCCCGCGCTACGAGGGCAAACCGGTCGCTGAAGATGTTCTGAGTTCGGTCGTGGCTTTTTTCGTGCTTTTTGTGGTGACACTCGGTGTAACGGCCGTCCTTTTGGGTTTGACCGGGCTCGATTTTATCACGTCGGTTTCGGGTGCAGCCGCGGCGTTGGCCAATATCGGGCCGGGGTTGGGGGATCAGATCGGACCTGATGGAAACTTTGCCGGGCTGAACGTCACAGCGAAGTGGATTTTGATCGCGGCCATGCTCATTGGGCGGCTCGAACTGATGGTGGTCTACGCCATCCTGACCGTGAATTTCTGGAGAAGCTGATGGCTGTTAAACCGCTTGGTGCGCAATTGTCCCATATGTTGAAATCCCGCGGGGTAGAAGTGATTTTTGGGATCCCGGGCGTGCATAATCAGGAGATGTATCGCGGCATTGAGGAGGCGGGCCTTACCCATGTCTTAGCCCGCAATGAGCAAGGTGCAGGCTTTATGGCAGATGGCTATGCGCGCGCCACGGGCAAGCCCGGGGTCGCCTATGTCATTACTGGTCCAGGCTTGTGCAATATCATGACTCCAATGGGGCAGGCCTATTCCGACAGCGTTTCGATGTTGGTGCTGTCGAGCTGTTTGAACCGCGCTGATCTGGGGATGGGCCGCGGCCGACTGCATGAAATGAAAGATCAACGCGGCGCGGCAGAGACGGTGTGCGAATGGTCAAAAACCGCAATGGATGCCGATAGCGCCTACCAACTTGTGGACCGCGCATTCTTCGGTTTCAAAAGTCATCGCCCGCGTCCCAAACATATCCAGATCCCGATCGAGGTGTTGGAATCGCCCGCGGAACCTGCGCCTCAGGCTGAGGCCTCAGTGTTGCGCTCACAGGTTCATGCGGATGCGTTGGCGACGTGCCGTCAAGCGCTCGCCGAGGCTCAAAAACCGCTCTTCGTTTTTGGTGGCGGAGCTGTCGGCGGCGCAAAAATCTGGTCACAGATTGCCACGCGTTGCGGTGCTGCGAGCTTCTGCACCTATGCCGCCAGAGGGATCGCGGACGCTGATCCGTTGTGTTTCGGTGCCAATTTGGCGCGGCCTGACAGCGTCGAGATCATCGTACAGGCAGATTTGGTCATGGTCGTGGGCTCCGAGCTCAGCGAATGTGACCTCTGGCGCGATCAGCTGGGTCACACTGGCAAATTGATCCGCATTGATCTGGATCCGGCAGAGCTGACTGACAACACGGCGGGCACCGTGTCGATTTGCGCCGATGCGGTGTCGCTTGGGCGGGCGCTGTTGGCAGCCATGCGCCCGGAAGCCAGCGCACCGTGCTGGTCGCGTGATGAGGTTGATGCCGCAAAGTCCAGATGGCGGGCCCAAGGCGATGCAGAACGTCCTGGTATTTTGCCTCTGATCGACGCGCTCCATGAGACATTGCCGCGCGAGACAATGATTTACTCCGACATGACCCAGTTCGCCTATCTTGCCAAGGAGGTCTATCCAATGGACCGACCGGGACACTGGCACCATCCCTATGGCTTTGGAACGCTTGGTTTTGCCTTGCCAGCTGCAATTGGGGGCAAGGTCGGTCTCGGCCGCGCGCCCGTGATTTCGATCAACGGTGATAGCGGATTTCAGTATAATATTCAGGAGCTTGCTACAGCGGTAGAGCTCAAGCTATGCCTGCCGATTATCGTTTGGGACAATGGAAAGCTCAAAGAAATCGAGGACAGTATGGTCGGGGCGCAGATCGCACCGAATGCCGTCATCGCCGGCAATCCCGACTTTTGTAAGTTGGCAGAGGCTTACGGCGCACGCGCGGTTGCACCGCGCAGTATTTCAACGTTCAAAGCGGCGCTGGTCGAGGCCTTGGCGGCGGATGGACCTACACTCATTCACATCACGCCAGAAACGGCGCAGGCGTAAGACTACCAACAGGTAACGAGCGCGGTAATTTCGCTGGCGCGTTTGGCGAGGTCTTCGGGCGCGATCGGGGCGTCATCTGCATTTGTGCGCAGGCGAATTCCACCGCTTTCAAGGAATGCCAGGATCGCTTCGGGTTTGGTGGCGAACGCTACATCTTCAGGAAGCTGGCGTCCCTCTTGAGAGGCGGGCAACAAGACGCCCGCCACCGCGCCGCGCATGTTAAGTACCGGACCACCGGTATCCCCATCCAAAGTACGAATGGACAAGCGTTGTAGGTCCTGCTCGCCCTGGAGCCCGCGAATGTCCTCCAGCGTTCCGTATGTCACGGTGGGCGCGCCTAAAGCGCCGGCATACGAGAAGCCTGAGACGGCCACATCTGAGCGCAATCGTCCAACAGTCTCGGCAAATTGCGCAACCGCCAGTGGAGCTGCTGCGTTGGTGGGCTGCAAAAGCGTCAACCCATTCGAACTGGAAATGATATCGACATCGATATTCTCGCCAAGCGTCACACGTTCGCATTGCGCCAGGTCCGAAGCGCTGGTCAACACCGCGCCTTCCGGGCTGACAAATATTCCGCTGGTTGCAGATTTTGGCTGCCGCAGCGCCAGACCGGCCAACAGATCGACGGATTGCCCCTCTGTCTGGCTGTCTTCAAGTGTCAAAACACCGTCCAAAAAGGTCAGGCTGTCACGCATGAATGCGATCGCGCGCTGCATCTCCGCCTCTTTTTCTGGCGGGTAGGCCAGGGTGAACCCCTTTATCTGTTCGTTTTCGACCCGGGCATAGCTGTGAGAATGAACTTGGCTGTTCTGACCTGTGAGTGTGAACTCGCGCGCGTTGAGTACACGTTCGCCCGTTCTGGGCACGATCTCTAGCGTTTGCATGATGTTAAACAGCCCGGCCAATCGTGCGGAATTGCCGGGTTGGCTGATTAGCAGAACTTGAACCGCGCTGTCACCCCTCGGGCGAAACTTGGCAAACGGGTAATCATATTCCTCGAATTCGACAAGCCTTGCAGGCATGGTCAGTTCAAGGCCGGCTTGCGTATCGCGTACCGTCTCGAGGCCAAGTGCTGCCAGTGCTTCTTGATAGGCCGCTTTGAGATCGGCCCGCTGTCGCGTGGTCAAAATTCCGGTGGACTCGCGTCCGTTCGCATCCTGCCAAGCGGCCATGGAGCGCCGGGTGCCTGGCCCGAAAGCCCCATCAATTCGGGCACGGTAAAAGCCAAACCACTGCAGGTAGGTTTGCAGTTCCTCGCGCTCTTCGCGACTGAGCAACCGCTCGCTCTGTCGCGCTTGCGCGGGTGTCTCGTCCAGATCGGCCACGGGTTGCGGCTCTGGCGTCGGGGTGGGCGCGGGGGTTATCGGGACCGTGGCGGTGTTCGCCGCCCGCGCGCCGATCGGCCAGAAAGGCGCGCCGTAAACCGAACTGTCCGTCGTGTAAGCATCGCTCGGAATGATGCGACCTGCGCGCAGTGATTGCAGCTCGGTCAGGGCTTGCTCGGATGCAAAAGGTCCAAGGGCGAGCGCATACCAACCCGAATTCAATCGGAATCCACGGATATTGTTGAACGTGCCGCTGTAGTCGCGCGCGCGGGCCTCTGCCTCTTGTAAGGTGCGATGAGCCTCGAGTTGGATCCAGTTTGCCTGTTGCGCATGTGCCAGCTGGGTAAAGCTGAAAAGCAAGGCAAATACCAACACACGTAAATGCATCAAAACGTTGATCCCCCAAAGAAGTAGCGCAGCAGCAAAATTGATTCTGAGCGTGACGTTACCAGACCCAGCGCGTCACGCATCTCAAAAGGCACCTAGAGTTGATTGACCCCTTGGCACCTGTTGCCTATGGAGAACGAAATAGAGTGATCCGTCCAAAAACCGTTGAAAATCCGGGGGAGTCCGTGGAAAAGCCGCGCTCATTTCAAGAAATCATCTTGCGTCTGCAGAGCTATTGGGCTGCCAAGGGCTGTGCTTTGTTGCAACCCTATGACATGGAAGTTGGGGCTGGAACATTTCACCCAGCCACAACACTGCGCGCTTTAGGCGATACACCCTGGGCTGCGGCTTACGTGCAACCGTCGCGCCGTCCAACCGACGGGCGATATGGGGACAGCCCGAACAGATGGCAGCATTACTATCAGTTTCAAGTCATAATCAAACCATCGCCACCCGATCTTCAGGCTCTCTATCTGGGCTCTCTGGCGGCCATCGGAATCGATATGGCACTGCATGACATCCGCTTTGTCGAAGACGATTGGGAAAGCCCGACGCTGGGGGCATGGGGCCTGGGTTGGGAGGTCTGGTGTGATGGGATGGAAGTGTCTCAATTCACCTACTTTCAACAAGTGGGTGGCCATGATTGCAACCCGGTTTCCGGTGAGCTGACCTACGGACTGGAGAGGCTGGCCATGTATATTCTGGGCTTCGATGATGGCAACGAAATGCCGTTCAACGACCCGCAGACGCCGATCCCTTTGACCTATGGCGATGTGTTTCGCGAGGCCGAGGCGCAATATGCGCGGTGGAATTTCGATGTCGCAGACACCGAGATGCTGCTGACGCATTTCGAAGACGCCGAAGCCGAATGCGCCCGGATTTTGCAGCAGCCCGAAGTAGATCCCAAGACCGGACGCCGGATTGTTATGGCGCAGCCGGCCTATGACCAGTGCATCAAGGCGTCCCATTTGTTCAATTTGCTCGATGCGCGTGGCGTGATTTCCGTGACCGAGCGCCAAGCCTATATTGGCCGCGTCCGGACTTTGGCCAAGGCTTGCGCCGATGCATTTGTACAAACAGAAGCCGGTGGATGGGCCGCTCAATGATCCTTGGTTGCGCCTTAAAATGATCGGAAAGATTGCGATTGTGATACTGCTATTGAGCGCCGCACTTGGCGGCGGGGTCCTCTATTACCTGCAGGTCTTCTACTACTATCAGGAAGTCGCGGAAGACGCCCTTGAGATTGAGCTGACGTCAGTTTCGCTTGGTGAACCCGAAGCGGTGCTGGCTGATGATATTCGCGCCATTGATGCAGACAGCTCGCCCATTCGGTTTCGCGCATGTTTTACGACGCCAATGGACCTGGCCATGCTAACCGAGACCTACGTTCTGCACGACGAGGCAATTCCACTGACTGCTCCGGGTTGGTTTGATTGTTTCGACGCAGAGGCGATCGCGGATGGGCTGGCGGACGGAAGCGCCCTTGCCTTCACCGGTCAGTCCAACATTGCTTATGGCGTCGACCGGGTGGTGGCCATTTTCGATGACGGTCGGGCCTATGCTTGGAACCAACTGAATAATTGCGGTCAAAAGGCCTATGATGGAAGCCCCATCGGGCCTGATTGCCCGCCTCGTGAAAGCTTTGAGAGCCAGTAGATGCCTGACCTTTTGATCGAATTGTTCTCGGAAGAAATTCCAGCGCGGATGCAAGCCAAGGCAGCCGAGGACCTGAAAAAAAACATGACAGACGGGTTGGTTGAGGCAGGTTTGACCTACGCGGGGGCCGCCGCATTTTCGACGCCGCGCCGACTGAGCCTGACCATTCACGGCTTGTTGGATGGGTCAAGACCCGCGCGCGAAGAACGCAAAGGCCCGCGGGTCGATGCACCGGAGAATGCATTACATGGGTTCTTGCGTTCGACCGGGTTGACCAAGGAGCAACTGGAGGCGCGCGATGACAAGAAAGGAAAAGTGTGGTTCGCGGTCATCGAAAAGCCAGGCCGCTCGGCGTCGGACATTGTCTCGGAAACGCTGGAGGCAGTTGTCCGGGATTTTCCATGGCCAAAGTCGATGCGCTGGGGCAGCGGTAGCTTGCGCTGGGTGCGCCCGCTGCACCGGATCTTGTGCGTTTTGAGTGATGAGACTGGTGCCGTAGTCGTCCCGATGGATATTGACGGCATCATCTCGGGGGATGTGACGGAGGGACACAGGTTCCTCGCGCCAGAGCCGTTTTCGGTCACCGGGTTCGAAGACTATGCGGCGAAACTCAAACGCGCGCACGTCATGCTGGACCCACAGGAGCGGGCCGAACATATCTGGGCCGACGCCACAAATATCGCATTTGCACGCGGTCTTGAGGTGGTGGAAGACGGTGCGCTTCTGACAGAGGTGGCCGGCTTGGTCGAGCACCCGGTGGTCTTGATGGGGGCGATCGGGGCCGATTTCCTCGACCTGCCAGCGGAGGTTCTGCAAACTTCGATGCGCGAGCACCAGAAGTTTTTCTCCGTACGGAACCCTAAAAATGGGCGCATCGAACAGTTTGTGACGGTTGCAAACACCGACACGCAAGACGACGGAGCGACGATCCTCAGCGGATATGGTAGAGTGCTGTCCGCCCGGCTTGCGGATGCAAAATTCTTTTGGAACAATGATTTGCGCATTGCAAAGTCCGGGATGGAACCATGGTTGGACGCGCTGAGTCAGGTGACGTTTCACAACAAGCTGGGATCGCAGAAAGAGCGTATTGAGCGGATTGCGACCCTGGCAGAACAGATTGCACCCGCCCTTGGGGCGGACCCAGCTTTGGCGATGCAGGCTGCACAATTCGCAAAGGCGGATCTATCTTCAGAAATGGTTTACGAGTTCCCGGAGCTTCAAGGCGTCATGGGCACCTACTATGCGCGCGAGGCCGGTTTGGCAGATGCAGTGGCGCAAGCCGCGTCGGAGCATTATTCCCCGCTCGGCCCGTCGGATGATGTCCCGACAGCCCCGGTATCCGTGGCGGTGGCGTTGGCCGATAAAATCGATACGCTGACCGGGTTCTGGGCGATTGAAGAAAAACCCACAGGATCGAAAGACCCGTTTGCTCTGCGCCGGGCCGCGCTCGGGGTGATCCGGCTTGTTCTGGAAAACAATGCGCCTTTGAGACTGCTTGACTGGTTCGACCGCGCCAATGATGGGGCTGGCGCAGAGGACCTTTTGTCGTTTTTCCATGACCGTTTGAAAATTTTCCTGCGAAATCAGGGTTTGCGACATGACGTGATTGATGCCTGCACGGCGATGCCGGGAAACGATGACCTCGCTTTGTTGGTAAAGCGGGCCATTGCGCTGTCAGAGGTATTGAAGACCGACGACGGGGAGAATCTGATCCAGGGCTTCAAGCGCGCCAACAATATTCTGTTGCAGGCCGAAGAAAAAGACGGCGTTAGCTACGAATTGGATCCGGACCCGAAATTCTCCGAGAGTGAGGCGGAAACCGCTCTTTTCGAAGCCTTGGATCAAGCGGAGGCAGCGATCTCTCCGGCCATCGAGGCCGAAGATTTCGCGGCTGCTATGGCAGCTATGGCCGAGTTGCGCGGGCCAATCGATGCTTTCTTCGAGGCGGTCCAAGTCAATTCGGACAATCAGATTGTGCGGCGAAACCGCTTGTGCCTGCTTCATCGCATGCGGTCCATTTGTGGTCGTGTTGCTGATCTAACCCGCCTGGATGGATAGTAAGGCGCGGCGTTAACACCACGTTTGTTACATTCTTGTAACCGAACAGGAATGCAGGCCCCGTCAGACTTGATCGGTCAGTGAAGCCGTCTATGCTGCGCCGCAGTATGAAAGTGGCCGATATGTTGGACCAACTGACTTGTGAATTTATCACGCCGACTGCGGGCATCGCACGCCGGACCCATGGTGCACGCGCCAAATGCCTGCAGCGTTTGATCCGGCTTGAAATGCCCGTGCCGGACACGGTCGCTCTGTCTGTTCCAATGGTCCGCGCATTGGCGGTTGGTCAACGTGTGGATCTCGGCCAGATCCTCGACCATTTTGGCAGCTGGCCTGTCCTGTCTGTCAGATCCTCCCCGGTAGAGCCGGATTGGGGCGGACCTGGAACAATTCTTAATGTTGGGATGAATCGGGCAACCGAGGCCTATCTGGCTTCCAAAATCGGCGCTGACGCCGCGCGCGAGCTGCATCTGAAATTCATCCGTGATTATGCGGTGGACGTGGCGAGACTGGACAGCGAGAGTTTCGATGCTGAAGACCTGAGCGTGGATCAGGCTCTTATGGCCTATGAAGACGAGATGGAGGAGGAATTCCCCGCATCGATTGAAACGCAATTGTTCGGTGTCCTGAAGTCGATGGCACGCGCCTGGGATGGAACAACCGCGCGGTTGTTGCGAATGTCAAAAGGCGCGCCCGATGATGCAGGCCTGGGCCTTGTCGTCCAGGCGATGGCATTTGGATTGGGCAAAGGGGAGAGCGGCGCAGGCGTGATCCAATTTGTACACCCGTCCGACGGCAGCCCCTTCGTGGTGGGCAGATATCTTAAGCAATCGCAGGGGCGCGATGCGCTGAGCGGCGAAGGAGAGGCGGTCTTCTTGACGCGAGACGAACGGGGCCCGTCGCTTGAAGACAATCTACCGGAGGTTTTTGCGGAACTGCAGACCTGCGGCCAGATCTGTCGCCGAGGGTTGCGCGAAGAGATGCAGATTGAGTTCACCTTGCAAGGTGGAGCGCTGAATATCCTCGATGCGGTTCCGGCTCCCCGAAGCATTCGGGGTGATGTGGCCGTCGCGGTGCACTTGGCAAAAGATGGGATTATCGACCAGCAGGACGCCGTTTTGCGAGTGCCGCCAAAAGCGGTGAGCGAATTGTTGCACCGGCAGGTCGATGCCACAGCGGCACGCGACGTGATCTCGCAAGCGATTGCGGCCAGCCCAGGTGCTGCCAGTGGAAAACTGGTGTTCGACACAGTAGCCGCACAAGCGGCGCAATCGCAAGGCGAGCCGTGTATTCTGGTGCGCCGCGAAACCAGCCCAGAGGATATTCGCGGGATGCATGCGGCCAATGGTATATTGACCGAGCGGGGCGGCACGACAAGCCATGCGGCAGTGATTGCGCGCGGGCTGGGATTGCCGTGTGTGGCCGGTGCGAGCGATCTTGATATTGATCCCAAAGCCAGAACTTTAGTGAACCGGGATGGGCGCGAGTTTGGCGAAGGCGATATCGTGACACTCGATGGAACTGCTGGCCAAGTCCTGGCCGGAAAAGTGCCTTTGATCGAAGCCGGGATTGACGGCGATTTTCAAACGCTTATGAGTTGGGCAGACACGTTCCGCGATATCGGTGTCCGGGTCAATGCGGATACGGCGCAAGAGGCCAAAGTCGCCTTGTCATTTGCGGCCGAGGGCATTGGGCTTTGCCGAACCGAGCATATGTTTTTCGCCGAGGACCGGCTGACCGTCCTGCGCGAGGCAATTTTCGCAGATGACCGGGCAGACCGGCAGGCCGCGCTTGACCGGCTGCTGCCCATGCAGAGAGCGGATTTCTCTGAAATGTTTTCTCTAATGGATGGCAAGCCGGTTTGTTTGCGACTTTTCGATCCGCCTTTACATGAGTTTTTGCCATCGGGCCGCTCTGGGATTCGCGAAATGGCCGAAGCCATGGATATCTCCGCGAAAGAAGTACAAGCGCGCATAAACAGCCTGGTTGAATTCAACCCGATGCTGGGCATGCGTGGCGTCCGGCTGGGAATTACGATGCCCGAGATCTACGATATGCAGGCTCGGGCGATCTTTGAAGCCGCTCTGGAGGCTCAAACGAAACAGGGGATCGTGATCATTCCTGAGATTATGATCCCGTTGGTCTCGGCCAAACGGGAGGTTGAGATCGTGAAGTCGCGCATTGATGCCGTCGCGGCAGATGTTGGGTCCGAAACCGGGTCGAGCGTGGATTTCCGTCTTGGGGTCATGGTCGAGACACCGCGTGCGGCACTGCGGGCCAATGAGATTGCCCTCCATGCCAGTTTTCTGAGTTTTGGAACAAATGACATGACTCAGATGACGTATGGGTTGTCGCGCGACGATGCTGGCCGGTTCATGTCGGATTATGTGACCAAAGGTGTGTTCGAAGAAGATCCGTTTCTGGCCTTGGACCAAGACGGTGTGGGCGAATTGTTGAACCTGGCCTGCGCACGCGGTCGACAGGCCCGCGAAAAAGTCAGCCTATCGGTTTGTGGCGAGCACGGTGGTGATCCAGAGAGCATTGCATTTTGCCGATCACTGGGAATGGACTACGTCTCATGCTCTCCTTACCGGGTGCCTGTCGCCCGTATGGCGGCAGCACAATTGGCGATTCGCCAGCCCTCGGACGCCGACGAGCCTTTCGAGTACCCAGAAGATTAAACTGTGAATAACGTCGTCTGAAAGGCTAGATTCCGGCGATTTTTCGCTGATTGTGGCCATAATAGGGCGCAGTCTAGACCTTTTCCAGACGACTCGATAATCGGCACTGATGCCCGAAGGGGGCAGTGTTTTTGCGATTGTCGACGTGTTTGGAAGGTGGGGTATTATGTGTCTGGGTAAATATTCTCTCGCAGCGGGCCTGATTGCGGCGGCTGCGACAGGAGCTTTTGCACAAAGTGTAGCTTCAACATCAAATGATCCTTCAGCAAGTATTCGTGCGGCCGTAATGGAGCTTGCCGTGCGTGAGCGCAGCGGTGTTGAGGCGGTTTCCAGTACGCGGTTGGCACAGCTTTCAAAGCCGCGTTCGCGCGGCGCATCTGTGCCAGGCATTGCAGAGCTGACGCGGGCCTCGCTGGCCGACATGCCACCTGCGAAGGGCGACGCGCAATGGGCGTGTTTGACCGAAGCACTGTATTTTGAGGCGCGCGGTGAAACTGTCCAAGGTCAGATCGCGGTGGCTGAAGTTATCCTCAATCGCGCCGACTCGACTCGGTTCCCTGACACGGTTTGCGACGTGATAAATCAGGGTACAGGGCGCAAATACGCTTGCCAGTTTACCTATACATGTGACGGACGTCCTGAACACATGAACAATGCTGCAGCGCGCGAACGTGTCGGTAAAGTTGCCCGGATTATGCTGGACGGCGCACCGCGCCTTTTATCCGGCGGGGCCACATTTTATCACACCACCGCCGTCAACCCGCGCTGGGCGCGCAGCTTCCGCCGAACCGCAAAACATGGCGTACATCTGTTTTACGCTGGCTCCTAGGCGACACCCCCCGACGGATTGTGCGCACCAGGCGCGTTTTGATGCGGACAGCGGAGGTCCAGGGTGATAGCTGTCCTGAAGTGATTGAAGACAGGACCAGCGCGTGACCCAAGAAATCAGGCTCGCCTTCGCCCATCCCTCGGAGCGTTCGGAAGCAACCGCCGCCGAAAGCCAATTTGACCGAATTTCGTTGCGCGACCACGTGCGTGAAGTTGACATCGGTGCGTTCCAGACAGAGCGCGGGACCAGGCAACGCATCTGCTTTAACATTGTCGTCGAAGTGCGCTTGCCGAACATGGTCGACGATGACGTCGACAAGATTCTGTCTTACGATACGATCACTGATGCTATCGACGCCGCCCTTGATGAGGAGCGGCTTAATCTGCTCGAAACTTTAGCAGAGCGCGTCGCTGAAGATATTCTGGTTGACCCGCGCGCGGCCCGTGTATTCGTGCGGATCGAAAAGCTGGATCGCGGGCCGGGAGCGCTTGGCGTAGAGATTGTCCGGGATCGCGATACGCTGATCTCAAAAGTGGAAGACATCCAATCAGTCCGACCCTTTGTCGTGTGTCTGGGCAACGATGCGATCCTGTCGAACCAGCTTGCCGATTTGCTTGATCACTTGAGTGAAGCACAATCTCCGTTGATTTTATGCGTGGGTTTAGGCGATCTGACCGCGCCCCGGTCCAATCACCCGGCCACGCAGCGTCGTATCGACCTATTGGCCATAGAGCAAAATGCTTGGGTTCTGGCCGGGCGCGATGCACGATGTGTCGTGGTCAACACGCGAACAGAGCTCGACTGGGCGATCAAGAACCGTCAGATCAGCGTTTGGGCCCCGTCAAAGATCGTTTTGGATACGCCTGATGGACCCAGCGGAGAGGTTATAGTGCCAGGCCGATTGGCCGCGTGGTTCTCCGGGCTTGTCGATGCGCAGCATGTCTTGTCTCTGGGTGCTGTCGAGGCTGGTCCAGGCGAGACGGTAAGCGTGGAGGCTTTCCTTGCAAACCCCGGCAAGTGGCGGATCTGACCTCCGAAAGGCGCGTTCATGAGCGAGTATTTTCGACCGATTGCGCAAATTGATAGCGCCAGACCGCAGGACGCGTACCCGCTTGCTGGCGGTGCGTGCTGGTTTCAGCATGTTGAAAGGATTGAACGAGGAGGCGTGCACGAAATCGTGCCTGCGCGCGAGGTTCCGCAGTCTATCCTGGGGCACCTTGTATCCCAAAAACCGAATATTTGCGAATTGTCGCTTGATCGCCCGCGCTTGATGGGGGTGTTGAATGTAACCCCTGACAGTTTTTCTGATGGTGGTCTGCACCACGAGACA
This sequence comes from Pseudomonadota bacterium, assembly GCA_039193885.1. Lineage (GTDB taxonomy): Bacteria > Pseudomonadota > Alphaproteobacteria > Rhodobacterales > Rhodobacteraceae > Litoreibacter. The sequence continues at coordinate 18,622 of JBCCWL010000011.1, forward strand.
GCGCAAGGTATTGAGCGCGCGAAAAAACTTGTGGCCGAGGGGTGCGATATTGTTGATATCGGTGGTGAAAGTACCCGACCAGGTGCACAGAAAGTTGATCAATATCAAGAATTTGCGCGCGTTGGCCCGGTTATTCAAGGGATCCGTGAACTGGGGTTGGAGTGCCCGATCTCAATCGATACCCGCAATTCCGGGACCGCCCGAAAAGCCCTGAAATCGGGTGCAAACTTTATCAATGATGTTTCGGCGCTGCAGTTTGATCCTGATATGGCTGGCCTGGTGGCGCGCAGTGATGTTCCACTATGTCTGATGCATATGCGCGGGCAGCCTGAAAACATGCAAGACGCGCCAAGCTACGGCGATGTTTTGCTTGATGTCTTTGATGACCTAAACGCGCGCCTGCAGGAGGCTGAGGCCTCAGGCATTGCGCGCCACAACATTATCGTCGATCCCGGTATCGGGTTTGGCAAAACGCTTGAGCACAATCTAATCCTGTTGCGTGGTCTGAGCCTGTTTCATGGTTTGGGCTGTGCAGTCCTGCTCGGTGTGTCGCGAAAGCGCTTTATAGGCACTTTAACGGGTGTAGAGGACGCCAGCCTTCGCGGGCCGGGTTCGGTTGCCGTCGGACTAGAGGGCCTCAGACAGGGAGTGCAGATTCTGCGCGTACATGATATGGCAATGCATGGTCAGGCCATTGCGCTGTGGCGCGCCATGCAAGGGCGCATGGATTGAGGGCAAAAAGATACGATCCGCAATTCTGTGGCAAAAATAAAAACGGGGCACGCATTGAGATGACACGCAAATTGTTTGGAACGGATGGGGTGCGCGGTCAGGCGAATTCGCATCCGATGACGGCCGATATGGCGCTACGTCTTGGGGCCGCGGCCGGGCGATATTTTCGTCGTGACGGCAGCAATGTCCATAGAGTGGTGATCGGTAAGGATACTCGTTTGTCGGGCTATATGTTCGAAAACGCGCTGACAGCCGGCTTTACGTCAACGGGTATGAATGTGCTGCTGCTTGGGCCTGTGCCGACACCCGCTGTTGGTCTTCTCACCCCGTCTATGCGGGCCGATGTCGGCGTCATGATTTCGGCCTCTCACAACCCGCATTATGACAATGGAATCAAGTTCTTCGGCCCTGATGGCTTTAAACTTTCCGATGAGGCCGAGACCGAGATCGAGGCGCTTCTGGCCAGTGAGGTCATGCCCGCGCAGGCCCAGAATATCGGACGTGCGAAGCATATTTACGATGGCCGGTTCCGCTACAACGAACGGGTCAAGTCAACCTTTCCAAGCGGCATGCGGCTCGACGGGCTTAAGGTCGTCGTCGATTGCGCCAATGGGGCAGCTTATAAAACCGCGCCCGAGGTTCTGTGGGAATTGGGTGCGGAGGTGATCCCGGTGGGCGTCTCTCCCAATGGGTTCAACATCAACGAGGGATGTGGGTCCACGGATGTGAAGACCGCCGCTGAGAGTGTCGTGGCCCATGGCGCGGATGTAGGGCTGTGCCTGGACGGTGACGCCGACCGGGTCATGATCCTCGACGAAACCGGAGCCGTTGGCGACGGCGATCAGCTGATGGCATTGCTGGCAGGCCTTTGGGCCGAAAGCGGCAAATTGCGCGGCGGCGCGCTGGTGGCCACGGTGATGTCAAATCTGGGACTGGAACGTCATCTGGAAAGTCAGGGTCTGCGTTTGGAACGAACACCGGTTGGTGACCGCTACGTGGTCGAAGCCATGCGCAAGGGCGGGTTCAATCTTGGGGGCGAGCAATCCGGTCACGTCGTCATGACCGACTATGGCACCACCGGTGACGGTTTGATGGCCGGCCTGCAATTTTTGGCAGCTATGGTACAGAGCAACACGCCCGCAAGCGAACTGCTCAGCCAGTTCGAGCGGTGCCCGCAGTTGTTGAAAAACGTGCGTTATACTCAGGGCCAGACCCCACTGGAGAGCGCAGGCGTGAAATCCGCGATAGCCTCTGCCGAAACCGCTTTGAACGGGACCGGTCGCCTTTTGATCCGTAAGTCGGGCACAGAACCGTTGATCCGGGTAATGGCAGAATGTGAGGATGAAACAATGCTCGAGCAGGTCGTTTCCTCTGTCGTGGCGTCCGTCGAGGCAGCGACGTCCTGAGCGCGCGGCTTAGCCAGCCTTAGTAGACTTTCCCGAGCACCGGCGAAATTAAAAGTGCTACCACAGCACTGGTGAGCATCGCGGCCCCAATCGGATCGGATTGAGCTCTGATCTGATCTGCGTTCAGATTGCCCAGATTGGCCACCCGAAACGCGGCATCAACATCCCAGCTCAGATATCGGTGGTAAATGATAAACTCGAGCTTCTGATAGTCGATCGCAGAATTTGGAAGCAAAACCAGTGAGTTCCGTACAAGAAAGAGCCCGCCAAGGAGTGTCGCATTCTTTAATCGGTCCTCAACCGTGGGTCGTGCAAGCCCGCCCAGTAATCCCCCGAGCCTTGAACGGCGTTCGCTGTACTGACGCTGGTCGCCGGCGATTTTCATTGCAACAAATGAATTTCCAACGTTCACAATCAACCATTGCAATACCACCACCTGTGCCGCAAGTCGAAGGGTGATCGGCGCAAATTCGGCGATCTTCGCGTCATCCTCAGACAGCTGCTTGCTCCATACACTGGACGGGCCCACAATAGCTGGTGCCGCCAAGCCGCTGAGAACTGCGCCTTGGGTGAATAACCGACGGTCCATCTTCCTCTCCTTAAAAAACACTTCCAAAAATTAAACGTCACAGCGACGACGCTACCATAGGTTTTCCAATTGTCGAAATCGTCCAATAACGCCGCGTTTTACGCGCGTCGAAACATACCCAAAAGTGAGCGAGACTGACTAATCGCGATCCCCAACAGGATTAACGCCAGCGCAAAGAACAGCGTCGAACTGAGTTGTTCATTCAGGATAATGATACCCAGAATAACCGACCAAACCGGGACCATATAGCTTGTTAGGCTCATAAAAACTGATCCGGCGGTCGTGATCACCCGCACCCGGATGACCGCCGCAAGCGCCGTGGGACCAAGTGCTGCAAACAGCAAGGCAAGGCTCGGTATCGGTGGAAACTGATTGGGCAAGCCCTCTAAGTATAACGCCAACGGCAACACGATGGCTGCAGCGACCACCATCGTTGCAGATGCAAAGGCTATCGGTGGCATGGCAGGCGCCCTGCGGGTCAAAACGGAGCCCGCCGCGTAACAGGCCGCGGCGCTCAGGCAGGCCATGCGTCCGAGTGTTTCGAAGGGTTCGCCAGCGGTTTTGATCGCGCCGGGCCCAACAAGAATAATCACACCAACAAAGCCCAGGCCCATTCCGATTATACGCCTTGGGCCGATTCCCTCTTCGGGTGAGAAGATCGCGACCAGCGGCAACACCAAAAGCGGTACAGCCCCCATCGCGACCCCGGCAAAGGCGGACGGGACAACTTGTTGTCCCAGGCTGAGCAGCACGAAGGGCAGGGCAATCGCTCCGGTGCCGATCACGAGACAAAAGATCCATTGCGACGGCGATTTTATCTTCTCAATCCCTTGTCCCATCAACGTGCCGATCGAGCAGAGTATAACGGCTGCGATGGAGGTGCGCAGAGCAGCGACCGTCCATGGTCCGAACCCATCCAAGGCCACCCGGACGCTCAGAAACGCAGCCCCCCAGATGATCCCGAGAAGGAGGATCAAGAGCCAATTGAGAAGACCTGGATTTGTAGGGTTTGCATCCGTCATTCAGCCTGACTAATACACTTGAGGCCAGGCCGCGACGCAAAAAACCTGGCTTGTTCAGGTGACCTTCAGCCAGAGAGAGCCACCATTTCCCTCGTCGTATAGCTGAAAATTCGGACAGGTGGCGCGCACGGCTTCCGCGTGATCTCTCCACATGAAGTAGCTGGCGAAGACTGGTTCCAATCGGCCCGTGACCAACCAGGGGATCAGGGCTGTTTGCTCGTTGAACCGGGTGCATTGCCAGGGCGACTGGTATCCATAAGGCAGGAAAATATCGTGGAAATGAATGTAGACGCCGGTTTTGAGCAGCGGAAGAATTCGATTGAGAATGATATCGACATCGAAGCCTTGTTGCAGAATGTGGCTGCTGTCGACAAACAAAATGTCACCTGGTTGCAGTTGCGCGCATAACGGCGCATCAGACGGGCTTAGGGTCCGTTCAAGAAACTCCACGCCCAAAAAGGAAATATCCTCTCGTGGGGCAGGGTCGATGCAAGTTATCTTTGTTGCAAGCTTGTGATCATGGATCGCCCTGACCATGAAATGCGTTGAGTTGCCCGAGCCTATCTCAAGGATCTTGCGCGGCTTGAAGCTACTCACACCGGTATAAATCGCCGCGCCGTCTAGCCTGGAGATATAGCGCGTGCGCCAGTCGGGCAGTGTATGCTCTCCTTCGATTTGCAGGAACCATTTCTCATTCGCCGATATGTCATCGAGAAATCGGTAAAAACTGCCTGCATGTGCGCCAAAAATCTCAGCGACAGCATCATAGGGCATTTGTTCCCAGGAGATCTGCCCAAGGTAGTCATAGGGCGTGTAGAAACCTTTCAGCCGCAACCCCAGACTGGTCAGTATGAAATTTGCGCGTCGACGGACCGACTGTCGGAAACTATGCGCGAGAATCATTCTTGCCTCTGCGAAATGTCCAAATTCGCTGTCAAACTCGCTATTTCTGGTTAAGGAAATCTGAATAGTTGCGAGCGGACGTTAAATCAGAAACATTCTGTGCGCCTGCGTCTTTATGAAATCAGTCCATTTCCAAAGGGAGAGAAGGATGGGTTTTGCCCTGTTTCCGCCGCTCATGCTGCTTGTATCATTATTTGGTGTAGCGATTATTGCCTATCTCAATCAGGTGAGAACACTCGACCAATTGGAGTCCAGATCAAAAATGCGCGCCGAACAGGCGAACCGCGGAACGCCCGCCAAGCGGCGTTGACCGCTTGAGTGGCTAGGGGTGTTGCGCCCTGTCTTTTTTTGCAGGGCGCAACACTGTCCAGATCAGTTCTTGGATTTATCGACCATCTTGCCGGCTGAAATCCACGGCATCATGCCGCGCAGTGTTTCGCCCGTGGCTTCGATCTGATGCTCGTCATTGATACGGCGGGTACCCTTGAAGAAGGGTTGGCCGACCGCGTTTTCTTGCATGAAGTCGCGGACAAACTTACCGGTTTGAATGTCGGTGAGGATCGCTTTCATCCGTGCCTTTGTTTCATCATAGGGCAGAACACGCGGGCCAGAGACGTATTCGCCGTACTCGGCCGTGTTCGAGATTGAGTAGTTCATGTTTGCAATGCCGCCTTCGTAGATCAGATCGACGATCAGCTTAACTTCGTGCAGACATTCGAAATAGGCCATCTCTGGCGCGTAGCCTGCCTCGACCAGGGTCTCAAAGCCCATCCGGATCAACTCAACCAAACCGCCGCACAACACGGCTTGTTCGCCGAACAGATCAGTTTCGCACTCTTCGCGGAAATTGGTCTCAATGATGCCCGAGCGTCCGCCACCAATGGCCGAACAATAGGACAAACCGACCTCTAACGCTTTGCCCGAGGCGTCCTTGTCCACCGCGACAAGGCAGGGCACGCCACCACCTTTGGTGAACTCACCGCGCACGGTATGGCCGGGGCCTTTAGGTGCCATCATGATGACATCAATCCCTTGCTTCGGCTCAATCAGACCGAAATGCACGTTCAATCCGTGCGCAAAGGCAATTGCGGCGCCTTCCCGAATATTGTCGTGGACGTATTTCTTGTAAGTTTCTGCCTGAAGCTCGTCGGGCATAGTGAACATGATCAGGTCCGCCCAGGTAGCGGCTTCAGCGATCCCCATGACCTGCAAACCTTCGCCTTCGGCTTTGGCGGCCGAGGGTGATCCGTCGCGCAAGGCGACCACGAGGTTCTTCGCCCCGGAATCGCGCAAATTCAGCGCATGCGCATGTCCTTGGCTGCCATAGCCCAGAATTGCGACCTTCTTGTCTTTGATCAGATTTACGTCGCAATCGCGATCATAGTAAACGCGCATAGCATGCGTCCTTCCCTTTGGTTTCAATTGCGCGCAGCATAGCGGGCTACTTTTGAGAATCGAGTGTCGAACTAAGGGAATAATTTATAGAAACAGGTATTTCTATTCTCAATCGTAGAAATTATAGATATTTCTATGCTTGACGACACAGACAGACGCATCTTGCGGCAAATGCAATCGGACCCGGCCATGGCAGTCTCCGAGATCGCGGAACGCTGCGGCCTTCGCGCGGCGACCGTGTCGCGACGGATCGAGCGTTTGAGGGACGGTGACATTCTACGTGGGCATCGGGTCGATATCGACTGGCAGAAACTCGGTTACTCGGTCGAAGTGTCCTTGCGCTTTACTCTTGATAAAACCCAGCCCCGTGCGTTTGATGAGTTCTTGGCCGGGGCGCGCCAAATTCCCGAAGTTGTGGCCATTCAGACCTTTTTGGGCAGGGTCGATGTGCGACTGTCGGTGATCGCAACAGACATTGCAGACTATCAGCGGCTTTACCGGGACAAGATCCTGACCTTGCCGCATATCGCCGAGCTGGAAGCTTTGATGCATGTTGCAACGATCAAAACCGCGGAGACTTTACCGCTGTGACCGTGGATCCGCTTGATTTGGCGATACTGCGAGAGCTCAGCCAGGATGCGTCGCAGACAGCAGGCCAGATCGGCGAGAAGTTGGGCCTGTCTCAACCTGCGACTTGGCGGCGCATCAAGCGGCTGAGTGATGCAGGGGTTTTGGCCGGGCGACGTCTTGAGCTGAATGCCGAGGCGTTGGGCTTCGGCGTGGTTGTGTTTCTGGGCATCAAGCTGGCAACCAAGGGACGTGTCAGCCTGGAAGATTTTGAGCGAGCGGTAACGGCAATCCCCGAAGTGCAAACCGTGCAGCATGTTTTGGGGCTCTATGACTATCGGCTGCGTGTCGTAGCGAGAGACTTGTCAGATTTCGAACGCGTGCTGCGACGCCGGGTGATGACCTTGCCGGGGGTTGGCAATGTCGAAGCGAATGTTTTGCTAAGCGAGGAGCGTCGCCTCGGCCCACTTGGGTAGCGATCGGGCACATTAGTTTCGCTTGCGAAACAGGACTGACAATTGCGCCAAGAAAAGGCGGAGTTTGCCCGTGTGTTGCAGGCCAACGCGTCCTATACTTTCAAAGATTATGACGGGAGAGTTCCATGGCCGCCTTACTTGACACAATTGACCCTGACGGGTTGCGTGAATTTTCTGTGGTGTTCACCGACCGCTCGCTGAACCATATGTCCAAAACTTTTCAACGTGTGATGACCGATATCTCTTCGATGCTCAAAGAGGTGTACAACGCCGATAGCGTTGCCTTGGTTCCAGGCGGAGGCACCTTCGGGATGGAGGCAGTGGCACGGCAGTTTGCAAGTAAAAATAAAGCTTTAGTGGTGCGCAACGGGTGGTTTTCCTATCGCTGGAGCCAAATCTTTGAAGCCGGTGGCGTCACCTCTGAGGCGATCGTGATGAAAGCCAGGCAAACCGGAAACGGCACAAAAGCCCCGTTTGTGCCCTGTCCTGTCGAAGATGTTGTCGCGCGGATCCATGCAGAGAAACCGCAGATTGTTCTGGCACCTCATGTGGAGACTTCGGCCGGTGTCATTTTGCCGGATGACTATCTTGCTCAGATCGCAGCAGCCGCGCATGCGGTGGATGCGCTGATGGTGCTGGATTGTATTGCGTCGGGATGCGTGTGGGTCGACATGCAAGCGACTGGTGTCGACGTTCTAATCTCGGCCCCGCAAAAGGGCTGGTCAGCGCAACCTTGCGCAGGTCTTGTCATGATGTCCGAGCGCGCACGCCGCAAGATCGAAGAGACCGAGTCAGACAGTTTCGCGATCGATTTGAAAAAATGGCTGTCAATTATGGAAACCTATGAGGCAGGCGGCCACGCTTATCATGCCACAATGCCCACCGATGCGTTGCGCGCGTTCCGCGACACGATGTTGGAGACCCGCGAATACGGATTTGCGAAACTGGCCGAAGCGCAATGGCGTTTGGGCACCGAGGTGCGGGCAGTTTTGGCGGCGAAGGGCATTCAATCCGTTGCCGCTGACGGGTTCGGAGCGCCTGGCGTCGTGGTGAGCTACACCGAAGACGGCGCGGTACAGAACGGTTCGAAATTTGCCGCGCGGGGCACGCAGATTGCAGCGGGGGTTCCCTTGCAATGCGACGAACCCGACGATTTTCGAACCTTTCGGATTGGCCTTTTTGGATTAGACAAGCTTTATGATACGCAGGCTACCGTCGCCGCTTTGAGCCAGGTTTTTGACGACGTGCTCTAATCAGTTATCGCGTACCGCCAATCCCAAGTGATCCACCGAGTCCAAGCGACATCAGTGACTTGCGCAGCGGGGCTGTGTCGTGGATCAAGCCGATGCCGAGGCTGCGCAGATATGTGATTGCGGTGTTGTCGGCCATGGAAACTCGGTTGAGCATATCAATTCCCGATACGCGTATGCGGGCATCGCGCTGACGGTGAGTTGCGTATGCATCAAGTGCGGTTTGGCTGCCCAACCCGTGACGTTGGCTGAGGTCAAATAGGCTGTCGATATCTGCGAGGCTCATGTTCAGGCCCTGCGCGCCGATCGGCGGAACGACATGTGCTGCCTCGGCGACCAGTGCCAGCCTGCGGGCGGAGAAGCGGTGGGCGATCTGTGAAATAATCGGCCAAATGCTCACGCGGGAGGCAAGCTTGAATTCGCCCAGAATCCCGCAGGACCGATCCAGCATTGCTGTTTCCAGGTCCGATTGACTGAGATTGGAAAGCTCTTGCGCCACACCTGCCCGTTCCATCCACACAATTGCGGAGCTTGGCTGTCCGTCATAATCGGGCAGGGGTACTGTTGTGAACGGCCCGCCTTTGAGATGAATTTCTGTTGAAACATTGTTATGGGGCAGGCTGTGCGTGACCGCAAATGCAAGCGCCTTTTGCCCGTAATGTCGCGTTGTAACGTCGATTCCAGCGGCGCGGCGCAAGCGGGAGTTGCGCCCGTCGGCGGCGATGACCAGATCAGCACCTGGCCGTGTTCCGTCGCTCAGCCAAACAACCGACTGATTCAGACGCGGACGGATACGTTCGGTCGTAACACCGGTGCGCAGCTCGACACTGGGCAGGTGCGCGATGCGGTCCGCCAGTTCTCGCTTGAACAGCCAGTTGGGAACGTTCCAGCCAAAGGGCATGTCCGAAATATCGCTGGCTTCAAATTCGCGCATAACACGCGGGGAAGGCTGGACCCCATTGGCATCGATGATGCGCATGGTTTGCAACGGTGTCGCAAAGCTTGCCAGCTGTTGCCACAGGCCTGCGCGCTCCAAAACGGGAATTGCGGGCTGCAACAGGGCTGTGCTGCGAAGGTCGGAGCCGTCGGCATCGCGCTGGGTGACAGGGGGCGCAGGATCGACGCACAAGACGCGATAACCTGCGGAGCCAAACAGGCAACTTGCGGTCAACCCCGCCAGTCCGCCCCCTGAAATGATGATGTCGAAATCACATGCCATGGTCTTGATGTAGCCTGTTCAAGCCGGCGCGCCAATCAGATCAGACCAACTGCTTCAGAAAGTCGCTGAGGTTTTCTGTGTGGTGATCGACGAAGTCCTTAGCCTCAGGTGCATCCGCGACGTGAACGGTTCGCATGCCAAGATCGTAGGGAACCGCCAGGTTTCGTACGTCATCTTCGAACATTGCGGCGTGGTGTGGGTTCAATCCGTCCAGTTCGAATACTGTTTCAAAAGCCATCGCGTTTGGTTTGGACTGCAGCCCGGCATGCTCGACGCCATAGACCGCGTCCATTGCGCCGTCCAACCCGCGCGCGCGCAGGACAGAGCGCGCATAGGGCGCGGAGCCGTTCGTGTATACGATCTTTCGTCCCGGCAGCAGGTCAATCTGGTACGCCAGCGCAGGATCCGGCGTCAGCGCATCAAACGAGATGTCATGGACATCTTCGAGGTAGGCCATCGGGTCGATTTCGTGCTCTGCGATCAACCCGCCGAGCGTGGTTCCGTAGCGCTGCCAATATCTTCGCCGCAAAGTGTCGGCGGTCTCGGCGTCGACGCCGGCGGTATTCATAATCCAGGTCTTCATCCGAGGTTCGATCTGGTCAAACAAGCGCATCTGTGGCGGGTAGAGCGTGTTGTCGAGATCGAAAACCCAATGGCGGACATGTGCGAAGTCTTGGCGTGGCATTCTGCGATCCTAGCGAAAACCTGTGCATGCGCCATAGCTCTCGCATGCATGAATTTCTTGTCTACGGCCTGTTGGCCGTCTAATTTATTGATAACCAACAGGATTGCCCAGATGCCGCTTCCCAAACCCGCCAACACCGATGCCTATGGGCTTATTCTCCACGCAATCGACGTCGGCCGATACAAGCCAGGTGACCGTCTTGTGGAAAGCGAACTTGCGGAACGCTTTGGCGTATCGCGGACGCCAATACGTGAAGCGCTTCAGCGGTTGGAGACACAATCCATGCTGACGCGCGATGGGCGTAGCCTTATTGTAGCCTCTCTCAATCACACCGAAATGGCGGAGCTTTACGTGGTGCGCACTGCCTTGGAGGGCCTGGCGGCAGAATTGGCAGCACGCCACGCTACACCGGAAGAGGTCAAGGTCCTGCGCGAGATGGTGGTGGAAGATCAGGCCTATATCGGGTCGCCTTCGAAACTGGCACAGGCCAACAGAAGATTTCATCGGCAGATCCATCTTGCGTCGCATAACCGTTTTTTGGTGCAGCAACTTGATCTTGTCTATCGATCGATGGCGCTGCTTGCGACGACCTCTCTTTCGGCGGAAGGTCGGGGCGAGGTCGCGTTGAAAGAGCATGCCTCAATTGTTGCGGAGATCGCTGACGGGGACGGACAAGCGGCCTCACAGGCGCTGCGGGACCATTTGTCGATTGCCTTTCAGACCCGCCTTAAAATTGATGCGGGCGGGATTGCGGTTGACGGCGAGTGAGCCTTGTCCGGCCGGTGCTCCGGACTCAACTGTCGCGCCGCCGAACATGCCATGGGCCGTCTTGTCCCAGTAAAATGGTCGAAAGGCCAATTCGATCAGACCCTTGTAGGCTGCCAATGTGCCAAACATGAAATAGGCTGGCAGGGTGAATAACCAGGCCAGACTGGGCCGGTGTTCGAGCTTGAGCGCCGCGATCAGGAACAACACGAAGGTCACGCCCTCCGACAGAATAAAAATTTTGGTTAGCGTTCCCAGCCAGCTTGATGCGACCTCATCGAGTACAGGATTTGAGTATCCGAGACCGAAGGTAACCAGGCTCCACCATAAGAACGGGGCCAGAAAGAATGAGATCAGGGTGCCCAGAAACAGAAACTGGAAGCCCAGAAATTTCCATACGCCCAGCTCGCGCAGCAGCCGCCATGGATTGCGCATATGGACTGACCAAGTGATTGCATAGCCTTTGAGCCATCGCGACCGCTGGCGGATCCAGGGCCAGATACGGCTGTTGGCCTCTTCATGGGTGATCGTTTCGATCATCTCACACCGGTAGCCGCGGCGCGCCAGTCGCATGCCCAGATCGGCGTCTTCGGTGACGTTATGCGCATCCCAGGCCCCAAGCTCAATCAGTGCAGAGCGCCGAAAAAACAGTGTTGTACCGCCCAAGGGGATTGCAAAGCCCAATCGTTGCAAGCCAGGCAACATGACGCGGAACCAGCCTGCGTATTCAAAGTGAAAACACCGCGCAAGCCAGTTCGAGCGGCCATTGTAGAAGCTCAGAACCCCCTGGAGACAGGCCAATTGCGGTCCCGAGCGGGCAAACTTGCGGGCCACCTTATAAAGCTGGTTGGGATCTGGCGCATCCTCTGCGTCATAGACCCCGACAATTGAACCGGTGGTGAAATCCAGCGCGTAGTTCATCGCGCGGGGTTTGGTTTTCAAGCTGCCAACCGGAACACGGATCACCCGCATCCAGTCAGGAAGTCGGTCCACATGAAGGGCCTTGCGGGTGACCGGGTCGTCAGCTTCGACCACCAGGCAAACCTCGAGCAATTCACGAGGGTATTTCAGTTGCGCCAAGCGGTGCACAAGCGCGGTTGCGATCTTTTGTTCCTTAAAGAGCGGCACCAGGATCGAGATTTTCGGAAGCGCTTTCGAAGCGCGAATACCGGGGGCCGGTCGGGTTCGCCTGCGCGGTATAAACCCTGACAAAATGCATGCGGCCTTCAAGGACGTGTTGAGGCACAAGATGAACACCGCAAGGAAGAAAAATACCGACAGTGTGGCCACGGGCGCGCTGGCCGCGCAGATCGCAACAAGCCCAACAAACGCAAAGGCAAGTTTCTTGGTGCGCTGTGTGGACCAGTTGCGGCAGCTATAAGCGTCGGGGGTTCTGGTCTCGGCGGCCTGCGTCAGACGCTTTGCACAGATGCGTTGTAATGCGCTGTGGATCTGTGCGCGGGTTGTCATGACGAAATGAACGCAGCCAAAACGCGGTGGCAACTGGCGCAGAACTTCGTTTATCCGTGTGACGTCGGTTACAGCGATTACGGTCGTGCCACCGCGTTGCCGAAACGGCAGATATTCCACCGCCAGGCAATGCTCTGGGTCAAATCGTGACATCAACCTGGGATCGGGCGGCATGCTCGATAGATCCACATATTCGGTCTTGGCTTGGGCTGCTAGCGCCCGTGCGATTGTCTCATCATCCGTAGCGCCTTGCGCGACCAGAATCTCTCCCAACCGGGCGGTGCTGCGCTTTTGTGCCTCCAGCGCCTTGAACAGAGCGAATTTGGAGATATTGCCACGATCCAGCAATAACCGACCCAGAGGCGGCATCTTGGGTTCATACTTTACCCGAAGATCGCGGGAAACATGGGCCGGGAATATATCCTGCGCGCGTTCCTCGCCAATATACGGCGAGGAGGCCATGGGGCGCTTCTCGTCTAACAAATTTTCCATCAAAAACGCATCATTGCGGACGGCGGGCGGGCCGAACCGCCAACCTATGCGTCAGGGATGATTAAGGAGCGATTAACCGTGCCAAAGGCTCTAGGCCGGCTGTCGCTCGGTCATGTGCTGTGCAAACCGCTCAAAAAGGTAGTAGCTGTCCTGTGGACCGGGGCTTGCTTCGGGGTGGTATTGCACGCTGAAAACCGGCTTGTCTTTGACTCGTATGCCGCAATTGGATCCGTCAAATAGAGACAGATGTGTCTCCATGACATGCGCTGGCAAAGTCTGACTGTCGACAGTGAAACCATGGTTCATCGAGGTGATCTCCACCTTGCCGGTTTCGAGGTCTTTGACCGGGTGGTTTGCCCCGTGATGGCCGTGGTTCATCTTGATCGTTCTGGCACCCAGCGCCAAGGCGAGCATCTGATGGCCCAAGCAAATCCCGAAAACCGGCACATCCTGAGCCAGTACCTCTTGGATCATCGGGACGGCATATTCCCCGGTGGCTGCGGGGTCACCGGGGCCATTTGACAGAAAAACACCATCCGGGTTTAGCGCCAGAACGTCTTGACCTGTTGCGGTTGCAGGCAGCACCGTGACATCACAGCCGGCAGAGGCAAGGCAGCGCAGAATATTGCGTTTCGCACCATAGTCGATGGCTACCACCTTGTGGCCCGGGCCTGTGCGCTTCTTGTAGCCGTCTGGCCAAGCCCAACGCATCTCATCCCATGTATAAGACTGAGCACACGTGACCGTTTTGGCCAGATCCAGACCCTCGAGACCGGTGAAATTGCGCGCCATAGTCACAAGGCGTTCCAGGTCGAATATTCCGTCAGGGTTGAACTCAAGCGCGACATGTGGCGCACCTTGGGCGCGGATCGCGCGCGTCAGCCGTCGTGTATCAATCCCGCCGATCCCGATACGCCCGCGCCGCTCTAGCCAGCTGGTCAGATGCTGCTGCATGCGCCAGTTCGACGGCTCCGTCGGATCCCATTTGACCACCATGCCTTCTGCCACCGGGTCGGCGGTCTCATCGTCTTCTTCGTTGACGCCGGTATTGCCGATATGAGGGAAGGTGAAGGTTACAATTTGGCCGGCATAAGAAGGATCCGTCATAATTTCCTGATAGCCAGTCATAGCAGTGTTAAAACACAGCTCTGCGACCGTTGTTCCCGGTGCTCCAAAACCTCTGCCATAAAAAACTGTTCCGTCGGCCATTGCCAGGCAGGCTGTTGGTTTCGAGGACATTGGGCAGCTTTCCTCCGTTAGAACTGGGGTCGAATTTAGAGCTAAATTTGCGCAGTTCTAGGCACCATAGAGAGGGGCGTCAACCTGGAAGCCATCCCATATTTGCCGCTGCGGAAGCAGTTGTGAATTGCCGTTGGACGGGATAGAAAAGCAAATTGCGGTTGCAACGGGGAGAGCGCGATGAGCAAGGATCTCAGAAGTCGCATATCAAATGACCTCAAGGAGGCCATGAAGGCGAAAGATGCCGCACGTCTGGGCACATTGCGCTTGATCAATGCCGCAATCAAAGATCAAGACATTGCACTGAGAACTGAAAACAGAACCGTGGGCGATCCAGAGATCCTTTCGATCTTGGGTAAAATGGTGAAGCAGCGCCAGGAAAGCGCACGCGCCTATGAGGAAGGCGGACGCCTGGAACTGGCTGAGCGTGAGCGCGAAGAGGTGAAGGTGATTGAGACCTTTTTACCGGTACAACTGAGCGAAGCGGACGCGGCCAAAGCGGTCGATGCTGCGATTTCCAAGGTTGGCGCATCTTCGATTCGCGATATGGGGAAAGTCATGGGTGAACTGAAAGCCAAGTACACTGGCCAGATGGATTTTGGCGTGGTCGGACCAGTCGTTAAAAAGCGGCTGAGCCAGTAAATAGACGGACCTTCAGCCTGGTAGCCGGTCATTCGTTTGATGGTGGTCTGATGATTAAACTGCGATTGCGGACTATCGCAGATCCGTCCGGAATTTAGCGCTAGGTGGATTTGCGGGCCAGAAAACGCAGCTTCAGTTCCAACTCTTCTTTCAGTTCCAAGCGCTCTTCCGGGGTGAGAAACGCACCCAATTCAACCTCTCGGGGGCCACCCAGCAAAGTCAGGTAATGTTTGACCGGGGCGTCGTGACTGACGACCTGAACCCAATGCGGGTTGGCGCTCCAGTCTTTGCGGCCTTCCTTTGGCGACATCCGCACCAGTTGGACTTTGTCTCGCCACATGCTGAGCTCCTCGACCAAGTGCCCGTCGCGGTAGCTGCGCATCATAAAGAACCAAAGCGCCGAGATTGTCAGGATCAAGAAGGGCAGCAATCCCCAAAGGGCCATCGTGCCGATCAACCCTAGAAGCGGGATCGCGAGCAGGAAGCTGGTCATGCCGATGAAGAAGACGAACCCGCCGCGCGACAAGGATCGATGTGGCCACAAGACCACGCGATATAGCGGCACAGTGTCAGAACGGGAAAGGGCCTCCGGATAGTCGGAAGCCCTTTCGTTCAGATCAATTTGCTGAAATGGCATTGGAGCTAGACACCGTTAATCTTTTCCAGCTTCCACCCACTCGGCATGCGTCGGGACGTGCGGACCTTTATCCCAATCAGACTGCTTCGGCAGGATCTCGAACGTATGCTCGGGCGGAGGCGATGGAAGCGTCCATTCCAGCGTGTCGGCATATTCGTTCCAGGGGTTCGCATCTGTGCACTTCTTGCCGTAAAATATCGCGTAGAAGATCATACCGATGAAGAACAGGAACGAGGCAAAGCTGACGAACGCACCCCATGAGGAGACGTAGTTCCAGTAGGCAAAGGCCTCAGGATAGTCGATATACCGGCGTGGCATCCCTTGGCGACCCAAGAAATGCTGTGGGAAGAATGTGATATTTGTTCCGATAAAGAAGGTCCAAAAATGCAGTTTGCCGGCCCATTCCGGGTACATGCGGCCGGTCATTTTCGGGAAGTAGAAGTAAATCCCCGCAAAGATCGCGAACACAGCTCCCAGGCTCATCACGTAGTGGAAATGCGCCACCACGTAATAGGTGTCGTGATAGGCGCGGTCGATACCTGCTTGGCTGAGCACGATGCCAGTCACGCCACCCAAGGTGAACAGGAACAAGAAGCCGAAGGCCCAAAGCATCGGGGTTTTGAACTCGATCGAGCCGCCCCACATCGTCGCAATCCAGGAGAAGATCTTGATGCCGGTTGGCACCGCGATCACCATGGTCGCCATCATGAAATAGCTCTGCTGGGTCAGGCTCATACCGACGGTGTACATGTGGTGCGCCCAGACAACAAAGCCCAGAGCCCCAATCGCCACCATTGCATAGACCATCGGCAGATAACCAAATATCGGCTTGCGCGAAAAGGTTGCGATCACGTGGCTGATGATACCGAAGCCCGGCACGATCACGATATACACCTCTGGATGTCCGAAAAACCACAAAAGGTGCTGGTACAAGACCGGATCCCCACCGCCGGCAGGATCAAAGAACGTGGTGCCCAGGTTGCGGTCGGTCAGCAGCATGGTGATTGCGCCCGCAAGCACCGGCAGAGCCAGCAAGATCAGCCAGGCTGTCACAAAAATCGACCAGGAGAACAGCGGCACTTTGTGCAAGGTCATGCCTGGCGTGCGCATGTTGAGGAACGTGGTGATCATGTTGATCGCACCCAGAATGGATGACGCGCCGGACATGTGAACAGCAAAGATCGCGAAATCCGTGGACATCCCGGCCTCTGACGTGGAAAGCGGCGCATACAGCACCCAGCCAACTCCCGAGCCGGGCTGGTCATTGCCTCCTGGTGTCAGCAGCGACGCCACAACCAGCGAACAACCAGCGACATACATCCAGTATGACAAGTTGTTCATGCGCGGGAAGGCCATATCCGGTGCACCGATCTGCAACGGCATGAAATAGTTGCCAAATCCACCGAAAAGCGCGGGGATAACCACGAAGAACATCATCAGGATGCCGTGACCGGTGATCAGGACGTTCCAAAGATGCCCGTTCGGCGTACACTCCGCGAGCGTAGCTGCCGTTAGGCGGGCCCCCTCAAGGCACATGTATTGAACACCAGGTTCCATGAGCTCTAGGCGCATGTAGACTGTGAAGGCTACGGAAATGAACCCCATCAATCCGGCGGTCAAAAGGTAAAGAATGCCGATGTCTTTGTGGTTTGTTGACATAAACCAGCGGGTGAAGAACCCGCGTTCGTCATGCTCGTGATCCTGGATGGCGGCGTCGGCCATGTAGCTCTCCCGAATTGGTGTCGTATCGATGACTTACGCAGAAAAAGACGGAGTCGTCCTGCGCGTTTCCTCTCGTTTAAAGCGGATAGACCCATGGGGCAATGCTCCAACCTGACGCAGGGCGGGAAAAATTGTCGCGCTTACGATACCTTGGCAAGGATGTCCCAGCTTGCGCATTGTCGTGTTTTGCCTTTAGACGCAGGGCCATGGCAGATCAATTTTCCTTTTCCATCTCACATGTCGACGGCAAGGCGCGGCGGGGCGAGATCCAGACGACGAAAGGTACAATCCAAACGCCGGCTTTTATGCCGGTGGGTACAGCTGCGACTGTTAAGGCGATGATGCCAGAAAGTGTGCGTGCCACGGGGGCAGAGATCTTGCTTGGCAACACCTATCATTTGATGCTGCGTCCCACAGCCGAGCGAATTGCCCATCTTGGCGGGTTGCACCGCTTCATGAACTGGGATGGGCCGATTTTGACGGATTCGGGTGGCTTTCAAGTGATGAGCCTGAATGAGTTGCGCAAAATGACCGAAGAAGGCGTCACGTTCAAATCGCATGTCGACGGGTCAAAGCATGTGTTGACCCCGGAACGCTCAATGGAGATCCAGGCGATGCTGGGCTCGGACATTGTTATGTGCTTCGACGAATGCACACCGTTTCCGGCTGCTGAGGCCGAGAGCGAGCGCTCCATGCAATTGTCGATGCGCTGGGCGGCGCGCTCGCGAGATGCGTTTGGTGATCGGCCGGGACACGCGCTCTTTGGGATCCAGCAAGGCTCGGTCTTTCGTGACCAGCGGGACGAAAGCGCACAGGAGCTGCAAAAGATCGGGTTTGACGGCTACGCCGTTGGCGGGCTTGCCGTGGGCGAAGGGCAAGCGCAGATGTTCGATGTGCTGGACTACGCGCCGGACATGCTTCCAGCAGATAAACCACGATATCTAATGGGGGTCGGAAAACCGGATGACTTAGTGGGGGCCGTTCAGCGCGGTATCGACATGTTCGATTGCGTTTTGCCCTCACGCTCGGGGCGGACAGGACAAGCGTTCACCCGGCATGGCGTTGTCAACATCAAGAACGCCCGCCACGCTGACGATCCGCGGCCTCTGGATGAGGCCTGCAGCTGCCCGACCTGTTCCAACTATTCGCGGGCGTACTTGCATCATGTATTTCGCGCACAAGAGATCATAAGCTCGATGCTTCTGACTTGGCATAACCTACATTATTATCAGGAACTTATGGCCGGATTACGCGCCGCTATCTCGGAAAATTCACTTGACCAGTTCGCGGCCCAATTTCAAGCCGGTCGCGCACAAGGCGATATCGAACCGATCTGAACGCCCCAAACGTAGGGGCCAGCGGTCACGCGGTGCTGCCGTCCAAGGCCGCGGCGTCGGGTACGTTGGGGAAGGTATGGCGTTCAAGCTGCTGGCGCAGATGCGTATGGGCTGCGCTAAGCGGATTGTCGAACCACCGCTCAACGGCTGCGCCCAAAGGTTGACCGGTCCGCTCCTCCTGGGACGTGACGTGATAAATACCTTCCTCGATCCGAACCAGACCGATCTCGGCCACGCCGTCCACGATGACGCCATCTGCATCGGATCCGAAAAAATAATAGCGACAATAGGTCGGTTCCTCGCGGGTGAGGAAGACAATTTCATATTCAGCCCGCCCACCATCATAGGTCACTTTGACGGTGTCGGCATCTTCTGGATCGGCAGTGAATTTCGCAGCAAAGCCCATCACCTGGCCAACGGGGCCCGCCATACCAGGGATCGCAAAATGCCAAATATCCTCGGCATCAAAGGGCAAATCGATAGAGTTTCGAAGCACGATTGTTTTGTTCCGTCCCGAAAATCGGGCCAGCTCGCTGTCGAAATATATCTTGATTGCCATGAAAATCATCACAAAGCCGGCCAGTGACGCCAGGATGATTCCCTCGCCGGGGCCGGGAAACAGTCCGTAAACGATCGTTGCCAAAAGCCCAGATGCGCCAGCAATTTCCAAAAGCCTGCGCCAGGCCGGGCGCGTGGCGACAATCAGCATTGCGACAAAAGCGCCGCTACAGGCCAATAAAACAAGGAACACCAAACCCAACCAATACTGGTCAGTATCCGCCAAATCCGACAGAATCACGCTTCCAAACACCGCAATGCCAAGCGCGAACAGGACAATTCGCCTGTAATTTCTGTTCATAAAAAGGATCAAGTTTTACTCATTACGCGCAACACACCACACATATTGGTCAGTCCTGTAAGGTGCTGACCGTTCCCCGATGCGTATTCTTTGCGTTTTTTGCAATAAGTTCAAGCTTCGCCTTGAAGATGCCGCATCGTGAAGACAAGCTGACTACGGGTTGAAACTTCGCATTGCTTGCCCCAAATCTACGGGATGATGAGAAGAGCAACCGGGCTGCCGCACACGGGGTCTCCTGCTCTTTTGCCAAAAAGGATAAAAAAATGCGCGAGCAATTACCTACGACTTTCCCAGTTTTGCCGTTGCGCGACATTGTCGTGTTCCCGCATATGATCGTGCCGCTTTTTGTAGGGCGCGAGAAATCAGTGCGCGCACTGGAAGAGGTGATGAAGGATGACAAGCAGATCCTTCTGTCCTCGCAGATCGACCCCTCTGTGGACGATCCTGAAACAGATGGGATTTACAGGATTGGCGTCCTGGCGAATGTACTTCAGCTTTTGAAACTGCCCGATGGCACGGTGAAGGTGCTGGTTGAAGGACAATCGCGCGTCAAAATCACTGATTTTGTGGAGAATGCGGAGTTCTTCGAGGCCGAGGCGTCTCACCTGTTTGAATTTGACGGTGATGCCACCGCGATCGAAGCGCTTGTGCGGTCTGTCGGAGAAGAGTTTGAGCGCTATTCGAAAGTCAAAAAGAACATTCCAGATGAGGCGCTGAATTCCGTGGCGGAGACGCAGGAACCCAACAAGCTGGCCGACCTTGTGGGCGGTCACTTGGGCGTCGAAGTTGACCAAAAGCAGGAGCTTTTGGAAACCCTTTCGGTCGCAGAGCGGCTAGAGAAGGTGTTCGGCCTGATGCAAGGCGAGATGAGCGTTTTGCAGGTTGAAAAGAAAATCAAAACCCGTGTCAAAACCCAGATGGAGCGCACGCAGCGCGAGTACTATTTGAATGAGCAGATGAAAGCCATTCAGAAAGAGCTGGGCGACGGTGAAGATGGACAGAACGAAGTGGCGGAGCTCGAGGCCAAGATCTCCGAGACGAAATTATCCAAAGAAGCGCGCGAGAAGGTGGATGCAGAGCTCAAGAAGCTCAAGAACATGTCGCCGATGAGTGCTGAGGCCACGGTTGTTCGCAATTATCTCGATTGGATTCTTGGCATACCGTGGGGCGTGCGGTCGCGCGTTAAGAAAGACCTTAGCCGCGCTCAAGACGTATTGGACAATGACCATTACGGCCTCGAGAAGGTCAAAGAACGGATCGTCGAGTACCTGGCTGTTCAGCAGCGTTCAAAGAAGCTGAAAGGCCCGATCATGTGTCTTGTGGGGCCTCCTGGTGTCGGGAAAACCTCGCTGGGTAAATCTGTTGCGAAGGCTACGGGGCGCGAGTTCATTCGCATCTCGCTTGGTGGTGTGCGCGACGAATCCGAGATCCGTGGCCACCGCAGGACCTATATCGGCTCCATGCCGGGCAAGATCATCCAGGCGCTCAAGAAGGCCAAGACGACGAACCCTTTGATCCTGCTCGATGAGATCGACAAGATGGGACAGGATTTCCGCGGCGATCCCGCCTCAGCAATGCTTGAAGTTCTGGATCCAGAACAGAACTCAACATTTATAGATCATTACCTGGAGGTGGAATATGACCTCTCTAATGTGATGTTCCTGACGACGGCGAATTCCTACAATATGCCAGGGCCGCTTTTGGACCGGATGGAGATTATTCCGCTTGCAGGTTACACCGAGGATGAAAAATCCGAGATTGCCAAGCAGCATCTGATCGACAAACAGGTTAAAAATCATGGCCTTAAGTCGGGCGAATTCGAGCTGTCTGATGACGCGCTGAAAGAGATAATCCGAACCTACACGCGCGAGTCGGGTGTGCGGAACCTCGAGCGTGAGATTGCAAAGCTTGCGCGTAAGGCTGTGACCAAGATCGTCCGGAAGGCTGAGGAGCGTGTCGTGATCACGCCGGAGAACCTTGACGACTATCTGGGCGTCAAGAAGTTTCGGTACGGACTGGCTGAGGCTGAAGATCAGGTCGGTGTCGTGACTGGTCTGGCCTACACTTCGGTCGGTGGTGAATTGTTGTCGATTGAGGCGCTTCGCTTGCCGGGCAAAGGCCGGATGAAGACCACTGGTAAGCTGGGCGACGTGATGAAAGAAAGCATCGATGCCGCATCGAGCTATGTGCGTTCAATTGCGCCTCAGATCGGGGTCAAGCCACCTGTGTTCGATAAGATCGACATCCACGTTCACGTCCCTGAAGGGGCAACGCCCAAGGATGGTCCGTCCGCCGGACTGGCCATGGTGACGTCCATCGTGTCGGTTCTGAGCAATACACCGGTGCGCAAGGATATCGCCATGACGGGCGAAGTTACGTTGCGCGGCAATGCGCTGGCGATTGGAGGTCTGAAAGAGAAGCTTCTTGCGGCGTTGCGCGGTGGGATCAAAACCGTACTGATCCCTCAGGAAAATGAGAAGGATCTGCCAGAAATTCCGGACAACGTTAAAGCCGGTCTGGAGATCATTCCTGTCGCACATGTCTCGGACGTGCTCAAACATGCGTTGACCCGGACACCTGAACCGATTGACTGGGACGAAGCCGCGGAAGAGGCTGCGGCACAAGCCGCATTGAAAGCTGGCGGCAACGACACGGCGTCGACAGTCGCACATTAGGCGAAACTGGCGATCCAGAAACACCAAACGGGCCCCAAGACAGGGGCCCGTTTTGCATTAAGCTTCGCCTTCGCCCTCCTCGTCGTCGGGCGTGCGCGCGATATATTCCAACTCGCCTTGTTCTTTCAGCAGACCGATCGTCTTTGTCACCGCCATCATCGCGGCTTCACCGGCCTCTTCTCCGATCTCACCTGCATCCGCAATTTCTTCGCGCAGCTGGTCGGCCATGCGACCGGACATATTTTCGAGGATGAACTCGACCACGTGCCCCATCTCTACCTGAGCTGCAGCCAATGCCGTTATAAGGTCGTCGTTTGGCACTGCGCGAACGATGATAGGAACGGCGGTGACATCCAGACGTAGGGAGATATCGGCAAATGTGAATATCGCTTCGCGGACCAGCGCGCCGAATTCCGCACTGATTTCGGTCAAGTTTTCGAGCATCGCATCGCGTTGGGATGCAGCCGAGGCATTCAGGATGCCCGCGATGATGTCCACAGGTTCTTCGTCGAATGCGCCCACTTTCGGTTTCGGACAGCCAGCCAAAATAGCCGACCCGATCAGATCCACCGTGTATGTTGAAGCAAATTCTACTTCGGAGATTGAGAAGGTAGCGGCCGCCGACGCTTCGTCGGGTAGAATCTTGATGAGGCTTGACGCCTTGTCTGCCGGCAGTTTCGAAAGGATCGAAGCAATGACGGTCGGGTGTTCGTTGATCAGCAGCGCTCCAAGCACTTCATCTGTTTTTTCTGTAACCTCCGGCCACGGGTTCTGGCTGACCATCACACCATAACGATCGCGCAATTTCTGAAGTAATTCGCTGTCGACTTGACTTTCCAAGTCGTCCAACGCCGAAGCAATCGTGGAGGGAAAATCAATCCCGCCGCGAGAGATCTGCGCCTCTAACTCATGGGTAACAGCGTCCAGAATATCGTCTTCGACCCGGCCCAACTCGACATATTCCCGGGCGAGTTTGGTTTGGGCAATGCCGCTGAGCGATCCCAGGTCGAGCTTGCCACCCCCCGATTTCACCATGCGCACGATGATCGCGGCTTTTTGGGCTGCGCTCAGCCCTTCTGTCGACGCAACCTCGCGGTCAACATCCATTGGTGCCATGCCAATTCCTGACGGCACCGGCGTAAATGCCAGATCCATATCACCCATCCCATAACGTCTCGCCACGACATCAGACATCAAGGAGATTAAGAGAGTGTTAGAGGGATCGCCGGGAATTGGCCCGAGTTTTCGCTAAGTTTTACGAAAGCTAATAGGCAAATCCGCGGCCGCTTTCGATGGCAACGCGCAACGCATGCTCTGCCCAGGTGTTGCGGCCACCGCGCTGACGTATCTGGCGCAGTTGCTTACGCGCGTTTTTCAAATCGCCGGCGTCGACGAACCCTTGGCCCAAATAAGACCGGGCCTGAATGTTATCGGCATCCAGGCTCAGCGCAGCCTGGTACAAACTGATCGACAGATCGAAATCACCCGATTTACGGGCAATAAAGCCCCGATAGGTCAGGACCGGGCTGGTATTCTGGACCTGCATTGTGTCAAGGACACGACCGGCACGGTCCAGCTGACCGGCATAGGCAAGCTCACGCGCTGCCTCGAACCGTTGGTCATCGTTCAGGGAGCTGTCCTGCGCATTTACACAGGATTTCGTCGCCTCATCCCAGATTTGAGGCGCTTCGCACTCTGTCGTTGTGGACGTAGGTTTCGGTGGGGTGGGATCGTCCGAGCCAACGGCAAATACAGCCGTGGGCACACACAGAAAAATGGCCGCAACTACATGCTTCACGGGGCTAAATGTCCTAACCGAACCGCGTTTTGCGGTCTTAGGCGCTTGCGTCAGGAACACAGGTTTGCAGCGTGGCATCCCAGCTGGTTCCGGTTTGGCAACTGGCCGCCTCACGATGTCCGTCGGCGGGGCAGAACGCCGCGGCGACTGAGGGTACGAGGCCCGCAGACAGGATTATGGCGAAGGACAGGGCTTTCAACTTCATGGCGCAGAGCTCTCCGTGCTGGTTCCTTTGAAAAGGATAGCACGGATCTTGCACGTGACAAATCACGTTTTTCGCTAAGATGCGCCGAATACACGGGTAAAAATCGTGTCGACATGTTTGGTGTGGTATCCGAGGTCGAATTTTTCCTCGATCTCTTCGACGCTTAGGGCCGCGCAGACTTCGCGATCGGCCAGCAGCTCAGTCTTGAAATCGGCACCTTCCTCCCAAACGCGCATCGCATTGCGCTGAACCAACTTGTAGCTGTCCTCGCGGCTGACCCCGGCTTGGGTCAAGGCCAGCAATACGCGTTGGCTCATCACAAGACCGCGAAATTTATTCATATTAGCCAGCATGTTATCGGGATAAATTACCAGCTTTTCTATAACATTTGTCAGACGCGCCAGGGCGAAATCCAAGGTTATTGTGGTGTCTGGCCCGATATTTCGCTCAACTGAGCTGTGAGAGATATCGCGCTCGTGCCAAAGGGCGACGTTCTCCATCGCCGGGACCACCGACATCCGCACCAGCCGAGCCAATCCTGTGAGGTTTTCTGTCAGCACGGGATTGCGTTTGTGAGGCATCGCGCTGGAGCCTTTCTGCCCCTTCGAGAAGAATTCCTCGGCTTCCAAAACCTCTGTGCGCTGCATGTGGCGGATTTCCGTGGCGATATTTTCGATCGAAGAGCCGATCACGCCCAATGTCGCAAAGAAGGCCGCATGCCGGTCGCGCGGGATGACTTGGGTGGAAATCGTCTCTGGCTCCAGACCAAGCTGCGCGCAAACATGCGCTTCTACGGCGGGATCAATATTTGCGAATGTGCCGACGGCCCCGGAGATCGCTCCGGTGGCGATTTCGGCACGCGCTGTCTGAAGGCGGGTCCGGTTGCGGTCCATCTCCGCATAGAATCTTGCAAATGTCAGACCCATCGTCGTGGGCTCGGCGTGAATGCCGTGACTGCGCCCGATGCGCACGGTCATTTTGTGTTCAAATGCCCGCGTTTTCAATGCTTCAAGCAAGCCGTCTAAGTCCTTGAGAAGAAGGTCCGCGGCGCGCACAAGCTGGACATTGAACGTGGTGTCGAGAACGTCGGAGGAGGTCATACCTTGATGCACGAAGCGCGCCTCTTCGCTGCCGACATGTTCTGCCAGATGGGTCAGGAACGCGATTACGTCATGCTTGGTTACTGCTTCGATCTCATCAATCCGGGCAACGTCGAATTCAACGTCTTTTGCCTTCCAGACCGCCTGCGCATTTTCGCGTGGAATAACCCCAAGATCGGCTTGCGCATCGCAGGCATGCGCCTCGATTTCGTACCAGATGCGGAATTTTGTCTCGGGCGACCAGATGGCAACCATGTCCGGACGGGAATAACGAGGGATCATAACGGCGGTACTTTCGTGAATTGAGTGGCACGTGGGCGTGTCATAGAATAGGGCTGCGGCAGGGACAAGTAACCGTCCACATCGGAGGTTTGGCAAATGCTGGCAAGATCGCTTCTGGGTTTTGTTGCTCTGTTTGCGGCACCGGCCCTGGCGCAGGATTGGGTTGTGTTGAAGGGAGCGCAGATTGAACGCGCGCTAGATGATCGCAGCGTTGTTTATGAGGCCGCGCGACAAAAATTTTACGCATCGGGCCGAACGCTGTATGATAATGGCAGACCCAGTTGGGGGTATTGGGCGGTCCGAGGCGACCAATATTGCAGCCAATGGCCCCCGGCAGACGGATGGGCGTGCTATGATTTGGCAGTGACGCCGGATGGATCTGGGGTCATGTTCATCTCGCAGACGGGCTATGAGACCAAGGGGCTGTTTGAAGAGTGAGAGGATCTCTCCATGGTGCCGATGCTTGCAGAGTTTGAAGGACTATGGCGGCTTGCGCGCGGCATTGAAGACCGGCGTGCCGCTCAACAGGGCACGTTGATCGGCGAAGCTGTCTTTACGTCCGATCCAGATCCCGAAAGCTGCTTGCGATACGAAGAGACCGGGGCGCTGAGTTATGCTGGTCAGTCGCCATTGAATGCCTCACGCCGATATGTTTGGCGCGCAGCAAAAGAGCACTCAATTGAGGTTCTGTTTGACGATGGCCGTCCGTTTCATACGATCTCGCGGGATCGCTTAATGCCGGATGCGACCCATCATTGCGCCCCGGATATGTATTATGTCAGTTACGACTTTACCGGCTGGCCGGACTGGAGTTCGTCCTGGCGGGTCTTGGGGCCGCAGAAAGACTACCGAATGCGATCTGAGTATTCGCGCCTTTAAGCTGTCGCCTGATGGGACCCATCGCGTTCGAGAAAATCGGCCAGCGATTTTCCCTGCTCTTCCACGAAAAGCTCAGCCAGGATCTTGAGGGAGCGGATACGGTCGATCCGGAATACCCGAAAATCGCCGCGCAGCTCGCACCAACAGGTCGTCGTCCAAACGCGGCCCCAATACTCCATTTGCAGCGGCCTGATCACCCGCTCCGAGATCGCGGCCTCAGGCGCGGCATAGGTGATCTGCAGCTTCTGGCGCGACCGGATGGCTTTGCGAATAGAAGGCATGAAGCGAAAACCGGCCGCGGCATCGGTGAACGGATAGACTGCAAATCCCCATCCCGAGGGCGGCTGGCTGCGGTCTTCCGGCAGCACAGCATCAATCTTTGCCGAGAGCGTCTTCGCCGCCGATTGCAGCTCCTCATCCGCAGCCTCACCCACAACTGCCATGCCCAGATGCAGGGCTTCCAGCTCGGTCAGGGTCAGGTTGAGCGGTGGCAAGGTGACCGGGGCTGTCATCATGTATCCCAGGCCACGCTCCCCGGCGACCGGCACGCCCGACAGCGCCAGCGTATCCATGTCGCGGTAGATCGTGCGCACCGAAACTTCCAGCTCCCGCGCGAGGTCCTCGGCGCGATGTAGTCGACCGTCGCGCATCGTGAGAACAAGATCGAACAATCTGTCTGTGCGTCGCATTGGTTCCTCGTGGTGATTCTGTTTCCAAGTGTCCTTATAAGGTCCCACTCCTGACATTAACCTGTCAGGAGTGTTTGGCAATATGGCTGCGCTGGAGAAAAAATGCATGAAAACACGAGCAATCGGGTTTTCGCGCTTCCGTCGGGCCGGTCGAGCCCCTAGATACAGCACTTGAAACTTCTTCAAATCGGAGGGCACGCGCGTGTTCACACCCTTGTTCATCAACAATATGCCGCCGCTGGGCTGGCTGTTGCTCGCACTTGTTGTTCTCGTCCTGTTCGGGCGCGGCAAGATTTCCAACATGATGGGAGAGGTCGGCAAAGGCATCAGCTCCTTCAAGAAAGGCGTGCAAGACGGCAAGAAAGAGCTGGAGGATCAGGACGCGGAAATGGCCCGCGACGTGACCCCAGAGGAAGAAAAAGACAAAACCTAAGTCACTCATCCTCGGGGGTTCATCCACATGAGTTGGAGTGAAATTCTGATCGTTGCCGTTGTGGCGCTGATCGTTGTCGGTCCGAAAGACCTGCCGGGGATGTTCCGACAGGTTGGGAAATTCACGGCCAAAGCCAAACGCATGGCCCGTGAATTCAGCCGCGCAATGGAGGACGCCGCCGATGGCGCGGGCATCGCGGACGTCCAAAAAACCTTCCAGGCCGCGGTCAACCCAGCCAAGGCCGCCGCCGACAGCGTCTCGAAATCCGTGCGCGACGCGGTTGATTTCGACAAAATGGATCAAGACAGCGAAACCGCGAAACTCGCCAAAAAGAGATCCGCTGAGAAGGACGCTGCCGCCGCCCGTGTGGCCGCCGTTCAAGAGGCCAATAAAGCGGCCGAAGAACAGGGCAAAGCCTTTGCTGCGGCCAAAACTACGCAGGACGAAACACCCGCACCGGCCGATCCGGAACCTGCCGCAAAGGATACCAGCAGTGATGCCAAAAAGGCGGACAGCTGATGAGTGACGCGCCAAAAGATGAAATTGAAGACAGCTCCGCGCCGTTAATTGAACATTTGACCGAACTGCGCACCCGGCTGATCCGCTCGGTCATGGCCTTCGTCGTTGCGATGGTGATCTGCTTCTCCTTTGGCAGCATGATCCTTGATTTCCTTCTGGTGCCGATCGAAAAAACCATGCGCGATTTGGGCAATCCCAATCCCGTCATGCAATACACCGCACCGCAGGAGTACTTTTTCACGCTTGTGCGCATCTCGCTTGTGGGCGGGTTGATGCTGTCCTTTCCGGTCATTGCACATCAGCTCTGGCGTTTCGTGGCCCCGGGTCTTTACCGCAATGAGCGCTCGGCCTTTCTGCCGTTTCTTATTGCCTCGCCTGGCATGTTTCTGGCCGGTGCGGCCTTCGCACATTTCATCGTTGTGCCGCTGGCGATGCGCTTTTTCCTGGGCTTTGCGGATTTGCCGTCGTATTTCGCGGCGATCGTCGCGACGGGTGACATTCAAGAAGCTGCCACTGATACCGGCATCGATATCGTCTTCAACGGCAAGGTCAACGAAACTCTTGATATTACGTTGAAAATGATCGTGGCCTTTGGCCTGTGCTTTCAATTGCCGGTGCTTTTGACCCTGATGGGCAAAGCGGGTTTGGTGTCATCTGAAGGCCTGAAGAACGTCCGCAAATACGCTATTGTCGGTATTTTGGCGGTTGCAGGGTTGGTGACGCCGCCTGATGTGTTGACCCAAGTCATCTTGTTTACGGTCGTATACGGGCTTTACGAAGTTTCGATCTTCCTGGTCAAACGCGTCGAAAAGGAGCGCGAGATCCGTCTGCGTGAAGATGGGCTTTGGGATGAGGAGGACGAGGCGCAGGACGATGATCAAGATGGGGACCACGACGGGGATCTCGAGACCCATCCGGAGGATCGAGGCCCTTGAGCGATGATGCTATGATCCGGGTGGCGGAGGCTCTGGAACGGATGTCGCCGCCGGCCGCAGCTGCACCCGATTTCGCCGCTGCAGATGCATTTTTGTGGCATGTGGAGCCGGACCGGCTTCAGCCTGTCGAAAGTGTCAACCGCATCGATGTCGAGCTGTTGATTGGCATTGATCGGGCCCGTGACACTCTGCTTGCCAATACTCGTCAATTCGCCCGCGGATATGCCGCAAATAACGCGCTTCTCTGGGGCGCGCGGGGCATGGGAAAATCTTCTTTGGTCAAGGCTGTACATGCAGCAGTTGCGACAGACACTGAATTGAAGCTGGTTGAAGTCCAGCGCGAAGACTTGCCTTCGATCGGACGGCTGTTGAGCCATCTGCGCACCAGCTCTGAGCGTTTCCTACTGTTTTGTGATGATCTGAGTTTTTCGCATGACGACCAGCACTACAAATCACTCAAAGCTGTGCTTGATGGCGGCATTGAAGGTCGGCCCGAGAATGTAATCTTTTATGCAACCTCGAACCGGCGTCATCTGATGCCGCGCGACATGATAGAGAATGAGCGTTCGACCTCGATCAATCCGTCAGAGGCCGTCGAGGAAAAAGTGTCCCTTTCAGATCGCTTTGGTCTGTGGCTGGGTTTCCATCCGTGCACACAGGATGAGTATCTCGCGATGATCCGCGGCTATTGCGTGGCCCATGACATTGCAGTCGATGAGGACGAACTGGTAGCAGAAGCGATTGAGTGGCAGCAGACCCGTGGATCACGCTCTGGACGTGTGGCGTGGCAGTTTTTCACCGACCTTGCCGGGCGGCGCGGCGTTTCTGTTTGATCAGTTCAGCGTCAGCCCGGAAATCCGAGCATTGATCTTGGCGTCTGTATCGTCGCTGTCAGCAGATACGGCCACACCGATCAAGACCTCTGGGCGCTGCCCGAAAGCGCGGGTTAAATCGGCACTTAGATCTACAGTTTCGCCATGGGATCCGGTACCGGCAGGTCTTCGAATGATGGTCACGCCCCTTGTATCAAGGTAGGGGCTGGGCAGAAACTCTCCTCTCGTGTGGTCACCACCCCAGACATAGGCCAACACTCGGATGTTGGGATTGCGCAACAAGCGCCGAAGGCGACGTGGATTGAGATCTTCAGCAGTTTCGCGGTCCGCGAATACAAAGTAGACAGCGAGGTTGCGGTCATCGCCGCCGCGCAGCGTCAGATCCGTCGGGGCGACGCCTTCTTCGACCTGCCAGGCCCAGGTCGCTTTGGTCGCACTCCATTCCGAGGTGGGAACCGGGCGATAAAGGATCGAAACCGTACCATCCGAGATTACGTCGAGCGCGGTGTCGCGTTGCACATAGTCGTTGCTGAACAGGCGGAAAAACCCTTGCTCCCTCCAGGAACCATCAAAGGCCAGTGGTGCGGCATGCAGACTTGTGCTCAGGCAAAGAGTGACGCACAAAGCGCTTAGTCGGATCATAAAGCTACTCCATTTCGCTTCATGATCTAGGGCCCGGGCCGCAAAAGAAAAACTGCCGCCCATCACCTGTTGGTGCGCGGGTTGACCTACTTGATGTATTTGTCCGGATCGACGCTTTCGAACCCTTCGCGCACCTCAAAATGCAGGAAGGAGGGATCACCCTGCGCCACGGTTGCGATGCTTTGTCCGCGTGAGACCCGGTCGCCTTTTTCGACGGAGATATCGGCAATGTTGGCATAAACCGTCAACAGATTGTCCTGATGGCGGATCACCAGGATTGGTACCTGATCAGTGTCACGGGTGATCGCTGCGACTTCGCCGGCTTCAGCAGCTTTGACCGCAGTGCCGGCAGAGGCGGCGATATCGATGCCCTCATTGGAGCGTTTGCGATAGGGGCGCAGTACATTTCCCTCAACCGGGCGCAGCAAGGCCGCGCTTGTGTCTGCGTTGCTGCTGGCCTCCGGAGCGGTAGCCGCCGCGTTTGGCAGTGGGTTTTGCACGACAGGTTCGGGCAAGGGTTGCGATGCGCTAGGTGGTTGCGGCGTAGCGGTTCCCGCACCAGGCGCGGTAGTGGCCACCTCATTGGCAATCTCGGTTGTCTGGGTGACTGGGATCAACAAATACTGACCGAGCCGTACATCCAGATCCGGCCCAAGCCCGTTCCAATCTGCCAGCGACCTGACAGAGACATTGTAGAGCCGGGCAATCGTGTAGGCGGTCTCTCCGCGGGCCACTTGATGTCGGATCGGCTCTGGGCCGTCAACCGGAGCGGAGGGTTGCGCCTGCGTTATGCCGTTTTGTGAGTTTTGATCCAGTGCCGTTGTCGCGATGCCTGCGACATCTATCCCGTCTGCGGCAGGGTTGCCTGTCAGAGCAGTGCCAGGGGGCAAGGCAAGGACCTCGCCATTGTTCAGCCCGTCCTCTGGGCGCAAGCCATTATAGCTGGCCAGCGCTGCCGCATCCGCGCCGATCCGGGTGGCTACGTCTTGAACAGTATCACCACGTCGGGCGACCGCGACCTGATAGTTGGAATAGGTGATCAGGCCCCGATCATCTGCATCCGGGCGCTCAGCGGTCGCAGATCGCGCCGCCGAAGAGGTGTCCAGCCCGCCTACGGAATTGCGCAGATCGAAGTCCAGATTGCCCAGTCGTTCGCAGCCCACCAGCCCGAATGTCACTAGGGTCAAAGGCAAGAATATGCTGACTCGGGGAGTCTTGCTGCTCTGTGTCATCGTAATGTCCTCAAATACCGCGACCCTTTTGGCGGGCCTTATTGGTTTTAGTCCTGTGCGATGCCCTCCAGAAGCGGGACAAACCGCACGGGCAATAGTTCTTCGTAGTCAAAGCCTTCCTCGGTCCGGGTGACCTTGATCAGGCTTTGCACCGCGTCTGATTGGCCGACGGGCACCACCATGATACCGCCGATGCGCAATTGCGCCAAGAGGGGACCGGGCGGATCTTCGGCCGCGGCGGTCACAATTATGCGTTCAAACGGGGCTTGATCGGGCAAACCGTGACTGCCGTCCCCGGTGATCACGGTGATATTCGTCAGATCAAGCTGTTCAAGCAAGCTGCGGACAGGCCGCGTCAGACCGACATGTCGGTCGACCGTATAGACCCGGCGGGCCAGATGGCTGAGTATCGCGGCCTGATATCCCGAGCCGGTGCCGATCTCCAGGACCTTGTCGCGCGGCTGGACATCCAGCGCCTGGGTCATCAATGCCACGACAGAAGGCTGGCTGATGGTTTGCCCGCAGGCAATGGGCAGCGGCATATCCTCATAGGCGCGGTCGGCAAAATGACCGGTGATGAAAGCACCCCGGTCAACCTTTTCCATCGCGGTAAGAACCCGAGCGTCGCGCACCCCTTTCGAGCGCAGCGCATATAAAAACTGCATCTTGCGTTCCGCATCAGAGATGCTGCTTTCGCTCACGCGAAGCGCTCCTCCAATTCAGCGAGTTGATCATGCGCTGTGAGATCGCATCGCATGGGTGTCACCGAGATATAGCCTTCCAAATTCGCGTGGGCGTCAGTTCCGGGCTCTGATGGAATATTCTGAGGATTTCCTTTGATCCACAGATATTTACGCCCATTTGGTGGTGTGTGGGGTTGAACTCCGAACCCGCCGGATGGTCGCAAGCCTTGCGGGGTGATGCGAATACCTTTGACATCAGCACCGGCCACAGGCGGGAAATTGACGTTGTAAAAAGTCTGATAGCCATCGTCGCCCCAGAGACCCTCGGAAAATAACTTCTTCACAAGGGCTGCGCCATGTTGCGCGGCCGCTTCGAATTGGTTTTCGAGGCCAATATTGCCGGGGCCATAAAACTGCGACAGAGCAATGGAGCGAACCCGTTGTAGCGCACCTTCCATAGCCGCACCGATGGTGCCGGAATAGACCGTGTTTTCCGCTGAATTGTTGCCTTTATTGACCCCAGACAGGATCAGATCCGGGGGCGTGTCCATGATCTCGTGGACGCCCGCAAGCACGCAGTCTGCAGGGGCCCCTTCGGCGGCAAAACGGCGTGGTGCCATTTGGGCGATCATTGTCGGATGCGCGTAGTTTATGCAATGCGCGACGCCGGATTTCTCGAAGGCCGGCGCCACCACCCAGACCTCTCCAACAGGGCCCGCGACTTCCGCCGCTATATGTTCCAGCACTGTCAGGCCCGGGGCGTTGATGCCGTCGTCATTGGTGATCAAGATACGCATCGAATAAGCCCTCTAGGTTGCTTTCTCTGCCTACGACATGGCGGATGGGTCGTAAAGACGGTTAGCGCTGGCTTGTGATCTGGCGCAGTGTCACGGCAGCAAACACCAGGGCAACCAGGCCTGCGAGCACCATGATCCAGGTCTCGCCTTCAATGTTGCGTATCATGATTGCTGCTGTGGCCCAGCAAAGCGCCAGTGGGTACGTCCAAACCCAATCCAACAGGCCAGCAATCGCGGCTCCCCCCAGAAACGCTGCAATCAACATCAAGGCCGCCCATTGTACCTCATCCAGCACTATGCCGTAGCCCGCGCCAACCAGGCCGATTGAGACGAGCGAAGCCGCGCTAAGCCAGCCCGCATAGAGACCCAGCGGCAGCGCACAAAGCCAGCCGGGCCGCACATTGCGCGCGCGAAACAGCGCCCAGAGTGCTGTGATCAGCATCGCCCAAATCAAAACTGTGGCCAGCAGGACCGAAGTGGTGGCGGCCTTGATCCAGACCGCCCCAATACCCATTGAAATCGCGGCCGGTAGCCAGATTTCGTCCCAGTCATGGTCGTCGCGATGCTTCCAGACCCCGTTGATCGCGAAAATCAGCAACCAAAGATAGATGATCGACCAGATGGAGAATGCGTAACCCGCCGGTTGTACCGGCGGGTTGGTCTGTGGAATCGGAAACTGGTCGGCCCGAAAACCGGCAAACCCATCGGTGACGAAAGGTGCGACACCAAAGGCCAGCGCAGCGATCAGGCAGAGCCAGGCCTTCACGTTAAAGTACCATCCGCGCTCAACATGGTTTTGCCGCCAAGATAGGGGTGAAGCACCTCGGGAAGTGACACCGAACCATCCTCGTGCTGGCCATTTTCAAGAACCGCAATCAGGCACCGCCCAACCGCCAGGCCGGAGCCGTTTAGCGTATGGACGAACTCCGGTTTGCCACCGTCAGCTGGTTTGAACCGTGCGTTCATTCTGCGGGCCTGAAAGTCGCCACAGACCGAGCAGGAGCTTATTTCACGATAGGTGTTCTGGCCCGGAAGCCAAACCTCGATGTCGTGGGTTTGGCGGGCACCAAACCCGATATCACCAGTGCATAGAATGACCGTACGATACGCCAGGCCGAGCTTTTCCAGGATACCCTCGGCGCAGCTTGTCATTCGGTCAAGTTCGGCGCGGGAGTGGTCAGGATGGGTGATCGAGACCATCTCGACTTTTTCGAACTGGTGCTGGCGCAGCATGCCTGCGGTGTCACGCCCGGCGCTGCCTGCCTCCGAGCGGAAACATTGCGAATGGGCCGTGTAGCGCCGCGGCAGGTAAGATTCTTCAATCACCGTTCCATTGACAATATTGGTCAGACTGACCTCTGAGGTTGGGATCAGCCACATGCCCTCGCGGGTCTGATAGCTGTCTTCGCCAAATTTCGGCAACTGGCCGGTGCCGTACATCATGGCCTCGTTCACCAGGACGGGAGCCCAGGTTTCTGTCAGGCCATTCTCGTTGACATGCGTGTCGAGCATGAATTGCGCCAAAGCGCGGTGTAGCCGGGCAATCGATCCCGACAGAACTACGAAACGCGACCCGGATAGCTTGGCCGCCGTTTCGAAATCCATCCCTTCTGCGACGCTCCCCAGTTCGAAATGCTCTTTCGGAGCAAACGTGAAGCTGGGTGGTGTCCCCCAGCGTTTGATCTCGACATTGTCTGCCTCATCCGTCCCGTCAGGGACGCTGTCAAACGGCAGATTCGGCAAGCCCATAAGGAGCTCCGTCAGGCGTGCATCTTCCTGCTTGGCCTCATCATTGAGTTGCGCAATCTCGGCCTTTTTGGTCGCCACCAGAGCACGCAGGCGTTCAAACTCTGCCTCATCGCCTTTCGCTTTCGCTGCACCCACCTCTTTCGAGGCGCGGTTCTGCTCGGCCTTTGAGTCTTCGGCGGCCTGGATTTTCGCGCGGCGCGCGGCATCAATCGTAAGGATTTCGGACGACATGGATGATTCACCACGGCGCATAAGTGCGGCGTCAAAGACCTCGGGGGTCTCGCGGATCATACGGATGTCGTGCATCGGTCCTGTCCTTTCAAAACGGTGGATACCCCACCGCATATGCAACAGTGTGCGCGGCATTTGAAGATACAAAACGCAGCTTGGACTGCCCAATGCCATGAGTTGCTTGGCCAACTGGCGCATCGAGCCATGGTATCGGATGGCTTTCCATCTGCCGGCACCCGTTGTGCCACACATAGAAAATCTCAAATTTCTTCACGCCCGCTGCCTAATCGATTTGAACTCCTGCTCCGTCTGCTGTTTCGTGAGGTTCGAGACTATCGAGTTAGGCGGACAGAACCCATGACCTCGCACCGCACACGATTAGGCGTCGATATCGGCGGTACGTTCACGGATGTCGTTCTGGAGGTAGGCGACAAACTGTTCTCGACCAAAGTTCTAACGACCTATGCGGCCCCGGAAAATGCAATCATCGAAGGGATGCATCAGGTTTGTGCCAAGGCCGAGGTCGCGCCAGGCGCGATTGATCAGATCATTCATGGAACGACTTTGGCGACGAATGCACTGATCGAACGCCGAGGTGCCAAAACGGCCTTGATCACAACAAAAGGGTTTCGTGATGTGATCGAAATGCGGACCGAAAGCCGGTTCGAACAGTATGATTTGAACCTCAACCTGCCTGAGCCGCTTCTGCCACGGCAAAGCCGCTTTACGGTCCAAGGACGCGTGGATGCCAATGGCCGCGTGTTGGTCGATATTGATCGATCCGAGGTCGAGGAGGTTGTGGCACAGATTGCCAAGGCCGGGTTCGAAAGCGTCGCTGTCGGCCTTATTCATTCCTATCTGAACCCTGCCCATGAGCAGCTTGTCCGCGATGTGATTTTGGAGACCCTCCCGGAGGCCTCTGTTTCGATTTCATCTGAGGTGTCTCCACAGATGCGCGAGTATGAGCGCTTCAACACAGTTGTGGCCAACGCCTATATCAAGCCGCTGATGGCCTCTTATTTGGGGCGCCTGGAAGATCGCTTGCAGGGCGAAGGTGTACGGTGCCGCATCTTTTTGATGCATTCGGGCGGCGGGATCATTTCGATACAGAACGCGGCAAAGTTTCCGGTCCGTCTGGTCGAAAGCGGCCCTGCTGGAGGAGCGGTTTTTGCCGCGCATATCGCCGCGCGCTATGGGCTCGACAAGGTGCTCAGCTTCGACATGGGTGGCACGACAGCCAAGATCTGCTTGATAAAACACCAGACGCCAAAGACGTCTCGCGTGTTTGAAGTTGCGCGCACTTACCGTTTCAAAAAGGGATCGGGTATGCCGATTTCGATACCGGTGATTGATATGGTTGAAATTGGCGCAGGTGGCGGGAGTCTTGCCCATGTCGACGGGATGAACCAAATCCGCGTTGGACCCGAGAGTGCCGGGTCCGAGCCGGGTCCGGCGTGCTATGGGCGTGGCGGAACGCGCCCGGGCGTCACAGATGCGGATCTGTTGCTTGGCAAGCTTGACCCGGACAGTTTCGCAGGCGGCGCGATCCGCCTTTACCCCAAACACTCCGAAACTGCTCTGGTTTCGCATGTGGGCGGCACTTTGGACATGGACGCGTCCGAAGCCGCCTTCGGTGTTGCGGAAGTTGTGGATGAGAATATGGCCAATGCTGCGCGGGTTCATGCCGTCGAAAATGGTGAAGATCTTAGCGACTACACGATGATCGCCTTCGGTGGTGCGGCCCCTTTGCATGCCGGGCGTCTGTGCGAAAAACTAGGGGTTAGCCGTCTTTTGGTTCCACCGGGGGCTGGTGTAGGCTCTGCCATCGGTTTTCTGCGCGCGCCGTTCAGCTTTGAGGCAAATCGGTCGGTCTATATGAGGCTATCGGATTTTGATGCGCACAAGATCAAACGCTTGCTCAGTGAGCTGAAAGCCGAAGCCACAGG
Organism: Pseudomonadota bacterium; assembly: GCA_039193885.1. GTDB lineage: Bacteria > Pseudomonadota > Alphaproteobacteria > Rhodobacterales > Rhodobacteraceae > Litoreibacter. The sequence continues at coordinate 55,657 of JBCCWL010000011.1, forward strand.
GTTCGTTCGAACCTGTGACGCAAAAAGCAAGATCATGTCAGAATTCAAAGTCTACATGCGCTATAGCGGGCAGGGCTGGGAAATCCCAATTGACTTGACCGAGCAACAGGCGATGAATCCGGACGTGGGCACGTTCCAATCGAGGTTCGAAGAAGACTATTCCAGGCTCTTTGGCCGCCCTGTGGCCGGCATGGATGTGGAGATCACGGTCTGGTCGGTCAATGCCACCACCCCAACTCAAGAGGTTGCTGCAACCGCCTCGACCGCTGGTGTGACCCCGGCCGCTGCGCACGGCAAGAGAGAGTTTTTTGACGCAGCAACTGGCCGTTTTGTCAAAGCGGCCGTTGTTCACCGCGAAGCCATGAATAGTGGAGAGCGCGCCTCTGGCCCGGCGGCGGTAACCGAAGCTGAAACAACAATCATCGTGCCCGCCAGTCGGGACGCCATCTGCCAGCCTGATGGCTGTATTGATGTTGTCATGAAAGGGTAGGATCTTGGCCCAAGACCAGTCTAAAGTCGCGTATCAGGTGATGTGGAACCGCTTGATCTCGGTTGTCGAAGAGCAGGCGCAAGCTCTGGTACGTACCGCGTTTTCCACCTCGGTACGCGAGGCCGGCGACTTGTCGGCCGGAGTGTATGATACGCACGGTCGCATGCTGGCCCAAGCGGTGTCGGGAACCCCCGGCCATGTCAACGCGATGGCCGATGCCGTTGCGCATTTTATTCGCCGCATTGGACGCTCAAGCATGTTTGACGGCGACGTCTACATCACGAACGACCCGTGGGAAGGCACAGGACATCTACATGACATCACGATGGTTACGCCAACATTTCACCAGGGAAATCTGGTTGGGTTTTTTGCCTGTACAGCTCATATCGTTGACATAGGTGGGCGCGGATTTGGTGCGGATGCACATAGCGTCTACGAGGAAGGTCTTTATATCCCGATTATGAAATTCGCCGATAAGGGCGACGTGGATGAGACTTTGGTTCGGATTATCCGTGGGAACGTGCGCGAGCCCGATCAGCTTATCGGCGACATCTACGCGTTGACGACCTGCAATGAGATCGGTCAACGACGCCTGATTGATATGATGGAGGAGTTTAACCTTTCTGATTTGAATGCGATTGCGCAGTTTATTCTCGATAACTCGCAACGAGCCACGATTGCGCGGATTGCAGCCTTGCCACAAGAAAGCGCAACAGGCGAAATGACCATGGATGGCTTCGATGTGCCGATCACGCTGAAGGTGAAAGTCAGTATCGAAGGCGACCGGATCGTGACAGATTTCACTGGGACGTCCGGAGTCGACAAAAAGGGTATCAATTGCCCGCTTGTCTATACCAAGGCCTATGCCTGCTATGCATTGAAAGTGGCGATTGCCCCGGAAATCCCCAACAACGCAGCCTCACTGGCCCCGTTCGAGATCATCGCGCCCGAGAACACAATCGTGAACGCCGTGCATCCTGCACCCGTCGCTCTGCGACACATCGTCGGCCATTTTGTTCCGGATGCGGTGTATGACGCGTTCGACAAGATCGTGCCGGGTCTCGTCCCGGCCGAAGGGGCGGGATGTTTGTGCAACTTCCAGGTCAGCTTGCGACCCCGCTCAGACGGGCCTGCGCCGGACAATGCGCGCCGATCGGAGGTGCTGACGTTTAACTCAGGCGGCTCTGGTGCACGTCCGGACCATGATGGTTTGAACGCAACGGCCTTCCCATCGGGTGTCATGACAATGCCAATCGAAGCCACAGAGCACGCAGGCCCGGTCATTATCTGGCGCAAAGAGTTACGCACCGATAGCGGTGGGGCCGGGAAAACCCGCGGCGGTTTGGGGCAATATATGGAGGTCGGTGCGCAAGAGGGATACGAGTTTGACTTCCAAGCGATGTTTGACCGAAGTCAGTATCCGGCCCGCGGCCGGCGCGGTGGCTCAAACGGCGCGCCCACCACGATCATCCGCAGTGACGGGGCAGCCATGACCGTCAAAGGTAAACAGTTTGTGCCGCATGGCGCGCGGGTCGATATGGCGTTTCCCGGCGGCGCTGGGTACGGCATGGCGTCTGAGCGCCCCAGGGATCTGGTGAAGCGTGACTTGGCGCGCGGCTATATCTCCGCCGAGGCGGCCAGTCGGGAATATGGGCTTTCCACGGACGAAATTGAAGAAATCCAAGCCTTGGTCGCAAACGGAGATCTGATGTAATCCAAATGGCACCCAATGCTTTGGTCGAGCCAGGCAAGCCGCTCTTTTCGACAGGTGGTTGCAGCGTGCAGTTAAGGTGACGGTTTTGTTGGCAAACCTGCTAAGCCCGTCGCGCGGGCCCAGCGTTGAGCCACGTTACGGGAGCGCACCGGAAGCTGTGACAATCAGCGGGTGCCGAGGCCGAAGAATTCAAGTAATCTTGCCAGGCGGCGCGCAATCGAGCGCTTCCGCCATCGTTTTGATTTTGAAAGCCTCTAGATGAAGTCCCTTGTGATCAGTGATGTCGAAAAAACCGAGTTTGTAGAAACAACTCGGCCAGATCCGGGCGCCGGTGAGGTGCTTGTCGATGTAAAGTTCGTGGGTTTGTGTGGCAGCGATCTGAATACCTATTTGGGCTTGAACCCGCTGGTCCAGCTTCCGCGTATCCCAGGCCATGAAATTGGCGGGGTCGTCGCCGCGCAGGGCCCGGATGTCGGGCCTGACTTGGCGGTCGGACAACCGGTGGTCGTCATTCCCTACACGACCTGCGGGAGCTGTCCGTCGTGTCGCAAGGGTCGGGTGAATGCTTGCCAATACAACCAAACGCTTGGTGTGCAACAAGATGGCGCTTTGCGTCCGCAGATCGTGGTCAAAACGGACCGGCTGATCCCCAACGACACCCTACCGCTGGACCAGCTGGCGCTTGTGGAGCCTCTTTCCGTTGGATTTCACGCCGTCGCGCGCGGAAGTGTTGTGGCACAAGACAGTGTTCTTGTGTTGGGTGGTGGCATGATTGGAGCCGGGGCCATTCTGGGTGCAAAGGCCCGGGGTGCACGCGTTCTGGTCAGTGAGCCGTCCCCGGCCAAACGCGATGGATTGAAGGCGCTTGGGGTTGATATGATAATCAACCCGGCCTCCCAAGATATTGCGATGATGGTCGCGGAGGCGACCGAGGGGGCCGGCCCGGATGTGATTGTCGAGGCGGTCGGGACCTCACAGACTTTTCGTGCAGCGGTTGATCTGGCTCCGTTCGCAGGACGCGTGGTCTATGTTGGATATGCAAAAGCCGAGGTGGCGTATGACACAAAGTATTTCAATCTCAAGGAGTTGGACATATTCGGCTCACGCAATGCCACGCGTGCCGATTTCGAACAGGTGATTGGGTTTCTGGAGGCAAATCCTCATATTGCGACGCAGCTTATCTCTAAAGTGATCCCGTGGCCGCGCGCGGATGGGGCGTTGTATCATTGGACCAAACACCGCGATGAAACCTTCAAGATCATCATCGACATGCAGGCGGGTGTGTGAACACTGCGAATAGATTTCTTGCGCTTCATACTTTCGTATCTAATGGTCCTGGTGATCTGTTTCAGCCGTTTTTGATGGCGGCACGGCGGAGAAATTTGGAATTTACGACACCGCCGAGCGTGTGATGCTGCGATGAGATCAGAACGCTTCAAGCGCACTGGTTGGCCGGGTGCATCAATGACCACAACCGGATCGGTTTCGTACAATAGTCAAGGAAGAGCTTGCGACCGAAGCGTTGTATCTTCTGTGGTGCGATGTTCAGTGGTATCAGCGAGGCATGCGCGGCACACAACCCACATTGTACTCGACTGTTTCCCGGCAATTTGTGGCCGATTGGCTTGCGGCGTTGGAACCCCTGTGTACGCCTGAGCATTATCAGTCGCTGCTACAGCGTTCGGATCTGGTTGCGGGTAAGGATGCGGTTCAGACCCGCGTCACGCTGGATCAGATCGTGTGCCTCTACAAGCTGGCGGCCGTGGAAACGGGCGACGAAATGATGGGCCTTTGGGGGCGTCCCATTCGCCCTCGCGCTCTGCAGCACTTGTTGACATCAGTGCGTGAGGCAACGTCGCTTTCCTCGGCGCTCTATCGGTTTTCGACGTTTTGGAATTTGCTGCTCGATGACTTTCAGTTTGAATTGGTCGAGGAAGAAGGGGTTGTTCATCTATACCTGAATGCTCAGCATGGGGCATCCAGCCAGAGGTTCGGTCACATGCTGATCCTGAAGCTTGCGCATGGATTGTTGTCTTGGTTGGCGCGACGCGAAGTGCCTGTGAACGGGGTGGATTTTGACTTTGCTCAGCCGTCCTTCGAGGAAGACTACGCCATCATCTTTCCCGCCCCTGTGCGGTTCGCGCAGCCTGCCACCGCGATCTCCTTCGACCTGGAAAACCTCGGACCAATCCAGCTGCGCAGCACCGCTGATCTGGATCTGTTTTTGGAGAACGCTCCTCGCGATTGGATTTTTACCCGGTCCCGTCAGCATACCCAGTCCCTGCGCGTGCGAGCTTATCTCAGCGATGTTGGATGGGCCGGTGCAAACCTAGACGAGGCGGCCGGTGCAATGCATATGACCCCGCGCACCCTGATGCGCAGACTTGAAGCCGATGGCACTTCCTTTCAGGCGATCAAAGATGCGTTGCGCCGGGACATTGCGATACGCCACTTGCAGATGGGTCAAATAAGCATCGAAGCTATTGCGCAGGATGTAGGGTTTGCGTCTGCGGCCAGCTTTCACAAAGCGTTCTTGCGTTGGACTGGGAACACGCCCAGCTCATACAAACGTGGCCCCGCGTCTACTGCATAATTTTGTCACTTTTGGACAATCTCCTGTCATCTCCTGAGATGGATTCGATACGATGGATGCTCTATATCATCAAAACAACTCAAAATTGCGATGATTATTGTGCGCTCCTGGCGGAACGGGCCGTTCGTTAAGAATGGCGAGAACCGACAAGGCTGGCGCAGGAAAGGACACACTCATGTCGGACAAGTTGGACTCCCTTCTCGCGGCCGCCCGTGACCACGCAACCGAGGTTATCACACCAAATGTCAACGCGTGGAATACTGCGAAAACCTGGCCACGCCAAGCGTCTGATCTGGCGGGGTCAGCGGGATTGACCGGCCTTTACGCCCCGGAAGAGTGGGGCGGTCAGGGCCTGCCATTATCCGAAGGTATTCAGATCTATGAGCAGTTGGGTCTGGGCGATGGAGCGTATGCCTTTGCCCTTTCGATGCACAATATCTGCACGTTTGCGGCCTGCGGGTATGGCGCGGAAGCGTTCAAAGAGGGCTGGGCGCGCGATCTGACGTCTGGGCGGAAACTGGCGAATTTCGCGCTGACCGAACCGCAATCAGGATCCGACCCGATGAAAATGTACACGCGGGCCACAATCAACGGCGATGGCACCTGGACCATCAGCGGCGCAAAAGCGTGGGTCAGCCTCGCAACAGAAGCCGATGTCTATTTCACTGTTGTCAAAACCAGCGATGTTCCGGGTCACAAAGATATGGCCATGATTGCGATCCCGGCCGAAGCGCCGGGGATCAGTTTTGGCCCGCTCTATGACACACCATCTTACAACTTCCTGCCGATGTCCGAGATGTATCTCGACAATGTCGTGGTCAGTGAAGACAATATCATCTTGCCGATTGGCCAGGGCCTGCAAGGATCGCTGATGGCCATTGATATTGCACGGGTTTCGATCGCGTCTGGGTGTTGCGGTCTGATGCAGGCCGCGTTGGACACCGCTTTGTCCTACGCAAAGAACCGTAAAATGTTCGCGGGCAAAACCCTCGATCTTGATGGCATTCAATGGATGCTGGGCGAGGTTGCAACAGATCTCGAAGCCTCAAAACTTTTGTACCGAAAAGCGGCCGGGGCACTTGGAACGCCCGAAGGTCCTTTGATGGCCGCCCATGCCAAGCGCTTTGTGCCCGATGCCGCTGTAAAAGCGGCCAATACCTGCACCCAGGTTTTGGGGGGCATGGGACTGTTGCAACCCTATGGTCTGGATCGTCTGTCGCGTCTGGCGCAAATGCTGAGGATCGTTGACGGCACAACTGAGATCAGCCGTGTTGTCATCGGTCGTGCGTTGCAAAAACGGGCGGCTGGCTTGCCGGATCTTCCAGTTCCCCGGGGCTTTGGTGAGGCTCAAACCGACGCTGACAAAATCGCGGCAGAGTAGTTCAAAAACAGACCCTGGCTCCGCGCGCGGAGCCACGGCACCATGCCTATTGAGCTGTTGCTGGTTGATGGTTTGCACTGCAAACCGATAAATGTTTTGAATAGGCATGACCTTTGAACAGCTCCGGACCTTTTTATGGGTCGCACGGCTCGGTGGGTTCCGAAAAGCCTCCGACCGCCTGCACTTGTCGCAGCCTGCGGTTTCGACACGCATTTCAAACCTTGAGATCGAGTTGCAGGCCAAGCTGTTTGAGCGTGGTTCCGGCGCGCTTGTCCTCACTAAGAAGGGGCAGCAGCTTTTGGGCTATGCCGAGCAAATGTTGTTTGTCGAGGAAGAGATCAAGCAGCGCGTCGCAAATCCCGCAGAAACCGAAGGCCTGTTTCGGATCGGTGCTTCGGAGACGATCGCACAAGCCTGGTTACCGTCATTCATTCAAGCCTTTAGTGAGCAATTTCCGCGGGTTAACGTGGATCTCACCGTAGATATTTCGCTGAACCTCCGCGCATCCATATTGGAAAGACGCCTAGATCTGGCCTTTTTGATGGGTCCGATTTCTGAGTATTCCGTAAAAAATGTCGCCCTGCCTCAGTTTGACTTGCATTGGTATAAATCCAGCCAAAAAGGCGAGGTTGATTTGTCCGCAACGCCAATAATTTCCTATTCCAGCCAGACCCGACCTTATCGAGAGCTGGCCTCTGAGCTTGCACGGCGCGTTGGACCGAAATCACGGTTGTTCTCTTCTGCCTCGCTGTCCGCGAGTCTTAAAATGATCGCCGCAGGCCTGGCGGTGGGCCCATATCCCCGGGTTCTGGCAGTGCCTCACCTAGAGGCCGGTGAAGTCGTCGAATTCGATTCCGGAATTGCGCTGCCGCCGCTTGATTTTACCGCGTCATATCTGGCGGAACCACGTAGCTTTCTGGTCGAAAACAGCGCCGACATTGCCCGGGATGTAGCAGCCGACTGGCACGCAGCGCATCCGACGTAGTTTTAAAAGATTTATCACTATAGATAAAAAATGATAATTTGAATGAATTTATACCCTGTGTGACTGTGGCCTGACAGCAGCACGAGGGCATAATGGCGACGGGAAAGGCATCGGTATTGATCGGGTCGCAGATGGCAGGTGATCAGATCCGGCAGCGCATTCGAGCAGGTCAGCACGATGTCCACACAGCCGGATTGGCCCCGGGCAAACTGCAGTGCAATCTGGCCATCCTACCCGAGGCCTACGCGCTGGACTTCTTACGCTTTTGCCAAAGAAATCCCAAACCCTGTCCCGTGGTCGGCGTTGGCGAGACCGGGGATCCAATGCTGCCGACACTTGGCCGCGACATAGATATTCGCACGGATGTTCCGCGCTACCGTGTCTTTCGAGATGGCGAATTCCACGATGAAATCACCGATATATGCACGCTGTGGTCTGATGAGTTGGTCAGCGTGGCTTTGGGCTGCTCATTTACTTTTGAAAACGCTTTGCTGCGCGCCGAAATACCGGTGCGCCATATTGAGATGGGCCGCAACGTTCCAATGTTTCGAACCAATATTCAGTTGGTGCCTGCCGGGCCATTCTCGGGCCAAATGGTCGTCACTATGCGCCCTGTGCGCGAAGATCAGGTGGAGCACGCAGTAGCAATCAGCGCGCGCTACCCGCAGGCGCATGGCGCGCCGATCGCCGTCGGCGATCCCGCGTCTATTGGAATTTCCGATCTCTCTCGACCTGATTATGGCGACCCTGTCGACATAAAGTCTGACGAAGTCCCAGTCTACTGGGCCTGCGGGGTAACCCCACAAAACGTTCTGCGCGCGGCGCGCCTGCCGCTCTGCATCACCCACGCGCCAGGCCACATGCTGATCACAGACGTCGACGAAGATGCAGAGACCACAATTTACAACGACACAAACCAACCAGGAGTGAACACATGAAACGGACACTGACAATACTGGCTACAACTGCAGTTTTCGTGGGACCCGCAAGTGCTGAGGACCTTGCCGTTGTTGGCAGCTGGTCAAGCTTGCCGCTGCACAAGGACTACGAAGCCCCGTTCTGGTCCCAGACACTGCCCGCCTCAGGCGATTTTAACGTCGAATTGACGACCCATAACCAGATGGGTTTGGGTCTGTCTGAAATTTATCCCCTGCTGGGTCAGGGCGTTTATGATGTTGCGATGACGGTTGCGGATTACGCCGTGGGCGATGCGCCGGAGCTCGAAGGTCTCGACGTCCCGCTTTTGGCGCTGAGCGCCGACGAGGCCCGGGCCATGGTCGATGCGGCCCGCCCGATGGTGTCCGACATATTCCGGTCCCGGTTCAACGCAGAAGTGCTGGCCATTGCGCCTTACCCGCCACAGGTTGTGTTTTGTAATGCCGACATCGCCACTTTTTCTGATCTGGAAGGCCTGAAAGTGCGCGCATCAGGGCGCATGACCGCGCTGTTTCTGGAGGCGCTGGGCGCAGAGGGTGTGAACGTGTCCTTTTCTGAAGTCCCGGGAGCGCTGCAAAATGGCGTTGTCGATTGCGCCGTGACCGGGGCAGGCTCTGGGTATTCCGCAGGCTGGTGGGAGGTTTCGACGCATCTTCTACCGATACCACTGGGCGGTTGGGATCACGTCGTGACAGCGATGAACGCGGAGAAATGGGACGCGCTCGGATCAGATAAACAGGCGCTTGTTCAAGAGCAGATCGCCTCCGGCTTCGAGGCTCCCGCCTGGGCCAGCGCCCAGGACGCTCTGGTCAACGATATCGCGTGTCTGACCGGAACGGGCACCTGCCAAGCCGGCGAGGCCCGCGACATGGCGCTCGTCGATATCTCTGAGGCTGATTTCGAGAAAGCACGTGGTATTCTGATCTCCGAAGTCCTGCCCGATTGGGCAGAGCGTGCAGGCGCGGATTGGGCGGAGCGCTGGAATGCCTCCGTTGGTAAAGTTGTCGGTGTAAGCATCGAATAACTGCCTGAAATCTGAGGGATATCGGGAATGGAACTGGCATTGATCACCATCCTTCGAAAGCTCAACAGGTCCATCGCCCTGGGCGTTGGGCTGGGGCTTTTGGGAATGGCGGGTTTTGTGGTTGCGGATATTGCGTTGCGCCAGGTCCATTCCTCTTTTGGCGGATCAGAGGAGCTGGCAGGTTATGCGATGGCTTTGATCAGTTCTTGGGGAATGGCCTACGCTTTGTTGGAGCTGGGTCATATCCGTATTGATCTGATCCGCTCTCGCACGACAAGTATGGCAAAAGCCCTTTTTGATATTTTATCAATGATTATAATGTCTTGGGTGGTTATAACTATCGCTATCAAATGCTGGCCGGTGGTCGAACGCGCTGTCGAAAACGGCAGCCGGGCCAATACCCCACTGGCCACGCCTTTGGCTTGGGTACAAATTCCCTGGTTCGCAGGTTGGGTCTGGTTTGCGACCATGAGCTGCCTGGTCACTCTGGCGGCGCTCGGCCTTCTATTGCGCGGCCGGGCGGCGGAGACCGAGCAATTCGTTGGTGCGTTTGCCGAACAGGACAATCTGTGATGATCGCCTATGTCTCGATCGGTCTGCTTGCACTGCTTGCGGCATCGATCCCGGTTGGTATCGTGCTTTTTTTGCTGGGCTTTGGCGTTGATCAGTTTTTCTCAAACTTCCCGCTCAGCCGGGCGCTGGGGAACATGGTGTGGTCTGCATCAAGCTCAGCCACGCTGATCGCAATTCCGTTTTTTGTTCTGCTGGGGGAGATCCTGGTCCGCTCGGGCGTCGCCGCGCGAACTTACGCGGCCTTGGACCGCTGGGTCAGTTGGATGCCGGGCGGTTTGGTGCACGCAAATGTCGCGACTGCGACGATGTTTTCGGCCACATCCGGATCGTCAGTGGCCACAGCAGCCACGGTGGCCACTGTGGCGATGCCGCAGGCAGAGAAATTGGGCTATGATCCGAAATTGTTTTCTGGGGCGATCGCGGCCGGTGGCACTTTGGGCATCATGATCCCGCCCTCGATCAACCTGATCGTTTATGGCTTTCTCACGCAATCCTCGATCCCGCAGCTCTTTCTGGCCGGGCTGATCCCGGGACTAGGTCTGGCCTTGGCCTTTCTTCTAATCACTGCCCTAATCTGCGCGGCTCGCCCGGAACTGGGCGGCAACCGCCGGGTATTCTCGGTCTTTGAGATGGCGCGCGCGCTGGTTGACCTGGTGCCGATCCTGATCCTCTTTGGTCTGATCGTGGGATCCATCTATCGCGGCTGGGCCACACCAACGGAAGCGGCCGCCGTAGGGGTTGCGGGGGCGTTATTGATTGCGCTGGGCTTTGGCGGCGTGTCCTGGGCCATGCTCCGAGAGAGCCTTTTGGGCACGATCAAAATTACCGCAATGATCATGTTGATCATTATCGGTGCGTCTTTTCTGAACTTTACGCTCTCCTCAGCCGGGCTGGGCCGTGAACTTAAAACCTTCATGGAAGGGCTCGGATTGGGCCCGCTGGGCTTCATTCTGGTGGTGGTCGTGCTTTACATCGTGCTGGGCTTTTTCATCGAAACCCTTTCGCTGATGGTTGTGACAATCCCAATCATTGTGCCGATGGTTCTGGCGCAGGGCTATGATGTGATCTGGTTCGGGATTTTGATGATCGTATTGATTGAAATGGCGCTGATCACGCCCCCGGTCGGGCTGAACCTCTACGTAGTGCAAGGCGCGCGTAAGTCGGGAAGCCTGAACGAGGTCATGCTTGGGGCGTTGCCCTACGTGCTAGTCATGTTGGTCATGGCGTTCGCGCTGATCGCAATTCCCGATATCGCGCTGTGGCTGCCGAACGCGCTGGAATAGTCACCCATATTATTTTTGCATAACCTAAGGTGTGGTTGCGGGCCGCACAGAATGGAGAACTGCCTCATGTGGCAATTTTGGGTCGATCGTGGTGGTACGTTTACCGACATCGTGGCGAAATCACCTCAAGGCGACGTGCGCACGCATAAACTTTTGTCGGAGAATCCCGAGGTCTATGCAGATGCTGCGGTTCACGGGATCCGCGAAATCCTTGGTCTGGACGGCGACGCAGAGGTCCCATCAGGTCTGATCGATGCGGTGAAGATGGGTACGACGGTGGCCACGAATGCTTTGTTGGAACGCAAGGGCGAACGCACAATTCTGTTCATAACCAGGGGCATGCGGGATCTTTTGCGCATTGGGTATCAAAACCGACCCAGGCTTTTTGATTTGAACATCAAATTGCCGGAGCTTGTATACGAGGAAGTGGTCGAGGTGGATGCGCGACTGGAGGCCGATGGGACAGTACTGACACCACTTGATGAGGCGGAGGCCAGGGCGGCCTTATCGCGTGCCTATGGCGCAGGTTATCGCTCAATCGCGATTGCCCTTATGCACAGCTACCGGTTCCCCGATCACGAACAGACACTTGGAAAGATAGCGCGCGATGTCGGTTTTACCCAAGTCTCACTCAGCCATGAGGTCAGCCCCCTGATCAAGCTTGTCGGTCGCGGCGATACCGCTGCTGTGGATGCCTACCTGTCACCAATTCTGGGGCGCTATGTCGATCAGGTTGCCAACGCCTTGGGAACGCACACAGGCGGGTGTGATCGCCTGATGTTCATGCAATCCAATGGTGGTCTGACCGATGCGCGGCTGTTTCATGGCCGCGATGCGGTTCTGTCTGGCCCTGCTGGCGGGGTCGTCGGAATGGTCAGAACGGCCGAACAATTTGGATACAAACATCTTATCGGGTTTGACATGGGCGGCACGTCAACGGATGTCTGCCATTATGCCGGGTCGTTCGAACGCGCTTTTGAAACCGAGGTTGCGGGCGTGCGGATGCGCGCGCCCATGATGTCGATCCATACAGTTGCGGCGGGCGGGGGATCGATCCTGTCTTTTCGCGACGGTCGCTTACAGGTTGGACCAGACAGCGCCGGTGCAAATCCTGGACCGGCCGCCTACCGGCGAGGTGGACCGCTTACGGTCACTGACTGCAATGTCCTGCTTGGTAAGCTTAACCAGGATCACTTTCCCAATGTCTTCGGCCCCAATGCCGATGAACCGTTGGACAAGGAAGTTGTTCGCCGCAAATTCAATGCGCTCGCAGCTGAGATCGGTGACCGGAAAACGCCCGAAGAGATTGCCGAAGGCTTCCTGCAGATCGCCGTTGAGAACATGGCCAATGCGATCAAAAAGATCAGCGTTCAGCGCGGCTATGACGTTACCAAATACACCATGAACTGCTTTGGCGGTGCCGGAGGTCAGCATGCGTGCCTGGTGGCCGATGCGCTTGGTATAGAGCGTGTTTTCATTCATCCGTTTGCCGGGGTGTTATCGGCCTTTGGGATGGGTCTGGCCGACATTCGCGCGATGCGCGAGCGGCAGTTTGACAAGCCACTCGGCGATAGATCCGCCGTAGAAATTTTGGACTTGATGGCAGACAGCGCCCGCGATGAAATCCTGGCGCAAGGCATCGCGCAGGCGGACATTACGCTTTCTCGCCGTGCGCAAATTCGCCCGCGCGACGCTCAGCAGAGCCTGGAAGTCATGTTTGGTGCGGCGGGAGAAATGCAAACAGCATTTGTCGAGGCGCACCGGCAAAGGTTCGGTTTTGCGCCCGACATAAACGACCTGATCATCGATGTTCTGATTGTAGAGGCCATTGGCCAAACTGGCGAAGACGTAAGCCTGCCCGATCCGAAGGCAGCATCCGCGGATCAAACATCTGTCGATGTCTATTTCGAGGGGCACTGGCGTGCCGTATCCTTGTTAGAAAGATCGAGCCTGTCTGTCGGTCAATCCGTTGATGGGCCCGCGATCCTGACAGAACCCACCGGAACCAATGTGCTTGAACCAGGCTGGCGCGCAACCGGGGCAAAAGGTGGCAATCTGATATTGGAACGCATGGTCCCTATCGTTCGGACTGAAGCCATCGGAACCAGGGTTGATCCGGTCATATTGGAGGTATTCAACAACCTCTTCATGTCCATTGCCGAGCAGATGGGTGCGACGCTGGCCAATACGGCCTATTCGGTTAACATTAAGGAACGGCTGGATTTTTCCTGTGCAATTTTTGACCAGAACGGTGACCTGGTCGCAAATGCGCCTCATGTGCCGGTGCATCTGGGATCGATGTCGGAAAGTGTGCGGACGATCCTGCGCGCCAATGCTGGCGACATCCGTCCCGGCGATGTGTTTATGATGAACAATCCGTTCAACGGTGGCACGCATCTGCCCGATGTCACGGTGATCACACCGGTTTTCGATCCAGACGGTAAAAATATTGTCTTTTCGGTGGCGTCGCGTGGCCATCACGCTGATATCGGCGGCAAGACCCCAGGATCTGCTCCGCCCGACAGTCGCAGCATCGATGAAGAAGGCGTTGTCATTGACAATTTCCGGCTGGTCGATCAGGGGCAGCTTCAGGTCCAGAAAACACGTGCGCTTCTTGGCTCTGGCCCCTATCCCTGTCGCAATATTGATCAGAACATGGCCGATTTGGCGGCCCAGATCGCGGCAAACGCGACGGGTGTCGCAGAACTTCAGAAAATCACCGAGCAATTCGGTTTGGCAACAGTTCATGCCTATATGGGTCATGTCCAAGACAACGCGCAAGAAAGCGTGCGGCGAGTTCTTGATGTGTTGACGGATTGCAGCTTCAGCTATCCGATGGACAGCGGTGCCAAGATCGAGGTTGCTATTCGGGTCGACAAGATCCACCGCTCAGCGGTGATCGATTTCACCGGAACATCGCCGCAAAACGCATTGAATTACAACGCGCCGCTTGCGATTTGCCGGGCCGTCGTTCTGTACGTGTTCCGCACGCTTGTTGGGCGTGATATTCCGATGAATGAAGGATGTCTTAAGCCACTTGAGCTGATCGTACCCGAAGGTTCGATGATCAACCCGCGGGCACCTGCGGCGGTGATTTCAGGCAATACTGAAGTCAGCCAATCCATCGCCGACGCGCTTTATGGAGCGCTGGGTGTCATTGCGGGAAGTCAGGGAACGATGAACAATTTCGTCTACGGCAACGCGCTGTACCAGAACTACGAAACGATCTGTGGCGGGACAGGCGCGGGGGACGGATTTCACGGAACAAGCGCGGTCCACAGCCACATGACGAACACCCGGATGACGGACCCGGAAGTGCTGGAGACGCGGTTCCCGGTGCGCGTCGACGAATTTTCGATCCGGCAGGGATCGGGTGGCCCCGGTCAGTTCGAGGGCGGCAACGGGATCGTCAGGCGGCTTGCATTTAAAGAGGCGATGACAGTGACGACACTGAGCTCGCACCGCAAAACACCGCCTTTGGGTGCCAATGGCGGATCACCCGGTGCGCTGGGCGAAAACGCGGTTGAACGGGCCACGGGTGAGATCGAACAACTCGACGGAAATGACCAGGTTGAACTGTTTCCGGGTGATACATTTCTGATGAAGACCCCTGGCGGGGGCGGGTTTGGACGCAAAGAAAAATAGACATTTAGCGGGCCGCGGCTCAAGGCGCTACGGTAGCGCTGCGCGACCTTCTGAGTATCTGACCTTGGGTTCAGCGCGGCTCTTTCTGGGGCATATGTTTGGATTGGCCGTCTGGGGGTTCGGCAATAGATCGCGATCTATTGCGTCGACGGGTTTCTTCTTTCGGCGTCACACCTGTCCAATCGCTGTGACCGCGTGCGCCTAGAATAGAAGACATTTTCCAAACCCCGTCATCAAGCGATAGCTTTGCGGTCGAGATGTAGGGGTCCGCCATTCGCGCGCCATGTCGCAGAAGGTTGGTCTCATACGTCCCGAACCAGGTCCCGTCACCATTCGGGGTCAGTTTTCGCGGAATTCTGTAAATATGAGTGAGCTTCATAGCGCGACAAGCAAGCACATAAGATCTGAAATTGTCTTCAGCCTGCTCTGTCGTATGCAGTACGACTTCGCCAGCTTGCGTTGCCATAGAGAATGGCAGCAGCATACAGTTTCGCCACTGTTCGAAATTGACAGTGATGAAACATTCGGAAATTTCGTCCAAGAATTTTTCGAAGTTTTCTGGAGTCATCGCTCACCCGCACCATCCGCTGATAGTCGATAGTTAATATATGTTAACAATTCCTTAAAGTTGACGTTGTCGTAAAGGAAGAGCGCTAGAAAATTGGGTGCGATTTGACGATATGAAGTTCACTGGGCATGTGGGATAAGTACATGGCATGTCGCAACAAACGGACGCACTCTTTGGCAGTGTATAGCCCCTGCTGCTTTCGCGGCATTTTTTGATCTTTCAGAGATGAAAGAAGCACCCAAAACGGGTGCCTCTGCATTATTTTAATGGAATCCCAGAGTGCGCCGGCGTCGTCCCGATCAGACCGCGCCAGTATATTCGCCTCGCGCCGGGTAGTCATTGGCAATTGCAAAATCTAGTGCCGAGACGAGCTCCGAGAAATGCGGACGCACGAAGGGCATTGTTTGAACAGAGCCGTAATAGAGCGATTGCTGCGGGGTCACCATGAACAGCCCGGGTTCCGAAAATAACGCCGGTTCCTCAATGCCGATTGAGGTTTTTCCACGCGATGTCGAAATATAGAGCCCCCAACTTCTCGCGGTCTCCAGGCTTAAATCATAGGCAAAGCGCAACTTCTTCGCATCGATCTTATCTGCCATTGCTTGAGTGCGCTCTTTTCCGTCAGAGCTGACCGCGATGGTTTTCACGCCACGCTCGGCGAAGTCGTCGACGCGCTTCTCAAGCTCGGCCAGGTAGTTGGCACAAATCGGACAATGCAAGCCGCGATAAAAGCAAATGACCGTACCGCGTTCGGAGGCATCGGTGCTCAGATCGAAGGTGTCATGTTCAAGGGTTGGCAGGGCGAGATCGGGGGTTTTTTGACGTGGTAACAGCAAGATTAGTTCCTCAAATTGGTCGCTTCCGTCGCGCAATAGCATAGGTTATTATCAATTAATTTCGAAAAACATGATAAGAACGCCGAAATGTCAAAGATCGATCGTCTATCCGCCTTGATGTCCCGTTTTGAGCTGAGTGTCAGTCTATGCGACGCGTCAGAGGCAAATTTCCGGGTGATTGGGGATTGCGAGACAGGTGCGGCTCAATCGCTTGTGTTGGCGCAAGGGGACAAAAACCTCGGGCGGTTGAAGCACAATCAGATCGTCTTGCTAAACGCAAAGGTGCAGTGGGGCGGGGATCAGAATCCGATGATGGCGGCGTTGCCCCGACGAATACAGCATGAGCTTGGCTCGGATAGTGATGTCAGGGCCATTGTGGAGTTGTTGTTGTCGGAACACAGGATGGCGCGGTGTGGTTCGGCGTCGGTTCTCAACCGTCTGGGAGAGGTTCTTCTGGTCCGGATCATGCGGTCTCAGATTGAGGCCGCCCATCTGGCAGCTGGCTTGTTTGGCGGGCTGGCGGATCCGCGTCTGAGCCGCGCGATCGTTGCAATTCATGATAGTCCGGAAGTGGCCTGGCGGGTCGAGTCTTTGGCCGCCGAGGCTGGGCTTTCGGTAAGCCACTTTTCACAACTTTTTCGGGATGCAGTGGGGGTAACACCCCTGGCTTATCTGCGCAAATGGCGCTTGGTTCTGGCCAAACAGGATATTGAGCGCGGTGACCGCGTTCAAATGGTCGCAAATCGGTATTGTTACGGATCAACTGAAGCACTGAGCCGCGCTTTTGTGCACGCCTACGGAGCCAGTCCGACGCAGTTGCGCAAATCGGCTTCATCCCTGTCGAAGGCTTCAGCTTAGCGCGTCGTACCTTGTCGGAATATCGGTGTTCGTGATGTTGCTGGCTCAATGTGCTGGCCGGCCTTAAGTCTGTTTATTGGACCGAATGCCGAATATCTCCTACACTCATACACGAAGGCATATCTGTCGCTTTGGCCGCGCCATACCGGTTTCGGGACGCTCCAACAGGTCAAACGGCAAGTTTTGTTTTGGGAGGGAACATGAACGAGCGGGTCCTGACACCACGCAGCATTTGGTTTGATGCGGGGTCGTGCTCCATCGGCGATTTTCGTGCGCATGTAGAGCGTAAAACCAGTAAATCTTCGGTGCCGATTGCAAGCGAGCTCTTTGGCAATATTCCAATCTATGACGGATCCAACATACGGACAGCCTCGGTTGATCCGGACTCCGCCAAGGAGGTGATGGCGGAGTGGAACGAGGTGCTTGCCGCCGGGCCGGGCATCGTTGTCATTCGAAACACATTTGAAGACCTGTCGCTGATCGATGATGTCACCGAGGTGTTGAACGCGATTATCGAAGATGAACGGCAATCCGGCGTTGGGCAGGGCGATCATTTCGCCACCGCAGGGAGCAACAGCCGGTTGTGGAATGCACATGAAAAACTTTGCGTGGCCTCACCGGAACTATTTGCACGTTACAACGCCAACCCGATCATTGATATGGTCAGCCAATCCTGGCTGGGACCGCTCTATCAGATTACCACTCAAGTGAACGTTGTACGACCCGGCGGTCAGGCGCAACAATGCCACCGCGACTACCATATGGGCTTCCAAACAGCGGAGAATCTGGCGGACTATCCTGCGCGCGTTCACAACCTTTCGCCCTATCTGACGCTGCAAGGGGCGATCGCGCATTGTGACATGCCGCTGCATTCTGGTCCGACAAAGCTTTTGCCCTATTCGCAGACCTACGCGCCAGGATATATCGCGGCGCAGCAGCCCGAGTTTCGCACCTACTTTGAAGAGCATTGTGTTCAGATTGCGTTGAGCAAAGGCGACACATTGTTTTTCAATCCTGCCGTGTTCCACGCTGCCGGTGAAAACCGGTCGCAAGACATTGAGCGAATTGCCAACCTTATGCAGATCGGCTCTGGCTATGGCAGATCGATCGAGATCGTTGATCGCGTGCGGATGTGCGTGGCGCTGTATCCGGCGCTTCTTGGTTTGGTTGAGCGCGAGGCGCTCTCAGACCAGGAGCTGCACTGCGTCATTGCAGCCTGCGCTGAAGGCTATCCATTCCCTGCCAATCTTGACCTCGACTCGCCGCTGTCCGGAATGGCACCAGAGAGCCAGCAACAATTGATGTTACGAGCAATTTCCGAACGCTGGGGACCTGCCGATTTTCATGCCGCTTTGGCAGACCAACAGGGCCGCAAACGGTCGCATTAACCTGAAAAAAGTCGTGCTTGTCCAGGCGGTGTGTTAGCGCATTAGTCGTGCTTTGCAACCGGTTGCAAATTCTGCACCCAAATGACAAGATACCCCACGGTTCGCAATCAGGTTGGCGGGATGGCAGTAACGCTAAAAGACGTAGCGCTCCGGGCAGGGGTCTCTCGGTCGGCTGTGTCCAGGACGTTCACAAAGGGGGCGTCCGTGTCGCAGAAAACCCGCGACAAGGTTCTGGCCGCTGCGGTTGCTCTGAATTACCAGCCGAACATATTGGCCCGTAGCTTGTCGACACGTCGCACGAAGCTTGTCGGACTTGTCTCAAACAATTTTCACAACCCGGTGTTTTTGCAAGTGTTTGACCTGTTCACCAGGCGGCTTCAGGACCACGGCCTACGCCCGCTTTTGGTCAATCTGAGCGACGAGACAGATCCTGAGGCGTCGATCCAATTGCTCCGGCAATATTCTGTGGACGGCGTCATCGTCGCCTCTTCCACGCTGCCGCCAGAATTCTCAAAGCTGTTTGCCGAGGCAGGATTACCGGTCGTGCACACGTTTGGCCGGTACGCCGAGCATCCCGACGTAGACACTGTAGGAATTGACAATTTTGCCTGTGGGCGCATGGCGGCGGCGGCCCTCTTGTCACAGCAATACACACGCATCGGGTATCTTGGCGGTCCCGCCTCGGCGACCTCTTCGCGGGACCGATTGGCAGGTTTTCAGGCCGAGTTGGACAAACGATCGGATGTCCAGCTTTCGCATCGTTTCGCCGAGGCGTATTCTTTCGATGCGGGGCGAACAGCGATGCTGCAAGAGTTGTCGACAGATCCGGCCGAGGCCTATTTTTGCGCAGATGACGTTTTAACGATCGGGGCGATGAGCGCGGTACGCTCCTCCGGACGCTCGGTTCCGGAAGATATTGGATTGATTGGGCTCAACGACATGGAAATGGCCGGGTGGGACAGTTTTTCGCTGACCACGATTCACCAGCCGATCGATGCTATCGTCACGGCTTCAGTTGATCTTGTTGTTGCGAAGCTAGGACGCGAAGGCCCACAGGACGCCCCCAAGGCGCATCTTTTTCCGTGTCATGTCGTCTACCGCGGGACGTTGCGTTGATCAGCGAAACATTGGTGGGCGGGCATCGCACCATGCACCGGCACTGCGCCCAGATTGCGCCACCGCATAAACTGCCGCCATCGAGCGCAATCCGTCTTCTGCGCGCGGGTAAATATCTGCTGCTGGGTCAATCGGGCGGCCTTGCTTTTGTGCCTGGATAGCTTCGGCGAGATCGGTATAAATATTGGCAAAAGCAAGCGGCATGCCTTCGGCATGACCGATCGTAACGCGTGTTGAGCGGTCTGCTTCAGGCGACAAACTCGCTTCGCCCCGTTCTATGGTCTGCAAACGACCGCCAAGTGGCATCCAAAACAACTGGTTGGGATGCTCTTGAGACCAACGGAGCCCTCCGGTTTCGCCGAAAACCTGAAGGCTGAGGCCATGCTGACGGCCGATGGCCACCGAGGAGGTCCAGAGTCTGCCAACTGTTCCCTCCGACATTCGGAAGTTCACCATGGCATCGTCTTCCAGCGTGCGTGAACTGATGCATGAAGCCAGATCTGCAGACAGACGGTCGACCTCCTGGCCTGTCACAAAGCTTGCCATATGCAGCGCATGAATGCCGCAATCAGCGAATTGCGCTGATACCCCGATCTGGGCAGGATCATAGCGCCACCGGACGCGCGGATTGTCGGCATCTGCCGCGTCTGCGTGGTGTCCATGGGCAAATTCTGCGACAACCAACCGAATACGACCCAGATCGCCGCGCGCCACCATAGCTCGCATGTGACGGACCAGAGAATAGCCCGTATAGCCGTAATTCACGGCGCAAATCCGGCCGCTGGACTCGGCAATCTTCACGATCTCCTCGCCTTCCTCAACGGTCATTGTCATAGGTTTCTCGCACAGCACGTGAAAGCCGCCTTCCAGGAAGGCTTTGGTGATTTCGAAATGCGTCGAATTTGGTGTCGCCACGGTGACCAAATCAACTCCGTCATCGCGCGCGGCCTCGCCTGCCAACATCTCACGCCAATCCCCGTAGGCGCGTGACGGGTCCAATCCAAGCTCTACGCCATAGGCATGACCAGCCTCCGGATTATGATCCAACGCACCGGCTGTAAAGGAAAACAGCCCGTCGACATTTGCCCCAAGCCTGTGGGCCGGGCCGATTTGACTGCCCTTGCCGCCGCCGATAAGGCCCCAGTTCAATTTTGCCATATCAGGTTCCTAAAAGCCGATAGATTTCAAATAGTCCGCATTGGCGCGTGCATCTTCAATCGGGTTCACATCCAAAGTGGGATCGCAATCCTGCTCGACCGTGCACCACCCGTCAAAACCTGAATCGAGCAAGATCTGGCGGACTTTGGGGAAGTCGACATCTCCTTGACCAAGGTTGCAGAAAATTCCTTGACCGCAAGCGTCGTAGAAGCCTGTTCGATTGGCGATGACATCTGCTTTCACGGCAGGGTCGATATCCTTGAAATGCATGTATGAGATACGTTTTGCATTGCGCTGCATAAAGGCCACAGGATCAAATCCCGCATAGGAGTGATGACCAGTATCAAAGCAAATCTTCAGCAGGGACTCGTCGACCTCCGACAGCAGGCGTTCCAACTCGGGTTCGAAATCGACAAAGCCTGCCGCATGGGCATGCATTCCGACTGTTAGGCCGTGATCGGCCCCAATCTGGGCGGCTGTCCGAATGCGGGAAACGAACGCACTCCATTCCTCGTTGTCCATTTGTTCGGCCTCGTTGGGCCGACCGGCGGTTGGGGCGCGGCGGGGTGAAATCGAGTCGATCAGCACAAGATGCTTTGCGCCATGCGCGACCAGGGCTTTGCATGTGCGCACCGTCCCATCAAGCACGTCGTCCCAGGCTTGCGCGTCGTGGAACGCCCGAAAGACCACACCGCCGATCAGGGTCAGTTGGTGTTCCGCCAACGCGTCACCCAAAAGTTTGGGATCTTCGGGCATGTATCCTACGGGGCCAAGTTCGATCCCGGTATAGCCCGCATCCGCGCAGTCTTTCAGAACCGAGCGCCAGTCTGGGTTGCGCGGGTCGTCTGCGAATTCAACGCCCCACGAACAGGGCGCGTTGCCGATTTGTATGGTCACGAGGTCGCTCCGGATTGAATGGGTGAAACATTTTGCCAGCTGCGTGTCTGCGCGGATTTAAAGGCGGCGTCAATCACCAGATCCACAGCCAACCCGTCAGCGAAACTGGGCCATATCGAGGCCCCGGTTTCGATTGCCAGCAAAAAATCCTTGGCTTGTATCGTAATCTGATCCTGATAGCCGGTTCCATGTCCGGGCCCAATGCAAAAAGCTTCATAGTCCGGGTGGGCGGGGCCCGTCAGAATCCTGCGGAAGCCTTGAGTGTCTTCGGGCAACGCGGCGTCATAAAACCATAGTGCATTCTGATCTTCCTGATCGAACCGTAACGCCCCTTTTGTCCCCGTGATGTTATAGGCGTAGCCCATCTTTCGACCCGTCGCGACGCGAGAGATATGGAGATGGCCCAGCGTTCCGGATTCGAACCGGCATAAAATATCGGCCTGATCATCATTTTTGACGGTCACGCCGCCACGGGTCTTATGCACTGTTTCGATCTCGGCCATAACCGAGGCGATGGGGCCATTCAACGCCAGTGCGGCGTTGATGATATGCGGGGCAAGATCCCCCATATTGCCGGTTGCGCGGTCTTCGGTGCGCCAGTTGGCGGGCGCATCAGGATCTGCCAGGAAATCTTCTGTGTGCTCCGCCTGGAAATGAGTGATCTGGCCCAGGTCGCCGCGTTCAATCATCTTTCGCGCCATCTGACTGGCCGGGGTGCGAATGTAGTTGAACCCCGCCATGTGAACGCAGCCGGAGGTTTGCGCGGCGTTCAACATTCGCCGTGAGCCATCAACGTTGACGCTCAGTGGCTTTTCACACAGAACGTGCTTGCCGGCTGCGAACGCTTCCAGCGCAATGTCCTCATGGGTGTCTTGCGGGGAGGCAATGACAACCGCGTCAACCTTTGGGTCGTTGACCAGCGCGTGCCAGTCGGCGGTCGAACGACTGAACCCGAAGGCGTCGCGATACTGCGCAGCGCTGGCTTCACTGCGGGCGCAAACCATCTCCAGCAGTGGCCTCAAACGGGTTTCGAAAATCGCGCCGACTGACGCAAATGCGGCAGCATGGCGCTTGCCCATATACCCACCGCCAACGATTCCGATCCCAATTTTTGACATGGGAGCCCTCCCTCGATCCCGGCAAAAGATGTTTGCAACCGGTTGCAAAATCGTTACCTTCGCACCCAGGATGAGTCAACGTTGATTGGGCGTGCGCAAGGCCTGCGTAGACGGCAGATTTCCCTGTTTGCCACCAGATGCAGGGCACAGAACACGGGAGGGCGCATATGAGTAACCTGGCGAAACTTTCAGGCCGCAACTTGTTGGTGGTGGGCCGTGCGGGGATGGATTTCTTCCCCGATCCGCCCGGTACGCCAGTTCAGCATGGGACTGTGTTCCATTCAGGCTTGGGGGGGTCATCAGCCAATATCGCAGTGGCGATTTGCAAGTTGGGCGGTCAGGCCGCTTTGGTCACAACCCTGTCTGATGACGCTGTTGGAGATTTTTGTCGCCAGCAATTGATCAATTACGGCATCGACGATCAGTTCGTCCGAAAAATAACGGGCGAATTCCGGACATCTCTTGCGGTTTATGAAAGCCGGGTCGAGAACCACAAAACTGTTATCTACCGCAACAACGCGGCGGATTTTCAAATGGACATGCAAGACGTCGAAGCCCCGGACTATTCCGCATATTCCGGGATGATTACAACTGGCACGGTGTTCGCGGCAAACCCGTCGCGCGATGCGGGGTTCCGCGCGATGGAGCTTGCGCGGCAGGCCGATATTCCGGTGATTTTCGATATCGACTACAGGCCCTATTCCTGGGTCTCCGCCG
The DNA here is from genome assembly GCA_039193885.1 of Pseudomonadota bacterium. Classification (GTDB taxonomy): domain Bacteria; phylum Pseudomonadota; class Alphaproteobacteria; order Rhodobacterales; family Rhodobacteraceae; genus Litoreibacter. Next base: position 78,937 of record JBCCWL010000011.1, read on the forward strand.
AGGTTGCCTCGGACGTATTGACTCGGGCGGCAGGGTTCAGTGATATCATTATTGGCAATGATGAGGAGTTCGATTTCGTCGCTGGCAAAGCCGGGGCCGGTCTTGCGCTGGCTCGAGAGCTTGGCGAAGATCCTGGAAAGATCATCGTCTACAAAATGGGCCCAGACGGATCGATCACGATCAAAGGTGGCGTCGAGTTCGCAACCGGGATCTTCCAAGTTGACGCGCTCAAGCCAACTGGTGCGGGCGACAGCTTTATGGGCGGGTTCATTGCCTCTCTCGCCGCAGGCAAACCCTTGCAGGATTGTGTCATTCGCGGCTCCGCCGCCGCCGCAATTACTGTCACGAAGCCGGGCTGTGCACCGGCCTTGCCCTATGACGCTGAAATAGACGCATTCATCGCCGATCACGCTGGCCTCAGCAACGCCCCTGAAAAGGAATAATCATATGCACTACCCTCCATTTGATAACGCCAATGCGCCAATCGTTGCTGCCGAAAACGACGTTGTGCCGCTCAATTATTTCAACATTATCAAGCTTAACGCCGGTGACAGCTTCGAATTTCAAGTCCCGGGCTATGAGACCTGCGTGGTTCCCGCGACCGGAAGCGTGAATGTCGATGTCGAGGGGGCTTCGTTTAACGCTTTGGGCGGTCGCGGCGTTGATGTTTGGGACGGCGAGCCGGAGGGCGTCTACTGCCCGTCCGGCGCAAAAACCCGCTTGGATTGTGTCAGCGACGCGGAGGTCTTCGTTGCCGGTGCCAAATACAACAAGGTGCTGGACCCGTTCGACGTGCGTTCTGACGCCATCGATCTCGTACAATACGGGTCAGACGACACAAAAACACACAGGAAAATCAAGCACATACTGGGGCAAAAACAGCATGACAAGGTGGGGCGGCTTTTGGTGTCTGAGCTGTTTACGGTGGGCGCTGGCGGCTGGTCGGGCTTCCCACCGCACAAACACCAAGAAGACCGTTTGCCCGACGAAACCCGTCACGATGAGACCTATAATTTCAGGTTCAAGCCGAACCATGGCTCGGGAATCCAGTTGATTCAGGAGGACGGAGATCGGATTGGAGCGCCACATCACATCGTCGACGGGTCGACGATTTGCTTGCGTTCTGGCTACCATCCCTGTGTGGCGATGCCGGGGTATGAAATGTATTATTTCACCATTTTGGGCGGTTTGTCACAGCGGGCCTTGGTGCAGTATTTTCAGCCTGAGCATGCCTACCAGATCGAGACCATTCCCGGCATCAAAGACATGATTGCGAAGTTCAAGTGAGTCTGGCAACGCTGAAACAGGTGCTCGACCCGGCGCTGGAGCACGGGTACGCCGTCGGTGGGCTGGTCTGTCTGGGCTGGGAGGATATGCAAGCCTACACCATGGCCGCGGAAGATCTAAATGTGCCCGTTATCTTGCAAGCCGGCCCGTCATGCCGAGCGCATACACCGCTGCCGGTTCTGGGTCGGATGTTTCGCCACCTGGCAGAACAGGCGCGCGTTCCAGTGGTTGCGCATCTCGATCACGGCTACGAACTGGAAGAGTGCCGGATTGCTATCGATAGCGGTTTCACCTCGGTCATGTTCGACGGGTCACGAAAATCTCTGAGCGAAAACATAGATTTAACAGGTCATGTTGTGGAGATGGCGCGTCCTCACGGGGTCTCGGTGGAAGGTGAGATCGGTTTTGTGGGATATGATGCCGGTGAGGGATCTAGGGGGACCGATCCAAATGAGGCCTCAGAATTTGCCCGCGAAAGTGGTATCGACGCGATGGCCGTCTCGGTCGGCAATGTCCACTTGCAACAAAAGCGCGCCACGAAGATTGACAGGGCCGCGCTCGCTAAGATCGAAGACGGCACGTCGATACCGCTTGTGATTCACGGTGGTTCAGGGGTGCAGCTGCAAGATCGGGTCGCCTTGGCACGCGAGACGGCCGTGTGCAAATTCAATATCGGTACAGAGTTGCGCATGGCCTTTGGAGCGGGTTTGCGCGCGGCGATTGACGCGGACCCAGCTCGGTTTGACAGGGTGGCAATTCTTAAAGAAACCGTGGCTCCTGTGCGCGATGCGGCGGCCCAAGTCCTCGCAGCATTTGGCCCAAAATCTTAAGAATTTGTCAGGATTAAGGCAAAATTAACCATAGCCGGACCAGATATCCGTGATTCCATAACGCGCGGGGTAAACCAGAGTCCTAAATATGCAACATTAACCCTTTATTGGTGTCTACTGTTGCGCAAACCCCCACAATTAGCTGTTAACTTAACCGTGATTGTGGCTTTTTATGGATAATTATTTGTCAACAAACACAAAGCTTGATACAAATTCCGCTTGTATGGTGGGGACGTTGTAATGAGTTTTAAGGTAGTGAAACATGACTCTTCCCCGCAGAGCCTTTTTCAAGAAGGCTAAACTAACTTCCTTCGCAGCCCTTTCGATGACAGCGATCGCCTTTTCAGCGAATGCTGGATCTTATTTGTCGGACGCGGAGCGCGCAGCGCTGCGTGACCCGACAGTTGTCCCTGCGGGCCTCGCACCTTCGCGCTATACTGTGGTGCGCCGAGGCGAACGCCTTGCCCTGTGCGATGTTGAGGATGTGTCACTTGGCCTTGTCAACGGAATTAACGGGCGTTCAGACGCTGATGAAATTCTTGAATACATGTTCGAAAATTGCCCACAGCTGGCTTTGGCCTTTACCGACGTTGCAACGGCTTCGACGAGCCGGCCGGGCCCAGGTCCTGAATTGACACAAGACGATTTCTCTGAGGGCGACGATAATCGTGGAGATCTCATTGGTGACGTAGGCACGCCTGACGGTGGCGGCGGCGATGATGACGATGACGATGACGACAACGGCGGCCCGGATGATAATGATGACGACACACCCGGTGGTCCTGATCCCGAAGATGACGATGGCGATGACGATGGCGACGACGGCGACGACGGCGATGATGGCGACGACGGCGATGACGACGGCGATGATGGCGACGACGGCGATGATGGCGACGACGGCGACGACGGCGATGATGGCGACGACAGCAAAGACGATGACGGCGACGACGGAAAAGACAACGACGACGGCGACGACGGAAAAGACAACGACGGCGACGACGACGGAAAAGACAACGATGATAAGGACGACGGCGGCTGGGATAAAGACGATGATGGCAGCGGCAACAACAACAACAATAACAACGGTGGTGGGAAAAAGACTTAATCCGCTACTGGGTTGGTCCTGAGATCACCTGATAAAATGTTAAAAGGCGGGGCGCATCGCGCTCCGCCTTTCCTTTTGGAACTAAGCTTGAATTAGGCGCGTGAAGGTGGCGACGCGAAGGCCAAAACAGCGCTCCACTGGGTCGGTGCGTTCGCGTTTTGGATCCGCAGGAACACATAGCCTGTGTCTGTCCACTTTTTGATCTTGTTGGTAAGATTGTCGAGGATGTAATCCCCTGACGATGTGCGCAGCACCAGCACCGCATGGGATTGGCGATTCCGGTCCAAAACTGTCGCAATCAGCAGACGTTCCGGCGCGATCCCGGCCTTCACCAACTCCCGCTTTTTCAGCAAAGCGAAGTCTTCGCAATCGCCGCCCATAAAGGTTGGCAGCGCCCAAACTTCTTCCCGGCGATACTGCTGAGAATCTGCTATTTCATTGACTTGTCGGTTAATCTTCACGTTCAGACGGGCAACCATATTCAACTGCGCACGGGTTAGGGTCGATGCGCGCCCAGTGGTGGCACAGGCCCAGCTATACTTACTGCAAATGTTGCGCGCACCCATCGGGGCCGTCGTGCTTGTTTTGGCTTTCAGAAAAGCGCCGTTGCGTTCGGCCATGGCAATATCGGGCGTGCTGACCAACGCAGCCGCTGCAAGAGCAAGCGCGCAAAGCGCCTTTCGTCCGATTTGTGGCAACGTTTTCGACATGTCTTTTCCAAGTCCAAGCGTCATACTGTCATCCCCTTTGGCAACCCTGAGAACCTTCCCTTTCTCGTTTTCTGCCCTGGGCTCCGGGCGTATTTCGGGCGCAATCAAGGTTACTTTGTGAAGCAGACACCGCATTTGTGCCGCATTCTGGTGCGGTCGGAGTGACGACTGAACACCTAGAGCGAAATTCTGAAGATAGGACCAAGACTGCGTTTGTTAGATCTGCCCTCCGATCGCTTCGGTGAGCTTTTCGGCAGCTTTCCGCACATATTTCGACATATTGCTGAGCTGATCATCGCCCATTCTGCTGATCGGGCCGGACACCGAGATCCCGGCCACAGGCTCTTCGAACGCATTGCAGACCGGAGCAGCAATGCATCGCATCCCAATATTACGCTCTTCATTGTCGACGCTGACGCCTGCGGCGCGGATATGAGCCAACTCCGAGTGTAGGGCGTCTGTGCTTGTGATCGTTCGGTCTGTATAACCTTCCAGATCGCTGTGTTGGGCGAACCAGCTGTTCAATCTGTCTGGTGACATATGCGCGAGTAGGGCCTTGCCGATCCCAGAGGCGTGCATCTGGCTTTGCGTTCCAGGCGGAAAGAACGCGCGGATAGATTCCTGGGTTTCGACCTGAAACACAAACAGCACATGGCCGTTATGTTCTACGCCCAGATTGGCAGTCTCCCCGGTATCCTGCATCAATTGGTGCAGAACAGGACGGGCACGCTCAACAATTGAGGTCCGCCTCAGGAAGGAAGATCCGATCCGGTATGCGCCTGCGCCGACATTCCACAACTGCTGATGCTCATCGAATTCAGTGACGGCGTGGCGCTCAAATGTGGTGAGGATCCGGTACAGGGTGGCGGGCGATTGCTCAGTCTGCTTGGCCAGATCCGACAAGGATACCCCACCGCTATCTGCAAGGTGGCGCAAAACCGACACAGCCCGGTCTAGAGACTGAACCGTATTCTGCTCGGTTTTGTCATGAAATGATTTCGGGCGCCCGCGCGGGCGCCTTTGGCTTGTTTCTACGTGGTCACGCGTATCCATGATTCTCCCCCTCTAAAAAAACACTTCATAATTTGAAAAATGTAAACTACTGAATCAGCGATAAAATCTGTATTTTTCAAATGACGCAATTATTTTTCAAAAAAATTGCTAAGTGGTGAGCGCCGCTTTAAGCGTGAGGCATTGAAAAATGGAGCTTGCCATGACCTCTCAAAACCCCGTGTTCATTCCCGGCCCCACTAATATTCCCGAAGTGATCCGCAAGGCTTGCGATATGGGAACGCTCGATCACCGTTCAGCGGCGTTCAAGGATATTTTGGACCCTGCGCTTGACGGCGTGAAGACGGTATTGGGGACGGAGCAAGGCGAGGTGATCACCTTTCCGGCCACCGGAACAGGCGGGTGGGAGGCGGCGATCTCCAACACGCTTTCGCCGGGCGACACGGTACTCGCGGCGCGGCACGGGATGTTCTCGCACCGCTGGATTGATCTGTGTCAGCGGTTGGGTCTGGATGTCGTTGTCCTTGAGACGCCTTGGGGCGAAGGCGCGCCCGTGGACCGGATCGCGGATGCGCTACAGGCGGATAAATCGCACAGGATCAAAGCCGTTTTGGCGACGCATAACGAAACAGCAACTGGTGTAACCAGCGATATTGCAGCGATTCGCGGCGCGTTGGACGCGGCAGGTCATCCTGCGCTGTTTATGGTCGACGGTGTCAGCTCAATCGGATCCATTCCGTTTGAGATGGACGCCTGGGGCGTGGATCTGGCTGTCACCGGATCTCAGAAAGGTTTTATGCTGCCGGCGGGCCTTTCGATTGTAGGCGTCAGCCGAAAGGCATGGTCGGTTATGGAGACTGCGAAGTTGCCCCGCTGTTTCTTTGACTTCCAGATGATGCGCGATGCCGTTCAAACCGGGGGCTATCCCTATACGCCCAATGTCGGTCTCCTGAACGGGCTCAGCGTCGCGGTGGGGATGTTGTTGTCGGAAGGATTGCCGCAGGTCTTTGCGCGGCATCAACGTATCGCCGATGGTGTGCGTGCGGCGATTGCAGCCTGGGGCATGGAGCCATGTGCAACGCGGCCAGCACTATATTCGAACACTGTGACCGCCGTTGTTGTGCCAGAAGGCTTGGACGGGACAAAAGTTGTGACGCGGGCGGCTGAAAAATATGATATGGCTTTTGGTGTGGGGCTTGGCGAGGTAGCCGGTAAGGTCTTTCGGATTGGCCATCTGGGTCAGATGACCGATGCGATGGCATTGTCTGGCCTTGGAGTGGCTGAAATGTGCATGAAAGACTTGGGCTTTCCCATCACCCTTGGTTCGGGCGTCGGAGCTGCACAGGAGGTTTACCGTCACGGCAGCTCACACGTCGCCATTGCAGCGGAGTAGAGATTATGAACGTCCAAGATATAGGTTACATCCCGGGTTTCGGAGATGTGATCGATGCGCATCGCCGGATCGAGCCCTACATACATCGGACCCCGGTTGTGACCTCAAGCTACTTCAATGAGCTCACAGGCGCCGAGCTGTTCTTTAAATGCGAGAATTTCCAGAAGGCCGGTGCGTTCAAGGTTCGCGGCGCATCCAATGCCGTTTTCGGGTTATCCGACGAGCAGGCGATCAAAGGCGTCTGCACACATAGTTCCGGCAATCACGCGCTGTCATTGTCTTACGCGGCGGGTCGCCGTGGGATCCCGTGCAACGTGGTGATGCCACGCACCGCGCCTGAGGCCAAGAAAGCCGCCGTGCGCGGTTATGGCGGCACGATTGTCGAGTGCGAACCCTCGACCTCGTCACGCGAAGAAGTCTTTGCACAGGTACAGGCGGCGACAGGGGGGAACTTTGTTCATCCTTACAACGACCCAAGGGTGATCGCGGGTCAGGCAACCTGCTCGCGTGAGCTACTCGAACAGGTCAGTGGCTTGGACATGATTATCGCGCCGATCGGCGGCGGCGGCATGATTTCGGGCACCTGCCTGACAGTGAGCCACGTGGCACCGGACACCCAAATCATTGCAGCAGAGCCGGAACAAGCCGACGACGCTTATCGCAGTTTCAAGGCGGGCCATATCATCGCTGATGATGCCCCTCAGACCATTGCCGACGGGCTTAAGGTTCCGCTGAAAGAGCTGACCTGGCATTTCGTGTCCAACCATGTGAGCGAAATTCTGACGGCTTCGGAACAGGAAATAATCGACGCGATGAAGCTGACCTGGCAGCGGATGAAACTTGTGATGGAGCCCAGCTGTGCTGTCCCGCTCGCCACAATATTGAAAAACAAGGAAAAATTCGCAGGCCAAAGGGTCGGCGTGATTATAACTGGCGGAAATGTCGATCTCGACACACTCCCCTGGATGCTCGAGTGAAAGGAGCTGTCTCATGAAAGATGTTCTGAATTATGAAGAGCTGGATGTCGGATTTGATGTTCCCGCGATCCCCGGTATGTCCGAGGCTGATATCCAAACGCCGTGTTTGGTGCTCGACCTTGACGCGTTGGAGCGCAACATCAAGAAAATGGGCGATTTCGCAAGCGCGCATGGAATGCGTCACAGGGTCCATGGCAAAATGCACAAATCCGTAGATGTCGCGTTGCTGCAAGAACGGCTTGGCGGCTCCGTCGGTGTATGCTGCCAGAAAGTATCGGAGGCAGAGGTCTTCGCTCGCGGCGGGATCAAGGACGTTCTGGTGTCGAACCAGGTCCGCGACCCTGTGAAGATTACGCGTTTGGCGCGGTTGCCAAACCTTGGTGCGCGGGCCATTTGTTGCGTTGATGATCTGGCCAACGTGGCTGATCTATCGGCGGCTGCTGTCGCTGAAGGCACACAGATTGAATGTCTGGTTGAAATCGACGTGGGCGCGGGGCGCTGCGGTGTTCAGTTTGGGGCTCCGGTTGTCGAACTGGCCCAGGCAATTGAAGCGGCACCTGGGCTGAAATACGCGGGCATCCAGGCCTATCAGGGCGCGATGCAACATCTGGATTCTTTTGAGGATCGCAAAGCAAAAACAGCCGTAGCGATTGATCAGGTTGCCCAGACGCTCGAGCTGTTGAAGGCCGCCGGGATCGAGAGCGATATTGTTGGCGGTGGCGGAACTGGATCTTACTATTTCGAGAGCGCCTCTGGCGTGTTCAACGAACTTCAATGCGGCTCTTACGCCTTCATGGATGCCGATTATGGGAGAATTCTGGATAAGGATGGTAACCGGATCGATGACGGTGAATGGGAGAACGCGCTGTTTATCCTGACCAGTGTTATGAGCCACGCCAAGACCGACAAGGCTATCGTTGATGCGGGTCTCAAAGCGCAATCAGTAGACAGTGGGTTGCCGACGATCTTTGGCCGCGATGATGTGGAATATGTCAAATGCTCCGATGAACACGGGGTCGTCGCCGATCCGGATGGTGTCTTGAAGGTCAATGACAAGCTGAAGCTGGTGCCTGGTCATTGCGATCCAACATGCAACGTCCACGATTGGTATGTTGGTGTGCGCAATGGCAAAGTGGAGACGCTTTGGCCGGTGTCGGCGCGCGGAAAAGCCTACTAAAACAAAAGGCTATGTGATTTTTAGAGGGTGCCGCCAGGCTGTGCGGCCCTTTGCAATGGGAGTGGGTGAATGTGGATCGTACCTGAGGCCGCGATCGCGGATCTGATTTCGGCTGAAGCGAGCTTCAGCGCGGTTGAATCAGTGTTCCAGGCCATGGCCGCTGGCGAGGCTTATAATTTTCCGGTTGTTCGTGAGGCGATTGGCCACGAAGACGCGCTTTACGGCTTCAAGGGCGGGTTTGACCGGGCCGGTGGCGCGCTTGGTGTGAAGGCGGGCGGATATTGGCCAAACAATCTTGAGCGTCGCGGAATCATAAATCACCAATCGACGGTCTTTTTGTTCGATCCCGACACCGGGCGCGTGGATGCAATGGTAGGTGGAAATCTTCTCACTGCGCTGCGCACGGCGGCGGCGTCTTCTGTGTCCATAAAACATCTGGCGCGCGACGAAGCAGAGGTTTTGGGGATGGTCGGAGCTGGACATCAATCGCATTTCCAGTTGCGCGCTGCGGCGGCGCAACGGTCCTTCAAAAAGGTTGTGGCCTGGAACTACCACCCCGACATGTTGCCGAAACTTGGCGAAACTGCAGCCGCCTTGGGGCTGCCATTCGAGGCTGTTTCACTTGAAGAGTTGGGCGCTCAAGCCGATGTAATCATTACAATAACTTCAGCTTTTGCACCCAGCTTGATGTCTGATCATGTGCGCCCCGGAACCCACCTGGCCTGCATGGGCACCGACACAGCCGGCAAACAGGAGGTGGAGGCTGCACTGTTGGCCAAAGCAACGGTCTTTTGTGACGAAGTTGCCCAATCGAGCAGTATCGGAGAGGCACAACACGCCATCCAGCATGGTTTGATTTCAACCGATGATATCCACCAGATTGGGGCCGTCATAAACGGTGCGCACCCCGGTCGACAAACGGCGCAGGACATCACGCTGTTTGATAGCACCGGCGTGGGCTTGCAAGATCTGGCCGTTGCAAAATCCGTGGTCGAGATTGCGCGCGAGAAGGGCGCGGCGATCGAGGTTGCGCTTTAGTCGCGGTCGTCCAGCCAGATCGTAACGGGGCCGTCATTGATCAACTCCACTTTCATATCGGCCCCAAAGCGCCCGGTTGCGACGGTGATTCCAAGTTCGGCAATTTCGGACGTGAAACGCTGATAAAGCGCTTGTCCTAGCTCGGGCGCAGCTGCGCTTGAGAAGCCGGGTCGGTTGCCGCGCGACGTGTCAGCGCCCAGAGTGAATTGGCTGACCACCAAAGCTGCGCCGCCGACATCCAAGAGCGATTTGTTCATGCGACCGGCCTCGTCCCGGAAAATTCGCAGCTTCGCGATCTTGGTGGCCAGTTTCGGGCATTGTTCGGCCGTGTCGCCATCCATGGCGCAGATCAATATGAGAAGTCCGGCATCTATCGCGCCGACCGTCTCACCCTCGACGCGCACGGCGGCGCGTGAAACGCGTTGAACCAGCGCTCTCATTGGCTTTGTGCTACGAAAAATCCGACCGCCGCTGCCAGCGCAATGCCCAAGACAACTGCGATGGCAATTTTGACGGTGGAATACGGTCGTGCACCGGTCACTGTGCCGGTTTGGCCATTGACAACAATGCGGTAGCTGCCGCCTCGGTATTTATAAGCGGCCACCCAAATGGGGAGCAGGACATGTTTGAATGAGACATTTTTGGTCTGGGTGTCCGCGCGTGAGATCCGTTGTTTGTCCCCGCCGATATCAAAACGAATATCCCGGCTGATCATTCGGTCCATATAGTCGCGTGCCTCCACAAACCCGTCATCCAGCTCCACACCGTAGCTCTCCGATCTGAATCCAGCCAGATATTGAGGGTCGAACGGGTGAAGGGCGCTTAAATCCCACGGGGCAAGCTTGTCTGTGTGTGGTTTTGGCAGCGACCGAGAGGCGAGGACAAGGATATCGTCAAAATTGCGGGCGACCCGGCCGGAAACATTGCGCCATCGCGTCTTTGCCACGCGAGTGGTCTTGGGTTTTCCATTAACTGTGACATGGCGGGTTTCATAGTAGACGGTCCCACGCGCACCAGAGTAATTGGTCGATGTGTCTGCGTCATAGGTCCAGTAGGGCACGTAAAGCCCGTCCATTGCGCGGCCCTTCCGCGCGAAATCCTGCAGCCCGGACGGTGCGAACCACAGCCGCCCAAGCCAGTCTGTCATGGCTTCCCGGGCACCTCGTTCATCCAGCGCGAAGGGCACAACAGCTTGCGGCTTGATTTGCCGGCTTGCAGCCGTTCCGACCACCAGCGGAGTTGCACAAAACGGACATTCCTGAGCGTGGATTCCGGCATCGAAGCTGATTTCAGCTGCACAATTAGGACATTTTGCGGTTTGCGTCTCGATCTCTTCAATCTCGCCAGCACCTGATGTCAAAGCCGCGCGATAATCCTGCTCGCGCAAGGGGCTAGCTCCCGCAAGGGCAATTTCTTGATGGTTGCCGCAATGGTCACAGGTCAGATCCCGCCTATCGGGGTTGAACCTCAGGTCCGATCCACAAGTCTCGCAAGGAAACCGGGTCTCGTCTGGAGCTACAGCCATCTGTGAAGAACTTTCGGAGCCATTATTCGCAACGCGTTGTCGCCAAGCTTGAGGTGTCGCCAGATGTGAAATGCTGCGTGGCCAAGGATCAAGACAGACAGGGCGTAGAACTCGACCGCGTGGATCTTTCCGACCAGATCGTTGATGCGTGGCCAGTTCATCGGCGGTGCGATTGGAACGATGCCGCCGGCCCAAAGCAGGACCGCCGAGCTTAGTCCAAGCAGAAATCCAGTGAGAGCCACAGTAAACAATCCCCAGATGATTGTCCGGTGCATCAACCAATGAACCGGTCGTGCCAAGGCTGGCAGTTTCGGACCAGGCCGGCTGGCAAGCCCGGCTTTAAGATACCAAAGGGTCCACAAGAGTGCGCCAGAGACGAAAATCAGACCCATAACGGAATGAAACCGCACCGCTGCCGGTCCGACCCGCGCCACGTCAGAGGGTTGAACGAGGACAAACCAGACCAACAGGGGGACCATACTCCAATGCAGCCATTTCAACGCCGTGCGGCGTCGCGGCATTGCGTGCTGAACAGTTCGGGCCAGTTGATCAAATGTCATCGCTGAGGCGGTTTAGCTTTGGGGCGGCGGTGGTGGCGGCAGCACCGTGAAGAGCTGTGCCAGCGGAGCTATGTCCTCGGCCCGGATCCAACCGTCCTGACCTTGCGTCCAGGCAAGCGTGTCACGGGTAAATTGCCCGTCTGCGGCCATCCGGCCCAGCTGCGCACGCGAATATGGCCCTGTGATTTCGCCGCCTTCCGTCAGGTGCCAAACAGGCTCGGGCGGCGGTGCCGGAGGCGGCGTGGCCGCCCCAAGTGACGCAGCACCCATGGCACCGGACTGGCCTGCCATTTGATTGGCCATTGCCATCCCCATACCCATTCCCAGACCTGCACCCATGCCGGAATTGGCTGGGTTGTTTGCCGCCGCAGTCATGGCCTCGGCGGTCGCAAACTGTGTGTATCGCCCCAGATCACCTGCGATTCCGGTCGATGTGCGTTTGTCCAAAGCCGCTTCAACAATCTCTGGCAAGGATATGTTTTCAATATAAAACTCTGGAATGGTAACGCCATAATTTGCGACAATCGGATTGATTCTGTCAGAGATCAACTTTCCCAAATCAGCCGTGTTGGCGGCCATGTCGAGTACCGCGATCCCGCTGGCGGCGATCGCCCTGGAGAATTCCTGTACGATAATATTTCTGATCTGATACCCGATCTCATCCATGGTGAACTCACCATCGGTGCCGACAATCTCGGTCAGAAACAAAGCGGGGTCAGCGACCTTGACCGTGTAGGTGCCAAACGCGCGCAGACGTAGCGGTCCGAACTCAGGATCGCGCACCATCACGGGGTTTTTCGTGCCCCATTTCAAATCGGTAAACCGGGTTGTGTTGACAAAGTAGATTTCGGACTTGAACGGGCTCTTGAAGCCGTGATCCCAGGAGTTCAGTGTGGTCAACACCGGCATGTTGTTCGTTTCAAGCATGTAAAGGCCAGGGGTGAACACGTCGGCCAGCTGACCTTCGTGAACAAATACGGCGGCTTGACCCTCTCGTACGGTCAGTTTTGCCCCGTATTTGATCTCGTGGCCATGACGTTCAAACCGCCAGACCATCGTATCGCGTGTGTCGTCGACCCAGTGGATAACGTCGATAAACTCGCCGGTCAGAAAATCCAAAATGCCCATTGATCCCTCCTGTTAAAACCTTCAGTTGCCGCCGCCCAACTGCTCGGCTGCCAAGACCTCGATCACCGGGCGGGTTTCCGCCGGGGTGCCGCCAAGTGGCAAGCGGGGGTCATAGAGCATCTTCAAGAGCAGTTCATCATGAGAGGTCAGCAGTGCAAACTCGTTGTCATCGTTGAATATGGATGGACGCGCAGCCGGGCTGTCATTGATCAAGCCCAAGCCCTGTGCGATTTCCTCATGAAAGCATAGTTTGCGCAGGCGATCTGGATGCTCTGCGCGGATGATTGCGATTGCGGTGTTAAACACATTGGGTTTGTCGCGATCCCAAAAAGTGTAGACAGCACAATAGGTTGGCGGGCTCATATCGATGATCTGCCGGATCAGATTGTCGTCCTGGATCGGGATAAGTTCTTTCAGACGAGGTCCAAATGCTGCAATCTCATCCGTATCAAGCACCGCAACATGAAAGTTCCCGCCCGACCGTGTTTGTGAGATTGGGTGGCCAGATACACGAGACAACCGGCGCGCAAAAGCACTGACAAACCGCGTGTCCTGCTGGCGTGTTTGCGCGGGCACGGAGGCCCCGAATTCCATCGAAATGCGAACCGGATCGACCCAGCGCTGAACACGACCCTCGGAGCGGACATTCTGATATCGTCCGTTTACAAGTGAAATTTCGTTATACACGGCGATCTGGACAAAATTTTGCACCAGCTGACGTTTGTTAAATGGTGTATCCAGTCCACCGCCATCAACGCGTAGCAGATCCAGGCTGGTGAGATTGTCTTCAACCCTCTGATAGTATTGCATTAGTCCCAAGCTGGCCTCTGACGGCTCATAGGCGTCCGTCAGCGCGGTGTCACGGGACGCTGGTGACGGCGCATTGAAAACCGCATCGCATGCCGAAAGTCCGAATCCCATCAGACCCAATGCAAAAAGGGCAGTGGCTGTCCTCATGGAATGGTCGTGCCCTCCTCGGTTTGCGAGGCGGATTGTGCCGCGGAAGCCGCTGCAAGCGTCTGCCGTAGTTCGGCTTCGAGCTTCTCCAACTCGCGTTCCGTGGCCGCGCGCCGGGCTTTGCCCTCATCGGCGATGCGCAGTGAATCCTCGATGGTACCGACCAGATTTTCGTTGGCCGCGCGCACCGCTTCGATATCGAATACGCCGCGTTCCATTTCCTGGCGGATCTTAGCATTGGCCTGCCGCAAGTTCTGAGCATTTGCCTGCAGAAGGTCATTTGTCAGGTCACTGGCCGCTTTCAAGTCACCGGCCGCTTCGGCAGAGCGCTGGATCGTCAGCGATTGAGCCAGCTGTGTCTCCCAAAGGGGAACCGTGTTGACAAGCGTAGAATTTATCTTTGTTACCAAGGCCTTGTCGTTCTCCTGAACCAGCCGGATGGACGGCAGGGACTGCATGGTAACCTGCCGGGTCAGACGCAGATCATGGACGCGCCGCTCCAGGTCATCGCGCGCGGTGCGCAAATCACGAACGGATTGCGCCACAAGTGTTTTATCGTCTTCGGAGGCTGCGTTTAACGCCGCTTCCAAGGCTGGAATTTCCACCTCGTCGAGACGTGCCACTTTCGCGTCGCCTGCCGCTATGTAAAGTGCAAGTTCGTGGAAAAACTCCAGCGTGCGCTCATAGAGGATATCAAGGGATTTGATGTCCTTGAGCAGCGTATGCTCATGGGTCAGCAGAGAATTCGTGATGCCATCGATCTGGCCTTGAACTTCCTCGAAACGGGCAACAAATTTTGCCGCGGGAGCGACGCGCCCGAGCAGCTTTTCCCACCAGGATCGCTCCGTGCGCATGTCAAGTTCGTCAACGGAAAATCCACGCAGCGTGGTGACGATCTCGCGCAGGCTAGAGCCAGCCGCGCCCACGTCCTTGTTTTTGACATCTGCCAGCATCTTCTGGCTGATCTCATGCAATCCCGTTTGCGCTTTTGTGCCAAATGAGACGATGGAGTTCGTGTCCTCCATGTCGATTTGGCTGATGCGCTCTTCGATCTCGGCAGCCAACGGCGGTGGCGCGTCCGAAAGCGCTGTGACACCTTCGGTTGGTTCTTCAAGAACAATCGCGTTGGCTTCTTCGATCAGCGGCGCAGACTGGGCAGCCTTGGTTGCGATTTCGTCAGACATGGGTGGCCCTTTCGATCATTTGGCAGAAACCCCTTCGCGCTGGAGTCGCTCCCTGAGGACGGAGATTTCGATGTTGAGGTCAGTTTTGCCGGCGAGTTGAGCCTGACCGGTTTGGGTGATGAAATTCGTTTCGAGATCATCGAGCAAGGCTAAATAATCCGCCCGAGCAGCCTGGTCTCGGTTGCGGGAAAACAGGGCCGCGAATTTCTCGCTCGCCTCGCGCGCGCCCAAAAGATAGACGCCCAGATATCTGCGGGCCGCGCCAAGTTCGCTTGGATCGCTTTCTATGGCGCGAAACATCGCGCGCGCAGTGCTTTGAAATTTCTCGACGCGGGCCAAAAGCTCGCGGTCATTGACCGACCGGATGGCGGTGAGCATCGCTGCAAGATGTTGCTCTGCCTCATCGACTGCACGCGCAACGCGATCTGACTGAAAGTCATCAACAGAGTCATTCCCCTTATCGCGCAGCGGATCGAGCCCAAATGCGCCAAGGTGCAGGCCCAACGCTATTGCGCCGTAAACAAACGCGCCGATCGGCCCAGCGGTGCCAGAGCTGGCCAAGAAGACACCCAAGGCTACGAGGCCGGCACCGAAAATCTTTCTTGGCACGCCGGGGCGGCGCGCAATCGTCCGGGCGGAATACGCCTCCTCTGCCTCAAGGCCTTCGCGGGTCAGCCAGGCAGAGAGTGCGATGCTGGCAAAGGCGGCGAGATGTCGGGCCAATTCAAACGGCCCATCGCCAAACGCAGTAAAGAGCAACGGCAGCCCGGCAAAAAACAACAGGTTGGCTCGTCCACGCTTTTTCTGCGGCGCACGATCCTGAAATGGTGTCGGGCCCTGCACGTTTGGATCGGGGCTGAACTTGCCACCAAAACGATCCGCCATCACAGCACTCCGAAAGCCGCCGAGGTCACCAGGACCAGCAACATCACATATAAGATTTTCTGTACCAGTCCGGCCGACATTGGGTTCTCGCGGTCAAGAAAGCGGTCTCAAATGTTTGTGCTTTGAACATAGGCTCATCGCGGCCAACTTACCACAGGGAAGGGGAGGGGATATTTCCCACTTAGCGCAGCTATTTGCGCGTACGCTTACGGGGACCGCGTGGTTTTTTGGGGGCACTGCTTGCCCCGCCAGGATGTTCCAAGCCCAATTGATCGCGCACAATGCGTGCTTTGACCTGCTCAACTTCGCCGGGCTTCAGCTCATCAAGGCGAAACGGGCCGTAGCTAATGCGGATCAACCGGTTCACCTTCAAACCGACCTCGCCCATGGCGCGCCTGATTTCGCGGTTCTTGCCCTCGCGCAATCCAACGGTCAACCAGGCATTTGCTCCTTGTTGCCGATCGATCGAAACCTCCATCGGTTGGAATTTCTCGCCGTCGGCGACAATCCCCTTGCGCAATGGGGCGAGCATTTCGTCTTGCGGTTCGCCGTTTACCCGGACACGATATTTTCGCAGCCACCCCGTTGACGGCAGTTCGAGCTTGCGTTTGACCGACCCGTCATTGGTCAGAAGCAGCAACCCTTCGGAATTGATATCAAGCCGACCAATGCTGACGACGCGTGGTAGGGTGCCGCGCAAAGCATCAAACACGGTCTCGCGGCCTTTTTCGTCTGATTCAGAGGTCACAAGACCAATCGGCTTGTAATACCGCCAGAGTTTCACCGGCTCAGGCGCGCCCACGGGTTTTCCGTCCACGGTTAGTTTGTCAGAAGGGATTACATTGAGGGCTGGGCTTTCGATGGTCTTGCCATTCACCATAACCCGCCCTTCGGCAATCATTGCCTCGGCACCACGCCGTGATGCAAATCCGGCCCGCGCCAGAACCTTGGCGATCCGGTCGCCTTGTGGGTTTTTCTCGTTCATGGCGCTGCCCTACCGAATGCGCACGGTAAGGGGAAGGGGCTTGATGCGTTTGGCCCGTTGGGGCACATCAACGGACATGTTCTTCAAGACCCATATGAAACATGCACTCGAAGAGGCAGAGGCAGCTTTTGCAAATGGTGAGGTGCCGGTCGGTGCGGTGATTGTCGGGCCGGGTGGCCGCGTGCTTGCAGCGGCGGGAAATCGGATGCGAGCCGATCAGGATCCAACAGCGCATGCGGAGATTCTGGCCATCCGGACGGCGTGCACAGCCTTGGGCTCGGAGCGGCTGAACGGCTGCGATCTTTATGTTACGCTTGAGCCTTGCCCGATGTGCGCCAGCGCGATTTCGCAAGCGCGGATCGCGCGACTTTACTATGCGGCGTCCGATCCGAAATCGGGAGGTATTGAACAGGGACCGCGCGTCTTCAGCCACGCACAAACCCATCACGTGCCCGAGGTCTATGACGGGATCGATGCCCAGGCCAGTGAGGCCTTGTTGAAGGCGTTTTTTGCCAAGCTTCGTTAAAGCTCCATCGGTTCCAGGACCACCGGTTCTCTGACATCAACGTCTGGTAGCGCCGCTTTCAGCGGTTCCGCGTTCTGTTCCAGCAACGGAAATGTCTTGTAATGGCAGGGAATAACAGTTTTGAAATCAAAGTATTTTTTGGCTGCATAGGCAGCGCCGGTCATGTCCATGGTAAAGTGACCTCCGGCGCATAGGATGCCAATTTCAGGCTTAAAAAGATCGCCCATCCATTCCATATCAGCCATGATGCCGGTGTCGCCCGAGACATAAGTCACTCGCCCGTCGTAACTGATCATGAAACCTGCGGGATCGCCTGCATAAACCAGTTTTTCATTGATCATCATCGATGAGGAATGCCGCGCGGGCACCATCGTCACCGCGACGTCGCCCGCCATAACGGTTCCGCCGATATTGAAGCCAATGGTCTCGACCCCGTCTTTGTCCAAAAGACCCGCCAATTCAACCATCCCTAGGATCGGGGCTCCCGTCTCCTGCGCGATCTGGACGGCTGAGTTGGCATGGTCAAAATGACCATGGGTCAAAAGGATATGCGTTGTCCCCGTGATGGCGGTCTCCCGGCTGACTTCCGGAAAGGACGGATTTCCGTCGAGCCATGGATCGATCAGCAGCACTTGCTCTCCCAATTCCATGCGAAACCCCGAATGGCCAAGCCATGTCAATTTCATATCAAATCCTCCCGTGTCACGTGCCGCGTTTGCTTATGCGGTGTCTGGCGCGCAGTTGCAAAAACTGTGCAAAAGCATGCCCGACGGCCGCGCCAGTGTAAACCAAGCGGGTTGCGCTTGAAGCCGCGCGGGCGGGGCGATAAACCACTCGCAACTTGTGAGATGGAGACAGGTCATGTCGATTGACACAGACACAGCCGCGCGGGTGGCCAAACTGGCCCGGATTGAGGTGCCCGACGCCGCCCTGCCAAAACTGGCTGATGAATTGAACGGCATCCTGGCCTTCATGGAGCAATTGAATGAAGTAGATGTCGAAGATGTGGAGCCTATGACCTCGGTTACCCCAATGGCCTTGCCGCGTCGGGAAGATGTGGTTGCCGACGGCAATCAGCAAGAGCGGGTTTTGGCCAATGCACCCGATGCGCGCGAAGGGTTCTTTGCGGTTCCGAAGGTGGTCGAATGAGCGCGCTAAATGAGCTGGGGATTGCCGAGGCTCGCGATGCGATGCGCGCCGGCGACCTGTCGGCCGTCGAGTTAACAGAAGCCTGTATCGATGCGGTTGAGGCATCCGGGGCGCTGAATGCATTCGTGCACAACACGCCAGAGCTGGCGCGTGATCAGGCAAAAGCCGCCGATACCCGCATAAAGGCTGGCGATGCGCCGGATATGTGCGGTATCCCATTGGGTATAAAAGATCTTTTTTGCACCCACGGCGTTGCGAGTCAGGCGGCCTCAAAGATACTTGAAGGCTTCCGGCCGGAATACGAAAGCACGATCACAAGCCAGCTTTGGAATGCGGGCGCGGTGATGTTGGGCAAGCTTAACATGGACGAATTCGCCATGGGCTCGTCGAACGAAACATCCGTGTATGGCGACGTTGTGAACCCATGGAAAGTGGATGACCGTCAGTTGACACCAGGCGGCTCTTCGGGTGGCTCAGCGAGCGCCGTTGCGGCGGATCTATGCTTGGCGGCGACGGGCACGGATACGGGCGGTTCGATCCGCCAACCTGCGGCTTTTGTGGGGATCACCGGGTTGAAGCCGACCTATGGCCGCTGCTCGCGCTGGGGCGTTGTGGCTTTTGCCTCGTCGTTGGATCAGGCTGGACCGATGAGCAAATCGGTGCGGGATGCGGCGATCATGCTTGGCACCATGGCCGGGCATGACCCAAAAGACTCAACCTCCGCCAATATTGCTGTGCCTGATTTCGAGGCCGCTCTGACGGGCGACATTCGCGGCACCACAATTGGCATCCCCAAAGAATACCGTATGGATGGCATGCCTGAGGAGATCGAGGATCTCTGGTCGGAGGGGACCGCCATGTTGCGAGACGCAGGCGCCCAGATTGTCGACATCTCACTGCCGCATACGAAATACGCGTTGCCCGCCTATTATGTCGTGGCACCGGCTGAGGCTTCTTCGAACCTGGCGCGCTATGACGGTGTGCGCTTTGGCCACCGGGCGTCCTTGGCCCAGGGCGACGGCATTACAGAAATGTACGAAAAGACCCGCGCTGAAGGGTTTGGGCCCGAGGTGCAACGCCGTGTGATGATCGGGACCTATGTTCTGAGCGCCGGTTTTTATGACGCTTATTACAACCGGGCGCGCAAGGTGCGGACTTTGATCAAGAAGGATTTTGAGGATGTCTTCGCCAAAGGTGTCGACGCGATTCTGACGCCTGCGACACCATCCGCCGCATTTGGACTTGGCGAAATGAAGGATGCCGACCCGGTTCAGATGTATCTCAACGACGTATTTACGGTCACCGTAAACCTCGCCGGTCTTCCAGGGATTGCGGTTCCAACAGGTCTGGACCGGCAGGGATTGCCGTTGGGGCTGCAGCTGATTGGCAAGCCCTGGGCCGAGGGTGATCTGCTTAATCATGCCTATGTGTTGGAACGCGCCGCAGGTTTTGTGGCGAAGCCGCAGAAATGGTGGTAGAAGGCGGCCCAAGCAGTCAAGTCCTACGAAAAAAGGTCAAAAAGATGCGTTCTGTAATGGTTTGCCTTAGCGCGCTGACCCTCGCCGCTTGCGCGGGGGCACCCCCTGACGACCCGGTTCAAGGCGTGGGGTTTGGAAACTACGATGACTACTTAGCGCAGCAGCAGCGTGCCCGTGAAGCCGAACTTCGTGGCCAACAGGGACAAACCGTTCTGCCTCCGGTTCGCACCGAGGATGACGAGGCCTCCGATATCGCCCGCGCAGCCGTCATTGCCGTTGGTGGAGATGTGGCAACCGATGGTGAGATTGTGCGCGAAGTAGGTCAGGATACCGGCGCTGCTGGCACCGAGACCGCGGCGTTGGAACCGATCGACCCCGACAACCCTTCTATTTCGGATGAGCAGGATTTCGAGGCTGTTTCGAACCGCCGTTCGATCGAATCCGACGCCGCTCGCCTGCAAAATCGCAGGCAGCAATATACGGTTATCGAACCCACAGCACTTCCGCGCCGCCCAGGCTCCATCGCGCCAACACCGATCGAATTTGCGTTACAAACCAGTCATCCGGTCGGTTCCAAACAATATAGTAGATCTGGCTTTGGAGCGGGCCGTGTGGCGGAGAAATGTGCTGAGTTCCGCTCTGCCGAGCAAGCTCAGGACGCATTTCTAAAGCAAGGCGGGCCACGTCGTGACCGCCTCGGTCTGGATCCCGACGGTGACGGATATGCCTGCGCCTGGAACCCTGCCAAATACCGCAGCGTGTCTCGAAATTGACACCGCGCTGGCAGCCGTCCGCAAACTTTGGCGAACGGCGCGACGGCGCAGTGCCCAAACTGGTGGTTCTGCACTACACGGCCATGGCTGACGCGGACGCGGCCCTGCGGGTTCTCTGCGATCCCGACTCTCAGGTCTCCGCCCATTACCTGATCGCGCCTGATGGCCAGATCTTGCATCTCGTCGAAGAAAGCAAGCGCGCCTGGCACGCTGGCGCTGGGCGATGGGGCGGGTGTGAAGATGTGAACTCGAACTCTATTGGAATTGAGCTTTCAAATGATGGTTTCTCACCATTCTCAGCGCCTCAGATGGACGCGCTTGAAGGCCTGCTTTCGGGCATTTTGGCGCGCTGGGATATCTCAGCGTCTGGCGTGATTGGCCACTCGGATATGGCACCCGGTCGCAAGATTGATCCGGGCAGCCGGTTTGATTGGCGCAGGCTCGCGCGCCAAGGCCTGTCGATCTGGCCGGATTCCGACCCCACCCGCGGGCTGGACGCCTTGGAGTTCAAACGCGACCTGCAACAGTTCGGGTACACGGCCGAGGTGGCTGATGAGGTTTTGCTGGACGCGTTTCGGCTTCGATTCGATCCGGTTCAAACGGGCCCTCTGACACAAAAGGACTGCGCCTTGGCCCATGCTTTGGCGGTGAGCACCCGGCACAATCCGAATTGACCGCCATGTCAGTTGTCGGGTAAGCAGCGGCGCGCGGATGGCTGGATGGTCGCCTTCGGGACTGCTCGCAGACCCTGGGAGGAAAGTCCGGACTCCACAAAGAAACGGTGCCGGGTAACACCCGGGCGGAGCAATCCGACGGAAAGCGCCACAGAAATCAAACCGCCCTTGCGTGCAAGGGAATGGGTGAAACGGTGGGGTAAAAGCCCACCGCGCCACTGGTAACACTGGCGGCACGGCAAGCCCCACCGGGAGCAATGCCAAATAGGGACCTCGCGGAGGCAACTCCAGGGCGGCTTTGGCCCCAGACGGTCCGGGTTGGCAGCTGGAGGTTTTGCGGTAACGCAAGGCTCAGAGGAATGATCATCGATGAAAGGGTAACCTTTCGGGACAGAATCCGGCTTATAGGCCGTCCGCGCAGTCTCAATCGAACAGGCAAAGTCACAGCAACGTCACATCCATCAGCTAGCTCGAAGCCACCATTATTCCGGTGCGATAAGGTCTACACGCCGCAATGTCGTTTGACCCGGCCTATCGGGCGGGCTAGGCCGGAGCAAGCTTGAGGCCCAAGGACACAGAATGCAACAGCCAAGCCTGACCGAAGCAGCACGTGTTTGGGCCAAGATTGGCGTGCTGTCATTTGGTGGACCGGCCGGTCAGATCGCGCTGATGCATCGCGAAGTCGTCGAAGGGCGTGGGTGGCTCTCTGAGCAGCAATTTTTAAATGCGATTAGTTTTTGCATGCTGCTACCCGGCCCCGAAGCGATGCAGATAGCGACCTATGCCGGATGGCGATTGCACGGTGTGCTTGGCGGGTTGATCGCGGGGTTGCTTTTTATTTTGCCTGGGGCGCTGGTGATGCTGACCTTGGCCGCGGGTTATGCCAGCTACGGCGCGCTGCCTCTGGCTCAGACGGTGTTTTTGGGGATCAAGGCCACCGTTATAGTCATCGTCCTTCAGGCTTTGCTTGGTGTGTCGCGCCGCGCTCTGAAAACCAAGGATAGCTGGGTTTTGGCGGGGGTGGCTTTTCTGGCCATATTCGTGCTCGGTGTTCCGTTCCCGCTCATTGTGTTGGCGGCGGCGGTCTATGGGTTCTTACGCCAATCACAGGTGTCTCCGGAACCGGTTGCCTTGAGCGTTCCAGCTTCGCAGACCGCGGGTACCGTTGCGCTTTGGTTGGCAATCTGGTTGCTCCCTCTTGCGGTGCTGAGCGCGGTCGCCTCCGAGACGATACTGGTCGATATCGGGGTGTTCTTTTCCAAGCTGGCGGTTGTGACATTCGGCGGGGCTTATGCGGTTTTGGCTTACATGGCGCAAGACGTCGTGACAGAATTCAGCTGGCTCACCGCCGGCGAAATGATGGACGGTCTTGGCCTGGCCGAAACAACGCCAGGGCCACTGATACTGGTCACGCAATTCGTGGGCTACCTGGCTGCAGAAAAGGCTGTGGGGCTGGGCCTTGCTGCGGCGGCTATCACGCTGTGGGTGACCTTCACCCCTTGCTTTCTTTGGATCTTTGCCGGTGCGCCCTATATCGATTGGATTTCCAGTCAGCCGCGTTTGGCCGGGGCTCTCTCGGCGATAACGGCCGCTGTCGTTGGGGTGATTCTCAACCTGTCGGTCTGGTTCGCGTTGCACGTCCTGTTTGCCAAGGTTTCCCGCGTGGATGGCGCGTTCTGGCAGCTTTGGCTGCCAGATGTCACAACACTTGATTGGCGGGCCTGTGTCCTGGTGGTGCTTTCTGTACTCTTGTTGTGGCGCATGAAATGGAACTTGCTCGTGGTCTTGTTCGCCTCGGCGAGCTTTGGGGCCATCCTGGCAGGTTTTGGTGGTTGACAGCACAGCGCGCTCGCGTAAAAGGCAGGCTTCAAGGATTTCCCGAGGTGGCGCAAGGCTGCCTCGCTGACTGGAGAAAGATATGGCGAAGCCAACCACTATCAAGATCCGCCTGAACTCGTCAGCTGGCACGGGCCATTTCTACGTGACCAAGAAAAACGCCCGCACCATGACCGAGAAAATGGTGGTGCGCAAATACGACCCCGTTGCGCGCAAACATGTCGAGTATAAAGAAGGCAAGATCAAGTAAGCCGACGGTCTTCCACATCTTCGACAAAGCCGCGCCACAGAGCGCGGTTTTTTCGTTTCAGGAGCCCATTATGATAGAAATTCGTCCCACCACACGCACTGATATTGCGGCCGTCGATGCGCTGCTGGCTGCCAGTTATCCGATCCTGCTCAAACCGGACTACCCTCCGTCGGTTCTGGTGACTGCTTTGCCTTTGATTTCGCGGGCTCAGCCGGCCTTGGTGACCTCGGGGCGGTATTTCGGGATATTCGAAGCAGATCAACTCCTGGGTGCAGGCGGATGGAGTGCCGGGGCACCCGGCGGCGCTGAGGGGCGACAGGGCATCGGCCATATCCGCCATGTCGTTGTGGATCATACCCGGCAAAGGTCTGGCCTTGGCCGGGCGTTGATGGATGCAATCCTGAGCGATGCGAAACGGGCTGGGATCTCGGCCATGGCGTGCCAGTCTACTCGAACGGCAGAGGCATTCTATCAGGCCATGGGGTTCCGGTCGGTACGCGATATTGAGGTGCCTTTACGCGCAGGAATCGCCTTTCCCGCGATCGCAATGGTGATGGATCTGGCCGCCGGCACACCGAACTAGATTTTATGTTGATGCAAACGCGCGCTGATCCTACGGTGGGGCAAAGGAATTCCAAGGGGATAGATCGTGAAGAAACTGTTGATCGTGTCGGTGCTGATGCTTGGGGCTTGCACGGAAATTAACGGAACCAAGCAATCCAACATTTTCCGATTTACCAACCAGGGTGCTGGGTTCAGCCCTTACACGGCCAATGAATGGCGCGCCCGTGCAGCGCGCGGCGAGCCGGGACTGTCAAATGCCAGCCCGTTTTTTGTGGAAAATGACGGGCGTCGCTGATCCCATGAGATAACGTGCGGCTCTGCTGCACCATAAAAAAAGGCCGGCTTCGCGCCGGCCTTTGTTATGTAGAGGGGGTAGAGGCTGTTATTCGCGTCCGCCCATGAACTGAAGCAGGAACATGAACATGTTCAGGAAGTTCAGATACAAGCTCAGCGCGCCCATGATGGCCGATTTTGCCAACCACTCAGCTTCGCCATGGACCGACATCTGCAGGTAGTCATTCTTGATGCGCTGCGTGTCATAGGCTGTCAGGCCTGCGAAGATCAGCACACCCAGTACTGACACAGCGAACTGAATGGCAGGTGATCCCAGGAAGATATTGATGATCGAGGCCACGATGAGGCCGATCACGCCCATGATCAGGAAGGAGCCCCAGCCAGAGATGTCCTTCTTCGTGGTGTAGCCCCACAGGCTCAAACCTGCGAACGCAATTGCTGTGACAAGGAAGGTTTGGGCGATCGACATGCTGGTGTAGACGGCGAAGATGTAGCTGATCGACAAGCCCATTAAGGCCGAGAAAGCCCAGAAAACCAGTTGAGCGGCCCCTGCGGACAGTCTGTTGATCATCGCGCCGAACGCGAAGACTACGACGAGCGGTGCAAACATGACGACCCATCCCAGCGGTGTGCCGTCAATCGCGGCCCGCATTGCGTCGTTGTTGCCGACAACATAAGCCACGGCACCGGTGATCAACATAGCGATCGACATCAGGCCGTAGGTTTTGCTCATATGGGCCCTGAGGCCCTCGTCAATCGCAGCCGCCGATTGGGCACCTGCGCCGACCGAGCGTGCATAATCATATTCAGCCATGAAAAACTCCCTTTCCGGCGTAGAATTCAGAATTCCGGTCAATATTGACCCGTCTGCCAGAAATGTGGGGCACGGATGTGGTCATTTCAAGCAATTCCGGAGCGAAATCGCCCGATTTCGCTCCGAAAAGGTTAAAATGCCGCATATCCTAGCGCATCCAGCGTTGTGGAGCGTCCCAGACAGGGCGTTCGGCTTCAGTTTGGGCGTCGTGCCGGCTGATGCCGATGTCTTGCAGCAGGTGATCGTCAAGGTGCGACAATGCACGTCTTTCCCGATACAGCGATAGATACTCGCGCAAACCGATGCGGCGGGTTTTCAGGCCTCCTGCGAGGCGTGTTTCGCTCAAATATGCCATTGGTGAACCCTTTCTATTCGTGATGGTTTCTATGGTTTGAATCATTTTCCTTGATACATATGGCGTAGTGTGGTTCATTTTGGAAATGAATGATTGACGCAACTGACATCACGGAAATTGATATGGCAAGAAATCTGGACCTGACCTCGCTAAGATCGTTTGTGGCAGTGATTGACAGCGGAGGTGTGACCAAGGCGGCGGGGTTTTTGCATCTGACGCAATCGGCCGTTTCCATGCAGCTCAAGCGGCTCGAAGAATCGTTGGGGCTTGCGCTATTGGATCGGACAAATCGCGCAATCTCACTAACTGCGGAGGGTGAGCAATTGTTGAGTTACGCTCGGCGCATGTTGTCACTCAACGATGAGGCTTATGCGCGGCTGACGGCAAAAGACTACGAGGGAGAGATCACACTCGGTGTCCCGCATGACATTATTTACCCCTATATCCCACCGATCCTGCGGCGCTTTGCCAGCGATTTTCCGCGGGTCCAGATCAAACTTGTCTCGGCCCCGACGACGCAATTGCGCGAGATGTTTGATCGCGGTGCTTGCGACGCCATTCTGACCACCGAAGACGCCCCCGGCGCGCATGGAGAGACTTTGGTAACGTTGCCGCTTGTATGGATCGGCGCGGTTGGTGGATCAGCCTGGAAACAGCGTCCGCTTCCGGTGGCGTTCTGCAAGAACTGTATTTTCCGCACCGGTGTTCTACGGCGCTTGGATGGAGCGGATTTCGAGTGGGAAATGGCGGTGGATTCTGATCTCGACAATGCTGTCGAAGCCATGGTGAGCGCCGATCTTGCGGTGCATGCCGCCATCAAGGGTGTTTATCCACGCCAAACGGGTCCGATCGCCCATGACGGAGCTTTACCCGACCCTGGCCACTCCAAGATCATTCTTTACATGCAGCCCAACGAGGACCCGGTGCACGGCGCGTTGCATGATATGATCCGCAATGCCTATCTGTCGGAATGGATGCCTGCCGAGGCGGAAGCGCTTATAGCGTAACGACCACTTTCCCGGTGGATTTGCGGCTACGCAGAAGCTCCAGCGCTTCTGCGGCCTGTTCGATCGGCAGGCTGTGGCTGATATGTGGTGTGATCTGTCCGGCCGCATGCATCTGGAAAAGCCTTGTCAGACTATCGGTCAAAACTTTGGGCTTAAAGTTCACGTACCCGCCCCAGTAGAATCCGATAACGGTGATGTTTTTGACCAGAATATGATTGGCAGCAATTTGTGGAACATCTCCGGAGGCAAATCCAATGGTCAGCACCCGGGCTTCCGGCTTGCAGGAGCGCAGAGCCGCTTTGAACAGATCGCCACCAATGGGGTCATAGACAACATCTGCGCCGCCCAGCGATTTGACGACGTCGCGCAGATCATCGGTATTTGTGTCAATCAGGTGATGCGCCCCACGGTCTTTGGCCACGGCAAGCTTATCGGCCCCCCGGGCAGCGGCAATCACCGTGGCTCCCATCTGCGCCCCAAGTTCGACCGCCGTCAGGCCGACACCACCTGCAGCGCCGAGAACCAGCAGTGTTTCACCGGCCTGCAGTCCGGCCCGATAGTCAAGCGCTACATGGCTTGTTGAATAAGCCACTTGAAAGGCTGCTGCTGTCTGCGCATCCATACTGTCGGGGAGCGCAACGCAAAGCGACGCGGGAAAACAACCCAGCTCGGCCAAGCCGCCATTGCCGCCATAAACCGCAACGCGTGTGCCAAGCGGTAGGGCGTCTGTGTCTGGACCAATCGCCTCTATTGTGCCTGCCACTTCCATTCCGGGTGAGAACGGCAAGTCCGGCAGCACTTGATAGGTCCCCTTGATCATCAGAAGATCGGCAAAATTGAGCGCGCAGGCCTCGATGCGGATCAACACCTCGCCCTGGCCGGGTTGTGGACGCTCAACATCGCGCAGGCTGGCAGGTTGGCCATATTCTGTAACTTGAAAAGCGCGCATGCGGTCTCCGAGGCGGCTGGGGTCGGGTTTCGGGACCTGTCTTAGCGCGCGCGCCCAAGGCCTGCCATCGGAATTTTACAGAACCCTGCCGTGAAGGTCAGAAAGTGCTTTGAGCGCTAGGCTATTTGCACAATACTGCCCGCATTGCTGGGGACTGATAGAATATAATGTGTAGCAATCCAGGATGACGCATCCCGTGGACATTCACGTCGGTGCGCGTTTGAAAGAGAGACGATCTGAACTTGGTCTGTCTCAAGGCGAGCTCGCGGCCGCAGTAGGTATCCGTTTTCAGCAGATTCAGAAGTATGAGCGCGGAATCAACCGGATCAGCGCGTCGCGGCTATGGGAGATCGCGGGCGTCCTGAACGTGGAGATTGCTTATTTTTTCGGTGAATTGCCCCGTTCTGAGAAACCTATCGGCGAAGACGAGCCGATTTCCTTGCAAATCGCTAAATGATTTAATTTTAAGGATAAGCCAGCTTGCACCGGGGCTATGACTGTGTAACCCACTGAGGTGCTGCTGAATTTTCGTGCTTAGGGTAAGATCGCTGCTGTGACCCCAGACCTGCGCGCCGAACTGGTGAGGATCAGCCGCGCCGTTGGGGATGCGGCGCGGGACGAGACGCTGCGCCATTTCCGCAGCTCAGCGCTACAGGCGGATTCAAAACTGGAAGACGGGTTTGATCCGGTGACAGTTGCAGACCGCGATGCAGAGACGGCGATGCGCCGCGTGATCGAGGCGGAGCGCCCGCAAGACGGGATCCTGGGCGAAGAGTTTCCTGAGAAACCAACGCAAAGCGGATTGACTTGGGTTCTTGATCCCATCGATGGCACGCGGGGATATGTTTCCGGCACACCAACATGGGGCACTTTGGTGGCCCTTCATGATGGCAGCCAACCGGTGCTGGGCATGATCGATCAGCCCTTTATAGGAGAGCGGTTTCTGGGCGGTCTGGGCGAGGCGCGCTATAGCGGGCCGGCCGGTGATGGACCACTTGCGACCTCTTTGGTGCGTGACCTGGCGGAGGCCACGATATTCACGACATTTCCTGAGCTTGGCAGCCCTCAAGAGGCCGATGCGTTCAGCGATGTGGCCGCCCGGTGCAAGCTGACGCGCTATGGGATGGACTGCTATGCCTACGCGCTTCTGGCCGCCGGTCAGATTGATCTCGTCATCGAAGCCGGGCTGCAAGCCTATGACATTCAAGCGCCAATTGCCGTGGTCGAAGCGGCTGGCGGGATCCTGACCGATTGGCAGGGCGGGCCCGCTGATCAAGGCGGGCGCGCGTTGGCCGCAGCCACGCCGGAGCTTCATGCAGCAGCTCTCAATATTCTCGCGACCCATGTCTGAGATTTTACTCAGACGGGTCTCTAACGTTGTGACGATGGATGATGCTGACAGCGTCTTCAGCGATGTGGATATCAGGCTAAGCGGGGGAAAAATAACAGAAATAGGCAAAGATCTTAGCGGCGACGGTGAAATTATCGACGCTGCGGGTTGTCTGGTGACACCTGGTCTCGTGAATACCCATCATCACTTGTTCCAAACCCTCACGCGGGCGGTTCCCGGTGCGCAGGACGCGTTGTTGTTTGGCTGGCTGCAGCAGCTTTATCCGATCTGGTCTGGCTTCGGTCCTGACGAGATTTATTGTTCCGCGAAGACTGGTCTGGCGGAGCTTGCCCTGTCGGGCTGCACCATGAGCTCGGACCATCTTTATCTCTATCCTGACGGTGTGCGGCTTGATGATACAATCGCCGCAGCTCAGGACGTGGGTTTGCGGTTTCATGCGACCCGTGGTGCGATGAGCATTGGGGAAAGCGACGGCGGTTTGCCCCCGGACGCGCTGGTCGAAACCGAACGCGCCATTCTCGACGACAGCATTCGGGTTGTGGACGCGTTTCACGATCCTAGCCCCGAGGCGATGATTAAAGTCGGCTTGGCTCCGTGCTCCCCGTTCTCGGTCAGCCAGGATCTGATGCGCGACACGGCCATTCTGGCGCGCGACAAGGGCGTGATGTTGCACACGCATCTGGCTGAAAATGACGAAGATCTGGCTTATAGCGCTGATAATTTCGGCTGCTCCCCCGGCCAATATGCCGAGGATCTGGGCTGGACCGGCCCGGATGTCTGGCACGCCCATTGTGTCAAGCTTGATGCCAGTGAGATTTCGATGTTTGCAAAAAGTCGAACCGGTGTCGCCCACTGCCCGTGCTCCAATTGCAGACTTGGCTCGGGCATCGCCCCGGTACGCGCTATGGGCGATGCAGGGGTAAAACTGGGTTTGGGGGTTGACGGCTCGGCCTCGAATGACACGGGCAATCTGGTGGCCGAAGCCCGCCAGGCGATGCTTTTGCAACGCGTGGCGCAAGGTGGCGACGCGATGTCGGCGCGTGACGCATTGCGTCTGGCCACCCGAGGGGGGGCCGAGGTGTTGGGACGTGGTGACGTTTGCGGGCAGGTGGTGATCGGTTTTCAGGCGGACCTCGCAGTCTGGGACATGTCCGGCGTTGAGGCCGCTGGCAGCTGGGATCCGTCGGCCTTGCTGTTGGCCGGCCCGTCGCGGGTACGCGATCTGTTTGTGGCAGGCCGGCAGATCGTTCGCGATGGTCACGTGATCAGTTTCGATCTCGGCGCCACATTGACACATCAACGCCATCTTGCTGCGAAATTGATCGATCAGACATCGTCTCTATGAGAAAGTTTATTGCCATAGGCCTGATGGCCCTCGCCGGCTGTGGCGCTCAATACGGGTCGCAAACAGCGGCTTTTCTGCCCGCCAATTTGGAATTCACCCTGCCACCGCATGCGATCAAAAATGCACCGGTCTCGGGTTATGTGGTCGACGTTCGGGCACTGCAGCCGGGTCGTCCCGCCGCACTGATCAACGCATATCGATCTGCGAAGGGACGCGTGGACGTTCGGCCAAACGACACGCTAAGCCGGATCGCGGCACGTCATGCCACAGATTTGGCTCGGACTGGTCGCCTGTCGCATACAGGCAGCGATGGATCGAGCCTTGGCGATCGCGCCCTGCGCGGCGGCTACCGTTATTGCTATGTCGCCGAGAATGTCGCGCAAGGCTTCCGTGACATAAATCAGGTGATGGCAGGCTGGATGCAATCACCCGGTCACAGACGTAACATGCTTGCCCGCGATGCGAAGGAATTTGGCTTGTCCCGAGTCGACAATCACTGGGTTTTAGTGCTCGGACGCTCGGGCTGCTGAGGTTTTTGCACCCGGGACACCGTTGACCCAAACCTCGGCGATCGCTCGGTCATCCCCCATCATGAGTGTAGGAAAGATCGCCTCCCAAAAGGTGTTTGCTTGCGCCACGCGTTGATCGATGACGGGCGTCGAAGCAAGGTCCAAGACCACCAGATCCGCCTCCAATCCAACCGCCAGATTTCCGACACTGCCCTGCAGATGCAACGCGCGTGCCGATCCACAAGTTGCCAGCCATAGCAGTTCGGCCGGGTGCAATGGCGTTCCGTTCAACTGCCCCACCTCATAAGCTGCCGCCATCGTGCGTAGCATCGAAAAACTCGACCCACCCCCGGTATCGGTGGCCAGCCCAATGGATTGGCCTGCGGTCTTCAGCCCGGCCATGTCAAAAATGCCGGACCCGATGAACGTGTTGGAGGTCGGGCAATGGACGACGGCGGCCCCGGTTTCCAGCAGGCGGTCCCGCTCGCGTTGCTCCAGATGAATTGCGTGTCCGAACAGACC
Source organism: Pseudomonadota bacterium (assembly GCA_039193885.1). Lineage (GTDB taxonomy): Bacteria > Pseudomonadota > Alphaproteobacteria > Rhodobacterales > Rhodobacteraceae > Litoreibacter. Next base: position 110,085 of record JBCCWL010000011.1, read on the forward strand.
GCGAGGGCCAAGAAGTCCAGTTTGCTCATAAGTGTCGAGATAGTCGCGCGCGGTCGGAAACAGCTCGCGCACCCATGCGATTTCTTCACACTGCTCGCTCAAATGGGTTTGCATCAGGCAATCCGGGTGCTCGGCCCATAAGGCTCCCATGGCGCGCAGCTGATCTGGTGTTGAGGTGGGCGAAAACCTTGGGGTAATCACATAGCCCAGGCGGTCCACACCGTGCCAGCGCTCCAGCAATCGCTTGCTGTCATCATAGGACGACTGCGCGGTATCGCAGAGCTGTTCGGGCGCGTTCCGGTCCATGCAGGTCTTACCTGTCAGCGCGCGCAAACCCCGGGATTGCGCTTCGGTGAAGAACGCGTCCACGCTTGCCGGGTGGATCGTGGCAAAGCTGGCTTGGGTCGTGGTGCCATGGGCAAGGGCCAGGTCAAAATATCGCTTGGCCACGGTATCTGCATAGGTCGGGTCCGCGAATTTGGCCTCCTCGGGAAATGTATAGTCGTTCAGCCAATCGATCAGGCGCTTCCCCCAAGAAGCAATCATCGCAGTTTGCGGATAGTGCACATGCGCGTCGACAAACCCCGCCATGATCAGATGATCGCCATAGCTATGACGGCGTGCGCCCGCGGGAACCTCGGTACTTTCAGCCGGGCCAACAGCTGTAACCAGACCAGCCTCAACAACCACCGCACCCTGGCGGTGGTGGTGCACGCAAGACAAACCATCGACAAAGGGATCTCCCGCGAAGCTCAGCGTTTGGCCAAAAAGAACGTGCGATTGGTCGTGCATCTGCGGGCCTGTCGGTCTGGGCGCGGGAATTTTCTGCGACAAACCCTATCGCAGCTGTACCGGCTTGGGTAGGGTGCGGCCAACCAGAACGCATCGGATTAAATGAACGAAATTGCCGACATCAAGGAAGAGACGTCTGAGGACGCCTACGCTCTGGACCGCGGGTTGGTTGACAGCTTGCTTGAGGCGGTCGAGGCCACAGATGTCGAGCGGCTCGACACATTGCTGGAGCCTCTCCATCCCGCTGATATTGCCGACATTCTCGAACAGATCAGTCAGGCCGAGCGCCGCGCGTTCCTGTCATTGTGGTCGATGGGAATCGAGGGCGATATCCTGTCTGAACTCGAAGACAGCGTGCGCGAGGAAATCCTTGAATACCTGCCGAAAGCGGTTCTGACCGAAGCTGTTCGAGAGCTTGAATCCGACGATGTTGTCGATCTGATCGAAGATCTCGAGGACCATCAACAGGAGATGATCCTCGACACATTGGCCGATGCGGATCGCGTCGCGGTCGAGCGGGCGTTGGCTTATCCTGAATATTCTGCGGGCCGTCTGATGCAGCGAGAGCTTGTCGTCGCGCCGCAGGATTGGGCGGTCGGCCAGATGATCGACTTTCTGCGCGCTCATGATGATCTGCCTGAGCAGTTCTATCACGTCATTTTGGTCGATCCGGGCTATCATCCCGTGGGTTATGTCACCTTGGGAAAGCTGCTTGGCTCGCCGCGGGCAACGAAACTGACATCGATACAAGAAGACAGTTACCGCACGATTCCCGTGACCCAGCCCGAAGAAGAGGTCGCCTACGCGTTCAATCAATACCATCTGATCTCCGCGCCCGTTGTCGATGAAGACGACCGTTTGGTAGGTGTGATTACCATCGATGACGCAATGATCGTCCTCGACGAAGAGGCGGAGGAAGACTTGCTGCGTCTGGCGGGCGTCGGCGGCGATGAAAGCCTCTCGGACCGGACTTTGGAAACCGTACGGCAACGCTTTCCGTGGTTGGCGGTCAATCTTGTTACCGCCATTCTGGCCTCACTTGTTATCGCGCAATTTGAGCAGATCCTGACGCAGGTGGTTGCGTTGGCTGTGTTGATGCCGATTGTGGCGTCGATGGGTGGAAATGCTGGGACCCAGTCTTTGACCGTTGCGGTGCGCGCGATAGCGACAAAAGACCTGACCGGGTCGAACCTGTATCGCGTTGTGCGGCGGGAGACGGCCGCGGGTTTGATCAATGGTGCAGTATTTGCAGTGATCATGGGGGTGATCGGCATGATATGGTTCGGCACGCCGCTTTTGGGATTTGTCATCGCGATTGCGATGGTCATAAACCTCGTTGTTGCCGCCTTGGCCGGGATCCTGATCCCAATTGTTTTGGACAGGCTCGGGATCGATCCGGCATTGGCTTCAGGCGCTTTTGTTACGACCGTCACCGATGTTGTGGGTTTCTTCGCCTTTCTAGGCCTGGCTGCGATGCTTTTGATCTGACCGGATGCAAACGACCTTCAAAATAGCCACACACGGGCCAGGGCTCTATGAGTTTACACGCCATGTCGCCGATTGGGTGCGCGGGGAGGGGGTGCTCACCTTATTCGTTCAGCACACATCCTGTTCCCTGCTGATCCAAGAGAATGCCGACCCAGATGTGCAAACAGATCTGCAAAATTATTTCCACCGTTTGGTTCCACCGTCGAATGATCCGTCAATGTCCTATCTGACCCATACCTACGAAGGCCCTGATGATATGCCGGCCCATATCAAAGCCGCGATGTTGCCAGTCAGCTTGCAGATCCCGGTCTCTGATGGCCGCATGGCACTGGGCACATGGCAGGGAATTTATCTGTTTGAGCATCGCAATCGCCCGCATCAACGCGCGATCCGGGCACATTTGTCGGTTTGAGAAATCTAGATATAGAAGCGCATTTCCCCTCTACCCAAACTGTAGCGGCTCTCCTATAGTGCCTGTGGATAATTGGGGACAAACACCCAAGAGGCAGAGATGGGGAACATGTAGATGCGGTGTCCGTTTTGTGGAAATGTCGATACGCAGGTTAAGGACTCGCGTCCGGCCGAAGATCACGTGGCGATCCGGAGGCGGCGGTTTTGCCCGGCCTGCGGCGGACGGTTCACAACTTATGAGCGTGTGCAATTACGTGATCTGGTGGTCATCAAAAGCACTGGAAAGCGTGAGGATTTTGATCGCGACAAGCTCGAACGGTCGATCCGGATCTCGATGCAAAAACGCCCCGTTGAGCCCGATCGGATAGACCAGATGATCTCTGGCATCGTTCGGCGGCTTGAAAGCATGGGTGAGACCGACATCAAGTCTACGGTGATCGGAGAGATCGTCATGGAAGCTTTGGCACGTATTGATACGGTCGCCTATGTGCGCTTTGCCTCGGTCTACAAGAACTTCCAGGCGGCTGATGATTTCGAGGAGTTTGTCTCCGAGTTGCGCCCGCCAGATCCGACCGACAGCTAGATTATGGATCAAGACCTGCGATGGATGCAGCTGGCGCTTTCATTGGGCAGGCGCGGGCTAGGGCAGGTTTGGCCCAACCCTGCGGTCGGTTGCGTCTTGGTGCAGGGCGCGCGCATTGTCGGTCGTGGATGGACCCAACCGGGCGGGCGGCCGCATGCGGAAGTCGAGGCTTTGGCGCAGGCTGGCCCCGAGGCCAGAGGCAGCACGGCCTATGTTACGCTGGAGCCTTGTTCCCATACCGGGCAAACGCCCCCCTGCGCGCAGGCTCTGATCGAGGCGGGCGTGTCGCGTGTTGTCATAGCAGCGCAAGACCCAGACCCGCGCGTTTCCGGTCGCGGGCTGGAGATGCTGCGGCAAGCTGGTATCGAGGTCAGCCTCGGCCCGGGCGAGCCTCAGGCCCGTTGCGACCATGCAGGGTTTCTTAGTCGGATCAACCGCGGTCGACCGATCCTGACCTTAAAGCTTGCTGGATCGTTGGATGCGCGGATCGCAACTGCCACGGGCGAAAGTCAATGGATCACCGGGTCTGCTGCACGCCGCCTCGTGCATGCAATGCGTGCGCGCCATGATGCGGTTTTGGTTGGCGGCGGGACTGCGCGCACCGATATGCCGAGTTTGACGGTGCGCGACATGGGCAAGTGGAGCGACCCGGTTCGCATAGTGGCGAGCACATCTTTGAACCTTCCGCGATCCGGGCCGCTGTTTGAAACCGCATCTGAGGTTCCGGTCTGGGTGCTCCACGGACAAGAGGCCCCGCAATCAGCGTGGGAGGCCTGGCGCGCGCAGGGTGCGCAGCTATTAGAGGTGGAGACCGGTGCGGACGGGCAGCTGGATATGGTCAAATGCCTGAGCGCGTTGGCAGAGGCCGGATTGACCCGGGTCTTTTGTGAAGGCGGCAGCGGTCTTGCGACGTCGGTCTTACGCTCTGATCTGGTCGATGAGCTGATTGTGTTTACCGCAGGCATCGCGCTGGGCGGGACTGGATCACCCGCACTTGCAGATCTTGGTGTCGCCACACTGGGCCAGGCCCCGCGTTTCGAATTGTACGAGCTGACCGAGATCGGCGGTGATGTCATGTCTGTCTGGAAAAGGCGCGCCTAAAGCGACTCAGGCTGGGCGTGTTTTTAGATTCGAAATATGATCACTAGTCCTGGTTAGTCCCGAGCCAGCCTTTCGAAATGACCTGAGATTTTACGGCTCTTGCGGGCCTTTGGATCTGTGGCTCACGGGAATTTACCGGGTTCTCACGGCGGTGTGATGGGCTGCGCTAAGGGGCGCAGAAGTATGTGCATGAAAGCACCAAGCATTACCCATTCTCACGCATCCGTGCATTGTGTGACAGCCAACCACACCCCATATTCATCTCATCAAACGGCACAACGCCGAACACACAAAACCGCCGGCACCAGATCGGCACATCAAATTGGAGTACATAAAATGAAAAC
>JBCCWL010000012.1:0-77344 GCA_039193885.1 Pseudomonadota bacterium
AAGGTTGATGCCGACCAGCACGTCGAAGGCGCCGAGGCGCAGGTCGCGCAGGATCTCGATCCGCTCCAGCGTGTCGATGTCGGAGTGCATATAGCGCACCCGGATCCCCTGCTCGTGCATATACTCGGTGAGGTCTTCGGCCATGCGTTTGGTCAGCGTGGTGACCAGGCTGCGAAAGCCCTTGGCGGCGACCTGGCGGACCTCGTCGATCAGATCGTCGACCTGGGAGGCGACGGGGCGGATGATCACCGGCGGATCGATCAGGCCCGTGGGGCGGATCACCTGCTCGGTGAAGACGCCGCCCGTGCGCTCCAACTCCCAGGCGCTGGGGGTGGCGGAGACGAACACCGATTGCGGGCGCATCGCGTCCCATTCCTCGAACTTCAGCGGGCGGTTGTCCATGCAAGAGGGCAGGCGGAAGCCGTGTTCGGCCAGCGTGAACTTGCGGCGATAGTCGCCGCGGTACATGCCGCCGATCTGCGGCACGCTCACATGGCTTTCATCGGCAAAGACGATGGCGTTGTCAGGAATGAACTCGAACAGGGTCGGGGGCGGTTCGCCCGGTGCGCGGCCGGTCAGGTAACGGGAGTAGTTCTCGATCCCGTTGCACGATCCCGTGGCCTCCAACATCTCCAGATCAAAGTTTGTGCGTTGCTCCAGACGCTGCGCCTCCAGCAGCTTGCCTTCCCCGACAAGCTGATCGAGCCGCTTCTGCAACTCGCCCTTGATGCCCACGATCGCCTGATTGAGCGTGGGGCGGGGCGTCACATAGTGGCTGTTGGCATAGATTCGCACCCGGTCGAAAACGTCGGTCTTTTCCCCGGTCAGCGGATCAAACTCGGTGATCCCTTCCAGCTCTTCGCCAAAAAAGCTCAGCTTCCAGGCGCGGTCCTCAAGGTGTGCGGGCCAGATCTCAAGACTGTCGCCACGCACCCGGAAACTGCCACGCTGAAACGCCTGATCGTTGCGGCGGTATTGCTGGGCAACCAGATCGGCCATGACCTTGCGCTGGTCGTAGTCTCGCCCCGCATGCAGGTCCTGGGTCATCGCCCCGTAGGTTTCCACCGAGCCGATCCCGTAGATGCACGACACTGAGGCCACGATGATCACATCGTCGCGCTCCAACAGCGCGCGGGTCGCCGAATGCCGCATCCGGTCGATCTGTTCGTTTATCTGGCTTTCTTTCTCGATATACGTGTCCGAGCGTGGGACATAGGCCTCGGGCTGGTAATAGTCATAGTAACTGACGAAGTACTCGACCGAGTTTTCGGGAAAAAACCCTTTGAATTCGCCGTACAGCTGCGCGGCCAATGTCTTGTTGGGCGCCAAAATGATCGCGGGGCGCTGGGTCTCTTCGATGACTTTGGCCATCGTATAGGTCTTGCCCGTGCCCGTCGCGCCAAGCAGCACCTGGTCGCGTTCCCCGATCCGCACGCCATCCGACAGCTCGGCGATGGCTGTCGGCTGGTCGCCGGCGGGCTGAAACTCGGTATGCATGACAAAGGCCTGCCCGCCTTCAAGCTTGTCGCGTGTGGCGACAGCGGGTGCAGCTGCGTGCAAAACCGGCATCTCTTCAGGGGAATTGTTGTGCATGGGCGAAACTCTCAGATGACAGGAGAATTGTCATGAATAGCGCCGTCTTCAAGCACCCTGGTGACACGTTGTGTCAGGAGAGTAGGGTTGCACAACCATAAGGCGAAAAAATCTTGTTGGAATATCGTATAGTTTGTGCAATCTGTTACACACGACCACCAAGACCGTCTGCCAGCCCGGGTTGATACCCCACCCCCTCGCTCCCGGACCTGGGCTGGCAGACAACATTCTGCGTTCCAAAGACCGGCACACCATCGGGACTTGCGCGATGCTGGTCACGTTGTAGATAAAGCGTGCAACGCAGGAGCTTCCACATGCGCGCCCGTATCTTTCAGCCCGCCCGAACGGCCATGTCGTCGGGTACCGCCAAAACCAAGCACTGGGTGCTGGAATACGCACCAGCCAACGCGCGCGAGGTGGACCCGTTGATGGGCTGGACAAGCTCATCGGATACGCAAAGCCAGGTCCGGCTCACTTTTGCGTCCAAAGAGGCGGCGCTGGAATATGCCGAAGAAAACGACATCGACGCACTGGTGATGGAGCCAAAGCGCCGCAAGGCCAACATTCGCCCCCGCGGCTATGGCGAAAACTTCGCACCCGAACGGCGTGGGGCCTGGACGCATTGACACCGGCTTGATTGCGGCGCCCGCCTCGTGACACAAGGCGGGCGAGCGGTCCCATAGCTCAACTGGATAGAGCAGCTGACTTCTAATCAGCAGGTTCGGGGTTCGAGTCCTCGTGGGATCGCCAGGAGTTGCGAGGCGCGCCGATGATGACCCTGGAAAATCCGCTTGAAGTCAGTCTGCAGCGTTACGTGGTTGCCAGATCCCGGGACACCGCGGCATGACGGCCCCCGTTGCCGTCTTCGCCTATGCGCGGCCAGACCACCTGCGCCGCACGCTGGCAAGCCTTGCGGCCAACACGCTGGCATCAGAGACGCAACTGATCATCTTCTGCGATGGGCCCCGCTCGGAAGAGGACGCACCCCGGGTTCGGGACGTGCGCGAGGTTGCCGAGGCTGCGACCGGTTTCAAATCCGTGGAAATCCGCGCGCGCGACGAGAATGTGGGCCTGGCGGCGAACATTATCGAAGGCGTCACACAGGTCGCCAACGCCCACGGCCGGGTCATCGTTGTCGAAGACGACATGGTCCTGGCGCCGGGATTTCTGAGTTTCATGAACGCAGCGCTCGACCGTTATGCCGATGAGCCGAAGGTCTGGCATGTGTCGGGCTGGAACTACCCGATAGACTCGGAGGGATTGCCCGAGACGTTCTTTTGGCGATGCATCAATTGCTGGGGCTGGGCGACTTGGGCGGACCGGTGGGCGCATTTTCAAAAGGACCCGGATCGCCTGTTGGCCGATTGGAACATGCCAACGATTGACCGGTTCACGCTTGATCGCGCAGAGCCGGACTTTTGGCTGCATGTCGAACTCAATGCCTCTGGCCGCATGAACACCTGGGCGATCTTCTGGTATGCGTCTGTTTTTGAGAACGGTGGCCTCTGCCTCAGCCCGACTCAATCGCTTGTGCGCAACATCGGATTCGATGGCAGCGGCGAACACTGTGGTGACGAAGACGATGCGTCTCAGGCAATGGCGCTGAGCGACCAATCGGAGTGGCGCTGGTCCGACAGCATGTCAGAACATGCAATGGCCTATGAGCGGATCCGCAGCGTGCTGCAGCAAAAACCCCGGGGCAGTATCCGGCGGCGTTTCCGGCGGCGCGCGGCATTGTTGTGGAAATACGGCAGCCCATTGCGGCGCCTCTTGGCCACGAAGGCGGCCAGTTAAGCGGTGACCTGGGGGGCACGCCCTGCTGGCCAGTGCCTCGCGAGATTTGTGTTCACGTTGCGAGTGTGGTGCAGTGCAGAAAAAACATGAGGCGTTGCAATGGCCGAGACTGCGATGATGTCGACACAGCCGGAGGCGGAACGGGCGGTGCTCGAGCGGATCGATACCGCCGACATCGTCCGCCGGTGGGACACCGAATTGGGGATCGATGTCAGATACCTTTTCGAGGATGTGCCAGAGCTGTGCCTTCTGTCCGACCCGGCCTCTGGGTTGGAGTTCTTCGATCCGCCGGTTGCCGGGGATGAGGGTCTCTATCAGAAACTGCAGGAAATCCCGTGGTATTACCTCGAAGAGAAATGGGAGTACGAAAGAGCGCTGAAAAGCGCAGATGCAAATGAGCGCATCCTGGAGGTTGGTTCAGGGTTTGGCGCGTTCTTGCGGTTCGCGCAGGAGGCCGGGCACACCTGCACCGGGATTGAACTGAACACAGCGGCGGCTGAGGCCGGGCGTCAGGCCGGGCTCGACCTGCACAGCGTGTTGCTTGACCAGTTCATCGAAAGCAACCCCGAGCCATTTGATCGAGTTGTCTCTTTTCAGGTGCTCGAACACGTGCTCGATCCCGTTGCGCTCTTGCGGGATATGGTGCGGTCGGCGCGCCCGGGCGGTGTAGTCTGCATGGCGGTGCCCAACGCCGGCAGCTTTATCAGCTATGACAACGCAATTCTCGACATGCCGCCCCATCACATCAGCCGCTGGCGCGACACTGCCTGCCGCAAACTGTGTCCGATCATTGGCGCGAAGTCTGTTGTGATCGATTATGGTCCGCTCGAGCCGATCCATTTCCGTTGGTATGCCGACTTACAAAGCCAAAGGTACGCGCGCCGCTGGAAGGTGCCGCGAAAGGTCGCGCGCAAGGCAATCTTGGCGGCTTTGAAGTTCGGCATTGCTGATCGCATTCACGGCCACACGCTGTATGCCGAGTTCACGTGCTAGCACCGTAAATCCGTGCACGACGTCATTCACCTATCCGCATTCTACAACCGCGGTGGCGCAGCGATTGCGGCCGAACGTCTGCATCAAGGGATGCTTCAGCTTGGTGTGGACAGCGCCTACGCCGTTCCTTCGGCGCCTGCGGAGGTGCCAAGCGTTATCTCCATCGACGAGATGTATGCCAATGCACCGCTTTGGGACCGCGCCATGTCGCGGGTCCGCTACAGGATCATTCGCGAACAGTTCAAGAGGTATCGACCAACGCTGAGCCATAAGCTCGAATTGTTCTCCGACGATCGGATGAAACACCCGGGCCGCGCGACGCCCCCAAATCTACACGCGCCGATCTTCAACTTGCACTGGATTGCCGGCTTCGTCGATTATCGACGGTTTTTCTCGACGCTCGGCAAGGGCCAAACCGTGGTTTGGACGCTGCACGACATGGGGCCCTTCACGGGCGGGTGTCACTACGCCTTGGGTTGCGAGCGTTTCGAGGCAGCGTGTGGCGCATGCTTCCAACTTGGTTCGAAAGATCCAAGCGACCTATCTGCGCGCGTCCACGCAAGAAAGGCACAGGCATTCTCGACCCTTGCGCCAAGTGACCTTCACATCGTGGCGCCCAGCCGCTGGCTCGCGGACGAAGCGCGCAAGAGCGCGCTTTTTGGGCGGTTTCCGATATCGGTGATTGCCAACGGCATCGATATGTCCGTGTTTGCCCCGCGGGACCGCGCGCAAAGCCGACAAGAGCTTGGGCTTCATGGGGACGCAACCATTGTTCTCTTCGTGTCAGATCTCGTCGTCAACTACCGAAAAGGCTTTGATCTGCTAGAGGCTGCTGTTGCGCGGGCAGACCTTGGTCCGAAGGTTCAAACGGCAGCGATCGGCGACGTTGGAAAGTCCTCGGTATTTGGCCCAGGTTGCGTTTCGCTCGGCCGGTTCGAGGATGAGGGTCGTCTTGCTGCGGCTTACAGCGCCGCGGATGTGCTGGTCTTGCCCAGTCGCGCAGACAACCTGCCCAATGTGGCCATCGAAGCAATGGCCTGCGGTTTGCCGGTAATTGCTTTCGACGTGGGCGGCATACGGGATATCGTGGTCGATGGTGAGACGGGGTTCTTAGTGCCAGAGGCCGATATCGACGCGCTCGCGGCCTGCCTCTCGCGCACTGTATCCGACAGCACGTTTCTCAGCGCGGCACGGACGCGGTGCAGGACAGTCGCGACACGGCGCTTCGATTTGCCGAAGCAAGCCCAGCAGTATCTGGACCTCTATGAGACCCTACGCGATACGCCGTCCGACTCACGTGATCGAGTACGCCAGTAAAACCTGCGTGAGCATGCAAGTCGCATGCCTTGGGTCGCACCATGAGCGCAATTGTCACATGCGGCCTCGCGCCCGGGCGCTGCGACAGTTTGCAGAGATGCGCGGGGCGGCGGCGATGTGGTTAGCATTAAGTAACTAGAATGCTTTGCTGAATCTCTGGCATTTTACAGATCTTTACAACTTTCCAGGCAGCTCAGTAATTCATTTACAGAAAAACACATAGAAATCATAGTTGTAGCCGATTGTTTTCAAATTATGCTAAACTGCACCCAACGGTTTAGCGCGCCCGCTGCCTAGTTTGTGCGCTAACATGTCATCGAACGATCTACGGATTGACGAGGGAGGACCCAAATGAACGCCGAAACCCCCAAAGCCGACTCTGCCCCGACGTACCCGCCGTCCGCCGCCTTTGCTCAGAAGGCGCATGCAGACAAGGCGACCTATGTTGCGATGTACGCGGCCTCGATCGCGGACCCGGAAGCATTCTGGGCCGAGCACGGCAAGCGGGTCGACTGGATCAAGCCGTTCACCAAGGTCAAGGACGTCAACTACAGCTTTGGCGACGTGTCGATCAAATGGTTCGATGACGGCACCCTGAACGTCGCCGCCAACTGCATCGACCGGCATCTGGCGACGCGCGGCGATCAGACGGCGATCATCTGGGAACCCGATGATCCCAACGATGACGCGATGCACATCAGCTACAAGGATCTGCACCGGTCCGTCTGCAAGATGGCCAATATCCTTGAGGATATGGGCGTGCGCAAGGGCGACCGGGTGATCCTCTATCTCCCGATGATCCCCGAGGCCGCATACGCGATGCTCGCCTGCGCCCGGATCGGCGCAATCCACTCGATCGTTTTTGCCGGGTTTTCGCCCGATGCACTGTCGGCGCGGATCAACGGCTCGGACGCCAAGGTGGTCATCACCGCCGACTACGCGCCGCGCGGTGGGCGCCAGACGCCGCTCAAGTCGAACGCCGATGCCGCATTGTTGCACTGCAAGGACACGGTCAAGTGCCTGGTGGTCAAGCGCACCGGCGGTCAGACAACCTGGGTTGACGGCCGTGACTTTGATTACAACGAGATGGCGCTTGAGGCCGACGATCACTCGATGCCGGTCGAGATGAACGCCGAAGATCCGCTCTTCATTCTCTATACGTCGGGCTCAACCGGCCAGCCCAAGGGCGTTGTCCACACGACAGGCGGCTATCTGGTTTATGCTGCCATCACCCACCAATACACGTTCGATTATCACGACGGGGACATCTTCTGGTGCACCGCGGACGTGGGCTGGGTCACTGGGCACAGCTACATCGTCTACGGGCCGCTGGCCAACGGCGCGACCACCATCATGTTCGAGGGCGTGCCCACCTATCCCGACGCAGGCCGTTTCTGGGCGGTGTGTGAAAAGCACAAGGTGAACCAGTTCTACACCGCACCCACTGCGATCCGGGCGCTGATGGGGCAGGGCAACGACTGGGTCGAGAAGTACGACCTGAGCGACCTCAAGGTGCTGGGTACCGTGGGCGAGCCGATCAACCCCGAAGCCTGGAACTGGTACAACGACATCGTCGGCAAGGGGAAATGCCCCATCGTCGACACCTGGTGGCAGACCGAAACGGGCGGCCATCTGTTGACCCCGCTGCCCGGTGCGACGGCGACCAAGCCCGGCTCGGCGCAGCAACCCTTCTTCGGGGTGCAGCCTGTCGTGCTTGACCCGCATACGGGCCAGGAAATCGACCAGGTCGAATGCGAAGGTGTCCTCTGCCTGAAAGATAGCTGGCCGGGCCAGATGCGCACGGTCTGGGGCGATCATGAGCGGTTCCAGAAGACGTATTTCAGCGACTACAAGGGCTATTACTTCTCGGGCGATGGCTGCCGCCGCGATGCGGATGGTGACTATTGGATCACCGGGCGGGTCGATGACGTGATCAACGTCTCGGGCCACCGGATGGGCACGGCCGAGGTGGAAAGCGCGCTTGTCGCACATGCCAAGGTCGCCGAGGCCGCTGTGGTCGGCTACCCGCACGAGATCAAGGGGCAGGGCATCTACTGCTACGTCACCCTGATGAACGACGTGGAGCCGACCGAAGAGCTGCGCAAGGAACTGCGCACCTGGGTCCGTACCGAGATTGGCCCGATTGCCGCACCGGATCTGATCCAGTGGGCGCCGGGCCTGCCCAAGACACGCTCGGGCAAGATCATGCGCCGCATCCTGCGCAAGATTGCCGAAAACGACTATGGCGCGCTGGGGGATACCTCGACGCTCGCCGAACCCGCCGTTGTCGATGACCTCATCGAGAACCGCATGAACAAAGGTTAATACCCCGCGCCAGCCCTGAGGAGGGGTTGGCGCAACCTACTGAAAAATTGGGAGGAAAACTCCATGGATGGTGGCACCACACCAAACGCGGTTTCGACCGTGCTGATACTGCTCGGCCCGCCGGGCGCCGGAAAGGGCACCCAGGCGCGGATGCTCGAAGAGAAATTTGGCCTTGTTCAGTTGTCGACGGGCGATCTGCTGCGGGCGGCTGTTGCCGCAGGGACCGAGGCGGGGCAAGCCGCGAAGGCGGTGATGGAGGCGGGCGGGCTTGTCAGCGACGAGATCGCGCTTGCCATCCTCAAGGACCGCCTGGCCGAACCCGACGTCAATGCCGGTGTCATCCTTGATGGTTTCCCGCGCACGACGGTGCAGGCCGAAGCACTTGACCGCCTGCTGGAAGAAAGCGGGCAGCAGGTGAACGCCGCCGTGTCGCTAGAGGTGGACGACGCCGCAATGGTCACCCGCATCTCGGGCCGTTTCACCTGCGGCGATTGCGGTGAGGGGTATCATGATACCTTCAAAGCCCCGCAAGTCCCTGAAACTTGTGACAAATGCGGCAGCACGAACATGAAACGCAGAGCGGATGACAATGCCGAAACTGTCGCAGCGCGACTTGATGCATATCATAAACAGACCGCTCCCCTCATTGCCTACTACGACGAATGCCGCGCGCTCAAGCGCGTGAACGCCATGGGCGCGATCGACGATATCGCCCGTGAACTCGGCCGGATCGCACAGTCGGTCACGGCCTAACTGAAGCGCTTGTCGCCCTGGTTCCGGGGGCGGCAGGTCAGGAGGAACCCTTAGAGGAGGATTCATCACGTGTCGGATCAAACATCACAGCCCGCGAAAGCGGCAGAAACTGACAAGGGATACTGGGCGGCCAACGTCCGTATCATTTTGGTGAGCCTCGTCATCTGGGCTCTCGTCTCGTTCGGCTTCGGCATCCTGCTGCGGCCCATGCTGTCCGGTATTTCGGTCGGCGGTACCGATCTTGGCTTCTGGTTCGCCCAGCAAGGCTCGATCCTCGTCTTTCTGGGCCTGATCTTCTTCTACGCCTGGCGGATGAACCGTCTCGATCGCGAATACGGCGTCGACGAAGAATAAGGAGCCCTGAGGGATTATGGACCAGTATACACTCAACTTGCTGTTTGTGGGCGCGACCTTCGCGCTCTACATCGGCATCGCGGTGTGGGCCCGGGCGGGCTCTACATCGGAATTCTACGCCGCAGGACGCGGCGTGCACCCGGTCACCAACGGTATGGCGACAGCGGCGGACTGGATGTCTGCGGCCTCGTTCATCTCGATGGCGGGCCTCATCGCGTTTACCGGTTATGACAACTCATCCTTCCTGATGGGCTGGACCGGCGGCTACGTGCTGCTTGCGCTGCTTCTCGCACCTTACCTGCGGAAGTTCGGCAAGTTCACCGTGCCGGAATTCATCGGTGACCGCTTCTACAGCCCCACGGCCCGCATGGTCGCGGTGCTTTGCCTGATCGTGGCCTCGGTCACATACGTGATCGGTCAGATGACGGGCGTCGGCGTTGCGTTCTCGCGCTTCCTCGAGGTCGACAACTCCACCGGTCTCTTCATCGGTGCGGCGGTCGTCTTTGCCTACGCGGTGTTCGGTGGCATGAAGGGCGTCACCTACACGCAGGTCGCTCAGTACTGCGTGCTGATCACGGCCTACACCATTCCGGCAATCTTCATCTCGCTCCAGCTGACCGGCAACCCGATCCCGGGTCTGGGTCTCTTTAGCGAGTACTCGCCGGGCGGCGAAGCCTCGGGCCTCTACCTGCTTGAAAAGCTTGACCTTGTGGTCGCCGACCTTGGGTTTGCCAGCTACACTGAGCACCATGCGAACACGCTGAACATGGTTCTGTTCACGCTGTCGCTGATGATCGGTACTGCGGGTCTGCCCCACGTCATCATCCGCTTCTTCACCGTTCCCAAAGTGGCCGACGCCCGTTGGTCCGCTGGCTGGGCGCTGGTGTTCATTGCACTGCTCTATCTGACGGCTCCGGCTGTTGGTGCCATGGCGCGCATGAACATCATCGACACCATCTACAACAACGGTGTGTCGGAAGAGCCGATCGAATACGCGGCGCGTCCCGACTGGATGAAAAACTGGGAAGTCACCGGTCTTCTGAAGTTCGAAGACAAGAACGGTGACGGCCGCATTCAGTTCTACAACGACAAGTCCGAAGCCTTTGCAGCCCAGGCTGCCGAGCGTGGCTGGGCCGGGTCGGAGCTGAGCGTGAACCGTGACATCCTGGTGCTTGCCAACCCCGAGATCGCCCGTCTTCCGGGCTGGGTCATCGCCCTTGTCGCAGCCGGTGGTCTTGCCGCCGCCCTGTCGACCGCGGCTGGCCTCTTGCTCGCGATCTCAAGCTCGGTCAGCCACGACCTCTTCAAAGGTCAGCTGACACCGAACATCTCGGAAAAAGGTGAGCTTATGACGGCACGGGTCTCGATGGCTGTAGCCATTGCGGTTGCAACCTATCTGGGTCTGAACCCGCCGGGCTTTGCGGCCCAGACGGTGGCCCTGGCCTTCGGTCTGGCAGCAGCCTCGATCTTCCCGGCCTTGATGATGGGGATCTTCTCGACCCGCATCAACAACAAGGGCGCTGTTGCAGGTATGACCGTCGGCCTTCTGGTCACCCTGGTCTACATCTTCCTGCACAAGGGCTGGTTCTTCATCCCGGGCACCAACACCTTCACCGACGCCGACCCGCTGCTTCTCAGCATCAAGTCGACATCCTTCGGTGCAGTTGGCGCCATGCTGAACTTCGCCACGGCCTACTTCGTGTCGCATGCGACCGAGGATACGCCCGACGAAATCAAGGAACTGGTCGAAAGCGTCCGGGTGCCACGTGGCGCCGGTGCGGCCGCAGCCGACCACTAAGCGAACCGGCGGGGCGCATAGGCGCGCCCCGTCCGATCTGACACGGTTCCGCCTCTTGGCTTTCTCCCGGCCAGGGGGCGGTTCCGCGACAAGGAGATGACGGGTGCTGACCCAAGTGGACAACTTCCTTAGCTTTCTCGCCTCCGTGCATCCCTACGATACCTTTCCCGCCGATGAATTGACCCGGATCGCAGGTCTGTTTCAGCCACGCGATCTGAGCGCCGGCGAAGTGATTTATGAAAGCGGCGCAGCGCTCGACGGCCTCTACCTCGTCGTCGCTGGCGAGGTGGATGTGGCTGACGCCGGCGGCACCCAGCTGTCGCACCTCAAGCCAGGCAACAGTTTCGGTGAACGCGGGCTCTTGCGCGGCGGAGTGGCCGTGACGTCGGCCACCGCGGCCTCGGACGGACGCGTCTGCCTCCTGCCCGCCGCCGAGTTCCACGCGCTGATGGAGGCGCACGAACCCTTCCGCCGCTTCTTTACCCGCGGGACGGACCGGGCACCTGCGCCGCGCCCCAACGATCTGACGAACACGCGGGTCGAAGCGATCATGACGCGCGATCCGCTGACCTGCGCACCAGAGACGACGATCCTTAAGGCGGCGCAGATGATGCGCGATGCGCGGGTGTCGTCGCTGTGCGTGGTCGAAGGCGACCGCCTTGCCGGGATCGTGACCATTCGCGACCTAAGCGGGCGTGTGCTGGCCGAGAAACGTCCCACGGATGCGCCGGTCTCCACCGTGATGACCGCCGACCCCGAGACACTTCCGCCAACCGCCATCGGGTCGGATGTCCTGCACTCGATGATGGAGCTTCATATCGGGCACATCCCGATTGCCGAGCGCGGCAAGCTCGTGGGCATCGTCACGCAAACCGATCTGACGCGTCTGCAAGCGGTGAACTCGGCCTACCTGGTGGGCGACATCTCGACGGCGCAGGACGCGCACGAGATCGCCAAGGTCACCGCGCGTATCCCGCAACTTCTGGCGCAACTGGTTGGCGCGGGTAACCGCCACGACGTCGTGACGCGTCTGATCACCGATATTGCCGACGCTGCAACCCGGAGGCTTCTGAAACTGGCGGAAGAATCCCTTGGCCCGCCGCCGGTGCCTTACCTCTGGCTGGCCTGCGGCAGCCAGGGGCGGCGCGAACAGACCGGCGTCTCGGATCAGGACAACTGTCTGATCCTGGACGACAGCGCGACCGAGGCTGATGATGCCTATTTTGCCGAACTCGCCAAGTTCGTCAGCGACGGGCTGGACACCTGCGGCTACGTCTATTGCCCCGGCGATATGATGGCGACGGCAGAAAGGTGGCGGCAGCCGCTGAAGGTCTGGCGCGGCTACTTCGAAGGCTGGATTGCGACCCCAAGCCCCGAAGCGCAGATGCTGGCTTCGGTCATGTTTGACCTGCGCCCCATCGGGGGAACGCGTGGCCTGTTCGAGGATCTGCAAACCAAGACGCTTGCGCGCGCATCCAAGAACTCGATCTTTGTCGCGCATATGGTGGCCAACTCGCTCAAACACCGCCCGCCGCTTGGCCTGTTGCGCGGTTTCGCGACCGTCCGTTCGGGCGAGCACAAGAACCAGATCGATATGAAGATGAACGGTGTTGTCCCCATCGTGGACCTGGCGCGTTTGTATGCGCTGATGGGGGCAATAGAGGGTGTGAACACCCGCGCGCGGCTCGAAGCCGCCGCAGACGCCGGATCCGTCAGCAAAAGCGGCGCGCAGGATCTGCTCGACGCCTATGACCTGATCGCCCAAACACGGCTGGAACACCAAGCCTGGCAGATCGGCGCGGGGGAGGCCCCGGACAACTATCTGGCGCCGACCGAGCTGTCTGATTTCGAGCGCAGCCACCTGCGCGACGCCTTCGTCGTCGTGCGCACGATGCAATCTGCGGTGGGTCAGGGGAAGGGCACGCTCGGCTAAGCTACCCAGCGGGAGAGGAGGCCCGCAGGCATGTTTCTGGAACTGATCGCCACGTTTATCGCGGGGTTCGCTGGCGCGGGCGCCGTTATGCTGATCAACCGCATTCTGGGCGGGCGTTTGCCGCGCTGGCTGACGCCGGTGGCGGCCGGCGGCGCAATGCTCGCGGCCACCATCGCGAACGAATACGGCTGGTACGACCGCACGGTTGCTTCGATGCCCGAAGGGATGGAGGTCGCGACCGCCGTAGAGGAAAGCGCCTTCTACCGCCCGTGGACCTATATCGCCCCTTATACGAGCCGCTTTATCGCCGTGGATACCGCATCTGTGCGCACCAACGACGCGCTGCCCGGCCAGCGGATGGTCGATTTGGTCATCTACGGGCGTTGGGCGGCGGTCACGAAGCTGCAGGTGTTGGTGGATTGCGAAGGCAACCGACGGGCCGATTTGATCGATGGGATCTCGCTCGCGGACAATGGCGAGGTGATCGGGGCCCAATGGATCGATCTGGACCCCGAAGACCCGGTCGCAGGCCTCACCTGCCGGGCGGAGGTCTGAGAGATGGCTTCCCTCAGCCTGCGCCTGCGCATCCTTCTGTTCTTCGCGCTTATGGGCCTGGGCTCGCTCGCGATCCTTGGACTGGCTCTATACTTCGGCCATGGCCGCGCGATGACCGGCAACGCGACACCGGGCTTCGTGAATGCCGGGCTGATTGCGGGGTTCGGGATTGCGGGGCTGACGGTGGCGATCTGGCTGTTGTTTGACGAAAACGTCGCCAAACCCATCGAACGTCTCGCCGCCGACCTTCGCACCCGTGCCCATACCGATGTCGATCGCGAAATTGACCATGCGCCCGCAAAGTACCTGGGCGATCTTGCCCCCGCCGCGGCGGCGCTCAGCACCCGGCTGGGCGACAGCAACATCCGCGCCGCCGAACAAATCGCCATAGAAACCGCCCGCCTGACCGCCGAGCGGCAACAGCTCACCGCCGTCCTGTCGGAGATTCCAGTGGCGGTCCTGACGATCAGCCCCGATCACAGGATCGTCCTTTACGACGGACAGGCCGCGCATGCCTTGGAACCGGTGCGCCCGCTTTGTCTGGGGCACTCTATCTTTGCGTACCTCGAAAAAGACCCGATCACCCGCGCATTGGAAGAGCTCGGGAACGAGCATCTCACAACGGCAGAACTACGCCTCTCCACCGCCGACGGCACGCGCGTGTTCGAGGCCAATGTCCGGCTTTTGGGGGAAAACGCAGGCTATATGCTCACACTTCAGACCGAGCCTGATGCCACGGCCCAACGCCCGCTGGTGTTTGACTTCGGCCTCTTTGAAAGCCCCCGCACCGACTCGGTGCGCGACACACCGCTGTCGAACCTGGCCTTTGTGGTCTTCGACACGGAAACCACCGGCCTTCTGCCGGAAAAGGATGAGGTCGTCCAAATCGGCGCAGTGCGCGTCGTGAACGGGCGCTTGGTTGAGGGGGAAACCTTCGACATGCTGGTCAATCCCGGCCGCAAGATCCCGCAAACATCGACGGCTGTGCATGGCATCTCGGACGACATGGTCGCCGATGCCCCGCCCATGGCCGTCGCGGGCCAGCGGTTCCACCAATTCGCCCGCGATGCGGTGCTTGTGGCCCATAATGCACCATTCGACATGGCCTTTATGCAGCGCTGGGCAAAGGGCGCGGACGCGCGCTGGGACAATCCGGTGATGGACACTGTGCTGCTTTCGGCCGTGTTGTTTGGTGGCAGCGCCGAACATACGCTTGACGCCATTGCGGACCGGCTGTCGGTCACGATCCCTGCCGTCGTGCGCCACACCGGGCTGGGCGACGCCTATGCCACTGCCGCGGTTCTTCTCAAGATGCTGCCGATGCTGGAAGCGCGGGGTTTTTCAACGTTTGGCGAGGCTTTGCACGAAATGCAGAAGCACACGCGCATTCTGCCCGACCTGAATACTGCTTAACTCTGCCAGTACATGATAGTTTCGTGACACCCGCGCAGGATCGGACTATGTGTGCCCCAAGCTGCCACGAGACGGATTCGGAGCCGCCTGCCGATGCCAGATTTGCCGCCCTCTCACACCATCGACGATGACAAACTTCACGAAGAATGTGGTGTGTTTGGGATCATAGGCCCGAAAGACGCAGCAAGCTTTGTCGCGCTTGGGCTTCACGCGCTTCAACATCGCGGGCAAGAGGCGGGCGGCATCGTCACCCATGACGCGGACCAGGGGTTCAATTCGGCCCGCCGCTTTGGCTACGTCCGCGATAACTTCACCACCCAGGCCGTGATGGACACGCTGCCCGGCGATCTGGCCATCGGGCATGTGCGCTACTCGACCGCGGGGTCCAAAGGGCATACGCAAATCCGCGATGTGCAGCCGTTCTTTGGCGAGTTTGCCATGGGCGGCGCGGCGATTGCCCATAACGGCAACATCACCAACGCCGCCTCGCTGCGCCGTGAGCTGATCGCGCGCGGATCGATCTTTCAGTCGTCCTCGGACACCGAATGCATCATTCACCTGATGGCACGCTCAATGGGCCGGTCGATCCCGGACCGAATGAAAGAGGCGTTGCGCCAGGTCGAAGGCGCGTTCTCTATCGTTGCCATGACGCGCTCCAAGCTGATCGGTGTGCGTGACCCGCTGGGTATCCGGCCCCTCGTCATGGGCAAGCTTGGCGATGCGCATGTTCTGTGTTCTGAGACTTGCGCGCTCGACATCATCGGGGCGGAGTTCGTGCGCGAAATCGCGCCGGGCGAGATGGTGGTGATCAGCGGTGGCCAGGTCGAGAGCTTTTGGCCCTTCGAACCGGTCCGGCCGCGCCCCTGCATCTTTGAATATGTCTATTTCAGCCGCCCGGATTCGGTGATCAACGGACGCTCGGTCTACGAAGTGCGCCGCGACATCGGGCGCGAGCTGGCGCGCGAGGCGCCGGTTGAGGCGGACATGGTCTGCCCCGTCCCCGACAGCGGCACACCCGCAGCCATCGGTTTCGCGCAGGAAAGCGGTATCCCGTTCGAGATGGGGATTGTCCGCAATCAATATGTGGGTCGCACCTTCATCGAGCCGACCGAACAGATCCGCAACATGGGCGTGCGGCTAAAGCTCAACGTCAACCGCGCGCTGATGCGGGGCAAACGCGTGATCCTGGTCGACGACAGCGTGGTCCGCGGGACCACCAGCCGCAAGATCAAGGACATGGTGCTGGAAGCCGGCGCTGCCGAAGTGCATTTCCGCGTGGCCAGCCCGCCAACGATCTGGCCCGATTTCTACGGCGTCGACATGCCCAACCGGGATGAGCTGTTGGCGGCCCATATGAGCGAGGATGAGATGCGCGACTACCTGGGCGTTGCCTCGCTGAAATTCGTGACCATCGACGGGCTCTATCGTGCGGTGGGCGAAGCCAACGGCCGTGATCCGGCCAATCCAAAATATCACGACGCGGTCTTTACCGGCGACTACCCGATCGAGCCGAAGGACATGATCGACCAGGGCTTCAAACTCAAGACAGCAGCCGAATAGTTGGGCCCGCGTTCATAGAATCGCCATATTTTTGTCGATGACTCGCCCCGCGAATGAACGGGAAGGCGATGTGTGACCGCGGGCGATGAGTAGCGCATTCAATGATTTCAAATGGGGCACGCCGACGGTCGGGGTCGAAGGCGGCGTTGTCACGTGGGCATCCTCGATCACGTCGGGCCTCAGCTACGATACCAATCTCTACAACCAGTCCGATTTCGACGATGCGCTCGACGCGGCCTTCCAGGCTTGGGAAAACGTGGCGGATATCGACTTTGTCGAGGTTGGCGCGCTTTCAAGTTCCGACATTGATGTCGAGATGGGTGCCTTGGCCGGATCGACGGTCGGCCGCGCCGAGATGCTCTATTTCGATTTCATGCCGGTGGGTCAGCTCGCCGCCGCTGAAATCACCATGGACAGCACCGAAACCTGGGCCCCGTTTGGCGAAACCGATCTCAACTTCTTTGCCGTGGCCCTGCACGAAATTGGCCATGCCATTGGCCTCGGCCATGTCAACGACGCATCCGAGATCATGAACCCCGTGATCCGCGCCGAAGATCTTGGCGATGGCGACGTATCCGGGGCGCAGTTCATCTATGGCGTCGCGGATGGTGCTGTCGCCAGCGCGGCGCCACCCCCATCTTCCGGGCTCACAAGCGAAGCCGCACCGCCATCGTTCACGCCGGATGAAGGCGGCGGCGATGGTGGCGGTGGTGGTGGCGGCATATTTGCCGTCCTTCTGGCCGCGATCGCGGGTGTTTTGGGGCTGAGCAGCGGTGGTGGCGCGGGCGTCTTGCTGCTGGCCGGCGCGACCCCGGATGAGGGTGACGGAGCGGAGGACGACGATGCGGTTGGTTTCGATGCCGTCGTTCCGGTCTTTGACCCGACTGACGAGGATATGCCCTATGAACTCTCGGTCTATGTCCACTCGCACGATCACGCCCACCACCCCGGGCCCTGCGATGAATACTGTGGCTGCATGGATCACGTGCACGAGCCTGATCCAGGCGCGTTTGTTTAGAGGTCCGGCGCAGGCTTGACCTTCGCGCCAGCACACCGCACACCCCGGCCATGACCCAGACCGTTGCCCTGATCACCGGCGCCTCGCGCGGGCTTGGCGCGGCGCTCGCCGAAGCGCTGGCGCCCACACATCACATCGTTGCCGTTGCCCGTACGACGGGGGCCTTGGAAGAGGTGGATGACCGGGTAAAGGCGGCGGGCGGGCAGGCCACTCTCGCCCCGATGGACATCACCAACGCAGATGCTATGGCCCATATGTGCCGGTCGATCCATGATCGCTGGGGCCATGCCGATCTCTGGGTGCATGCCGCGATCCATGCTGCGCCGCTTTCGCCCGCCGGGCACATCGCGCGCAAGGATTGGGACAAGAGCATCGCGATAAACGTCACCGCGACGGGCGTTCTGATCGGTATGATCGAACCGCTCTTGCTCGCGGCACCGGCAGGCACGGCCCTGTTTCTGGACGACGCGCGGGCGGGGCAAAAGTTCTTTGGTGCCTACGGCGCGACCAAGGCCGCGCAGATCGCACTCGCGCGCAGCTGGCAGGCAGAGACGCCCAAGACCGGCCCGCGCGTCCTGATCGACACGCCCGACCCGATGCCAACCGCCACGCGCGCCCGATTTTTTCCCGGCGAAGATCGCAGCACCCTGGCCGATCCGCGCAACGTCGCCGCCGCGCTGGTGGCGAAGTTGGGATGAAGGACCCCGACGCCCCCGATCATATCGGGATCAACCTCGTCCTGGCCGCTGAAGCCTGGGAGCGTGAGTTCAACGCGCGGATGCTGGCGGCGGGGCACGCGGCGTTCGGCGATGCGCGAGCGCGTGTGGTGCGGTTCATCGGGCGCTCGGGCATCGATCAGGCCCGGCTTGTCGCCCTTGCCGGGATGACCAAGCAGGCGGTCAAGGTGCATCTCGACGGGCTTGAAGCCGACGGCCTCATCCGCCGCGTGCCGTCTTCTGCTGATAAACGACAAAACCGGGTGGAGTTCACCGAGCTTGGGCTTGCCATCCTGGCGGACGCGGACCGGATCAAGGGCGAGATCGAGGCGCTCTATGTCGCGCGGATCGGCAGCGAACGCTTTGCCCGGATGCGTGACGCGCTGCGGATCTTGTCGGAGGATAGTCAATTTAGTTGACGGTATGACGTGCCGTGCTTATCGTCAATAAAACTGACGATAAGGGATCGCCATGCTCTTCGCCAAAACACACGCGCCACAGGATCGCCTTCACGACCTTTATGACACAATGGCCGGGCGGTGGCAGGCAGGTATCGACAAGCTTGGCTACGGGGCGGCCTATGACGGGTTCTTTGGGAATCTGTCCGGACTTGACCATGCGGTGATCGCAGATATCGGCACCGGGACGGGCGCGTTTGCGGCGGCATACCTGAAGGCCTGCAAAACGCGGCCCGTACTCTGCCATCTTGTTGATACGTCTTCGGAGATGCTGATGCGGGCGCAGTCGGAACTGGGCCGATGGGGCGTGCCGATGCAACCCGCCTGTGCGGCACTTGGGGGTGAACGCCCCGGCCCGGGCAGTTGCGACGCAGTGCTTGCGGCCCATGTCATCGAACATGCGGATGATCCCATCGCCGCGCTAAGCTGGTGCCGGACACGCCTACGCCCCGGCGGGACAATCTATCTCGCCGTCAGTCGCCCGCACTGGTGCACGGCGCTCTTGCGTTGGAAGTGGGGGCACCGGGCGTACCGACCTGGCGAAATGCTGTCGATGCTTGCGCAGGCCGGCTTTGTCGCCCCGCGCCACGTCGCCTTCCGCGCTGGCCCGCCCAGTCGGACGAGCGCGGCCTACGTGGCCACCGCGCCCTGACCGCTGCCGCTTGCCGCGCCGAGAGACCTGAAATAGGAAGGGCCGACAGCGACCGGGGGCCCGTCCATGCGCATTATGATCACGAATGACGACGGCATTAATGCGCCGGGTCTTGCCGTGTTGGAAGCCATTGCAAAAGAAATCGCGGGACCCGATGGCGAGGTCTGGGTCGTGGCGCCGGCCTTCGAGCAATCGGGCGTCGCTAAGTGCATAAGCTACACCCACCCCACCATGCTGGCCGAGCTTGCCCCGCGCCGGTTTGCCGCCGAGGGCAGCCCGGCTGATTGCGTCCTGGCGGGGCTTTACGAAGTCATGAAGGACGCGCCGCCGGATCTGGTGCTCTCCGGTGTGAACCGTGGCAACAACGCGGCCGAGAACGTGCTTTATTCCGGGACCATCGGCGGCGCGATGGAGGCGGCGCTTCAGGACAAAAGGGCGATCGCGCTGAGCCAGTTTTACGGCCCAGACAATGCCAAGCTCGACAACCCGTTCGAAGCGGCAGCGGCCTTTGGTGTCGAAACCGTGCGCCGGATTCTAGATGGTGCCATGTGGGATCATGCCGGCTATCGCGTGTTCTACAACGTGAACTTCCCCCCGGTTCCTGCCAACGATGTCAAAGGCTTGCGCGCGACGACACAGGGCTATCGCGATACGCCGCGGCATGGGGTCAAACCCCATGTCTCCCCGACCGGCCGCACGTTCATGTGGGTCACAGGCGGTCCGCAGACCGTGCGCACCGGGCCCGGATCGGACGTGGACGCAAACCAGGACGGATATGTCTCGATCACGCCGTTGCGCCCGGACCTGACGGCCCATGACGCCATCGACAAGCTAAAAGCCGCGCTCGAATGACGTCCGAGGACGCAGAGCGGAAGATGCAGTTCCTCTTTGCGCTGCGCACCCGCGGCGTTCGCGACACGCGCGTCCTCGAAGCGATGGAGAAGGTGGATCGGGGGCTTTTCGTCACCGGCGTGTTCTCCGACCGCGCCTATGAGGATATGCCGCTGCCGATATCCTGCGGCCAGACGATCAGCCAGCCGTCGGTTGTCGGCTTGATGAGCCAGGCGCTGGACGTGCAGCCGCGCGACAAGGTGCTCGAGATCGGAACAGGTTCGGGCTATCAGGCGGCGGTGCTGAGCCACCTGGCGCGGCGGGTCTACACGGTAGAGCGCCATGCCCGGCTGGCCCGGGCCGCCCAGTCCCTGTTCACCCGTGAAGGGTTCAGCAACATCACCTGCGTTGCGGGCGATGGCAGCCATGGCTACCCCGAACAGGCCCCGTTTGATCGCATTCTCGTGACGGCCGCCGCCGAAGACCCGCCCGGTCCGCTCTTGGCGGAGTTGCGGGTTGGCGGTATCATGGTGCTGCCGGTGGGGCAGTCGGACACGGTGCAGCGGCTGATCAAGGTGACGCGCACCGAGGCGGGCTATGACTATGACGAACTCATGCCGGTGCGCTTTGTCCCTCTTGTAGAGGGGCTGAGCCAGGACTAGGGGTGTGGATAAGGCAGAGCCCGCGACAGACGGGCCGCATGTGAGGGTTGAGCGATGGGATATCCGAAACAAACGATCCGGGGCGGTGTGGCGCTGAGCGCGCTTATTGCGATTGCCGGCTGCGGCGGGACATTCGACAGCGATCTGCGCAGCATCGGTAACGGCTTTGACACCAGCGAGGCGGTGGGTCAGCCGACCGCGGCGCCTCCGTTGGCGGACAGCCGTGGCGTGATTTCGTATCCAAACTACCAAGTTGCGCTCGCACGCCGCGGCGACACGGTCAGCGATGTGGCGGCGCGCGTGGGCGTCGATCCGGTTAGCCTGGCTGAATTCAACGGGATCCGCGATGGCCTGCCATTGCGGGACGGTGAAATCCTTGCGCTGCCGAACCGAGTGGCCGAACCTTCGCCAGCGACGGGGGCCATCGCAACGGGGCCGATCCTGCCGGCGGGCAGTCTGGATGTGAATACGGTCGCGGGCGATGCCATCAACCGCGCGGGCGGGCAGACGGCCTCTGCCGCGCCGGTGATCCCGGGCCAGCAGACCGGGACCGAGCCGATCCGGCATCAGGTGCAGCCGGGCGAGACCGCGTTTACCATCGCGCGCAGCTATAATGTGACGCCCCGGTCCCTTGCGGATTGGAACGGGCTTGGGCCGGACCTCGACGTGCGCACCGGACAGTATCTGTTGATCCCCGTGGCTGCCGAGCCCGTGGCGGCGGCACCCACGGTTGCGGCGACCGTGGCGCCGGGGCAGGGCAGCGTGGCGCCGTCCCCCCCAAGCGCGGCCACGCCGCTGCCGCCGGTCGACGCAACGCCCGAGCCAGAGCCTGCGCCGCCTTCGCCGCAGATGGCCGAGGATGCGACCGATGCGTCCGATACGGGGCGCCTCTTGATGCCCGTCGCGGGCAGCATCATCCGACCCTATGAGAGCGGGACGAATGACGGCATCGGCATCGCGGCGTCGGCAGGCACGGCGGTTCGGGCCGCTGATGAAGGGACCGTTGCCGCGATCACCCGCGATACCGACCAGATCCCGATCATCGTGCTGCGCCATGCCGACAACCTGTTGACGGTCTACGCGGGCGTCGATGGCATTGAGGTGGAGAAGGGTGACACCGTTGGCCGGGGCGAGACCATCGCCGCCGTACGCGACGGCAGCCCCAGCTTCCTGCATTTTGAGGTGCGCGACGGGTTTGACAGTGTCGATCCCATGCCGTTCCTGAACTAAGCGCAGGGACCATGCGCCTTCTGCTGTTGACGGCGCTGACTATGGTGGCGTTTGCGGCCAACTCGGTTCTGAATCGGGTTGCCTTGGCGGATGGCTGGATTGGGCCTGCGGATTTCGCAGCGCTGCGGTTGGCCAGCGGGGCGATTGCGCTGGTGCTGATGGTCTATGCCACCGGTGGGCGGGTGCCCTGGGCGGTCGCGCGGCGGCCGAGCGGAGCGGTGGCCCTGCTTGTGTATATCGTCGGCTTTTCCTTTGCCTATCTGACGCTTGATGCCGGGGTCGGTGCCTTGATCCTGTTTGGCGGTGTGCAGGTCACCATGTTTGCTGGCGCCCTTTTGTCCGGCGAACGCCCGGGCGCGCGCCGCTGGCTTGGGGCGGGTGTGGCCTTTGCCGGGCTTGTCTGGCTGTCCTGGCCCGCCGGGGCGGTGCGGCTTGACCCATCGGGTGTGGCGCTGATGTCTGCGGCTGCGGTGGGGTGGGGGATCTACTCGCTGATCGGGCGCGGCACCGACGCGCCACTTGCTGCAACGGCGGCCAACTTTGCGTTGGCGGTGCCCGCGGGGGCGCTGATCTGGCTGATCGTGCCCGACGCTGCGGCGGTGACGTGGCAAGGCGTTGTTCTGGCGGTCACGTCCGGTGTGGTGACATCGGGGATGGGCTATGCGCTGTGGTACAGCGTTTTACCAAGGCTCGACGCCTCAGCCGCCGCGCTTGCGCAGCTGACCGTGCCGGTGATCGCGGCGGCGGGTGGGGCGCTGTTTCTGGCCGAGGCGCTGGGGACGCGGACGCTGATTGCCGGGGCGCTCGTATTGGCTGGCGTTGCGATTGGTAGCCTGGCCCCTAGCGCAGCACGGGCTCCAGCGGGTCGTAGGTGATACCGCCACCGCCCCAGGCCACCTCGGCAAGGCTATCGGGTTTGACAAGCAGCGTTTCGATCTCCTCTCGCGTCACGAAACGACGGTCGTGCACCACGCCGTCGACATCCCGCCAGCTGGCGTCGAGCTGGCCCGCAACGATCTCACACCGAAAGTAGATGTCGATCTGGTGATAGGTGCTGTTCGGATCGTGGAATTCGTTGACCAGAACGACCGGCCCGACTTCGACGGTCAGCCCGGTTTCCTCATAAATCTCGCGGATCAGGTTTTCGGGCAGGGATTGACCCGGCTCCACACCACCGCCTGGGGCACAGAGAAGATCGCTTTGATTGCCGGGCCAGGCATTGACCAGCAGCAGCCGGTCATCGGCCATGACAATTCCACGGACCGAGACGCGGGGGCGGGTGCTCATACCGAGCCAGTCAGCCGGTTGACGTGCCCCATTTTGCGTCCGGGGCGCGCCTCCGCCTTGCCGTAGAGGTGGATCGCTGCGCCGCTGGCGGCGAGTTCGGGGATACGCAGGATATCGTCGCCGATCAGGTTTTCCATCTCGACATCGGCATGCCGTGTGCCGTCACCCAAAGGCCAGCCCGCAATGGCGCGGATGTGTTGTTCGAACTGGTCGATGATGCACCCATTTTGCGTCCAGTGGCCGGAGTTGTGGACGCGCGGGGCAAACTCGTTGACGACAAGGCCCGCGGGGGTGACGAACAGCTCGACCCCGATGACGCCGATATAGTCGAGCGCATTGAGGATCTTGGCGGCAATGAGAACCGCGTCGGATTTCTGCGCTGCGGTCAGCCGGGCAGGGACGCGCGTGGTGCGTAAGATACCGTCTTGATGGACGTTTTCGCCGGGGTCGAAGGCGGCAGTCTGGCCGTCCTGACCGCGGGCTGCGATGACGGAAACCTCGTGGGTGAAATCGACAAAGCCTTCCAGGAGGGCCGGTGCCCCGGCCATATCCGCGAGCGCTTGTGCGGCATCCGCTGGCGCCATGATCCGCGCCTGCCCCTTGCCGTCATAGCCAAAGCGGCGGGTCTTCAGGATCGCGAGCATGCCGATGTCGGACAGGGCGGCATCGAGGCTGGCGGCGTCGTCCACCGGCGCGAACGGGGCGGTTTGCAGCCCGGTGTCTTGCAGGAATTGCTTCTCAACCAACCGGTCCTGGCTCGTCGCCAGCGCCCGGCGCCCGGGCCGGATTGGCACATGCGCTTCGATCAGGTCGAGCGCTTTGGTCGGCACGTTTTCAAACTCGTACGTCACCACATCGACGCTTTGGGCAAAGCGCGTCAGCGCGACCGGGTCGTCATACGGTGCGGTTGTCACAAAGGCGGCCACTTGAGCGGCGGGCGGCGCGTCTCCCGGCTCGAAAACATGGCATTGCAGGCCCAGCCGGGCGGCCGCAACGGACAGCATCCGGCCCAACTGGCCGCCGCCCAGAATGCCAATCACGGCGCCGGGAGGCAGCGGCTCAGTCATCGGTGGGGGCATCGGGGATACTGGCGGAAAGCTCGGCGCGCCAGGCATCCAGACGGGTTGCGAGCGCGGGATCATTCAAGGCCAGAATGCCTGCCGCCATAAGGCCAGCATTGGCGGCCCCTGCTGCACCGATGGCCATAGTGCCCACGGGGAACCCGCGCGGCATCTGAACGATCGAGTAAAGGCTGTCGAGCCCGCCGAGCGCCTTGGTCTGGACCGGGACGCCGATCACAGGCACGCGGGTTTTCGAGGCCATCATTCCCGGCAGATGCGCCGCGCCGCCCGCGCCCGCGATGATCACCTGAAGCCCGCGCTCAACAGCCGTCTTGCCGTACTCCCACAGCCGGTCCGGCGTGCGGTGGGCCGAGACGATGCGCACCTCATGCGCCACATCAAGTGTATCGAGTATCTCTGCGGCAGCACGCATGGTTTCCCAGTCGGACTGGCTGCCCATGATGATGCCGACCTTTGCTGACATGTCCCGTTGCCCCCTGTGCGAGCCACCCCAAGAGCGGCGCACTATACGCGTCTGGCGGGGTCAGGCAATGATGTCTGGCGTCAGCCTGTCTTCGATGATTGCGATGCGGTCTTTGAGCCCAAGCTTTTGCTTTTTCAGGCGCCGCACCGTCAATGCGTCCGCAGTGCCCTTGGATTCGAGCGCACCAATCGCTTCATCAAGATCGCGGTGCTCGCGGCGCAGCATCTCCAGCTTCATCCGCAGAACCTCTTCGGTCATCATTTCGCTGGCGATATTCATGGCGGGCGCGATTCTGCTTTTAACACTTCGTTAAGATAAGGACAGTTGGCGCATATTCCAAATGTCCATGTCTTGCGGGGCCTTAATTCCCGACCCATATGTTTAGGGCTGGTCGCCAAAACGGGGCCGCACTGGACTGTCGCTTGCAAAGGACGTGTCATGACGAAACTGACGCTGGGATCCCATCCGTTTTTGTTGGGGTTCGAACAACTGGAACGCCTTGTCGAACGCACCGCAAAGAGCGAAGGCAACGGCTATCCCCCCTACAATATCGAGCAAACGAGCGAGTCGAGCTATCGGATCACACTTGCCGTGGCCGGGTTTTCGGAAAGCGATCTGTCCATAACGATTGAAGATCAACAGCTTGTGGTGCGCGGTCGGCAAGTGGATGACGGGGCGGAACGGGTGTTTTTGCACCGCGGCATTGCCGCGCGGCAGTTTCAGCGTAGCTTTGTGTTGGCAGATGGGGTCGAAGTGGCCGGTGCCCGGACCGAGAACGGTCTTTTGCACGTGGATCTGCACCGGGCCGAGCCCGAGCGTGTGGTTCAGACCATCGAAATCAACAAGAAGGGGTGAGCAGATGAATACGCCGTACAACTTTGATGCCAAAGAAAGCGACCGGATCGTCTACATCCGCCCCGTGGCGGTTGCCGATTTGCCGCGAGAAGTGCGGGAACAGGCGCTGGGGGTCGATACGATCTATGCGGTGCACAACTCGGATGGCGAACGGCTGGCACTGGTCAAGGACCGCAACATGGCCTTTTTCCTGGCGCGGGAGCATGACTACGCCGCCGTCAACGTCCACTAGGCGTCAATAGGCGTGGGGGCGGCCGTCCCATGTCTCAAAACAGCCCGTTGTCTCGAGCGAGAGTGCCTCAAAACGCTCCATCAGGCCGCTTGCCGCCGCGTCTACGGTGATTTCGGCGGATGTGCCGCCCATATCCGTCTGCACCCAACCCGGATGATAAACGCCCACGGCAATACCCAGTTGTGCCAGATCGGTCGCCAGGTTGCGCCCGAGGTTCAGAACCGCCGATTTCGAGGCGCGGTAGATATATGATCCACCCGGCGCGCGCGTGGTTGACCCCATCTGGCTTGAGATAATGGCAACCTTGCCCGCGCTGGCGCGGCGCAGATGTGGCAAGAGCGCCTGAATGCTGAGGAACACGCCCGTGACATTGGTGGCCATCGCCTCAGCCCAAAGCGCGGCGTCATAGCCATCGTCGAGCGATTGGCCTTTGTCGGGGTAGACGCCTGCGTTGCACACCAGCAGATCCACGGGCCGGTCGCTCAAGGTTGCCGCCATGGCTTTGTGCTGGGCAGGGTCGCGCACATCGAGCGATAGCCAGCCTGGCGCCTCGGTCGAACCGCGCCGGGTGCCAAGCACCTCGACGCCGCGTGCGCCATAGGCGTCATAAAGCGCACGACCGATCCCGCGGCTTGCGCCGGTGATAAGCACGGTCATGGGCAGGCTTCCTCAGTTGGTGCGGGACTTTGGGATGAAAGGCAGGGGGGCAACCGGCACGCCGTCTTCAAGGAGTTTCTTGGCCTCTTCAGGCTTTGCCTCGCCATAGATCGCGCGTTCGGGCGCGGTGCCGTCATGGATGGCGCGGGCTTCCTTGGCAAAGCTCATCCCGACATAGTCGGAATTGGCCTCGATCTCGGCCTTCAGCTTTGCGAGCGCCTCTTTGCGGGGATCCTGCTTGGGCACGGGGACCGGTGCCTCGTCCTGCTTTGCCGAGGTGCGGCCAGGACGGACCGGCGGGGCCATCATCGCCTTGGATACTTCGGCATTGCCGCAGTCGGGGCAGGTCACGAGATGGCGCGCGCGCAAGGTATCGTACGCCTCGGCCGACTGAAACCAGCTCTCAAAGGCGTGCCCGTCCCCACATTTCAGCGCATATCGGATCATCTGGGTCCCACAGGGTTGCGATGGGCAACAATTATTCATCTGCGCAGCGAAATCAAACGCTTGTCGGCGGGATGTGAAGGCGCGTGTTCTTCTGGTCAACCTTATTGGTGACAATTGTAGATGGCTGGCGCGCGCCCGTCTCTTGACGGCCCGCAGGTGCAGTATACGTCCGCGCCATGTTCAGGCGTACATTTTTACTCGGCTCTGGCGTCCTGGCCGGCGCTGCCGTCGCCCATGCGGGCTCTGCCGCATGCTCGGGATTTACGTTTGCCTCAATTGACGGCGGTACATTGGCGCTGGGCGACTGGTTGGGTCAGCCTGTTCTGGTGACCAACACAGCATCACTGTGCGGATTTACGTTTCAGTATGAGGCGTTGCAGACGCTCTACGATACCTACCGTGCGCGGGGGCTGGTCGTGTTAGCGGTGCCGTCGGACGATTTCGCGCAAGAGCTTGGCACGGCTGAAGAAGTGCGCGCGTTTTGCGAGGTCAATTATGGCCTCGACCTGCCGATGGCAGATATCACCCCTGTGCTTGGGCCGGGCGCGCACCCGTTCTATCGTTGGCTTGCCGAGAGCCATGGCGTGCGTCCGCGTTGGAACTTTAACAAGGTTCTCATCGGCCCGGACGGGTCCTTTCTTGAGTTCTGGGGCTCGCACGTCTCGCCAACATCGGCGCAGATTACGACCCGGATCGAAGCGCTCTTGCCGCGATGACGACGACGGCGCCGCGGATGATTGCGGCGGAGATTTACCGGCGCTCGACCTACGGTGGGTGGCATCCCTTGCGGATCGCCCGGGTGTCGACCGTGCTGGACCTGTCGCGTGCGCTGGGCTGGCTGCCGCCTGAGCAATACATCACCAGTCCGCGCGCGCGTCCGGCGGCGCTGACAGCCTGGCATACCCCGCGCTACGTCGCCGCGCTGCAAAGGGCCGAGGACGAGGGCGTCGTCGATGAAGAGACGCGGGCCCGGCACGGTCTGGGGACAGTCTCGAACCCGGTCTTTCCCGAGATGTTTCGCCGCCCGGCCACCTCGGCCGGTGCTTCGATCCTGGCGGGAGAGTTGTTGCGCCGCCCCGGTGTGATCCACAGCCCGGCAGGGGGGACGCATCACGGGTTCCCTGACCGGGCGGCCGGGTTCTGTTATCTCAACGATCCTGTGCTCGCGATCCTGTCGCTCCGCGCCTCGGGCCTGCGGCGGATCGCCTATGTCGATATCGATGCCCATCATGCCGACGGGGTCGAGCATGCGTTTGCCGATGATACGGATGTTCTGTTCATCTCGGTACATGAAGAGCGGCGCTGGCCGTTCACAGGCGCATTGAGCGACCGCGGGGCCGGCGAAGTCTGGAACCTGCCCGTCCCGCGCGGGTTCAATGACAGCGAGATGGCGCTGGTCCGCGATGAATTAATCCTGCCGCGCATCGCGGCGTTCCGCCCCGACGCAATTTTATTGCAATGCGGGGCGGATGCGGTTGAGGAAGATCCGCTGTCGCGCCTTGCCCTGTCGAACAATGCGCATTGGGCCGTGGTGGCGGCCATTCGGGACATGACAGATCGCCTGCTGGTGCTTGGCGGCGGCGGCTATAATCCTTGGTCGGTGGGGCGGCTTTGGACAGGCGTTTGGGCCGTGTTGAACGGGCACGAGATCCCTGAACGGTTGCCGCCGGAGGGCGAGGCGGTGTTGCACGGTCTGGCGTGGCAGGGTAATAGCAAGGGCAAGGCGCCGCCGGGGCACTGGTTCACGACGCTACGGGATGCGCCGCGGGGCGGGGCCGTTGGCGGCGAGGTGCGCAGACGCGTGGATGCGTTGAAAGCGCGCGCGTCCGCTTGGGTTTGATCGGATCGACGCGCCACGCGCGACCACCCGCGCTGTTTCAAAGTAGGGTACAAAACGCTAGAGTTGGCATAATTTAACTGTGCCCGGATGCCGTTTGCGCCTACTATTTCGCTTCATTTCGTCGATATGCGATGGTTCGCGATGTGTTTGGGTGAGTTCTGCGCCGGGATAACCGGTCGGTTGGGGGTTTTGTTGGGTGTCAAGAGTTCCGCGTGAAGGCTCGCAAGCGGACGCGTTAATTTCAGCGCGCCGATCCGGAGCGACGCTTCTGTTCGTCGCCTTTGCATTCAGCATATTTGTCAATTTGCTGATGCTGACCGGGCCGCTCTACATGCTTCAGGTCTATGACCGGGTGCTCGGCTCTCGGTCGGAAGAGACGCTGGTCGCGCTCTCGCTCTTGGTGGCTTTTCTTTATGGCTTGATGGCGCTTTTGGAGTTTGCGCGCGGGCGGATCGTGGCGCGCTATGCGGCACAGTTTCAGTCGAACCTCGACGGTGTCGTGTTCGATGCTTCGATTAACTCGGCGGTGAAACCTGACGAAGTGCCCTCAAGCAGCCTGCGCGATCTCGAAACCATTCAAACCACAGTATCCTCCCCGGTTTTCCTGTCATTCATGGATATCCCCTGGTCGCCAATCTTCATTGCCGGCATTTTCATATTCCACCCATGGCTTGGGTGGCTGGCGATGGCGGGCGGGCTTTTGTTGTTGGTTCTGACACTGCTGAACCAGCTCGTGACCTACCAGAAGGTGCAGCGGGCGCACGGCGTGTCGCAAGCGGCGCAGAATATGGCTGAGCAGGCGCATCTCGCCAGCGAGGTTGTCCGAAGCCAGGGGATGCGCAGCGCCGTTCGGACCCGGTGGAACGAGCGTAGGACCGAGGCGTTGACCGAACGCATTTCGTCGAACGACTGGACGGGCAGCTTTACCGCCTTCACCAAGTCGTTCCGGCTGTTTTTGCAGTCTGCCATGCTGGGGCTTGGGGCCTATCTGGTGCTGCAGGGGGAGTTGACGGCAGGTGCCATGATCGCCGCGTCGATCCTGCTTGGCCGGGCCCTGGCGCCAATTGAACAGGCGCTGGGACAGTGGCCCGCCCTGCAACGTGCAAGGCAGGCTTGGCATGCGCTGGACAGACTTTTGGCGAGCACTCCGGCCAAAAGACAGGCAACACCCTTACCAGTCCCCGAAGCGCGGCTGACGGTTGCTGGTGTCAGCATCCTGTCAGAGATCACGAAACCGCCGATCCTAAGGCAGGTGTCTTTGTCGGTTGCTCCGGGGCAGGCGTTGGGTGTTATCGGCAAGTCTGGTTCCGGGAAATCGACGCTTGCGCGGACGCTCGTCGGGTTGCTGCCGCCGGCAATGGGCGAAGTGCGCCTTGGGGGCGCCACGTTGGATCAGTATGATCCCGACCGCCTGGGTCAGCACATCGGCTACCTTCCGCAATCGGTGAAACTGCTCAGCGGAACGGTGGCAGAGAACATCGCCCGTATGGATACGGATTTCGACGCCGCCGCTGTGGTGGACGCGGCCAAGCGGGCCAATGCCCACGATATGATCCTCGCCTTTCCAAAAGGCTATGACACCTACATCAATGGTGAACACAACATCCTGTCTGGTGGCCAGCGCCAGCGCATAGCTTTGGCCCGCGCTCTTTATGGAGATCCTGTGCTCTTGGTGCTGGACGAGCCGAACTCAGCGCTCGACTCTGAGGGGGGCGATGCTTTGAATCGAACGGTGCAAGACTTCAAGGACCGCGGGAAGGCCGTTGTGGTGATGACCCACCGCCCTCTTGCGATCTCGCAGTGCGAGACGCTGATCATCCTAAACAACGGAGCCGTCGTGGATAGTGGTCCGCGCGATGAAGTTTTGGGGCGGCAGTTCAAGAACGCCAACCAGATCAACAAGGTCATCCGATCAAAACCTGGCTCAAAGCCGGCGGCAGAGTGAGAGTGCTGACATGTTATCGATGAAAGCCGCAGAGCCCGGGCCAAAAGCATGGCGTGCCCGCCTGCCGATCCTTGTGGGTCTGGCCGCCGTCGCGGTCCTGGTTGGCGGCCTGGGGTACTGGGCGGTCCGTACCCAGCTGGCGGGCGCGGTCATTGCCGCAGGCATGGTGCAGGTCGAGTCCAATCGACAGGTGATTCAGCACCCCGATGGCGGTGTTGTGGGCCAGATTTTGGCGCGCAATGGCGACCTGGTTGCCGCCGGTGAGACCCTGCTGGTCTTTGACGATACGTTGTTTCGGTCCGAGCTCGCGATCATCGAGGGGCAGTTGACGGAACTGCTTGCCCGGAAGGCGCGCCTCCAGGCGGAGCGGGACCAACAGCAAGAGATGGCGCCGCCCGAAGAGCTGATCTTGGCCGCTGAAGTAAGCGAGGAAGTGTCTGAGCAACTGCAAGGCCAGATACGGCTTTTCGAGGCGCGGCGATCGACGCTGGCGCGCGAGGCCGAGAAGCTTGCGGAGCAGGTGGCCCAGTTTTCAGCCGAGATTGAGGGGCTCGACGCGCAACTCGCATCGCTGGAGGAAGAGCTGACACTGGTGTCCGAAGAACTGGCGGACCGGGAGTCTCTTTTTGAGCGTGGATTGGTCCCGGTGTCCCAAGTGTCGGGCCTGCGCCGTGACCGCGCCCGCCTGACGGGGGAGATTGGCGCGCTGACCGCGCGTGTGGCGCAGGTGCGCGGTTCCATCGCCGGGGTTGAAATTGAGATCATCCAGCTGTCCACGCGCCGCAGCGAAGAGGCGATCACTGATCTGCGTGACCTTGAGGCGCGGGAGATTGAGCTGAGCGAACGCAAGTTTGCGCTCATCGAACAACTGTCTCGGCTGAACGTCCGTTCCCCGGTGAACGGTGTTGTTTTCGACTCGCAGGTGTTTGCGCTGCAATCGGTGGTCCGGCCGGGCGAGCCGATCATGTACGTTATCCCACAAGATCAGCCGCTAGTGATTTCCGCGCGCGTCGACCCGATCGACGTAGATCAGGTGTTTATGGGGCAACAGGCGATGCTGAGGTTCTCAGGCCTTGATCAGCGGACGACACCGGAGATTTCGGGGCTGGTGACGGCCCTGTCGGCGGATGCGATCACCGACCAGGCCACAGGGCTGAACTATTTCGGGGTAGAGCTTGTCCCGCAAGAGGAAGAGCTTGTGCACCTCGGCGATCAGGTTCTTGTGCCCGGCATGCCGGTTGAGGTGTTTATTCGGACCACCGACCGGACACCGCTGAGTTATCTGACGTCACCGCTGATGGACTATTTCAACCGCGCGATGCGGGGCTAGAGCGCCGGGCAAGCGTTCCAGCGCGCGGTCAGGCCACGTTCCCGGCGGCCGCCTCGATGGCCTTGAGCCTTTTGAGCAGGCCACCCATCTGGTCCAGCGGGACCATGTTGGGCCCGTCGGACGGTGCGTTATCCGGATCCTGATGTGTCTCGATAAACAGGGCCGCGCACCCGACCGCAACGGCGGCTGCGGCCAATGGCGGTACAAACTGCCTGTCTCCGCCGCTGGTTGTGCCGGCACCGCCCGGTTTCTGGACCGAATGCGTGGCGTCGAAGACCACGGGATATCCGGTTTCGGCCATGATTGGCAACGAACGGAAATCGCTGACCTGGGCATTATACCCAAAGGATGTGCCTCGTTCGCAAAGCAAGATGCGCTCATTGCCCGTTGAGGCGATCTTGGCGGCGACATTGCCCATGTCCCACGGAGCCAGAAACTGACCCTTCTTGACGTTAACCGCTGCACCGGTTTCGCCCGCGGCCAGAAGCAGATCGGTCTGACGGCACAGAAAGGCGGGAATCTGAAGCACATCAACGACTTTCGCGACGGGGCCGCATTGCTCGGCGGTGTGTATGTCGGTCAGAACAGGTACGCCGAACTCTTCGCGGATACGCCCAAGGACATCGAGTCCAGCCTCCAGACCCAGGCCGCGTTGTGACGTGTGGGAGGAGCGATTGGCCTTGTCAAAGCTCGATTTATAGATCCACGCGACGCCCGAAACCTCCGCCGCCGCCGCAATTGCCTCTGCGACGCGCCGCGCGTGATCAAGCGTCTCGATTTGGCATGGTCCCGCAATAAGCACGAATGGCCGACCATTTGCGCACTTGACGGCACCAACTTCAACGGTTTGTTGAGCTCCGGACATGGACTACCCCATTCTCTTGCCTAGTCGCAACAGCTTTAAGTGATTAATGCCAAGTCTCGCAGATCAATTCGTCCTGGGTCTAGTCACTGCCGATAACGCAGGTTGAGAAGCTTCTTACGTCAGATCCGGGCGGTCGCACATTTATCCTATTCGCACCGATTGAAACTTCTTCAACCATGTGGTTTGGATCGTTTACAACTATATCTCCGCAATTGCCACAAACATCGCCTCGCAAACCAGCGCCATCAAGCACGTTTTCCTCGATTTTGATACTGCGAACTGGATGAGTGTTGTGTCTCGGCGAGGGATACAAGAGTATCCCTGCTGCCAAAGTGTCGTGAACTTCGTTCCCAATGATGCTTACATTTTCCCCGCCAATTACCGATAGTCCGCGGGTTCTTGAACCTTCGCAAGAGTTGTTTTGAATCAAGACATTGCTGACCGTTTGTGGGTACTTGTCTCTGTCGTACGTGACGACCGAAATACAATCATCGCCGCTTTCAATCACTTGACTGTTTCGAACGGTCACATCTTGCGAGCCATGCACGATGTGGATCCCATCGCTGTGAGGACGGTACACGCAAGCGCCTTCAACCAAGACGTTCGATGCGCCATACATGCGCACGCCACCTCTTTTGGCGCCGAGCATGGTGACATCGCGCAAAACGACATCTTCAGCTCCTAGTAGGAGTAGGTGGCTGGCCCACGCACCAAATTCCCTACCGTCTTCAAGCGGAAACTTTGTCGGTGGCTCAATGCCTTCCGACTTGTTCCAACGTTCGACCCAATCGGCGAAAGCTCCTTTGGGAGCGACCATTGTCAGTCCATAAATACCGATTCTATTCGCATTTATTCCGAGACCAAGGTTCGAGGCTTCGACGCTCTTAAGTATCGCACCATAACCACATAGCACCGTGTCTTCCGATGAAATTGTAAGCTGGCCTGATCTCACGTACGGCTCTTTGTCCTGATTAGGCGGGAGGAACAAGATCCTTGACTCGCGGGCTTCGACTGCATCGAATGTGTTCTGCAAGAGGTGCTCTGTGTCCGTGCCCGGCAGGACGCCCTCGCCCGAAAGATCAATTACGGTTCGTACGCTACCTAGTATTTCAATCGTTTTAGGAACGACCCCTGTCTGGCTCCAGCGAGATTTAAGCCGCCGACACGCTTCCGAGGTTGCTTCCGCCAAATCTTCAAGTCCGTTTGCACCACCTCTAACGGACGACATAGCTTCCCGGTCGGATAGCAAAACAAGAGTTGTTGTTATTGTCAAGGCTATAAAGATTTGTAGTTTAGCTAGCATATCAAGCTGTTTTCTTCTCAAACGCGCCGATCCAAATCGCTTGCCAGCGTGTATTGTATAGGTCCCAGTGTTGACCGTAAACCTTGTCGCATAGTGAAGTTAGGATCCTCGGCGCTCCACCATTAAACTCGTTCCTTTTTGAGAAACTTTCTGTATGGTCAAACCCAAGGCTGCGCCATTCTTGCAATCTATGCCGTCAGTTTTTCTGTTGCGCAGGAATATCATAAAGCAGCTGCAAAAGAACGCCGTTTTGAAGTGTAGAAAATCGAGTGCCAAAAATAAAGAAAAAACTTTTGGACGAAAAGTTGACGACCACTTTCGCTTTCAAGGGCCCTCGACTTTGGGACTTGTGTTCTTGAAGATGGTGTAAGATGGGACGTGAAGGGAAATGGCTCGTGTTGAGTCAAGTTAATCGGGCTTTAGGTTTCACTGACAGTACAATGATTGGAGGCTGGTGCGGGGCAGCCAACGGTTTAGTCGGGTTCAATGACACGTATTGCACGCGTCCGACTAGGTTGAAAGACTCATAGGTTTGGAAAGCACATATTTCTCGCGAATGGTTGGCAAATTAGGAAAGTCCACAGCCGACATAATTGTCAGGCGCCGAGGCGCTGGTTCGTAGCCAGTGTCAGATTGTGGCCGACCCATACGCGTGGCTTTCCTATCAGCGGTGTACGGGGGCGCTAACAAGTCATTTGCGTTGACTCTACGTATAGAAACTTGTTTCAGTTGCCAGCAACGCAGGAGTCCATTTCGAATGAAAAGTATCGATGCAAAGGCGCTTGAATCTGCGACTTCGGAGATACGTGAGCAATCTAACAGTCAGTTTCTTCATGAAGACGAAACTCTCTTTAGAATGTCGCTTGAATTACTTGCAAATCTCTGGCGTTGGCATGCAATGGTATTGTTCATTGTTTTGGTCGGACTGGCGGCGACGTGGTTAAATCTGCAAACTATACCTTCGCGCTACATTGCGCGAGCAGAGGTATTGTTCGACTTTAGTCGTCAGAGCTTCGTAAGTGACTTGCCAGACACAGCGGTGGCACCTTCGTCAGCGGCTTTGAACACTGAGATGGAAATTCTTGGGTCTCGTAGATTGATGGGTATTGTGGTTGAAGCGTTGAGTTTGGTGGAGGATCCGGAATTCAATCCTTGGCTGACGGAGCTTGCCGAACCGACAGAGTCTTGGCTGCGTCGTATGAGTCAGTCGGAAGTGCCAGCGCTCTATGTCTCGGAACCACCGACTGAGGCGGAGATCCATCATGCAGCAGTATCCAACTTGCTTAGCAGCGTTTCTGTCCGCCTGGTGCCTGATAGCTACGTTTTCTCGATCACTGTTGAATCCTTGTCAGCCGAGAAATCTGCTGCAATTGCCAATGACATTGCCAGACTGTTTATCGAAGAGCGGTCTCAACGGCGTTTAAAAGCATCAGAAGATGCAATCTTTTGGCTTGAGCGGCGAACTGCGGCTTTGCAAGATCGGCTCCGCGAAGCAGAAGGTCAAGTTGCTCAGCAGCGCGCTTTGTCCGCACCGGGGACAGATTCCTTTTTGGCATCGTCAGCGATTCAGATCGCGTCAATGCGTGAGCGATTGACGACGCTGGATGCAGATACAGTTCTTTTTCAGGACCTCTTGGCCGATCTAGAGATTGCGACCGCAACAGGCTTGGTCGTTCCTGAAGCAATTGCTAGGACACGAAGAGTCTCAAACGCCCTCGCAAACAAGTTGGAATATGCAAACGGCGCAAGTGCTTCTGAATTCACGAAGACAATCGAAGCAGTTCGGGCTGCTATTGTCTCTTCTAGGCAAGTGGCCGCCGATGACGCTGCCCAAGTTGAATATCAGCTCAAAGAACTTCTGGAAGCGTATTCGACGCGAACTACCGAAATGCATGCTTTACGCAACGCGGAGCGCGAGGCAGCAGCCAGCCTCGCGGCCTATGAAGGAATGCTAGAAAGGCTCAAGAACCGCATTGCAGTCGGCGCGCTCGATCCTTTCTTCTCCGAGGCAACTGTGATATCGCCAGCAGTCCCGCCTGATTTTCCGGCTTCTCCAGAACGCGAACTGATATTTGCGTTGGCCGGGATTGGTAGTCTTGCCGTTGCATCGGGTATTGCACTAGTGCTCAATGCTCTGTTCCCGGTTGTCTCTTCAACGCGTGAGCTCGAGCGCATTGCGCGGGCCCCAGTAGTCGCACAGCTACCTCTGCCGGCAAACGGAAACTTGGTTCGACTGCAAAAAAAACTTAGCGACAACTCGTCGAGGCTTGCGGAGGGTTTTCGTACGCTTCGCGGGTCAATCGCCGTTGGCTACAACAAGTCGCCGCCGCTGGTGATTTTGCTAACCTCTTCGGACGAATTGGAGTCGACTCGCACAATGGGGCATCTTCTTGGCCGGTCCTTCGCCCAAATCGGAAAGAAATCCCTTGTGGCGGATTTGATCCCAGCTGGCAGTGGTAAATCCCAAAAGGCCAAATCAAGTTTGAACCTCAAGTCAGTGCTACTTGGGGAGACTAATCTTAGTCAGGCCATCTCAGTAGATCCGACAACCGGGGTCGGCACATTAAATGCAGCCCAAGACTTGGCTGACGATCTAGGTTTCTTGGCGTACAGTAGCAAACGCGTGGGTTTTAACAAAGTTGCTGAAGGCTTTGACTTTGTCATCGTTGTGACGCCGCCAGTAAGCGCACTACCAGACGTACAAATCCTATCTCGGTTGTCGGATGTGGTCTTGTTGACCGTACGGCGTAATTCATCGCGGCCGGCAACGGTAAGAGGGGCGTTGGACCTGCTAGTCAGAGGTGGCGGCCATCGCTTCGGCACAGTCATGCTTTCGCGCCGGGCCGGTCACTAGAACCACTCTACACTTCGAACTCTGCGCGATAGTTGAGCCTCCGGGGTTCCTAGGGTCAGGACTCATCGGCTAACGAGTCATAGCGCGGCTCACTGCCCGAAATGCGATCGGTGAATTGCCTGATCTTTTCTGGTTAACGGAGGTGAAGGTGGAGCGTCTCCGCCCGTCTTTGTCTGGGTCCCATGGAGAGCGAGCGTCGACGACACGCGCATGCTGAGTGGGACTATCGTCTTCAATCGCAATGGTTTACGTTGGTGAGACGCACCTCCTGACCTTGCCCCCAAATCTGGGCCGTTCAGGTATCTAGGCCATTCCTGTTCTTCTGACGACAAGCTTGCGGTCAAGACCGGCTGAGCGCAGCGTTTGCGGAGAGCAAGCGAGGCCGGTCGGATAGAACGTAACTCTTGGGCGATTTCGTCTCGAGTGTGTCCATCCAGCGATGTCTGGAGTCTGTCGATGCTGTAGTCGGTCCTCCAACTTTGATGATCTGGCGCGCTTCGGCGAACTTGGCAAACGGTCTATCATCGAGGCATTCGCGCCGCAGCCGCCGATTGAATGACTCTACGACCACGCTTTGCATCGGTTTGCCTGCCGCGATGCGATGCAATCCAACGCCGGTAACCTGGCACCAACGCGGGACTGCACGCTAGGTCATTTCCGTTCCATTGTCGCTGACGATTGCATCTGGTTACCCGCGCCAAGGATGGCGCAGACTTCCTACACAGCTTTGTTCTACTTAGGACCTGGCCTTGGACAGTTGCGCGTTATGACGGATGCCCCAAAGTCTTTATCTCCGCCTGCGCTCTGACAGCAGCCGTCATGTTGTGGCTATAGGTGCTGTTCCGATCTTACGGGCTTTGGCATTCTGGGTCCGGCGTATCAGCGCGCCGATTAAGAGTATCACCAAGACATTGAACACAAAGTTGTGGTGTGAGTACCAAGGGGTGTGTGGCGAAAGTATCAAGGCGCTGCCTATTTGACCATAGATAAGCGCAACGGTGAAACTGCGTTGTGCGGCATTGAAGACCCAAGTAAATACTACCATGAGACCCGCCAAGAAGATGGCACCCATCCAAGAAAAATCGACGTAGTGGGCGGTGAAAGCTGGAAAAGCGCCGCCGGCACGAAACGCTTCTACTGCCCCAATTCGTTCGCGAAATGCAGACCCAATAATGTCCTCGGTACCAGAAAGATACACCGCAAACTTGAACGTATAGACGCCATAGGTGTGCTCGAAATCCTCAGAAAAAGGAACTACAGCATTGTGAAAGTCATTTACGAAGTAATAGATCAATTTCTCGGCGCCGATGCGCATATTAGTGTACTCGCTGGCCCACTCTCCAACAGTTACAGCTTCGCGAAACGACCAAACAGAAAAAAGCAAAATCGCGAAGATCAAACCGAATCGCAAGCGGAGGGGCCGCCCCGCGATGATTGACGAGGCTATGAAAGTGCTTAGAATCATGTGAACTAGCAAGATACGTTGAGAAAGAAAAATTGGAAGCATTGCCAAGACAACAACAGACAACAAAAACATACCCACGCCTAACTTCATATCCCTTCTAATCTTGTGTGAACTGTTGATGTTTGCCACGAAGACGCCAGCGCCGAATAAGCCAAAAGAAATAAGTGTCGTGTAAACTAACCTCATCCCGGGAAAGAGCTTGTTTTCGAGAATTGCTTCCCGTGCTGCAACGGTTTCTTGTTCCGCTGCCATGGCAATTAATTGTCCAAAGCCACCAACACTGATAGCTCCGAGCGTAATCCACAGTATGACAACCAAGACAACGACGATTTGAGTAAGTGCCGCAAGACTGATCGCTAATGAGAGGTCGTTTGGATTTCCGAGACTGCGGATTGAGCGAGGTAATGGACGGATAGTTGCCGACCCAAGGACCGAGACTACGAGCAAGCAGACAGAGATCCACGCTATTCCTTCCAATGGAAAACCGAATTCTACACCGTTTAATTGCATAGTTCGGGATAGAACCATTAGTTCGTCGCGCTTGATATAGCCGTATGTGACGCCTAGAAATACTAGGGTCCATGATAGCAAGATTAGAGGCGCAGGGGCAAAAGCATAAAGGAAAAGACTCCGATTTTTTCGCATTAATTGACTAGGTGCTCGCATATGTTGTTCCATGTCGCCTAAATGTTGGCCAAGAAAGCGTTTGGTAAGCATCAGCTTGAATTTCTATCTTACTTCGATTGGCTCAGCAATGCTTCTGGCTTTAAAATAATCACTCTGAACCGAGTCGCTACGAGCACTTTCGTTAGTGCCTTCCGTGGGGGGTATGGTGACTTGCATAATCGGACTATGCCCGGACGATATTCCTCCAGTATCCTTGCCATGATCCCTAAACACTTGTTCGATTCCCGAAGCAAAGAGCGGTTTCTCTGCAGTACACCTAACAGGGCATTGCATCAAAGCAAGCCGTTGCGATTGATAAA
This sequence comes from Pseudomonadota bacterium, assembly GCA_039193885.1. Lineage (GTDB taxonomy): Bacteria > Pseudomonadota > Alphaproteobacteria > Rhodobacterales > Rhodobacteraceae > Litoreibacter. The sequence continues at coordinate 39,567 of JBCCWL010000012.1, forward strand.
GAAGTGCCCCAATGGATTTGCTGCGATCAATACTTCACTTGGCTCATACCTCGGCGAGATGGCGTGCGGCCCTAAACTAGATAGAGATCGAATTGTCTCTATGCGTTTGTTATGGGGCGAAGGACAACACACCTTGCAGATCAACGGCGGCCGAGTGCACTGCGACTTGCGGTGGGTGTGTTGCTGCGGTAGACCAGTGTTCTGGATCGACGTGGATCAAAGACTTTTCTTGCGCATTTGCTGCGATATCTTTCAGGTCAATCGCTAGAAGTTTGCATTCTCGGCGCGCTCAAAAAGCATCGCGGCCTTAGGCGGGGTTTTGAAGCGCTCATTTTTTTGCTTTAGCGCGACGACGTCAAGATAGCGCGTGTTTATCACGAAGAGGGCTTGTGATCCGCTTTGCTTACCAATACTGTCTTACGCGTGATAGTAGTTGTTAACGGTTAGAGCGTAAGCGGTTCTGCAATGAAACATGTGGTAGTGTTCGCCTTTGTTTTTTTGGTGGCAATGGGTGGTTTCAGTTATGGGGTCGCGGTAGGGCTGTATCGTATCTGGCCGTATCAGCAAATTGGGCTAGTTAAAGACGAAGCTCGTTTCATTCTTAGTGATCTGACGCGTGGGCTAGATCGGCAGATTGTGACTAGCGCGACGGCTCATAGCTCCGATGGAGAGCTGATCGACCTGGGCAGTGATCAAGGCGGTGGGTCGCGACCCACGATTTGGCAGTCACGACCGTCGAATGGGCTGACGGCCGTGATGGGAAGTTTCGATACCGGGGAATTCCACCACGCAATTCTTCTTTTGGGGCCAAACGGGGAACTGGTTCATAGATGGCGGGTTAGCGAAACATCCGTTGATGCGCCGGAGCTCAGAAGCAGCCTGCACAAATACCCTCACGGTCTAGCGATCCTTTCCGACGGTTCCGTCTTGGTAAATTTCGATGGCGGTGTGTCGTTACAGCGTCTTGATGCCTGCGGATCGCAAATTTGGGTGACGCCTGGAAAATACCACCACCTAATGAGTGTGGACGAGGGTACGGAGAGCGTCTGGACACTCATTAACAAGAATCCAGTAGCTGGGGCAGGATCTGATGTTGCACAGCGTCGAGGTATTCAAAAAATTTCCATCTCTGACGGCTCAATCGAGATGGAATTCACAATGCGTGACATTATTGATGCAAATCCTGATCTCGATGTGCTTGGTATCCGTCAGCTTGAGGAGGCACACAGCGACTATGTGTGGGACCTAGACCCAATACACGACAATGACGTCGAACCACTTCCCGCGGCATATGCGACACGATTTCCCATGTTCTCGCCGGGCGACCTATTGATTAGCCTTAGGTCTCTTAACGCAGTTATCGTTGTGGATCCTGCTTCTTTGGAAATCAAATGGTTCACGATCGGGTGGATGCGCAGACAACATGACCCGGACTGGGAACCAAATGGAACGATCAGTGTTTTTGACAACAACATGCACCGTGGTATAAGCCGAATTCTAAGTTTTGATCCCTCTAACTATGGCCCTCCCAGTGTGATTCTGGATGGGCAAGAATTTGGCTTCTACACGTGGATCCGCGGAAACCATCAGCAAATGGCTGATGGCAGTATTCTCGTAACGAGTTCGCAAGAGGGGCGTATCTTTGAGGTCGACAACGACGGCAACGTGGTTTTTGAGTTCATAAACGCTTTTGGAGATACAGGCAATGAGCGGCTAACTCTCTCAAATGCCATTAGGCTTCCCATCGACTATTTCCACAAAGGAGCGTTTGACAAATGCGGAGAATAATTCTTGTACTGGGACTGTTCGCGGCTCTCCCAGCTCATGCGTACGTTGGCCCGGGGCTTGGTGCGGGACTGCTCGCTGCCGTAGCTGGTTTTTTTGTCGCGATCGCACTTGCTCTCTATGCAGTGCTTTGGATCCCAATGAAGCGGCTAATTGCCAAAAGACGAAAGGATGGAAGCCGATCAAAATGACGATCTTTCTTTCTTCGATTACAGCTATTGTTGTGGTCGAGGTGCTGATACGTATGTCCATTGTGTCGAGAGGAAGGTCGCTGGTCAAACGCATCAACACGGCGTCGTTAGTGTTGCGTTCAAACCGCATCTCCGACACTTGGAAGGAAAGAGCACTACTGCGCTATGCACTCGACATAGTAACGATGTCTGGAATGTTGGCAACCATTCTAATCCTAATTGTAGCTTTGATTGGTATGCTCGATGCTTTCCTGAGAATACTGATTAGGGTAGATCTACTTGAGCGCATTATATCTCCAATCGGCCTGGCAACCGCAACGCTTGCCGCTTTCGTTTATTTAGTTCTGCGAAAAAGGCTGTTTCGTGACTGAATATGGCTTCTTCTCTAGAGCCCTGCACAGGCTGACACTTGACTCAAAAGCTATTGCTCGAGCGTCATTCGAATTAGATCAAGCTGTTGCAAAGACCGATATTAGTACAACCACAAATCAAAAGCATGTGTTCGTCTCTGGCCTTGCAAGATCTGCAACTACGGTATTATTAACATCGCTTTTTGAGACCGGCACTTTTAGTACGTTGACATACCGAGACATGCCGTTCGTACTAATGCCGAATATCTGGCGACGACTATCTCGGTTTTCCAAACGATCTAACAGCCAGGCGGAGCGCGCGCATGGCGATGGTATATTGATTGGATTTGATAGCCCTGAGGCATTTGAGGAAGTGTTTTGGAGGGTCTTTTACAGCGATCACTATTTATTTGACGATCATATTGGCGAGATGGATTCGGACGAAAGTATAGTACAAGACTTTCGAAAATATATTGCAAGCCTCCTCGCCGGTGAAAGTAATAGCCGCTATCTATCCAAAAATAACAATAACATTGTGCGCTTACCTGCAATTCGAAGCGCTTTCCCAAATTCAGTAATCATAGTACCTTTCCGTGAGCCCTTGCAGCATGCGCTGTCGCTCAAGAGACAGCATGAAATTTTTTCCCGTAAGCAGGAGAAAGATTCTTTTGTGCGCGACTATATGACGTGGCTAGGTCATCACGAGTTTGGATTAGATCATCGCCCGTTTCGTTTCTACAACGACACTTCGCCAAAAAGTGCAGATAGTTTCAACTATTGGCTCGCGCTCTGGAAAGATGTGTATCAATATTTGGATACTTCCGCACCAAAGGATACAATTTTTGTTTCTTATGAAGTCTTATGCAGTCAAACAAATGAGGTCCTTTCGGCGCTCGCGGATGAAGCACATGTGAGTTGGTTGCCGCATCATAGTGATAGATTTACGGCACGAACACGAGATCCAGGTGAAGACTTTGAAAAGGCTTTGGTATCTGACTGTCAAAATATCTACGAGAGGTTGACCAATCGAATGCGGAGGAGTCTCAACCTTTCTTGATGCAAAAGACTCGTAGTGGCTTGTATGGCTCCTAACCGCAGTTAATTTTAACCAGTGAAGTGCTGCATATAGAAGATCGGTTTGTGGCATTGATTAGGAGCCGAGGCCAAACATGCCCACAACAAGGAAAGAAAAGATACTATCTGTTCAAGCGCTTCGCGGTGTGGCATCCGTGATGGTACTCATTGGGCATGCTCTTGCGGAGGCGGAGCATTACTTTCAAACTGATCTATTTCTTAAGGAGTTGCCCTGGACACGTGGCGTAGATCTTTTTTTTGTCATCAGCGGATTTATAATTGTGGTATCCTGCTTTGACCGAGGTGCAAGTTGTAGACCAGGCGAATTTCTCAAACGAAGGTTCCTTCGCGTTGTTCCTTTGTATTGGTTCTATACAAGTCTAATGGTTGCAGCGCTCGTGGTTATCCCAAGTGGCGTAAAAGACACTCAGTTCGATATCGCACAAGTCTTTGCGTCCTATCTTTTCATTCCTTACGAACGTTATGACGGTAGAATTGCGCCCGTGCTTTCGCTGGGGTGGACGCTGAATTATGAGATTTACTTCTACGCCGTGTTCGCGACACTGGTGGCGTTCGGGCTGCATCGGGCTGTATTTTTTCTTGCGCTACTTTTTGTAACATCGTCGTTGCTCGGATCACTCGTCCGTTTTGATGCAGTTCCACTTAGATTTTGGGCTAGTTCTTTAACACTGGAGTTCGTGCTGGGTGCTTTGGTTGGCTACACGTTCCTCCGATTTGGGAGGCTCGAGAAGTTCGCGGGTTTCGGGGCGTCTGCTGTCGGTTTCATCGTGGGTTTCGGCCTTCTAGTGCTCTTTGACTTTCTGAGCACGGAAGGACTGCCCTTGGCTGAGATGCCACGATTTGTCTTAGCCGGCGTTCCGTCTGCAATAGTTGTTATGTCTGCTGCCATGCTTTTGCCCGGCCGACTCGATGAACAGGTGCCGGGTTTCCTTGTGGCGCTTGGCAACAGTTCTTACTCTCTGTACCTTTGTCATCGGTTCGTATTGAGACCATTGACGATAGCTTGGATGGCCTTTCTTCCTTCGGACGCTGTCTATGCACCCATTTATGTTGTTGTGGCGTGCCTATGTTCACTTGCAGCAGCTCACCTGGCTTTTTTGCTAATTGAAAGACCCTTTTTGCGGTTGGCTTCGTGGTCGCGGAAAGAGACTGTGAGAAACGCAGGCCAAAGCGTCCCGCCGAGAAGCTGAGCTAACTTGGGTTTATCGAAATTTGTTTCGTGTTCATCATTTCGTGTGCGTGGATCACATCAGTACCGTTGTCAGGTGAGCCCTGTGCGTAAACCTCCTCTGTTGTGATCAACAGTTTGCAGAGCATGAAATGTGGTAATCTGCTGCGTGGGCGCGGTGGTGGTGACTTGCTCCCCTTGAGTTTCGCGTTTCTGAGTTCGTTCTGTTTAGGGTTTGGTCCTCTTCTGATCGTTGGTGATGCTCGCGCGGAGTGAGCCCATCGAAGCTCGAGTGCGAGCGGTGGTTATCGTGGTAGTCGTGCCATGCCGCAATCAAATGGCGGGCACGGCGCAGGGTCGCGAACAGGTGCTCGTTCTGGCATTCATTTCGCAGGCGGCCATCGAGTCCTTCCATGAAGCCGCTCCACATGGGTTTTCTGAGATTCCACGGCGCGAAGGCCAATTTCTTCACTTCGCCCGCAGGACGATGTCAGAAGGACGCTTCGACGCGCGCCGATAGATGCGCGGATCGATCCCGGCCAGCGCATAGGCACTAAGGTGAGAAAGGTTTTACTCTGTCATGACCCAGTCCACAGCTTTTTGCCGTGGTTCAGCCCTCAGAGGTGTTTTCCGAGCACCTCATTCAGCGTCGCCACGTCCATCATATGTTCGGCCCACATTTTCTTGAGCTTCGTGTTCTCAGCCTTGGGCGCCTTCAGCCGCTTGGCATCGGCGACTTACATCACGGCATATTTGCGGCGAACGTTGTAGAACGCAGCATCGCTGATCCCGTGCATGCGACACAGGTCAGGCGCGCTCACGCCCGCTGCGTGCTCCTTCAGCATGCCAATGATCTGCGCTTCGCTGAAATGGTTCGTCTTCATCGGCGGTCTATTCCGTTGGATAACTCCATCCTGGCCAACGTGGCCAGACGCAAGAACGTCTCCGCCGCTAAATCCATGCACAAATGGGAATGTTCGTTATAGTTCGCGCCTGTGATCCACTTTCGGCCGGAAGCGGTAGTCGAAATCGATGCGCTTCGCTTGTCTACGCTCCGCTGCCCCCAAATCCGTTCTTAGCTGGTCCATTTGACACGTGAAGTCTGCTTGCGAGAAAAGGTCAAAATAATGACTAGCCTCGCTTCCGCGGTTGAAGCGCCCTGTCACATAGCGCCGGTCTGATTGTAGGTGTCTACCGAGTTAGCCAGTTGCTGCGTTGTTATTGAACCGCCGTCTGAACGGACAGCGCACCGAAGCATCCACCTGCTAAAAACTAGCTTCAGATCATCTCGCGATGGTGCAATGCAAAAGCGGCATGTGACACAGGACTCTCATTCTGGAAAGCTTCTAGATATGAACGTTTGTTCAAACCTAGGGCGGAAACGCATGCTTGCCTATGAGCGCGGAATTTCGAAGAAATCCTTTCACTTACTGGTCATTGAAAACAAAGATTCTGTAGTCGAATTTTTCCACAAAAAAATGCTTCTACTCTTCATTTGGATCTGGTTTAAATTCTCAGAGTTTCTCAGCAAGCGCTGATTCTGGTTTGTTAGTAAAGGTACTACAAATGGAACCCATTGAGTTTGGTCAATTCGATCTAGTCCTTAGCAACGGGCAGATAAATGGTGGCGCTTCAGCGCTCCAATGGGGGCCCGATGGTCTACTGTACGCTGTTGGGCGCAATGGGTTCATCTACGCCATCGAAGTGACGCGTGAGACTAACGGGCAGGGCGACACAACCGGCTTCACTGGTGAGATAAAATGGACACACGACCTTAGTGCACCTAACTTTGACGATGATGGAGTGGTCGTTGCTGGTGGTAGCCGTCAGGCACTTGGGATCGTAGTGACGAAGGACGATTTGACGGGTGAAACCATCGTCTATGCCTCCCACAGTGATATCAAGATCGGCGCCGGCGGAGGCGGCGGCTCGGGCGACGTGGGTCTTGACACAAACTCAGGTGTAATCACACGGATCAAGGTCGCCGTCGATGGCGATAAAAATGTCACAGAGAACGAAGCGCTCGATCTCATTCGCGGGCTTCCGCGGTCCGAAGAAAACCATGCGACAAACGGGCTCGAACTTACCATAAATGCAAACGGTGACCCAATCCTGCTAATTGCATCCGGTGGTCATGCTAACGCCGGCGCGCCTTCGGTGAATTTTGTCGGCCTTCCTGAGTATACGTACTCGGCGGCAGTGTTGTCTGCGGATCTCAACGCGCTGGCGGCCATCGAAGCTGCGAAGAAAAGCGTTGATCCAGACATCGATCATGTCTTCGATTTGCCCACGCTCGATGATCCGACGCGACCGAACTTCAAGGACGCTCAAGGCGCCGATGTCTGGATCGACGCCAATTTCGATGGCCAAGTGGATACGGTTGCTGAGTTTGTCGACCAGGATGGGAACGGAATTGCGGATTGGCTTCTCGATCAGGACAACGATGACGACGTCGATGTCGACGATATGGCCGATTTTGTGTCCACAAAAATCGTCGATGCGGATGGTGACGACGTCAACGACACGATCCTGTATCAAGAGGGCGGCTCTGCTCTCGACAACGTTACCGGTGTGCGCGGTGGCAACGACGCCTTGAACCAAGCCAAATTGCTTGTGGGCAATCCCGTACAGATTTTTTCAACCGGGTACCGAAATCTCTACGATGTGCTGAAAACAGAGGACGGCAGGTTCTATGCCTATGACAACGGGGCCAACGGTGGATGGGGTGGCGTAGCCGTTACGGACAACGGTACCGTCACCAACGAGCCCAACAACGTCAATGAGACGCAGAATTTTGACAACTTGCACGAGTTCAGTGCGGGTTACCACGCCGGACACCCTAACCCTGTTGTGGCCTCTGGGGCAGCCGCCGGTTTGTGGACATCACCGACAACTGGACCTAACAGTTCCCAGACGCTGCCAATTTTGAATTGGCGCGAGCTCAGCGACACGCCTCTGGCAGACATAGGCCAACAGGATGATGGCCTGGTTCTGCCAGCGGACTGGAATGAAGTCGTTGATCCAGCACTCATCAATTCGGCCGCAGGAGCATACAATGAGGGTGGTAGCGTTGCAGACGGTGCGCTTGATGCCGACAAAGGATCTTGGAACGGCCTAGCCGAATACACAGGTACTGCCTTTGACGGGCAATTGCAGGGCGCAATCCTCGTTACGAAAACCAACGGAAGCAACAACGTTAAATGGATAAAACGCGACGCGAACGGCAACATTGATGTAGTCGCAAAGAGTGGCGACATCAGCAACCCCAACACGATCATCGAGGCCGCTGATCAGGGCGCCGTCGGATCAACCGGCAAAGGTAATACACTTGGTATCGATGCTGTCGGTGACGATGGTGTTGATGGCTCGGGCTTGTTCAACAATACTATCTGGGTTGGCTCGCTGGGCGGTGCGAACAAGATCACGATATTCGAGGCCGGAGGCGAACCCGCGGGAGCGGATCTCGATAAAGACGATGATGGCGTAGACCATATCCTCGACTACTACGACTTCTCTGCCGTGCAGGGTTTTTCCCATGTTCTCGATCCACAGGGCACAACAACGGAAGTTAATGCGGGCGAGACGCGCGTTTACAATCTTTCGGCGGAATCCTATCCGCTGAGCGGACCAGGTGGCATTGGTCAGCTTGGGTTTATGGTTAACCTGGCGGATCCGTCCGCCGAAGGCGGCCTTCTTTCATCGTCTGATAACGTTATCCCCGGAGGTGCTGGTTCGGGCCTGCAAATCAAAGACATCCGCTCGGGTACCGCGACGGGAACAAGCAACGATCAAAAGGACGCGCTTACCTTTGCCGTCACGCCCGGTGCCGACGCTGGGCGGCTCGAGATCTCTACCGTGATGAACGCCATTCTCGAAGGCTTTTATCAGAACGGGTCCGAAGCAGGTCTCCAGATCGGGACGGGCGATCAGTTCAGCTTTATGAGCCTGGTGCTCGCGTTCTCGGGTACGAACACGCTTGAGATGAGCCTTCACTACGAAGAAGGTGACATCCAACAAGCGACGCAGAGCGTGGATGTCTCTGACCTGTTGTTCGACATTGGTGGGGTTCAGCGTCTTCCCGATACGGCCGTCGTGGAGTTTTTGTTCGACGTCGATACGGTTTCCGGCCTGGTCACGCCAAGTTTTAGGATTAGCCCAGATGGGAATACAACAGGTTCCTTCACCGATATGGGGCCGGTTCAGGCAACAGGAAACGTGTTGCAGGCGATCCAGGGCGATTTTGAGGTCGGCGGTGTACCCCACCCCCTGGCGTTCGGGAACATTGGCACTTCGGCGATCGCTCCCGACGCCCCAGCAGGCGCTACTGAAAATGATAACGTCAATGTCACCTATGACGAATTCAAGGTAGTTGGCTTTGCTCCGCAAGTGGATGCCTTTGTCGTGCTTTCGGGAGGGGGTGTCACCGTTAACGAGGATGCAGGCACCGTTGGTCTTACTCTTGAGCTTCAAGATGAGTTCGGCAGTGCGGTGACACTGGACGAAGATGTGATCGTCAACTTCTCCGTTGGCGGTACGGCCCTTGCCTCGGATGATTACACGCTTGGAGCACCGTCGCCTGTCATTATCGCGGCGAGTAAGTCGAGCGCACTGGTCACTCTGACGATTGTGGATGATGAGATTCCCGAACCCGACGAAACGATCGAGATCTCACTCGGTGCGATCTCGGCCGGCGGGAACGATGTGATCGCAAAAGCTGGTGCTGACGTCGGCACGATTACAATCGATAGCGATGACGCCGGCAACGTTCTTTACCGCGTCAACGCTGGTGGTCCACAGGTCGCGGCCGACCCTAGCGACCCAATTCAACTTGCGTGGGCGGCTAACCAAGGCACGGGCCCACAATCAGGCACTGGCTTCTCGGTTAACACCGGCAACACCTCAAGCCATCCGATTAACCAGAGCGACCCCTCTGTCCCGAACTATGTGCCCCAGACCATCTTCACAACAGAACGGTGGGATCCGCCAGCAAACCCCGTGATGACCTGGTCATTCGAGGTCGATGCTGGGGGAATTTACTCTGCCAACATATTTGCCGGCAACGGTTTCGATGGGACATCCGAGCCCGGCGAGCGAGTCTTCAATATCGAAATTGAAGGGGTTGAGGTCTTCTCAAGCATCGACCTCTCGCAGGAGTTGGGCCATCAGGTGGGCGGTGTCTTCAATTGGACGGGCGCGGTCCTCGACGACTCCCTTGATATCGCGTTCACGGGTGTGACGCAAAACCCAACCGTTAATGGCTTTGAGATCATTGAGGTCTCGGGACAAGTTGGTACCGAGGCGGAAGTGTCGGTTGCCGATGTTGTGGTCAACGAGAATGCCGGCACAGCTTCGGTTGTCTTCTCGCTGAGTTCGCAGATTGAAGACGGTCCAGTTACGGTTCCATTCACTCTAGTTGATGGTTCAGCAGCCTCTGGCATCGATTTTTCCGCAAGCCCTGGCGCTCAGGCAGTGATGTTTGACGGCAGCCAAACGGCATCCGCCACAATCATAATCGAAAATGACGATCTTCTGGAAGGAATTGAGGAGTTTACCGTTGTTATCGATGGTGCAGGCATTTCCGCGCCAACGGGTGTGACCATCACACCAAGCTCAGCGCAGGGGTCTGCAACGGTAACCATTATTGATGACGACGTGCCACCGCCCGCACCGGGCGACGTACTTTATCGCGTGAATACGGGCGGTCCTGAGATTGCGGCTCTCGACGATGGCCCGGCGTGGGGCGCAGATACCGGCGACTTCGGGACTGCGGGAAACAGTCCATATCTTGCGGACGCGCCGACTGTCTCCACAACATTTGACAATGGCGCCGGTAACTCATATCCTGGAGACGTCGAGAATGCGATCGACGTCGACGCTTCGGTTCCGCTCGCTGTGTTTGATACCGAACGCGGCGACCGCGGCGCCGGCGCCCCAACGCTCAAGTATAGTTTCGATGTTGCTTCGGACTTTGGGCTTGCGCCAGGCGATGAGGTTGAGGTGCGTCTCTACTTTGCCGAGATTTTCGCTGGTATCGAAGACGCGGCAAACGATGCGGACATGGACGGAACCCCTGCCGGGAACCGCGTATTCGATGTAGCGGTTGACGGCGTCGTCCCTTCGAGCTTTGACGACATTGACCAATGGGCCACCGCCGGTGCGAACACGGGCTTTGTTCGCAGTGCAATCGTGGCCGTCGACGCCGACGGGACTGTTGATCTGGAGTTCTTGAACGATGTTGAGAACCCCGCGATCAAAGCAATAGAGATCTTGGTGGCTGGCGATGCACCGCAGGACGTCACAATCACTGCCTTAGATGCGTCAGCCGACGAGTCCACTGGCGAGATTACGCTAACGTTTACGATCAGCGAGGCTGTACCTGATGGCGACATAACGGTTCCGTATACTCTGGTCAGCGACACCGCGACGGTAGGTGTTGACACAACACCGAACCAAGACGGATCTGTTACCTTCCCGGCAGGGAGTTCTAGCGACGAAACCGTTGTAATTACGCTAAATAACGACAATTTGGTCGAAGGCGACGAGAGCTTTACTGTCCAATTGGGTATTCCAACCACTGCGCCCGCCAACGTCAACATCACCACGGCCAATGGCACTGCCACGATCCTCGACGAGGACGTCGCAGCCGCTGTGGATAGTTTCAACGGGGTTGCTGCAACCGGTGATGATTGGTCGAACATCAACACCGCACCCGACAACGTAACACTGGTAGAAGGTGCAGGTTTACTTGTTTCGACGGGTAGCTTCGGGGATTCCGACTACATTACGTTCACGGTGGCTGCAGGCCAGCAGGTCACTGCCATCAACCTCACGGACTATGTTGGCGAAGGCAACTCTGCGTTCCTTGGCATCCAGGTTGGCGAGACGATGCCAACCCAGGCGGAAATCGAAGGCGGTACCCCGCTCAATGGCGGGACAGTCTACAACGTGGCGCAGCTTGGCACCGACATCCTTCCGCTCCTTGCGAGCACCAGTGTTGAAAACGCGGGTCAACCGACAACGGGCCTGACGACGCCATTGCAAGAGGGGACCTACACGCTCTGGTTTAACCAGAACCAGGACCTCACTGAGTCCACGATTGAGATTGTCAGCGAAGCGGTGCCCGGCTCTGATCCGACAGATATCGATGATGACGGTATCCTGAACACGGACGACCCGTTTGCCTTCGATGGGCTGAACGGCCTAGGCCGCGTACTCGCACCCGGCGGCGAGTTCCGTCAGGATTTCAATGTTGATACAGATGATCCGTTTGACGCAGATGGGGGGTTCACTGGGATTCTGGTGAATCCAGGGTTCGACTACCCTAACGCGAGTGGTGACGATCCCTATGGAGACCGCACCAATGAAGACAAGGTGTCGATCTCGGGGGGGGCCTTGAGTGTGACGTCGGATATCTACGATGCATTTCCGACCAACAACAACGACATTACGGCAAATACACTGGCTGATGGATATCAGTCCGGTGCTGATGTAAGCGGTGTCGACAGCTTCGAGGTTGTGGCCAGGGCTAACAGTGCCGACTGGCTGAACAAGGCGAACACGACCGGCGGCTTCGAGCAATTCGGCATTGCTTTGGGAGCAGGTGGTGTGGACGACTTCGTCAAGTTGATTGTCGGAGACGCCGGCAACAACGCTCCTCGCGTACAGGTTGCACACAATAACTCTCTGGTAGGTGGTGAGAACAACTACTCGATCAGCGCGCCCGACGCGAACCCGCCGGCCAATCCCGCGGACGGCCCGATTGTCGATCTTAGCCTCGTCGGCGACTACGAGCTTCGGTTGATTGTTGACAAGACAGCTGGTGCAAACGGTCAGATCGTCGGTCAGGTCGACTTTTTTGCATCGGCCGATGGAGCTTTGCTGGCGAGCTTCGTTACGCCGCCGGCTGACATCTTGCCCGACAGTAGTCTTTTGGACGCAATGAACGGCGAAAACCCACTGACAAATGACGCTGGTGGCCTGGCGTATGGCATCTTCGTAACTGACTATGCCGGTGGATCGGCCAACGAAATCACGGCGAGTTACGATTTCCTCAGTATCCGGGCTCTTGGAGACTTAGCGCCAATAGTCGAGCTTCAAAACCAATTGGCTGCGATCGCGGAAGACACCGACCTCTCGACGAGCCTCAAGGTCGCAGACATCGTGATCACCGACGATGGCGTGTCAACTGTAACCCCAACCCTATCCGGAGATGACTCCGGCCTCTTCACGATCGTCGACATTGGCGGTGCGCTGGAACTGCACCTGCAGGCCGAGGCGCTTCTCGATTTTGAAACGAACCCGACACTGGACGTGACGGTCGAGGCAACGGATGCGGCAGGCACCGGCACAGCGGCCTTCTCGGTCCCGGTGACGGACGCAAACGATGCACCAACAATCACCGGCACAGTCGCGGACGCCGCCACGACGGTAGGCACACCGACAACCGTGGACCTGTCCGCACTTGTGCTGGCAGACGAAGATGTCACGGACACGCCGGTCTTGAAGGTACTGATCGACGGCGTCGATGTGGGTAGCGTCGCGGGCTTTACGCTGAACGGCACCACTCTGGAAGTCGATGATACAGTGGCAATCGGTGACTACGCTGTGGAAGTATTCGCCAACGACGGTGAGGCAGACTCGGAGTCCGCAGTCACGTTCTCCGTCGGTGTCGGCGCCAGCTCCTCACCGGTTCCCACGCTTGCCGTGGTGGTGCCAACCGAGACCGAGGGCGACATTGTCGTAACGATCGACTTTGGCGAGCCGGTGTTTGGCTTATCCGCAAGCGCGGTGACGCTGACCAACGCGCTTGGGCTGTCGCGGACCGACGGCACGACACCTTTTGTCGATGGCGACAGCACCGCGACGCTCACCTTCACGGCACCCGCCGGGGGCTTCGCGCAGGATACCACCTATACCGCGAGCATCTTGGAAGGCGTTGTCACCGACATTGATGGCAACTCAAACGATGCTGCAGCCTCTGAACCGGCGGCGTTTGGCATCGACGACGGGCCAGTCTTCGTTTCTGGCGCTGACGACATTGATCTTGCCGAAAACACGGCCGGCGCGCTGGCAACCTATCAAGCTGTGGACGCTGATGGAGACGACGTCACCTACAGCCTGAGCCCGTCCGGAACCACGGCTGGTTTTCAGATTGATTCCATCTCCGGCTTGCTGACTGCGCCGAGTTTCGATTTCGAGACACAGCCGACGTCTTACACCTTCGATGTGATCGCGTCGTCCACGGGAAGTGATGCGGTCGCCAAGACCGCCACGCAGAGCGTGACCGTCACGATCCTCGATGAGTCAAATGAGAACGGCACACAAAGCGACGATGTCATCGACATCGACGAAGAGCAGGATGTGGTCGTGCTGTCGACAGGCGGCGACAACAGCGGCGGGGATGATATCGTTTCCGGTGACACCCAGACGCTGGATGGCCTGGTCATTGTGAACGTCGAAGAAGGCGACGGTGTTGAGTTCGACGACGAAGGAATTGTTGGGGTCGAAGTACTTGGCCTCAGCCAGGGCTCCGTACTTCTTGACGTCGACGTCGACACGGGATCGGGCTTTGACGGCGTTGCCGATGCTCAGATCGAGATCTCGGGCTCCGAGATCACTGAGGAGGCCCTGAACAACGGGTCGCTGACCGAGAACGACTTCCAGGTCAACGGCACCCAGATCGTCTTTGCCCCCGTGGATGAGACAGATACGGTTGAATTCGAAGTCGAAGACTTTGACGACGTGTTCCCGATCAACCAGTCCCAAGACAATCAGTTCTTCGAAGAGAACCAGGGGGCGGCAAGCGGTGGTCAAGTCGCCCGTTTGGGATCAAACGACACCGGCGTCGCGACGCTTCAGCTCGGCGCGGGTGACGGGGTGATCTTTGGGAACAACAACATCGTTGTCACCTATTTCGACGAATCCGATGGTGTCTCGACCTTCGAACTGAAAATCAACGGTGTCTCTGCGGGGTCTGTCACCCTCGACAACGACGGTGGCGGCAATGCAGCCCAGTCGGGCAACATCCGTTCGGCAACATTCAACAACGTGTCCGTCCCCGTGGATGCCGTGGTTACCCTTGAGGGCTCATCAAACCTGGGCGAGTTCCTGCGCCTCGACAAGATTTCCTTTACCAGTACGGGCGGCGGCACGGGCAATCCTGATAATCAGGCGCCCATCGCTGTGGGAACCATAGACCTTTCCGGTCTGACACAGGGCGATACGATAAATATCCCGCTTGAGGGCGCGTCGCCGATCTTTGTCGATCCGGACGAAGATGCGATGATATTCTCGCTAAGCGAGAACGCCCCTGATTTCCTTTCGATTGTCGACGGCGTGATCATTAACGACCGTCCAATCACCAACCAGGATGTGGTAGACTCCGCCGCGCTCGGACCAATTCAGGTCACCGTCACGGCGAGCGACGGTGACGCCACTGCGACGAGTGATTTCGATGTCGTTGTGCTGAACGCGAACGATGCACCAATACTCGTGCCCGAAAACATCGGGACGCTTGATCTCGTGACTTCAGAGAACGAGATCACACCAATCGACGCGAGTGTCTACTTCGACGACCCCGACTTCCTGATCAGCGGCAACTTGGAAGCGCTGGAATACGAAGCCACGGGTCTGCCACCCGAGTTGGCAATTGACCCCCAGACCGGCATTATTTCCGGGGCGCTGACGGTTCCAGGCTCTTACGCGGTTTCGATAACTGCCACTGATCTGGGGGATCTGTCTGTTACGGCGAACTTTACGATCAACGTGACAGGCGAGCCGGTATTGGGTGATCCGATCCGGATTCAGGTCGAAGACTTCGACAACATATCTGATCCCGGCGGCTTCTTCGTCGAAGGTCAGGGTGCCGCAGATGAAAATCAGGTTGCACGCCTCGGGGCCAATGGCAGCGGCGAGGCAACGTTGGCATTGGACGACGTCTCGGGGTTCTCGCCTGGTTCTTACAACCTGACGCTCGGCTTCTTTGACGAGAATGACGGCGACAGCACGGTTGTCGTCAAAATCCGCACCTTCGACAGTGGCGGAGTCCCCTCTGACACCATTGTTGGAACGGTTGTCTTCGACGCCGATGCAGGCGGTAACGCGGCGCAGGCGTCGAGCTTCCGCCAGGTCACGCTTAACGGTCTGACAATTCCGGCCGGGGCCACACTGGTCTTGGAAGGCGACGCCGAAGGCTATGACCAGGCAGAGGCTGATCTCGATCCAGATCGCACCGTCGGCAACGAATTCGTACGCCTTGACTACGTCGATCTGATCCCGACCGTCGGCAACCCCGGTAACTTTGCGCCGTTCCCGATCCCAGGCTTCGACACCGCACTTGAGGCGCCCGAGGGCAATGCCGACTTCAGCGTGGCTGCCGCGTTTGGCGATCCGGAAGAAGACATTCTTTCCTTTGCGCTCAAAGCTCTGCCAAACGGCGACCCGCTGCCGGACTTCCTCGAGATTGATCCTGTCACAGGGATCATCTCAATGGTCGGGTCCAGCGTAAGCGAGGATACGACCTTTGAATTCGAAGTGACGGCAACAGACGTCGACGGCTCCGGCCAGACGGCGACACAGACCTTCACACTTCTTGTAACGGACGTTCCGTTGCCGAGCGTGGCGGCAACTGTCGAAAGCAGCGTCATCGAGGGGATCGATAGCTTCGTCGCTGTCGCCCTCGCAGACACACCGACCATTCAAGATCCCGTCACAGTCCGGCTGGTTCTGGTGCCCGGTACCAGCATCCCGCCAGCGACGCCTGGACTGGATATCGCGTTCGACGAGTTTGGCGCGACAACGATCGACGTGACCTTTACGCAAGGCGCTCAGGGGATTGTTCCCCTCATCGTGGTAGACGACGGGCCAATTGACGACTTGGAAAGCTTCCGCGTCGAGATCATCGCGGCAAACGTTGGATCGACCATCGACGGCGGTGCAACACCGGTGCCGTTCGCTCAGTTCTCGGGCGACGGCATCATCAGTGACGCAGACGACGCGCCAGCAGCGGTGGACGAAGCGCAAACCGTGTTTGCAGGCAGCGATGTTACCTTTGATCCAACCGCCAGCGATACCGATGCTGATGCAACTCAGCTCACGCTGGTATCGATAGACACTACGGCTACCGTCGGCGGCACCGTTACCGAAAACCCAGATGGCACGGTTACCGTCGCTGCGGATCCGGGGGCAACGGGGACGATATCGTTTGGATACACGGTCGCCGACGACTTCGGGAACCAGACGATCGGGACTGAAGTTGTAACGATCACCAGTGAGGCATTGATCTCGATCGCGCCAACCGCCACTGCCGTCGAAGACGGCGACACGGGGACAACCCCTGTGGTCATAGATCTGACCGTCACACCAGCGGCAGCCGGCACCGTTGACGTAGAGTTCAGTCTCGACGGCGGAACCACCACCAGCGTCGCAACGGTGACCTTCGATGCGCTAGGGGCCGGCACCCTGACCGTCGACGTGGATGGATTCAACGACGCCGTAGACGACGGCGACGATACCGCGACAGTCACTTTGATCGGCAGCCCCACAGAAGGCTTCGCCGTGGATCCCTCTAACGCGGTATCGACCGCCACGATCACGGAAGATGATACTTTGCTTCCGGATACAGTTGTGTTGCGGATCAACGCCTTTGGCGCCGATCAAGCACCTAGCGATGGCGGGCCAACCTGGCTGGGCGATGTCACCGGTGGCGGTGCCGCAAACTATCTGCAGGTCACTGACGACCGTGGCGACGACTTCGGGTATTCTGGCGACCCACTTGCCATCCCCCACGGTATCACCGAGGAAGTGCTCGATACGGCGCGATCAAGCGACTTTGCATTCTCCTACGCCATCCCCGTCTCCGACCTCGACGGTGCTGGAAACTACCGCGTAAAACTGTACGTCGCAGAACTCTTTGGTAACTTCCAAGGCGGCGGGTTCCGGATCTTTGACAGCTCGCTTGAAGGAGTTGTTCCGGCGGCCTTTGACGACATCGATCCAGGCACTCAGTTTGGTGCGGACGTGGGCGTCTTGACTGCGGATGTGACGGTCTCCGACGGAACGCTAAACATCGCATTTGTTCCCGAAGTTGCGCAGTTCCCGATCATCAACGGGATCGAGATCATCAAACTGGGCGGCGATCCGGCCGATGTGGAAGGGCCGACCGCCAGCATCGCACTGACGTCACCGGACTCAGCCGCAGGTGCACTCGTCGTTGAGATCACGCTGGCAGATGCCAGCGGGGTGTCCGAGGCATCGCTCGGCGACGAAGACATTGATGTGCTGGTCGGCGAACAGGTTGTGCCGGCAGAAAATGTCACCTTTGTCGATTTTGACGGCAGCGTTGCGACATACACCGTCGCACCGCCCGTTGGCGGTTGGCTCGATGGCGACGAGGTATCGGTGACGCTGGTAGCCGGCGAAGTGCTCGATCTTGCTCCCGGGTCCAACGGGAACGCCGAAACGACCGAATTCGTTACACTAACGATTGGCGACCCGCCTGCAGATGCATCGCTCACCGGTGACTTGGACAACGATCTAACACCAAACAACGCAGACGACGATATTGACGGCGACGGGATCTCAAATCTCGACGATCGTGCCGCGTACAATGCGTCCAATGCCGGGCCGGACCTCGCGACCGTCGAAACCATTGAGTTCGACTTTACGAACTTTGCCGATGGCACATCACCGTTTGAGGCCGGGCTTGACGGTGTCACGCAAACTGCGGATGGAACGCCCGAAATTGACTACGCGACCAATAACGGCGCGGTTATCAATGGCGGTCGCCTGCAATTCCAGACGGCCGAAGCCGACACCAATGATGCAGAGAATGGCTTTAGCTTCCTTGCGGACGTCTCGGGTGGCGATTTCACGTTCGAAGGCACGTTCGACAACCCTGTCGCGGGAGGCACAGAGCTCACAAGCTTTGCCCAATACGGCCTGATCATTTCGGTCACCGGAGCACCGGGCGCGTCAACGGGCGCAGATGGTGACTTCCTGAAGTTCACTACCGGCAACCCGGGCGCTGGCCTTGAACTCTCAGGCCGGGGGTCGTTTGCATCGCCAGACGCCAAAACAGACTACCCGACGGGCGTCACGGCAACGAACTTCGCTCAGGTCCATCTTGAGGTTACCGCGCAAAACGGTGCCTTCTCTGGTGCTGCGACCTATCTTGACGACTCGGGTGCGACACTTGGCGTCGCGAACCTCGGGCCGATCTCACCGACCGCCAACTCGGCATTGGCAAACATCTTGTCTGGCGCATCGTCCGTCCAGCCGGCGTTCGGCGTCACATCAACTGACTTCGGTGCGAACGGATCGTTCACAGTGGGTGTTGAAAGCCTGACGCTCAGCGACGGCGCGGGGGATCCTCCAACAAACCTCGACGATGCGATCTCGATCTTGCAAGCCGCTCAAGGGGTCGATGTCGGCGGCGTATACAATCCAGGGGACGTCGGCAGCGCGCAATTGCGCATTATGGAAGGCGTCGACAACGTCCAGGCCTCGAACTTTGGCGGCAACTCCTTCCTTCTGGAAAACACCGGCGACAAACAGATCGCAGCTGTCTTTATCGATTTCCGGGAAGCGCTGTACTCAAACTCTGTGATCGATCCCGACGGTGCAGCCGGCGACAACGTCACCAATCCGTTTGCGGCCCAAAGCGGGGCTGCCGCTACGGGGCTCATCGCTTCGGGCAATGACAATGTCCTCAACGAAGCGGAGTCGCTCTTCCTTCCCGGTGATGAGCCAAATCCCGACCCGAACGGGGCCGCTGCAAATGGCGGGTTCCGTGGCCTTCTGTTGCGCTTCGACGGGTCCAGCGGCGGCTTCAGCAACGGTGAAGTGGTTGGCTTCGCCGGTGACATGGATCCGAATTCCATAGCAAACTCGCAGAAATCCACGGTCGACTCCAATGCAGTCAATGACTGGGACGTGGGCGGTGTCTCGGGTGCCGAGCTTATCGGCTCGGCAATCACCGTGATGTTCGATGATGGAACCTTTGCAACCGGTTATCTGGGATCGAACGGAACTCAGGCCGGTTCGACCGGCACTGCCAGCCAAGCGTCGCCATCGAACCAAGTGGCAACCGTGACCGTAAACGGTGCGGGCTCGGGTGTTCAGGGTGTCTACGGCGGCACCGAGCCCGAGATTGTTGTCTCGGGCACGCCGGGTGCGACGGTGCTGGTCACGATGTCCAAGGGCCTCAACCCGGTTACCAACACGGCTTCCAACGCAGCGCAGGACACCGCAGCGCGTCTACAGAATTCGCACCCTGAATTCCAGGCGAGCAACGCGGGCGATTTCCAGACCGTTCAGGTGACGATTGGCGCCAACGGAACCTTCACGCTGCAACCCGGTGCGTTCGACTACAATCAGGCCGGGGGCGGAATCACATTCGACGGATCGGCGTTCACCGAAGCGTATGCAACCGCACCGATGGTGATTGCAGCGAGTGTTGTGGATTCGAATGGCGAACCCAGCGGGCCGGTGGACAGGGTCTACCTTGCCTCGAACGGTGTGCCGGTAGATCCGGTCGATCCTCCCATCGAGACGGGTGGCTATTTCGAAGGCAACGGGAACCCAGGGGGCAACTACGCCTTCAAGGTGCAGATCGAGAACGCGTCAGAAGCCTCTGGCAACGGCGGCTTGGATCCGAACGGACAATGGACGTTCTTCGACGCACCCGACCCCGGCAACTTCCAACAAAACTTCCAGGGCGAAGGCTACTACCTCTACGGGTCGACCTCGTCATTGGCCAATAACCAGCAACCTGGGGCCAATGAGATCTTGGAATTCACGATCCTGATCCCGGAAGGCGCCGAGGGCACGTACACGTTCCGGATGCGCGTCGCGCGAGACCAGGCTGCGGAAAGCGACAAGCAAAACGACGCATGGATCAACTTCCAAAAGCAGGGAACCAACGAAAGCATCGAGGAATACCTGACGAACGGTGAGCCGGAACCATTGTCGCAAGGTTTCCTCAAGCTGTTCGGTGGCCCGAACAACGGCCAATGGGGATTTGCGACCCAGTATGACCAAGGGGACGGCGGCCCCGCCACACAGTTGGCGATCGACGAGCCAGGTCTTTACACCATCCAGATCGCAGGCCGAAGCCAAGGTTTCCACATCGATTACTGGGAACTGTTCAAGGGCAACGCTCCCGGTGTGGGCGCCAGCAACTCGGACTTCATCGTTACAGGTCCCTCAGCACCCACGCTGGATGACCCAATTGAAGACGTTGTGCTGGTCGCGGGCAACGGGACGAGCATCGATGCTGCATCGGCGTTCTCAGATCTCGACGGCGACGACCTCGACTTCCTGATTTCTGCGCCGAACGGCATCACCATTGACGAAGAAACGGGTTTGATCACTGTCGAAAACGATCTAGCGGTCGGCACCTACACGGTGACCGTGACGGCGTTCGATGATGACAACAATCAGGTGTCGGATACGTTCGACATTGAAGTGGTCGATCAGTTGCCCGAAAATACCATAGTTGTCCCGATTGCAACGAGTAACGATGATTGGGAGGAAAGAGGCGGAAGCGCCAGCAACGACCTCGAACTTGGAGAAAATGGCGGCCAGCAATACGTCGCGTTACGTTTCATCGACATAGATGTTCCGGCCGGCTCCACGATTACAAACGCATTCATCCGTTTCACTGCGCAAGAATCGAATAACGCACCGGCTGAATTCACTATCGCGATAGAAGAAAGCGACCAAGCTGCTCCGTATTCCTCCAGCAACGCACCTGTTTCGGTGCAACGGACGCTGATCAAAGAGTTCACCTGGGTCCCAGAGGGGTGGACGGCAGGACAGCAATACGAAACGCCTCCGGTTACAGATCAAGTTGCCAGTGTCATAGGATCCGATGGCGTTACAGATGGCAACTTGAGCTTCGTTATCGAAGGCATAGTTGGATCGCGGGTTGCCGACAGTTTCAATACTGGCGGGGAAAATCAACCGGAACTCGTAATCACCTATGGGTCTGTGTCGGGTGAAGAAACCCAGCCTGAGGTCGTTGATCCGCTTGATGATATAAACCTTGTTGTAGGCACCGGAACGTCTTTTGACGCCTCTGTCGCATTCGATGACGCAGATGGCGATAACCTTCAATACTTGATCCAGGGGCCTCTGGGCGTTTCAATAAATGCTGAAACTGGCGTGGTTGTAATCCCGAGCTCTCTGGCGGAAGGGGTTTATAGCATTACGGTCACCGCGGTGGATGACGACAACAACTTTGCAAATGACATCTTCAACCTCTCCGTCAACCCACAGAATTCAGTACCGTCAGTAGTCGATCCAATCGACGATGTGACGCTTAGTGTCGGCAGCAGTGCGTCGTTTGATGTTTCTATTGCATTTGAGGATCTGGACGGAGACGATCTTGACTTCGAGATCACCGGTCCAGCCGGTATCTTCATAGACCAGGATACTGGCTTCTTGACGATCGGCGGTACACTTGCGATCGGCTCCTATCAAGCGACGGTTACCGCATTCGACGATGACGATAACGAGATTTCCGATACGTTTACGATCAGTGTCGTTGCGCCTTCCTCAAGCGAGACTGTCTCGGTCAGCGTCTCTAACAACAACGACGACTGGGAAGAGTTTGGCGGAAAAAAGAGCGGCGACTTCGAACTTGGTGAAAACGATGGAACTCAACAATGGGCGGCGCTTCGCTTCGAGGGACTTGACATACCGGCTGGTGCATTGATCACGTCTGCAATCATCCGCTTTACAGCCCAGGGAAATAGTCCCGGGACAGGCATTTTCGAAGTGGGAATTGAGGACACCGAGAGCTCAGCAGGATTTGGCGCAAGCTCGCCGGATCCCGACAACAGGGTGTATGTGGATGAGTTCGTTTGGACAGAGACCACTGACTGGATTGATGATCAGACTTATGACACCCCAGATTTGTCTGCTCTGTTGGCTGGAGTGGTAGGCAGCGATGGTGTCAGCGATGGCGCAGTTGCGTTTATTTTCGAAGGGGTCAGCGGTTCGAAGGTAGCCGATACTTTCAATCAGGCTGATGGTGTCGAACCGGAATTGATCGTGACCTATGACTTACTCTAGGGAAATCCGGAGCATCTAAGGACGCCGCTGACAAGCTGGCAAGATGCATCAAGTCGAAGACGCGCTAACATTACTTATCTGAGGAGACGATCAGGATTGTACTTACTTGTCTCCTCGGTGAGGAGAAGCACCAAGTTTGCTTTGAACTTTGGGTAGCGAATCGATCGCAACCTGCTACTCAAAGTCCAAAGCAATCTTCTCGGCTCGGTGCGCGTACATTCACCGACGTGGTCTGAGCGTTGGCAGCAATTTGCTATCTCTGCTCGCCTCAGCGGTATAGTAACTACTTCGAAGCCAGCAGATATGTCTCCGGTTCCGGGCAGGGAACTCTAACACTGCGATCATCTAACCCACAGCGTAACTTGTCACCGTGCTCCCGTCAGACTACCCGACAAAAGCGAAGCAGCTGTCCTGAGGACTAGGTCAACATCAGTATGGAAGGAAATGTTTTTGACATACCAAACATCCTTCGACACACGCTCCTCGAATGTAGAGTCCGAACGACCTCCGATTTGCCATGGGCCGGTGAGCCCCGGCTTCACACTTAGGTAGTACCCAACATTCGACTGGTAGTGTGCAAGCTCCTCGGATGTAACTGGTCTCGGACCAACGATACTCATATCGCCAGCTAATACGTTAAACAACTGCGGCAATTCATCAAGACTCGTTACCCGCAGTGCCTTCCCGATCCCCGGTATTATCCGCGCATCACTCGAAAGTTTACGGTAGACCCTCCACTCTTCTCGCGCAACAGGGTCCTCTCTAAGGATTTCGTCCAAACGTGCTTCGGCATTTTCTACCATCGTTCTAAACTTCAGACAATTGAAAGGCCGCCCATTGAAACCGACTCGCTGATGTCTATAAATAGGCGATCTTACGCCACGCAGACGCAAGGCCACAATTATCAATAGGAAAAGCGGCCAAAAAGCCAACAACATCGCACATGCCAAAAGCAAGTCGAGTGTACGCTTACCAACGGCGACATAAACTCTCCTAGAACTGGAATAATCACAGGATACTGCTTCCACGGCGACTTCTATCGCATACTCGTTGGAAATGCGAGCATCGTCGTCCTCTTGCGGTGACGCCGGCGCGGTTTTTTCGAACATCAAAACGTAACCCTAGACATAACAGTGCGCGCTGCCATTTTTGGCGCCTTCAGGTTATTTTACACAAATAGAATAAAAAAAAGATAGAGAAATTTAAAATTTCTGATATTTTTTCGAAATTAATTTGAAAAGCACTTTCCTAATGCATGGTTTCGTCGGCGTCGCGTTAATTTTGTGCTAATTTCTCGATTTCGAATCTTTGATGCGCCTGGGGTGAGCAGTTGGTATTGAATCCAGATCTATGTCTATGTGAGTGTAACGGCTTAAGAGTAGCGGGAGTGTGCGCTTGGCAAGCAACACTTTCGCGATATCGCAACAACTGCACCCCAGGCAGTGGCGAAGAAGCTAAACTCCTCAGATAGCTTGTTTACATTTAGGGATTCTGAGTTGGTACGCAGCCAATTCCAGCACTTGCTGGCAACAGACCTCGTAGTGCATCAGCTAGATGGGCGCCAATCGACGGGACCAATGATAGCCCTTCCACTTACTAGAAATTGCGTGCCAATCACCGAGCCTTTGGGTGAATATGATCGGTACGCTTGCACGAAAAAGGCGTCTTGATTCTTTCGGCCAATATGCGGTAAGCGATGCTTGTGGTGTAAGTGGTTGGAGAGTGTGTCTTTGTCAAACAAGCATATTGTGCATGTTGCTACGAGGCTTTTGCGTGGTGGGTCGGAAGAAAACATAATAGCGACTTGCATCGGTCAAGTCAAATATGGCCACCGCGTTACCTTGGTTTTTGGGCGTGACTACGATGCGGATTATCATGAAGAATTGGATGGGCAATTCGACCTTGAATGTGTGCGCAGCCTTCGTCACCCCATCCGTCCAATTTGGGACTTGCGTGCGACTTTTGAAATGTGGAGATTGTTTCGGCGGCTTCGTCCCGATTTAGTACATACTCACCAAAGCAAGGCTGGTGTTGTCGGGCGTTTGGCATCATGGCTGTCTTGTGTTCCATTCACAGTCCACGGTGTACACATTGCACCATTTCTAAGTGAGAATTGGGCTAAACGGACTGTCTACCTGATCGCTGAGCGTGCTATGGCTCGCGTCACAGACGCGTTCATACACGTAAGTTGCGGAATGCGTGATGCCTATGCCGAGTCCAAAATTGGCAAAGTTGAGAAGCATTTTGTGGTGTATTCTGGAATGCCACTTGACAGGTTTATCGACGCTGATGAACCTACAGACTGGCGAGAGTTTTTAGACGTGCCCGCAACACAGCCGAAGCCACCGGTGGTACTAATGCTGGCCGCGCTGGAAGGGAGAAAAAGACACCGCGAGTTTATTCGGGAATTTGACAGACTTGTTGCCGAGATCCCGGAGGTGCGCTTAGTGCTCGCGGGGCGTGGTGAGGAACGAGAGAACATTCGGGCGGAGATATTAGCGCGAGGCCTAGAGGGTAACATTAAGCTCATAGGCTTCTATCCTCAGCCCGAGAAACTCGTCGCATTGGCCGATGTTTGTGTCTTGACATCTAACCGCGAAGGGTTGCCGAGAGTTGTGGTGCAGTACATCGCGGGTGGAAAACCGGTCGTTGTTTCGCATGTAGCTGGTATAGAGGAAATTGTCTTGGACGACGTCTCAGGTTTCGTGGTCGACCCTGAAAGGATCGGCGACGCAATTGACGCAATTCAATTGATTCTATCTGACGATGCGCTGCGGGAAAAGTTGACGTCCGGTGCGCTTGCAACCGATGTAAGTCGTTGGGATGAGCATTCATTGGTCTCGGGAACGGAACGCGTATACGAGATGCTGTTCGGTAATGGTAGGGCGTCGTTGGCAGCTGGGCGTCGCAGAGGCCTGGCGCCGAAAATTCAATGATATTTCTTGTTTTTGTGTCGGTATTGTTCCGCCGGTAGACTATGTGCGGTTTTGATCTTTTTGCCGCACGGAACGTCGTGAATTCCAAGCTGGCGCATCAAGCGTTTCACAGTGGAGCGGGCAAGACTAGTCTGAGCGCGCTTCGCGGTGTGCCAAAGTTTGCGTGTGCCACTGACAGACTAGTTCTCGGTTCAAGGGTCCTGCAACTGTTTACGCAGGTACGCATCGCACTTGGCGCGGTCAGAAGGCCTTGTTGGGATCACTCTTAACGGCAATGTACGCATCGATAGCTGACGGGTAATTTGCAGTACCCGGCATATCGGCTCGACTCCATGCTCTGCGCAATCGCTGGCGGAATGGGCTGTCGAACTCCGAGTGCGCAGAAACCCAATCACCTTTTTCAGATTTCATTACTCTTGCTTAGCTGCCAGTTCTCACGCTCCATCTTCTGGATCAGATCTCGCCTTGCTGTTGTCCGTCCATCGCGCATACCGGTCTAGGTCTCATGCTGCCTGACCCAGATGCGCAGGAAGTCGCTGCAGCATCCAACCATCTGTGAGATCGACAAAACCGCCTCGAATCTCCTCGCAGATTGGCTGTCGTAAGCAAGATCCATTCGCATCGCGGTGGTTCGAATTTCCTTTTGGCAAGGTGTTCCGTTCTTCCTTCTTCCCATGAGCCGGTATCCTGGCTCCTGGCTCCTGGGTCTGTAGCAAACAAGGGGCGGTTCAATGCACAGTTGCCGAAAGTCTCGGGAAAGTCCCGACTGGCAAAGGCGATCCGTGGCGCCGCGGGCGGACGTCGAAGCCGGGGCCATACTTCACCAACGGCCATCTGGAGTTCGAACACAACACTGCCGCATGCGCCGTCAAACCAGAGGAGTAGGGCTGAAAAACTGTATGTTCTGTCGCCCCGAAGGCGCGAGAAAGACCATGGCCATGGAATTCACGCCAATGAAAGCTGCCAATTTCAACAAGGTTGTACTCCAACCCTTGCTCAGATGGATCCTCGCCAAATGGCAGACAAGAAATCGCAGGGGTGGACGAATGCCGCCCCTGACCTTACGCTGTCTAATCAGTGTAATCGATCTTAACACAACAGCGTCGGAGCACCTTATCGGACGTTCGCCTCGCACAAACAATTCTGCCTGAGAAACAAGTGCTCTGTTGAGCTTGCATTCCTCGAACATCAAGGCGCAAAGAGCCGTGAGAGATCAACGGAAGCGCACTTCGCGCAAAAGGGGATTTTTTTTGAACCGAGAAACGATCGGGAAAATTAGCTTCCTCTCCAATCACTATTGGGCCAGTAAACGCCGGGCCGGATTTCATGGTCTTGCACAGTCATTTCTCGATCTTGGCTGGTCAGTACAGTTCGTGACCACTGGTCTGAGTCGTCTGTCGTTCCTAAAAGGTGACCCCCGGACTAGTCGGTTGAAGCACGTGCCGATGAACCGCTGGGCCAACTGTAGTGACGGTGTGGAGACCTTGGTTTATTGCCCTCCGGTGCATCCTTTCACGCGCAAGTCCGGTGTCAACGTAATTACCGACTCGGCCTTTGCCACACTCTACCGAGCACTGGTGCCCCAAAGGCTATGTGTCGGTGTCTCCGATAGCGATATCCTGGTCTTCGAAAGCAGCGCGGCCTTGTTGCTTTTTGACCAGATGCGCGAGGCCGCGCCCACAGCCCACTTCGTGTACCGTGTATCGGACGATGTCAGAGTGATAGGGGTGGCGCAGTCGGTGCTGGATTGCGAAGATCGGATTGTGGGAGAGTTCGACTTAATCAGCGTACCAAGTCGGAAGCTGCTTAGCACACGGTTCGGAAGCCAGACGGCTGCCCGATTTCATCCCCATGGTGTTGATCTGGATCGGTTGTTGGCGGCGAGTGAAGGCGCACAGCCAAAACTTAAGCGCCCGGCCTGCGTATCGCTTGGCACAACGCTCTTTGATCAAGAACTGCTTGCAATTTGCGCAAATGCGCGGCCGGACATAAGCTTTTACATCATTGGTGCTGTCCCGCAAGAGCGACGATTTGATAAGGGCAACATAATCTGGACGGGGGAGCAACCTTTTACCCAAGCGTTGAAAATGGCGCGCGTTGCCGATCTGACGGCGGCGTTCTATCGCGCGGAGCCGGGAACAGAGTACCTTGCAGAGACAAGCAACAAAATGGCTCAGTACGCCTACTACCAGAAGCCGATCTTGGGTCCCCGCCATCTCGCCAGCGCTCAGCGGTTGGTAAATTTCGTCCCTGTGGACCCACCAACCGAAGATGGCGCCAAGGCCGCCATTGAAAGAGCACTCGCAATGTCGCCACCCGAGGCACCGGCCGACCTTGTGCTGCCTTGGGCCTCGGTCCGCGACAAGATCGTAGCCGAGTTGTGGGCTAGGCTTGAGCAGCCCAATCTAACTGGTCCGGCTTAATTGTTAGTGCACGATAGGCCTCTGGCCTATTGGGACGATGCTCTCGGGCGCTGGCGGCCGGTAACCTAATGCCTAGCGATAAGGGTGAAGTGGAAGCTGAACTCAACCGAAGTGATCGACGCCCTGACCGATTTGTACACCTTACGCGGTGCACCGGCACTCGTGCGTAGCGACAACGGCCCAGAGTTCGTCGCCCAGGCGGTTCAGGAATGGACCGCAGCCGTCGGTGCAAGGACCGCCTTCATCGAGTCGGGGAGCCCCAGAGAAAACGGCTACATTGAGAGCTTCAATGCGCCGTTCCGGGACGAACTGTTGAACAAAGAAATCTTCTACTCGCTCAGAGGGGCGCAAATTATCATCGAGAATTGGAGACAGCACTACGACACCAAGCGGCCGCAAAGCGCCTTGGGATACCGGCGGCCTGCGCCCGAGAGCATCGTCCCAATAGGCCAGAGGCCTATCGTGCACAAATAATCAAACCGGACCAGTCAGATCAGGCCAGCCGGTCCTGAGTTCGTCGCCCCGGCGGTAGGGGAAGGGATTGGAGCCTTCGGCGCAAAGACAGCCTTCATCGAACCAGGCGTTTGCTGGGGGAATGTCTACTTCGAGAGCTTTAATGCCTGGTTCCGAGATGAATTGCTGAATAGGGAGATCTTCTACTCGCTCTGGGAGGCCCAGATCATCTTCGAAGGTTGGAGAAAGCACTACAATTCCAAACGGCCTCACAGCGCCTTCCCGGCTGAAGTCATCAACGATGGTCAACGTCCGGAACACCTTGCCGTCCTTGGTCCGACAATTAACAAAGTCGTGGCGCCGAACGTGGTTCCTGTACTCCGGCCGAAGCCGAATGCATGACCCGGCATTTTACCGGAGCCAACCCATCTTCTGCAGCTTTGGCGGCATTTTCGGCCCCTCCCGCTTCCATAGTCGTTCGACACCTTCAACGCTGAACTAGCAGCCGGCGAGCTTCAGCCGTGTCGCAACGCGACGGTAGCCGTAGCTGCTATGCCGACAAGCCAACTCGATCATCCCCGCCGCGAGCCGGTCCCAATCTTCACTACCTTGCGGCTGATCCCGTTGTGTTGATCAGTGCTGCCACAGTGCCGGGCAGATCCGGCGTTCCGACACCTTCATCTCGCTTCGGATCAGGCCGATGCAGGCTTGCCGACGGGCGGTGCTTAGAAGCTTGCCCGAGCAGCTTCCCTCAGAATGAGTTTATCCAGTGTCAGGTCCGAGACGGCTTTTCGGAGCCGCTCGTTTTCTTTCTGCAGTCGTTTGAATACCTTCAGTTGGTCGCTTCCCATACCGCCACACTCCTTACGCCAGCGGTAATAATTCTCCTCGGTTATGCGTACTTCGCGGATCGCATCCAGACGTTGCGCCCCCAGCCCCACGAGCACGTCAACTTGCGGTAACTTCTGAACTATCTCCTCGAGCTTGTGCCGCTTGTTCGCCGTTCTCTGTTTTCCAAACACAACGGTAGACCCAATCAGACGGGGCACTCCAACTCGATAGTCACTCAAATGCGCGGCGCATACGGCGTGGCAGCGTTCGCAGCCGGTTTCGGATCATATGCGTCGCAAGAGTAACCCCTTCCGCGACATCCCGTCTACCAAGACTTGACCAGGCCGACATGAAGGCCTTCGGCGGAAATAGGATTGCAACCATCGCTATAAACCGGGGCCGACCAAGGAGATCGCGTAGCAGCGCCTTTTCCGTTAGAACCTCCTTACGGATCATTTGCCAAATGGGCTCGTAGCTTTTTGTGCGGCCGGAGATCGTGCGGTGGCTGATCGTCATGTCCTGGGCAAAGCTGTTTTTTCCATGCCGCCGATAGGCCCCGAGCGCGCACTGAATAAGGACGGTACCGCCAATCAGATGGCAGAACTGAAAAAGATAGAAATCGGCGGAGATCCGCACGTTTTTGACTCGGTCTGACAAGACCAGATCAAGCGCGCTGCGCCGGAACATCACCGAGCTGGTCGAGGTCCAGATCCAGACCCGCTGAAAATTTGCCACTGGCGAGACATAACGGAGGGGACGCACTGCGCTAGACAGCTTCAGCGCATCCTCCTCAACGCGCCAATCCTCGTTCCACCCTGACAGAAGGTTGCAATCTATGGGCATATCTCGAGAAAGTCGGGATCTCTCCCCGGCTTGCGTCACACGCCCGCGCCGAAGTCCCGCAAGAACTTGGTTGGATCCATCAATGATGATTGCGTCTGAGCAGGTCATAGCAGAGGTGCAGTCGCGGCTCAGGTGCGCCTGCAAGTGGGTTTCAAGAAACGTTGGGAAGAGGCAATCATCCGCATCAACAAAGACAACAAACGCACCTGTTGTCTGTGCCAATCCCTCGGCGAAAGCATTCATTTGCCCAGAATTCTCGGGTAGCTCAATTAAATGATATTTGTCTCCACCGTCGATCTCAGCGAGAATGGCTTTGATCGTTTCAATCGATCCGTCGTTCGATTTATCATCAACAATCACACATTCGAAATTTGAATAGGTTTGACTTGCAATTGACCGCACGCACATGCCTACGTATGCGGCGTAATTGAAGTTGGTAACGACAACCGAGACAAGAGGGGCCACTTTCAACTCATCCGGCAAGGCGATCACTTCTCGGACACTTTCCGTGCCTACCATTTAATTCTCCAACAATCCGGAGCCCACAGTTGCAGCGTTAACACAGCCAAGTTGCGTAGTCGAGGAAGCTCATCGCTCCGGTCTTCGCCTTGCCGAACAGAGGGCCCTTCGCTATGCTCCCTGAAATACAAGCTTCTAAGCTGGTCGACTCTTACCGTTCTACAGAGCGTCGGCACTTGGGCGCAGAGAAATCAATAGGCTGGTCAGAGTTCTTAGCTGCTCCCTGCAAAACGCTACCGCAAGCCCCAAATACACCAAAGCACCAACTAAAGTCTGCCATAAGACCATCGATAGCGGGCCGAGATAGTCATTGAAGTATCGATTGAACGCAAATAGGATGATCATCATTAATGCGGCGCTCAAAACGGGAGCGAATGCGGATCTGAACAAGGCTGGAGCGGACAAGCCAAATCGCCGCGACATACCAACGACAACAAAGGGCAATGTCAGGAAACCAAGCGCACTTTGGGCCAGCGCGGTAAGCGCTGCCGAGTGCTGGGCCGCCAGCGCACCGACTGGCACATAGAGTAGCAGTGAGACGATGGCCCAGCGAAGTGCGACGTCCGAGCGACCGGTGGCAGTCAGCGCCTGCGTGTAGAGTGTGTGTATGCTGATTGTAGCGCCAATGAAGAGCATCGATTGAAGGATAGGGACCGTCGTGAGGCCGTTATCCACGCCGACGGCAAGAGGCAGCAGTTGTGGTGCGACAGAGAGCAAGCCAAAATAGACAGGCGCCGAGACCAGAGTGAGCAATCCAGACGTTTCCAGGAGAGCTGCCCCGAGACGGGTTTCGCTGTCTCGCAGCTTAACCAGAATTGGAAGTGTCGCAAACCTCAGGGCGGTTGTGGTCAAAGTCTGCGCAAGCATCACAAAGCGCTGTGCAATCTGGAATGCCCCGGCCGCAACTGGTCCGAGAGCAGCTGCGACCATGAGCTGGTAAATTGGCGATATCGAGCTGTACGCAAACTCACGACCGGATATCGCCCCGACAATCGGCAAAATAGCTCGCGCTGCTTCAAGCCGCGGGCGACCCTTCGGTCGCCATTTTGCCATTGCCAAGACGAGCACAGTCGACAGTGCTGTGTTCATCAAGGCAAAAACCGTGAGTGCCCATCCCCCATAACCTCGATACCCAAGCCACAATGCGACCGGCCCGGCCAGAGTGATGCTGACTGTTGTACGGATTGCCAGGCTCCGAACCTCGAAACGACGCCGCAACAAACCTTCGGGAACGCTTGCTGCGGCAATCATGATCGGCATGGCCGACATCGCCAAAAGGAATGCGCCCGCTTCGTCGGCATTTGTTAAGGACCCAACAAAAAAAGAAAAGACTATAAGCAATGCCGATGCAAGGAAACCAAAGCCCAGTGCCATCCAGAAGCAGGTCGTCACAAAAACCGAGTCATCCGTGTCGCCTTGGATAATGGCCTCGGAAAAGCCGCTGCGCTGTACAATCTGTAGGACCCTGATCGGAGCGAACGCTGCTGCAAAAGCACCGATTTCAGCAAGTGTCAGCCAACGCGCTAAAATCAGAAAGAAAATTGTATTCAACCCAAAACGAGACAGCTGCAGAACAGCCGACCAGATACCACTTTTAGCAGCATTTCGTCTTGTACTCAATCCATTAAACCCTTCGAAGTGCGGTAACTTTTAGGCGTGATCTACCCAGTCGCCGCAACATGATCAACCTTGAGGCGACTGTGCATCGAGTAGTAAAACTACCGACAAGCGAGGGTGCACCTTTCCTCAAATGCCCTGAGCAAGTCCACTATGATAACACGGACATATACCGCCTCACGTCACCTCACAACCCGAGCCCAACCTCTGAGTTCGCGTGGTCGACGCATTTGTGATTACATGAAGTGCCTAGTAGTTCCCCTTCGTGGCTTCCCTCAACATCAACTTATCCATGGTCAGGTCAGACATTGCGCGTCGCAACCGCGGTTTCCATTCTTCAGTTCTTTCAGCCTTGCCAAGTGTCTTCGAACTTCAACGGTTCAACACTGTCCGCTCGTTCTTTCCTCGCCGCCTGATCCAAACATTGTCATGGCCTTGGTATCAAATTATGTTGGTAGATTTAGAGAAATTCCAGGAGGAGTTCTTATAGCGAGCCTGCCCGTGTACTTGATAAAACGTGAACACTCTTTAAAACCAAAGTCACGCCCTGGCATGTCCGTGTTCCAATGATTATTGTTTGATGTGTCCGATGCGCATCCCCAAAAAGAGTGGCTTGATTCTATATTCCTAGAATTTAACGGCGCCAGGAAATACCCATGATTAATCCACAATAATGCCGGGTCCGATGCTGAATCATTTTTTCGCCGATAGAAATGCAAAGAATCTTGGAAATTTTACTCTTTCCAAGTGAAAAAAGAGCTAATATTCACCTGGAAACTAGATTAGCGATCCTTGTGATCCTTATCGTCCTTGCACGGCGTGGGTCGTCCAGAGTAAATGGGGCAAAGCAGCGCCGGAGGATGTTGATTTTGACAGTAATTGCAAGCAAAGGAGATCGCGCCAAACAAGGCGTTGATAGAGATCCAATTTACTTCAATATGCGTTTCTTAACGCAACCATTGTCCGGTATGCAGCGTTACGCCGAAGAATTGTTGTTCGCGCTGGACCAGCAAGTATCACAGACGAGAAATCGTAATGATGTCGCTTTGGTGGGTTTAGTTCCACCGGGCAAGATGAGACATCGAGACTGGAAAGCGATAAAAATAAGGCGCATAGGAAGTCTTACGGGGCATGCTTGGGAGCAGTGGGATCTGTACCTTGGATCTCGCGGAGGCAAACTGGTAAGTCTCGCCGGCTCCGGTCCGTTGTTACATTCGCGACAGATCCTCGCAGTTCATGACGCAAACCTCGCCATAAACCCGCAATATTATTCTCCAACATATCGCGTTTTACATGGCATACTGCGACCAATACTAATAAAAAAAGCTGTGTCACTTGTCACAGTCTCGGATTTTTCATTGTCGGAGCTATCAAGTGCATATGATGTAAACCGAGATCGTTTCCATGTAATCCACGATAGCGCTGAGCATATTATCACAGTGCCGCCGGATTTATCAGTGCTAGAAAGAAATGGATTGACAAAAGACAGTTACGTTCTCTGCGTTGGAAATCTAAGCCCGAACAAGAATATTCCATTGGCCATTGGAGCTTTCAGGGCTCTCAGGCGAACAGATATCCAACTCGCAGTGGTAGGAAGCAACCCGAGAGCTCTCGCGGCAACACAAATTCCGAATGAGCCTTGGCTGCGGATGCTAGGACGGGTTACTGACGGTGAACTGCGCGCTCTGTACGCTAATGCTGTCGCGTTTGTCTTTCCGTCAGTCTATGAGGGCTTCGGTGTGCCACCACTAGAGGCCTTGACTCTCGGTTGCCCTGTAGTGTCGTCCGATAGCAGTGCTATGCCAGAAATCCTTGGTGACGCCGTTCACTTCTTCAAATGTGGAGATGTAGCAGACTGCGCCGAGCGCATGCAAGATGCTCTGACCTTGTCGCCAAACGAAAAGTACAAAATGTGCGAAAAAGGGGTTGCACGTGCGGCGCTCTATAGTTGGAAAGCGTCAGCAAAAAAGCTCGCCAAAGTCTTGGAAATATAGTCTTTCTTGCCGAAGTAGGGCATCCAGAGCGCGGTGTTCATGGTTCTTCACCTTGATGCGACGGCGAGAGCATATAAAAAAGGCCTAACCATGCCCAATCCTGTAGCGTTCATTCATACCCCGAAGTGCGGCGGGACGTCCATTGGCTCGGCTCTGCGCGCGCGCTATTTTTTGTCTCAAGCAACGATAAACTTGAAGGAAAGCCGATCCTTACAGGCCTTGCTGTATCCTGATGCCGCGGGTGTGGCTCGCATTGGTCATGAATTCGATGTGAGAGATGTGATGCTCGCTCAACTCGTTGGCCGAAAAGTATGCTGTATTTCTGCGCATACGCGTTATCATCCAGGAATTCGTCGTACAGATCCACTAAATAGAAAATATATTACGGTTCTGCGGGAGCCGATCTCGCGCTTCATCTCGCACCTGCATTATGTGAAGCGGCGTCACCCAGAGAGCCTTGAAGGTGAATCCGTCGATGCGTTTTTGGATAGTGATCAAGCATTTCGGTTCGGATCCGAATACTTGTTCTACTTTGCGCGTTCCCATCAGCTTGGGCATCCGGATGTAAACCACTTGATCGATACCGCCTGCAAAAACCTCACAACTTTTGATGTTGTCGGCGACACAACTCGGATGCCGTACTTCCGCAGTAAAGTAGAACGCGAACTGGGCGTTCGATTGCTCCCACTTAAGCGAAACCGACGACCCAGCGGTGCTATGCCGAGTTTCTCGGATGCACAACTAACCCGAATTCGCCAAATATGTGAACCGGATCTTGCGGTCTATGAATTTGCAAGAAACAATCTAATCGTGTAGCAGTGTCATATATCGTTATATCAGAGACGCGTCGCGGACTTGCCGGGCCATCGATAGTTCAAATTATTCAAACATATTGGCTCGGCACGCTAAACCCAGGCACGGCTCTACGCCGGCCTTGAGTGTGGGTTAGTCCCTGACCCGAAACCCGACTTGTTTCCGGCCGTTGGGGTGGCCTGTCGGTTGATTTTTGGCCTTATGCGTCCGTTTTCGCTGATTGTGGGCTTCACTTTCTTTGAACAGCTATTGCAAATATTGCGTCTGTAGTTGCAACGTATCACTCAAGATGCCCCGTTCGAGGGTAACTGTGTTGCTTGTTTTGGGTGAGGAGAGTTATGGGTTTCCGGATCTTCGTTGTCGCGCTTGTCGTCGTCAGTTCGTTGGGTAGCCTTGCCGCGACATCGGTGGCCAGTGCAGAGTTTCGTGTGCAACCTGGAGATAGCCTGCGTATTTCCGTTCTTGGGCATGAGCTTTTGTCCACTGAAGTCATGGTAGAATCAACTGGAGTAATACTTCTTCCGGTAGTCGGCGAATTGGTAGTCGGCGACATGCGCTTGGCGCAGGTTCGAAGTGTCGTCAAGGATAGCTACTCGGGCGCCGTGTATCGCATCGGCCATGAAAGTACCGGTGAAGTCTGGCGATCAGTCGATCCCGTTGGTGTTTCGGTCGACATAGTCAGTTTTCGGCCGGTTTACGTCTACGGGGACGTGATGAGCCCTGGGCCGACCGAGTATCGGCCAGGCCTTAAGGTGCTACAGGCAGTCGCTAGTGTCGGCGGGCCGATCCAAATGATCGATAAACCGCGACGCGATGCACTTATCATAGTTCAACTGGATAACCAAAGTGAAACACTCAGACGAAGAATCGTACATGAACGCTCGGA
The DNA here is from genome assembly GCA_039193885.1 of Pseudomonadota bacterium. Classification (GTDB taxonomy): domain Bacteria; phylum Pseudomonadota; class Alphaproteobacteria; order Rhodobacterales; family Rhodobacteraceae; genus Litoreibacter. Next base: position 75,546 of record JBCCWL010000012.1, read on the forward strand.
AATCGTCCGCTTAAGATCAGAACTTGGCGAACTACTGAATAGTGAGGGCGCCGCCAGCGCTGCCAATTTTGAAACTAGTGATAACGACGCAGACGTTGTAATTGATAGTTGGAACTTGGCCCGGCAACGCGCTCGTCTCATACGCGATCAAGAAACCAAAGAGACGGTTCTCAGGCTGCGGAACCAAATTGATTCTCTCGCTCTGCAAGAAGAAAACGCACTACGCGTTGTTGACCTTTATGCCCAGCGAGTCGAAGACCTGGAGGCAGCCGCTAGCTTGCGCCCAATTGATCCGCAGACGCTGCTTGATGCTCGCCTTGCGTTGTTAGTTTCTAGTTCACAAGCTTTGGGGTTTGGAGCCGAGCGCGCCAACGTGGAGGTTGAACTATCGCGCGCGCGGCTAGCCGACACCTTCGAAGACCAGATTGAGGTTGCCCGCTTAATCGACGTAATCAATGGTAAAGAGGCAGACCTTGAGCTACTTTCAATGCAATTGCAGGGTGTGAAAACGGAACGGCGGCTCCTTAGCACTCATGAACCAGAATTCGGCGCAGAGACGGTCTACGAGATCTCACGTCAAGTTTCCACAGGCGACTGGGTTGAGCTTGCAGCCGGACCAGAAACCCGCGTGGAACCCGGCGATGTGATCCGGGTTGCTCGTGCGTCGCCCTTAACTTCTGAAGGCATTAACTTTGACGCTAGCGTCGTTTCGGATGCGGTTGGAGACTAGTAATTCTACAGACTGTCCACGGGTAGATGATTTGGGACGGAGTAGGCAGATCGTCGGGGTATGGCTCTGGATCTGCTCGCTTTGTAGCCAGCGGCGATATGTTATCTCTATGCAGGTTTTGGACCCCGCTTAACGGTTTGAGAGGCTAACGCGTAGCGAGCTCGTTAATGTGTGTGTACGGTCGGCGAAGATTGTAATTGTAACGCCAAATCGCAATCAGATGGCGCGTTCGGCCGGTTTCAGTTGCGCCATTGGTTCGTGGCCAATGACCGACGGGTCGAGATTGGGAGCGGGTTCGGGCACGCGTTCTGCAGGGGGATGTTGATGGGTAAGACGATCCCGGACCTCGGGGACAAAACTGTGTCCCAAAATCGCAAAAGGGACTTTCCATTGCCGATCGAGATCACGTTCTGAAGGCTTAAGGATTGGAGAAGTGTGGCTACTCGGTACGACAGATGCCCAAAGGTCTTCGTCTTTGCTATCGCCCTCTTAGCTACCGTCATCTATTGTTTAAGTGATGCTGTAGTGCGTCGGACGCAGCTTCGTTGATTCTTGCCAGTTTCCACGTGCGCAGCTGTTTTGCCCGTATCGACCTCTCACGGAGGTTGATGGGATGAAGCAACTTGTCGGACTTGATGTATCTCTAGCCAAGACTGCGGTCTATGTGCTTTCAGAGCGTGGAAAGACAGCAAAGAAAATTGGTTGGACCAGCGAGCCAGAATCGCTGATCGCCCTACTCCAGTGCCCCGAATGGAAGTGGTTATGTGATATCGTAGCCAGGAACGTCGGCATCCACTAGGTACGATTATGAGATGTATACTTGGAATTGCATCGAACCACCATCATGTCGGCAGTCCGCGCGTTGACCACGTACCGAAGCAGGTTCCAGAAGTACCCCATCCAAGGGCCGCAGGGCGGCTGGCGGATTTGGAGTGCCCCATCTGAACGGGTCCACCGTTATGTTTAGGAAACGGAGGACAGAGAATGGCGAACAAGCGGCACAAGCCAGAGGAAATAGTTCAGAAGTTGCGGCAGGTTGATGTGCTTGTCGGACAAGGAATGGCGCGCG
>JBCCWL010000013.1:0-48414 GCA_039193885.1 Pseudomonadota bacterium
CGGGAACGGGTTGTACCTTGTTGTTGACCCGTCAGGCGCGCGGCGCTGGATCGTGCGTGTTACGGTTAAGGAGCAGAAGAACCGCAAAGGGGCTGCGCTACGCACGGATTTTGGCTTGGGTGGCGCAGATGTGGTCACGCTGAACCAGGCAAGGGAGCGGGCCTAAGAATACCGGCGCATGGCGAAGTCTGGGCTGAACCCGCGCTTCACGGCGCGCCAAGAGGTCCCGACCTTCGAGGAGTTGAGCAAGCAGGTTCATATTGACCGCCTGCCCACCTGGAAGAACGCCAAGCACGGGCAGCAATGGCTGAACACCCTGCGCGATTACGCCTTCCCGAAAATCGGACAGATGCCCATTGATAGCATCGGGCAGCCGGAAGTGCTGATGTGCCTGTCTCCGATCTGGACCGAGAAACACGAAACCGCCAAGCGGTTGGCGCAGCGCATCAAGGCGGTGCTGGATGTGGCGCGGGCCAAGGGTTTCCGCGAGGGCGAGAACCCGGTTACCGCGATCCGCGAGGCCAAGGTGTTGCCCGCTGTGAAGGCCAAAGTCACCCATCACGAGGCGATGCCCTGGCGCGACGTCCCTGCCGTCTACGCCGAGCTCAGCGCGCGGACGGCCACGGCAGCTGTGGGGTAAGAAAAAGTGCGTGTCGTCGCAATTAATCGCGCTTCTTCGATCGAACGCAGCGATTTCCTGGCATGGCGGGAATTTGTCTTCTGATGAAAAGCCGCGATGCGTTCAACCGCGCCAAGCCCCGATATTTTGCACCCGCAGTGTTGCTGCCCGCGTGAAACTGACAATGTATGCTCTTGGGTCAGACGGTTTTGGGATCACCAAGTTCGCCCCCGACTGCATGAGCTGATCCTTCAGGCCGTCTAGCATGGAGTGGCCGACAGCTAAGATCGTGGCGTCTGCGGATCGACCGCGGCTGTCTCTGAGGCGGGCTATAAAATGAGGTGCAAATACCTCAAGGTGATCTGCATCGACAACCGTGATGTCAAAGCGCTGCGCTGCAAAGGCAGATTCGATCTCGGCTTCCTTGGAAAGGCTGGTTGCCTCCCAACCCATCTGCGCCAGCACAAGGCTGATATTTTCAGCCTCTTTAGATTGGAAACCTGCGAGCAGTACGCTCGGCACATTCGTGGCACTGCGCTTCACAGGGTTGCTTTGGTCTTGTTCCATCTTGATGTTCTTTCGCCTACTTGGTCGCGCAAGAGGCGGGACAAAGTTCTGCATTTTGCCTGTTTTTTAAATGTTGAAGTTCGGTTTCGAGCGTGGCGGCCATGGTGTCCGGCTCATGGTCTTTCGATATGCACGTATCAGCCCCTCGCTGTTCGACAAGAAATGGGAAAGCCCCTGGCGCGAAAACTGATGTTGCAACGATCCGTGTCCCCGGTCCCTCGCCGAAATGCGTCCGAAGCAGCCGCAAGTTATCAAGCGTCTCGGGGTCCATCGCGTCTATCTCCAACGACACGAGATCGACCCGCGCAGGACAGTTGAAATCCAGATATTCGTCGACCGTTCTTGTGTGTTTTGCGCAGATGGACAACGCCTCAAGCGCCGCTACGATCGACTTTCCGAATTCCACGTTCCGGTCCACCACCAGGACATGTGGCTGTTTGCAATCCCAATGAGGGGCTGCGCAATTTGCTGTTGCTGTCACTTCCGTAACCTCACGACATGAAAATAAAGAGCAGCACGTTCGCGTGCGCTCGTTTGATGCTCTGATCGCAGGAAAAAGCGGCTTAAAGTAGTACGTACGCCGGAGTAACGGACCTTTCGCAGATGCGACATGCTCAAAGGAGAGTGAATTGTGTTTTGTCTCTATCGCGGCAGACGCTATTGTTTCTTGAATAGGTGCAGGGCAAGGCAGTTCACATGAGCGCGCATCCCGAGGTCTTTAAATGGCTTGCAAAAGTCAGATCTGAAACGATGCTCAAAGGTGGGCGTCGCAGGTATGACTTGCTCGACTATCTGGTGCGAGAAGAGCTGGAAGGACGCGGCGAGAGTCTGAAAGCCTATGCCATTGCTTTGGATGTCCTGGGCAGGAGCGAAGACTTTGATCCGGCCACCGACAGCATTGTGCGCGTCGAAGTCGCGCGGTTGCGGGACGCGTTAGAGCTCTACTACGCGCGATCCACCGAACCGAACGAACCAAAGATCTCGATCCCAAAAGGTAGCTATCGGCCAATCATCAGCTCTTCATATCAAAACTCAGTTGGTCAAGAAGTTCCGCCTCGTCGAAAAGCACGTCGAAGGACTATGTTTCTGGCCGGTTTGGCCCTAGGTGCCCTAGGTGCCGCAGTTCTGGCGTTTTTTGCATTTGTTGCACCGGAACGTGCCCCCCCTCAATCGGATCGTCCTGTTCTTGAAATTGCAGCACTCGCAACAGATCTGTCCGTCAACGGATCTAACTTCGCTCTGGGGTTTCGGCAGAAGCTTGTCTCGGATCTCGCGCATTTGCCAACCGTGGTTGTCAGAGACGGGCCGCTTGCCAGCGATGCGGTACGCAGTCGCGACGTTGCCTCACCTGATTACAGGCTGAGCATCACGCCCGCGATCGAAGGACAATCAGGCATTATTGGTCTGCAACTTGTATCGGTCGGTACCGGTGCCGTCGTGTGGAGTCGTACTATTCCAGTCTCTGACGGTACCTCTGACTTCTATGCGACTTTGCAAACAGCAGTTCGCGGCATCGGGCAAGAAGTGGCCGGACCCTCAGGTGCCATTACAATTGAGCAGGCTTCGCTCGCTCTTGACGCAATCGCCGATGGGGGAGCCTCTGTCGACGAATATCAGTGCCTCATCCTCTCGCTGGTTTTTGACGCGACCAAGGAAGAAAGAGTCGCGGCCCTATCGAGAAACTGTCTGAGCGACGCGGTTGCGCAGAACACACAAAACGCAACACTTCTGGCGTCCTTCGCTCTGAACCAGTTTTTCGAGAGCAGCGGATTGTCTAAGCCCGATGGGGAACTTACGCTTTTGGTCGCCCGGTCTCACGCCGTTCGGGCAGTTCAGATCAACCCCTCTGATGCGTTCGCTCACGAAGTTCTGGGAAACATCCTTTCCGCGCTCGGCGACCGGACCGGTGCAATCGAACATTATGAGCGCGCGGTGGAGCTTGCGCCGTCGCGGCCCGCGCCGCATTTTCTGTTGGGTTGGCAAATGGCGCTGCAGGGCGACTGGGAGAACGGTGTGATCGCCATGCAGGACGGCATCGACATGCAGCCGGACATTCCGGGGTATATGATCATTCCACTAGCTCTGGACGCATTCAGGCGGTCCGATTTCGAGGGGTCGTTGCGCTATGCGGAAACGGTCATTCGCCGCGGTGATATGCGGGGGTATGCCCTTGCGTTCGCGGCAAGCCTGGCACTTGGAGACACCGACGCGGCCGAGACGTTCTTCTCCCACCCGGACGCGCGGACTTCCTCGGATCCATCTGATCCCATGCGCGAAGTGAGAGTCACATTCAGCAACCCGGATGTCATGCCGCGCTATGAAGACGTCATCGAGCCTTACATGACCCAGCTCGAATCTCAGTAGGCCACCCGGTGCGCGGCACAGAAGTGGTGGCAAGTAGACCGTGACCGTTCAGCACGTCAATGTGCAAGACGGCGGCCAGGCGATCGTTGGACATGTCAAAGCCGGGGATAGGGTCGATGACCAAAAGTGACGCCAACCCCGCCTACACGCATGGAATGCGGTCCAGAAAGTGGGAGGAGCTACGAAAACAGATCAGCGGAATAGGAAAGGATTTGGGTATCTGATGGTACGGCGCGGATATGTAATCCGCCAGTCGAACCTCACAGCGCACGGAAATCATGACGTATCTTCAGAACGATGGACGCCACTCCCACGTAACATACCACGCCGGTGTCCGTATGGGGCCAATTGCACTTGTTGGAACAGTTGGCAGCGAATGGTGGCTTTGAGCCCAACTTAATCATTCGTCGGGGTGCAGCGAATGTCCGCTATTGGGTCGGTGTCGTTCCGGCTACCCAGAACTCATTCCGCCTGGATCGCAGCTTTTCAACCAAGAAATCGATGAAAAGCCTGACCCGCGCTGTGTTCTTCAAATCACGGTGCAGCAGTAACCAAATGCTTCTGTATGGCATCGGTTTCTGAAACGGCGCTCTGATGAGGTTTGGATGTCTGTCTCCCAGATTGCAGGCAAGGTAGGCCAAACCGAGACCAGACGCGGCGAGTGTGATCAGAGGCACAAGTTCCGAGACACGGTGTTTCAACATGGCTTTGGGGTAGTAACTGTTCTTCACCCAGTCCGCCGTAGTCGCCTCTTCTGGTTCATGCCACCCAATGAGGTGCAGACCTTCGCCTCTGTTGTCGCTGATCCTTTCTGCGTAGGTTCTGGTGCAATAGGCAGCTTGCGACATCTGCACGAGCTTGCGACCCACAACGTCGTCAGTCACCTCGCTGGCAACGCGAAGCGACACATCGGCTTCCCGTCGTGTCAGATCACGGATGTCGTTCGTGAAGTTCATATTGAGGGTGATGTCTGGGTAGAGATTAGCAAAGGCGGTGAAGTCGTCCATCAGTGAGGTCATAGCAAGGCCGTGGGGTAGCGTAATGTAGACCGTGCCGGATGGTTGCGCATCTCGCCCCACGATCACCCGAGATGCTGCAGCCATCTCCGCCTCGACACGCTCCGCATGTGGCATCAGGTCTTCGCCAAGCTGGGTCAGCACCAATCCTTGCTTTGAGCGATCAAAGAGACGGCTACCAACACGTTCTTCCATGACCGAAAGCCGTCTGGTTAGCGTCGTATGGTTGACCTGGATGCTATCGGCACCGCCTCGCAGCGTTCCCGTGCGAGCGACGGCTAAGAAGTATTTCAGATCGTCCCAATTCAGGGAATGGCTTTCCGTGATCGACATAAAGATACGTGTTTCATTTTTGAAGCATTGTGTCCAGTTTTACCTATCTACAGATCATTTTTTGAACTCGCTACCTTGGCTGCATCAAACATGAACCCAAGGAACCTAACCCATGAACCCGATCCAATCTGTCCTGATCACCGGTGCGAATGCCGGGTTGGGCCGCGAAGCCGCCCGTCAATTGGCCCTGCGCAACGGCATCGAGAAGATTTACCTCGCTTGCCGCAATCTGGAGAAAGCTGAGGCTGCAAAGGCTGCCCTCGAAGCCCAAACTGGCAAATCCATCTTCGAGATCATCGTGATGGACGTCTCAAACCCGACTTCGGTGCGCAAAGCCGTCGCGCGCCTTTCTACGCCGGTGGATGCCGTAATCCTCAACGCAGGTGGAACAGGTGGGAGAACCCCGAACGACCTGACCGACGCGGGCGTGACAAACATCTTCGCCTCCAACCTGCTTGGCCATGTCGTGCTGGTCGATGAGTTGCTTGAACGGCAACTGATCACCTCAACCGTGCTCTATGCAGGCTCCGAAGCAGCCCGAGGCATTCCGAAGATGGGCGTCGCCAAACCGGATATGCGGTCTCTGTCGGCTGAAGAGTTCGTCTCTATCGCTGATGGCAGCAAATTCCCGGCCAATGCCGACCCACTCGATGTCTACTCCTACATCAAACTTGTGGGGGCTCATTGGATGGGCGCGATGGCCCGCCAGCATCCCCATGTCCGCTTCGTCACAATGAGCCCAGGTGGAACGACCGGAACCAACGGGATGGACGACTTGCCATTCTTGAAGAAGGTCTTCTTCAAATATGTCGGCGGAACGTTGATGCCGATTTTCGGAATGATGCACAGCGTCGAGACTGGTGCGAAGCGGTATGTCGACGGCCTTTTGAACGAGAAGTTCGAGAGCGGTCACTTCTATGCCAGCCGTGAAGGGTCTCCCACCGGCCCGGTCATCGATCAATCCGAAATCGACGACATCTTCGCCAACCCAGACTTTCAAGACAACGCCAACAAGGCCGTGCACCGTTTCGCGGCCTGAACCCAAACCTCAGATCAAGGAGAACTCAAAATGGAACTCACACTTCAAATCTTCGTCGGCCTCGCCACTGTCATGCTTCTTGGCCTCGGCACCATGTCCATGTTTGCCCCTCGTCGCATGGTCAAAAACTTCGCCATCGAACCCATCGGAACGGCGGGACTTAGCACCATCCGTTCAGTTATTGGCGGGCTCTTCATCGCCAGCGTCGCGATGCTGGTCTTCGGACTTGTCACGGGACAAACGCTCGGCTTCGTCGCGGTCGCACTGCTGCTTGGTGTTGTCGCCTTTGGTCGGATCGTAGGCATCGTGACAGATGGCTTCGACAAAGCCGTCGTTCCACCTCTTGTCGTCGAGCTCGTAATTATCGGTGTGCTGCTTGCCGCCCATACGCAGCTCAACGCTTGAACCCACCATAAGTAGAAGTGAAAGACGGCGGGGGGCTTCTCCGCCGTCTTTTCCTTGATCCTCACATCCAAAGCGGACCTTTGCTCAATGGCGACTTTGTCTTGGAAGCTGCCATTCGCGCAGCCACAGCGAAATGGCACTTAGTCCCGCTCCATGGGCTGTCAAAAACTCAAAGCCGATTGCTGGGTTTCTAATCCTCGTGAACACCCAAAAGCAGCTTCTGCGCATCGCCGCCGGTCTTTCCGATCAAATAAATGAGGTAGGGAGCAAAGAAGAGAATGCCGAGCGGCGGTGCCAGAATGCCAAGTGCAATACTGCTGCCAGTAAACCCGCCACGCCAAGCCATCCAGAGGCCAGACAAGATCAGGTAAGTGGCGAAGTCCAGATTGAATTGACCTTGCCACGTCAAAGCAGCAATCGGCGCGAAGAAGTGCGGCAATAGGTTCGCACCCTCGTTTGCCATGGCGACCAGCGTGTAGCCCAGAATGACAATTGTGAAGAGGATCAAGATCAGCCGAAAAGATTGCATTGAAGTGCCCACTTTGACGTTTTGCCTCGCTTAACTGCACACAGGAATCTTCTCAATTACCTCAGAAGTAAGTGGTACTACGCAGCAGATGACGTAGGCTGCCTTATGACCGAATTTGCCCATGCTCTCAAAGCCTGGCGTACGGCACGCCGTTACAGCCAACTCGACCTTGCGATGGAGGCGGAAATCTCGGCGCGGCACTTGTCGTTTCTGGAAACCGGCCGCGCCAATCCAAGCCGCGAGATGGTTTTGCGTTTGGGCGAAGCGCTGCAAATGCCGCTGGATGCGCGCAATCGGTTGCTGATCAATGCAGGTTTTGCCGTGCGCTACAAAAGACGCGATTGGGACGATGCTGAGATGGCCCCAGTGCGGCGCGCGATATCTTGTCAGTTGGAGCGGCATGCACCCTATCCCGGCCTTGCACTGGACCGACTATGGACAATCCGTGAAGCGAACAGGGCTGCACTTGCACTTTTTGGTGCATTCGGGATCGGGCGCGGTGACAGCTTACTTGATCTGATGATGCTGGAGACATTGCCAAACATGATCGAAAACTGGCCAGAGGTGGCCCACCATGCAGCAATCCGCCTGCGTACAGAAAACGCCGCCTTGGGAGGTGTGCCGGAGTTTGACCCGGTGATCCGCTATTTGTCCGATGTTCCACAACCTCGCGCTGTGCCAAATTCACCTGTAATCCCGACGATCCTGAATCAGGATGGCGTGCGCCTGTCGATGTTCGCCACAATCTCGCACTTCGGCACTCCGGAAGACCTCATGCTAGATGACCTTAAGGTCGAATTGTACTTTCCCATGGACGACGCCACCGAAGCTGCGTTTCGTTCGATGAACGCCGAATGAGCCTCCTGACTGACAATTGGGGCGCGCGTGTGAGTGGCAGGCTTGCAGCAACAAGAGCGGACTGTCGATGCGCTCTGACGAACGGGCTAGTTGGGCTCACAGCCGACGTTCGATCCTTTCGGTCAGGCTTGTTTGCCTCGTCGAAGGCGTCCAAGACCGGCTCGAGCAGACAATAGCTGACTTTCATTTCATCGGAGCCAAGGTCGGCTAAGATTTTTAAAGCAGAGCGCTTAACTTGTTCGCCGCGCGCGCGGCCCCATCTCTAGCTACAGGCTTTGCCATCCGCGGTGTTGCCAGTTCGGCCACCATAGCTTCGGCAATTCGGTTAGGGTCAGCCTCAGCAAAATCCATTTTCCGGCCAGCGTTGTAACGGTCCAGACGGCTTGCAACGTGGAAATTTTGCTCAAAATGATTACGGAGTGGGAAGTAGAGAAATGGTGTTCGGGCTGCGGCGAGCTCCATGCAAGTGGTCAGGCCGCCCTGTACTAAGGCCAGATCACAGGCCGCGAGGTGCCGATCCAAGTTTGGAACGAACGGGCGCATCTCAACACCCTCCGGTGCATTGAACTGCAACGGATTCAGCCGTGGGCCAGTGACGACAATCATCCGAAGTTCGGGGATTTTAGCTTTGGCGGCTGAGTAGGCGGCAAGAATGCGATTGATCAGACTAGCGCCGACACCAGAACCGCCCACGGCGACGATACAACTCACTCGCCCATCGTTATAGCCAAGTTCAGCACGAAGGTCTGATCTGCTTCCAAATTCGGACGGATGTTGACCAATAATGTAGTCGGTGAATTCGAAATGTTCCGGAATCCAGTCGCGCATCATGGGAAGACCGTTGCCAAAACTCATATCCACAATGTCCTCTTGACCGCCGACAAAGATAGCGCGATCGCGCACCGTTGGATTGTTTTCGACATGCCCAATCATTTCTGCGTTGTAATCTGTGGTCAGAAACGCCTCGCGCGGGCCATTGTGTTCAAATGGCACCCAGCCGACGAAGTCGGTGAGCCAGGCAATCTGGGCTTTCTTTAGGTCAGGGTGTTCGTGCCAATAATGGTCAACGTCCCAAGCCTCATCTGCGATAACGAGGTCGTAACTCTGCTCTTCCAGGACCTCCTGAAAGATCATGAAGTTCTTAATCAGTATTTCGTCCATGCGCCGGATGGCTTGAAACGCGTTGAGGTCATGCTCCCCGCATTCCTCCTCAATATGTGTGCTTTCGTTGGCCAGTAGGTGGCTTGCTGCATGAATGCGCTCATCATTAGCTTGCAAGAAGCGGGTAACCGGGTCTTGTGCCAGCCAGTCGATTTGCAGATCCGGGTGCAGCTTGCGCAATTCGCGGGTCACTGCGAGGTCTCTTCGTGCATGACCAAGGCCGATTGGAGAGGATAGGTACAGAACACGTTTTGATCCGTCTGACTTGCGAGGCCTTGGTTTGTGAGTGCCCAAGTGCTTGGCCAGAAAGTCGCGCATTAGTATGTTAAAGCGCGCGGGAAAACGCGCATGTGGTGCGTGGCCGCCGCCTGTGATGCTGTGAACGTCGCCGCCGGTCAGGTCCGCGATGCGATGTGACCCGGTTGACAGCGTTATTTCATCGGCGTCGCCCACAACCAGCAAATCAGGACATTCGACGCGGCAATACATTGCTTCATCGATAAGAACAGCGCCAGACGTGCGAGCGTCCTGAGTCATCGCCAGCATTTCACCATCGCCGCAAAGCCCCCAGTCGATCGCGTCCTCTACCTGCTTGGTTGAGTGATCTTCGGAAAATACTTTGGAAAAGAAAAAACCTAGGAAATCAGAGTAATCGTTGACCCAATGATTGCGGTTGAACTTTTCCCAACCTTCGGGTGTCGATTCATGCTTGTATTCAAATGTCGCTCCGCGACCCTCGATGGGCGGGACGAGAGGTGTCCATGCCCCAGCGGACACAACTGCTTCGACCCTCTCAGGATGGCGCGCAGCAACGCAATACGACACCGCGCTGCTGAAGGAGAATCCTACCAGCGTTGCTCGTTGGGTTTCGGTTGCGTCCAGAACTGCGACAACATCGTCTATGATTTTACTTAGCTCGAAAGCGTCTGCGTCGTTTGGGCGGTCCGATTTGCCATTGCCGCGCGGGTCGTAAGTAATCACGCGGTAGTTCTCGGCAAAATATGGAACTTGCGCCTTCCAGCATCGCGAATGGATGATTGCCCAGGTCGGAACAAAAAGAATTGTATGTTCGCCCTCACCGTAAATCTCATAGTGCAAATTTACGCCATCGCGATCTACATACCCAGTCGTGTGTGAAAGTTTTGCGCGCATCGCTTGCTCCTAATCTTTAGGTTCTTCAAACATCTCGATGACTTTTTCGAACCGCCTCAAGGCGCTTCGAAATGGAATTTTTGGTGACTCATAATCCAGCATGATCAACGCCTCTGCTCCGATGAAAGATGCACTGACAAGCGCGCCGACGTCCTCCGCGGTGAAGGGGCCAAGTGAACCGTTTTTCTTCTCAAACTCGCGAGCGAGTGCCACGATCAGATCGCGCCATTGGGCGTATGCGTTGCGCAGTGCCTCTCCGATGGCGGGATTGCTCCACCCGGCGGCGGTTAGTTCCAACAGAACCTTTACGTAACCCGACCCAATGTCCTGATCGAGGTAGTCGCAGGACAAGGCCCATTTTTCTGAAACCGAGAGGTTTGGGTTCTGAAAAGTTTCGGTTTGGCGGTCGATGAGCTGAAGGTTCAGATATTCAAACAGTGCCAGTATCATCCCTTGCTTAGAGCCGAAATGATACTGGATCTGGCTCATCTGCGTTCCGGCGGCCTCTGCGATACGTCGAGTTGAAAGACCTGAATACCCCTCTTCAAGCAACACACGCTGTGCAGCTTCCAAAAGCTCAGTCTTGGTTTCCTTGACGCGGTCAGCTGATACACGAGCCATACGAATCTCCTTTCTATCAGTTATTAAATCGTTCGAACGAATAAATCAATATGACTGCTTGTACCGTGCTTCTGGCGCAGTTTTCATCTTTTAAAACTGAACGCTCTCAACAAGGGCTAAGTCGCTTAAACGGCAGCACTATGGTGGTTGCGTTCGACGCCCGATCGGTCGAGCTCAGCGGCGATCAACCGAGCGGCAGCTGTCAGGTCCGCCTTGAGCGCAAGACCCGCGGCAGCGGGGTCCACAAGATCCGGGAACGTCTTTTTAAGTCTCAGAAGCATGCGATTTACCTCTGTCCGACGGTCCGGGAAACGCGCAACGACGCCAACTTCATCAATCGCTCCGTAGCACATGATCGCGTCGATCAGCGCGGCGACCAGTTTATCGTCCGCGGTGAGAACCGCGCCTTTTTGACCGGCAAATCCCACCGCCTCAACCCGCCTGATATAGGCCGAGGTTGCCACAGCATTTTGCACGTAGCCTTGCGGAAATTTCGAGATCGCAGAGGCTCCGAGCCCGAGGAGCGTTGCGAAAGGATCGTCAGTGTAGCCTTGGAAATTTCTGGTCAGCGTTCTTGCGCGGCAGGCCCGGACCAACCCATCCCAGCGGCGTGCGAAATGGTCGATGCCAATGGGTTGATAGCCCAATTCCACCAAACGTTCCCGTGCCAGTTGCGCCATGAGAAAACGTGCTTCGCCACCAGGCAGAGCGCTGCTGGGAATCATCACCTGACGTTTCGATACGTGCGGCACATGGGCGTAGCCATAAAGCGCCAGACGGTCCGGCCCAAGGGCGACAACTTGGTCCAACGTACGGGACAGGCTTTCGGCCGTTTGGTATGGCAGGCCATAGAGAAAATCGATGTTGAGGCTGCGCACGCCTCGGTCTCGTAAGTACGATATGACGTCTCGCGTGACCTCGACCCCTTGAATGCGCCCAATGGCTTTTTGCACTTTCGGCGCAAAGTCTTGGACCCCAACACTGGCCCGTGTCATGCCGCGCGCCACCAACACATCCAGAACTGACCGATCAGCTTCGGTCGGATCGACCTCGGTTGAGAGCTCAAAATCAGAGGTGGGCGCGAAGCGGGTAAAAAGCCGGTCCAAGAGCCGCTTCATCAAACCCGCGCTCAGCAGCGTGGGCGTCCCCCCGCCCAGATGAAGCCGCGCCATCGTTGGGCGCAAGGCAGGAAGCATTCGGGCTACAACATCTATCTCGCTCAACAGCGTCTCAACATAGGCTTCGACCGGCGCCAGTGATCGCGTACCTTGCGTGCGGCAGGCACAAAACCAACATAGGCGGCGGCAAAAAGGTATATGAATGTAGAGTGAAAGCGGCTGGTCTTCGGGCACGATTGCCAGCCAGTCTTTGTGATGCACAGCCCCGGTCCCCACCGTAAACCGGTTGGCCGGAGGGTAGCTGGTGTAGCGCGGGACCTTTGCGTCAAAAAGCCCATAGCGGCGAAGTGTGTTTACCTGATCCATGCATTCGCGATAACATCAGATCATCGCGAGCACCTTGACCCATATCAACACTGATGAATTTCGCCTTCACCGAACGCAGCGATTGTGAAAGCTGCCCAATTCGTCACCGCGCAATCTGCGCGCGGTGCGACGACGCGGAATTGGACCTGCTCGAAAGAACAAAGTCTTACATGTCCTACGAGGCTGGTCAGCCGATCATCTGGCGGGGCGATGACTTGGTCCATGTCTCCTCCGTTGTCAGCGGTATCGCCTCTTTGTCGCGCACCTTGGAAGACGGGCGTACACAAATGGTGGGGCTGTTGCTGCCTTCGGATTTCATCGGTCGTCCGGGTCGTGAAGCGGTGGATTTCGACGTCACCGCGATCACGGACGTGACGCTCTGCCGGTTCGAGCGCAAACCGTTTGAGCGCCTGGTGGACGAGATGCCGCATATCTCCCAACGGGTCATGGAGATGGCTCTGGACGAGTTGAATGCCGCGCGGGAATGGATGGTCCTTCTGGGCCGCAAAACCGCGCGTGAGAAGATCGCGACCTTCATCGAGATGATCGTGCGCCGCGACACGGTGCCGCTCCATGCCGACATCGACCATGTCCTACCGCTCACCCGCGAAGAGATCGCCAATTTCTTGGGCCTGACTCTCGAGACCGTCAGTCGGCAACTCTCGGTTATGCGCAAAGAAGGTATCATCGCGTTTAAGGACAGGCGCAGCTTCAAGATTGTTGATCTCGAAGCGCTGCATCAGGCTTCGGGCGATGATGGCGACGGCGGAATGATCGTCTGATCCGCCCCTTTTGATCCACATCAAGGCGCGCTGATACCCGCCCGTGCTTTGCTTCTTTCAAGCAATCGAAAGGAGCGCGTCCATGTACAGCCATATCCTCATCCCCGTTTTGCTAAATGGTCGAACTGATGTGAAACATGCCAAGTCTGTGGCGGAGACACTTTTGGCCAAGGGCGGAAAAATCACGGTTTTGCATGTGGTCGAGACGATCCCGCCGTATTTGGAGCGGCATTTGACCCCGGCCATCCATGTCGAGACCCAGACATGGGCCAAGAAAAAACTGGCCGAGGTCGCAGCGGAGATGGGCGTCAATGACACCGTACTTCTTGACGGCCCGCCCGGACGAAACATTGTGAACTGGGCCCAGGAGAACAGTGCCGATTGCATCGTGATCGACAGCCATCAACCCGCGTTCTCAGATCTATTTTTAGGTTCAGTCGCGGCCTGGGTGGTGCGCCATGCCACGACATCTGTCCACGTTTTGCGGTGAGATTGCGTTTCTTGATTCAGATCAAAGAGGCGCGCCGCGCGCGCGCCTAAACCAATCTCAAAAGCGGGGGCTCTGCTCGCGTGGATTCGGAATATAAGGGTTTAGCGGATGGATGCAGTAAAGCTTGTCGCGCTAGGATTGGTTGCACTGGTGGCAGCCTTTGCGGCGGATCAAGGTCATGATTTGGCCTTTCGGATCCACGGATTGCTGATTTTCCTGGTGGCCATTGTACTTTTCATCGGGACACTGCGTCGCATTGGTACGCCTCACCCTGTCCCGGCCTCGGACACTTATATGGACGGGCCCGTGCGCGCGGGCGTCATCGCCACGGCTTTTTGGGGAGTGGTGGGATTATTGGTGGGGGTGATCATCGCCCTGCAACTGACCTTCCCGGTGCTAAATATTGAATGGGCGCAGCCTTTCGCGAACTTTGGACGTCTGAGGCCCCTGCACACTTCAGCGGTAATCTTCGCGTTTGGCGGCAATGCGCTGATCGCCTCGTCGATCTATATCGTCCAGCGCACCTCCCGCACGCGGCTTTTCGGAGGAAACCTCGTCTGGTTTGTCTTCTGGGGCTATCAGCTGTTCATCGTTCTGGCTGCGACGGGCTACCTTTTGGGTGCCACCCAAGGCAAGGAATACGCTGAACCCGAGTGGTACATCGACCTTTGGCTGACGGTCGTCTGGGTCTGCTATCTGGCGATCTTCTTGGGCACTATTCTGACCCGACGCGAACGGCATATCTACGTTGCGAACTGGTTCTTTCTGGCCTTCATCATCACGGTTGCCATGCTGCATGTGGTCAACAACCTTGCCGTACCCGTCAGCATCTGGGGATCAAAATCAGTGCAGCTCTTCGGAGGTGTGCAGGACGCAATGACCCAATGGTGGTACGGCCACAATGCGGTGGGCTTCTTCCTGACCGCGGGTTTTCTGGGGATGATGTACTACTACGTCCCAAAGCAGGCCAACCGCCCGGTTTACAGCTATAAACTCTCTATCGTGCACTTTTGGGCGCTGATCTTCCTCTACATCTGGGCGGGTCCGCACCACCTGCACTACACAGCTCTCCCGGACTGGGCATCCACGCTGGGTATGGTCTTCTCGGTCATGCTTTGGATGCCCAGTTGGGCCGGGATGATGAACGGTTTGATGACGCTGAACGGTGCCTGGGACAAGATCCGCACCGACCCGATCATCCGCTTCCTTGTCGCCAGTCTCGCCTTTTACGGTATGTCGACCTTTGAGGGGCCGATGATGTCGATCCGCGCTGACAATTCACTCAGCCATTACACCGACTGGACGGTCGGCCACGTGCACTCGGGCGCGCTTGGTTGGAACGGGATGATCATTTTCGCGATGATCTACTTTCTGACGCCACGCCTGTGGAACCGGGGTTCGATGTATTCGAACGCTGCGATGAACTGGCACTTCTGGCTCGCGATGATCGGGATTGTGCTCTACGCCGCCTCGATGTGGGTGTCGGGCATCATGGAAGGGCTGATGTGGCGCGAGGTCGACAGTCAAGGCTTCCTGGTCAACAGCTTTGCCGACACGGTGAGCGCGAAGTTTCCGATGTATCTGGTGCGGTCCTTGGGCGGGGTGCTCTACTTCGCTGGAGCCGGGATCATGTGCTGGAACATGTGGATGACGATCCGGGGCTATGCCCAGGTCACTCAACCGGTCATGCAGATGACGCCACCAGCAGGGCACACGTCTGCGCCGCAAGCCGAGCCAGCTGAATAAGCCCGACAATAAGAAGGACAAAATCCATGGCGCTTATCGACAAACATGTCATTCTGGAAAAAAGCCCAACGATGTTGTTGGCCTTCTCGCTCGCGGTGGTCAGCATTGGCGGCATCGTGGAGATCGCCCCCCTTTTCTGGCTTGAAAATACCATCGAGGACGTGGAGGGCATGCGCCCCTATAGCCCTCTGGAGCTGGCCGGGCGCGAGGTTTATCTGCGCGAAGGCTGCTATGTCTGCCACAGCCAGATGATCCGCCCGATGCGCGACGAGGTCGAACGATACGGCCACTACTCACTGGCGGCCGAGAGCATGTATGACCACCCGTTCCAATGGGGCTCCAAACGGACCGGCCCGGATCTGGCGCGGGTTGGCGGGCGGTATTCGGATGCTTGGCATCTCGATCACCTGATCGATCCGCAATCGGTCGTGCCCGAAAGCATCATGCCCAAATACGGTTTCCTGTTGGACGCACGACTGGATGGAGAGCGGATTGAAGATCTGATGCGCACGCACCGGATTGTGGGCGTGCCTTACACCGACGATCAGCTCGAAAACGCCTATGCCGATTTCCGTGTCCAGGTGGACCCGGATGCCGATTGGGACGAGATGATCGCGCGTTATCCGGGCGCGGTTATCGGGAACTTTGACGGCCAAACGGAGTTGACCGAGATGGATGCGCTGATCGCCTATATGCAAATGCTGGGCACTTTGGTGGACTTCTCAACCTTCGTGCCGGACGCCAGCCGGTAAGGAGGACGCGATATGGACACATACACCACCCTTCGCGCCTTTGCCGACAGTTGGTTTCTCCTGGTGATGGTCGCCTTCTTCCTGGGCGTTTGCGTTTTTGCCTGCTGGCCTGGCCTGCGCAAGTCTCGCGAGGCGGCTGCAGCCATCCCTTTGCGCGACGACCCACCCAGGTGCGCGCGCAACTGCCCTGGCTGCGCCTGTTCCATTAATTTCGACATTCCGGAAGGTTCTACACATGACGAAACCGCGCGTTGACGAACTCACCGGTCGCGAGACCATGGGCCATGATTTCGATGGCATCGAAGAGTTGAATACGCCCATGCCACGGTGGTGGCTGATCACTTTCTATGTCACCGTTTTCTGGGGTCTAGTCTACACCATTGCCTTTCCCGCCTGGCCAATGATCTCAGGCGCGACGGCGGGGCTTTTGGGCTATGCCACGCGCGCCGAGGTTGTGGCCGATATTGAGGCGCACGAGACAGCCAATGGTGAACTGGTCGCGTCTCTTCTGGAAACCGATCTGGCTGCGTTTGATCCGCAATCGGATCTGCACCGCTATGCGGTGGCCCGCGGCGGTTCGGTCTTTCGCGCCCAATGCAGCCAGTGCCACGGGGCAGGTGCCGCAGGCGCGGTTGGTTATCCCAACCTTCTCGACAATGACTGGCTCTGGGGAGGAGACCTTGAAACCATCGCCTATACCGTACGTCACGGCATCCGCAACGAAACCGACATCGACGCCCATTGGTCGCAAATGCCCGCATTTGGCGAAATGTTGGAGCCCGACGAAATCGAAGCCCTTGCCAGCTTCATTCCTTCACTGCCCGGCGGAGGAGCGACGGGCAGAGGGGCCACCCTGTTCGCGGAAAATTGCGCGTCTTGCCATGGCGACGCAGGTCTTGGCGATCGCGAACAGGGTGCGCCGAACCTGGCCGATGCGATCTGGCTTTATGGCGGCGACCGCAAGAGCCTGGTCGAGTCTATCACCAACGCTCGCTTCGGTGTGATGCCCGCTTGGGGTCAGCGCCTAAGCGAGGCCGACGTCCGCGCCGTCTCTACCTACGTTCACAGCCTAGGCGGTGGCGAGTAAGCGCCTTTGGCATTTGATCTGGGTCAAGGACGCCTCAGGGTGCCCGGGCTTAGATTTGTTTCAAGCCATTTTGGACCCTTTGAGATGAATACCATGAGCGACAGTCTCTACGCCGCGCGCGAGCCGGTCTTTCCCAAGCGCGTTGATGGACCGTTTCGCCGGCTCAAATGGATCATAATGGTCGGTACGCTGGGGATCTATTACCTGACACCCTGGATTCGTTGGGACCGGGGGCCGCATTTGCCGGACCAGGCGGTCCTGGTCGATCTGGCCGGACGGAGGTTTTACTTCTTCTGGATCGAGATCTGGCCGCACGAGTTCTACTTTGTCGCTGGCCTTTTGATCATGGCGGCCCTTGGACTTTTCCTCTTCACCTCGGCCTTGGGTCGGGTCTGGTGCGGCTATACCTGCCCGCAGACAGTCTGGACTGACCTCTTCATTCTGGTTGAGCGCTGGATTGAGGGCGACCGCAACGCCCGGGTGAAACTGCACCACGCGCCTTGGTCGTTGCGGAAGGTTCGCCTGCGGCTCATGAAATGGGTCGCTTGGGTGTTGGTCGGTTTGGCGACGGGTGGGGCATGGGTCTTCTACTTCGCCGACGCGCCCACTCTGGCCGTACAGTTTGCCACGCTCACCGCACCCGCCATCGCCTGGTCCACCGTGGCAATCCTGACGGCAACTACCTTCATATTCGGTGGCTTCATGCGCGAGCAGGTCTGCATCTACATGTGCCCCTGGCCGCGCATCCAGGGCGCAATGATGGATGGTGATACGCTGACTGTGGCGTATCGCGATTGGCGGGGGGAGCCGCGCGGCAAGAAGCGCGTTGCTGCCGCGGGCGATTGCGTCGATTGCAACGCCTGCGTTGCGGTTTGCCCGATGGGCATCGACATCCGCGACGGTCAGCAGATGGCGTGTATCACTTGTGCGCTCTGCATCGATGCCTGTGACGATGTCATGACCAAGCTGGGTCGCGAACGGGGTCTGATTGATTATCTGGCTTTGTCCGACGCCCCGCGAGAAGAGGCGGGCGAAAAACCACAACCAGCTTGGGTGCATATCCTACGGCCCCGCACGATCCTCTATACCGCGATCTGGGTGGCAATTGGCTTGGGCATGACGTACGCGCTTTTCATTCGCCCCGAAATTGAGGTGACCGTCTCGCCCGTTCGCAACCCAACCTTTGTCACGCTGTCAGACGGTGCGATCCGCAACACATACGAGCTGCGCTTGCGCAACAAACATGGGCAGGAACGAATGTTCGGCGTGCATCTGTCCGGGGATTTGCATCTAAGCCTGTCGCTGGAAGGCACGCCCTATCAGGCGATTGAGGTGCCCGCCGACTCGACTTTGCGGCTGCGTGTCTACGTCACGGCCCCCTTCGGTAGCGCGCCAGCAAGCAGCGAGGACAGCCCCGTGCGCTTTTGGGTCGAGGATCTGGGCAACGGCGAGCGCGCGCATAAAAATTCGGTCTTCAACGGGAATGGAACTTCATCATGAAACGGATCACAGGCTGGCATGTTTTCGGGCTCTTCGCGTCAGGCTTCGCAATTATAATCGCGGTGAACCTGACGCTCGCTTGGAATGCGGTGCACACGTTCCCTGGGCTTGAAGTGAAGAACACCTACGTTGCGAGCCAGTCCTTTGACCGGTCGCGAGCGGCCCAAGAAGCTTTAGAGTGGGATGTTTCCGCCAGCCTGCGAGACGGCCACTTGTATCTGACCTTTGCAAAACAAAACCAGCCAGTGATTGCCCAGATCGAAAGTGCTGTCTTTGGGCGTGCAACCTCGGTTGCAAACGATCAGACACCCGCGTTTTCCTTTGACGGCACCGCGTTTGTTGCCCCGGTTGAGGCAGGAACGGGAAATTGGAACCTGCGCATTGTCGCGCGAGCAGCCGATGGCACGACGTTTCAGCAGCGCATTGTCGTGAGGGCCGGATCTTGACCGCTGCCTGTCCCGCCTGCGCCGCGGTTCCGGCGGCGGTCAACCCCAGCCCGGCTCCTACGGCATCGGTTCAATTGTCGGTGCCTTCCATGCGGTGCGCGGCCTGTATCGCGGCCATTGAAGATCATCTCGCTGGATTGCCCAGTGTTCGGGCGGCACGGGTGAACCTCAGCGGGAAACGCGTACAGATCGAAACTGATCGCCCGGCAGAGGAAATGGTGCAGGCACTTACCGCCATAGGGTACGAGGCCTTCCCCTTCGACACGGCCGTCATGGCCGATCAGACAGACCCCGCTGGGCGCGATCTATTGATGCGGTTGGGTGTGGCCGGCTTCGCCATGATGAATGTCATGCTTTTGTCGGTCGCAGTCTGGTCGGGGGCCGAAGGCGCAACCCGTCATCTTTTTCACTTAATCTCGGCCACTATTGCGCTGCCCACGGTGCTCTATTCGGCGCAACCGTTCTTCCGCTCAGCTCGCAGCGCGCTTTCCGCGCGGCGCTTGAACATGGATGTCCCGATCTCCCTGGCAATAGTGCTTGCGGGCGGGATGTCGCTGTTCGAGGTTCTTTCTGGCGGCGAACATGCCTATTTCGACGCGGCACTGTCGCTGACTTTCTTTCTTTTGATTGGCCGGTATCTGGATCACCGCACACGCGCCGCCGCGCGCTCGGCCGCCAAAGATCTGGCGGCGCTCGAGGTTCATACGGCCGAACGCAAAACGCCTCAAGGCTATGCCACCACCCGCATTGATGACCTCAAGCCAGGCGATACAGTCCTGGTGCCAACTGGAGTAAGGGTGCCGGTCGACGGGTGTCTTCTGAGCGCTGAGGCCGACTCCGACCGATCACTTCTGACCGGGGAAAGCGATCCGGTGCACCATATGAAAGGCGCGGAGTTGAACGCGGGCGAGATCAATCTGGGCGCTCCATTTGAGCTTATCACCAATGCGGTCGGCCCCGACACGCGTCTCAGGCAGATCGCAGGGATGGTCGAAGCGGCAGAGACCGCGCGCAACCGCTACACCAGCCTTGCCGACCGCGCTGCCCGGATCTACGCGCCTGCGGTCCATCTTCTGGGGTTGGCGACGTTTATTGGCTGGATGGTGGCAACCCAAGACGTGCGCCTGGCCCTGAATATAGCAATCTCGGTCCTGATCATCACTTGCCCCTGCGCTTTGGGGTTGGCGGTGCCTGCTGTATCGACGGCGGCGATCTCAAAGCTCTATTCTTTAGGGTTCCTGGTCAAGTCGGGCACGGCGCTCGAGCGTTTGGCCGAAGTCAATACCATCATCTTCGACAAAACTGGCACACTGACAGCACCCGGATTTGCTTTCGACCTGAAGGATTTTAGACCTCGCGAACTGCAAATCGCGAAGGCGCTGTCGCAAGTCAGTGCGCACCCTGTTTCAAAGGCGCTTTGCCTGTATCTTACTGCCGTGGAACCGGCCGAACTGGAGGCCGTGCGAGAAACCAAATCGCAAGGCGTGTCGGGTAAGGTTGACGGGATTTCGGTGGCCCTGGGACGTCCAGCATGGCTGGGTCAGGAGAGCGACGGGCTAGGGCTGCAGATCGGATCAAACTACCGTGCGTTGAGCTACCATGAGACACTAAGACCAGGTGTCAGACAAATGACCGATTGGCTGGGCAATCTCGGCCACAGGCTTGAGATCATCTCGGGCGACACAGCTCAGAAGACCGCGCATGTGGCGGCGGCAGCGGGCATCGCAGAATTTCAGGCGCAAATGACGCCCGAAGGCAAAAGCGCCCACATCGCCCAGCGTGCCGCCCAAGGACAGAGTGTTTGCATGATGGGAGACGGGCTGAACGACACGGTGGCCTTGGCGGGCGCACATGCCTCGATTGCGCCGGGCACAGCGTTGGATGCGGCGCGCAATGCCGCGGATGTTTTGGTGATCGGTAAGACCTTGAAAAATGTCCCCAAGCTTTTTGGAATCGCCACCAATACGGTACGCCTGTCGCGCCAGAATTTTGCCATCGCCTTGGGCTATAACGCCGTGGCTATTCCCGTGGCTGTGATGGGCTACGCCACGCCATTGGCCGCAGCCTTGGCGATGTCGATATCGTCGATCACCGTTATACTGAATGCGGTCCGTGTTGGGCGAGCAGCATGAACATACTCGTATTGCTCATACCAATTTCCTTGTCGCTCGGAGGTCTGGGCGTTGCCGCGTTCATTTGGACGCTCAAGTCTCGCCAGTACGACGACCCAGACGGCCATGCCGCGCGGATCCTGAACGATGAGGAGCCGTGAAACCAGTCGCAACGGGTAGGGAAATGACTTTTCGCGATGTAGCACCTTCTCGAGATTGACCGCATGAAGGGCAGTAAGCTGTTCTTGTACCGACAATTTCTGTGCGCCATCTAAAGCTATCTTTGCACTAATTCCCTAGGTGTTTGCTGATCGAGCCGTCTCTCTCTGCATTGGGTTTTCACCTCAGACATTGGGTTTGTCCGCTCAAGCGAATTTTGGTGAAGTGCAGCAGTGCGATCTGCGCCTGTGGCATCAAGCCCATCTTGCGAACGACCGATTTGATGCTCGTGTGGCATGGATTTTGGCAATTGGTTCCAATGCCGATTTGTCTGCGATGCAGCCGTTCGCACAGTGCGTTCTCGCCCGGCCTACGCCGCACTTTGCGCTCGCTTCGTCGTCGAAGACCGGCGTCCATTCGTCAGCAGTCGCGACGATTAGTGAGCTCTCGCTTAGCAAAAAAGCCTATCTGGACCCGCAAGCGTGGACATCAGACACACCACAAATCCCTCAGTCTCCAAGTCGATTGCAAGATGGGATGTCGCTGTGGCCTGCTTTTGTGACGCAGAGGGTGACGCCTCGCGCCGCCAGACAGTAGAAATTCAACACCAATTGCCCAGAACCCACGCAAAGAAAGATTGCTCATGGCACAAATCGTATCTGCCGGGCGCCTGAGGCGGTCGCCATTTTACCAATCGACGATTGAAGAAGGGGCCGAGACGCTTCTGACCTATAACAATATGCTTGTCCCGCGCGGCTATGGGGACCGAGAGGCAGAGTACTGGCGGCTGATCAATGGTGTGTCGATGTGGGATGTGGCTGTTCAGCGGCAAGTTCAGCTCAAAGGACCGGACGCAGGAAAATTGGCCCAGATCCTGTGTGTCAGAGACCTGTCCGCTCAGAAAATCGGGCAAGGCAAGTATGTAGCAATTTGCGATCACCAGGGGCGACTTCTCAACGACCCGATTGCCATGAAGCTGGCCGAGGACTGCTATTGGCTTTCCATCGGCAATTCTGACATTTGGTTCTGGGCGCGCTGTGTCGCCGGGGAGCGCGGGCTGGACGTAGAGGTAAGTGAGCCCGATGTGTCGCCCCTGGCAGTTCAGGGGCCAAAGGCCGAGAGTGTGGTTGCGTCGATTTTTGGCGATTGGGTGCGAGATCTGCGATATTTCTGGTTCAAGGATGTCGAAGTCAAAGGCATCCCCATAACGCTTGTCCGGGCGGGGTGGTCCAAGCAAGGTGGATTTGAGCTGTTTTTGAGGGATGGCAGCAAGGGTGATCTTCTTTGGCAGATCGTCAAAGAGGCTGGGACGCCTTTTGGCATCGGGCCCGGCTATCCCAATCCCTCCGAGCGCACTGAAAGCGGTCTGTTGAACTATGGGACCGACACGGATGACAGCACCAACCCTTTCGAAGTGCGGATGGGAAAGTTTGTCGATCTGGATATCGATGACGAGGTCATCGGCACCAAGGCTTTGCGCAAGATCAAGGCCGAGGGCGTCAAACGCCATCAGCTTGGTATAATCCTGGACGTTGGCGAAGAGACCGAGGACCAATCGATCTGGCTGGATATCACGCAGGATGGTCAGGTGATCGGCCATATGACACACAAAGCCTGGTCATATCGCATGGGACGGATGATCGGATTTGCCCTGGTCTCTGTTGAAGCGCGTCCAGGTGACACCGTTCAGGTCCTACGCGACAGCGGTCCAGTGGCGGGGCAATTGACGGACGTGCCGTTCAGAATTTGAATTTGCGCGTCGAAAAATGGGCAGATGGGGACAACAAACGACCCCTTGCAAATTTTTGCGGCTTTTCTAGTATTCCGATATGACGGAAAGTGCCGACACTATATTGAACGCGTTACCGATACGTCTCAAAGAGGCACGGAAAGCGCAGGGTTTGTCCCTGGACGCCATCGCCAATTTGAGCGGTGTGTCGCGCTCTATGGTCAGCCAGATCGAACGCGGCGAAAGCAGCCCGACGATCGCTACACTTTGGAACCTCACCCGCGCCTTGAACGTCGATTTTGCAGGGCTGATGGAGCAGGGGGACGAGGGCGCGCGTATCGATGTGCTGCGCGCCGATGACGTTCCGACAATCGATAACAGAGGGACCGGGTGCCGGATTGCCATTCTCTCGCCGCCGGAAGAAGCGGGCGGACATGAGGTCTATGACATTCTGCTCGAGGATGGCGGCGTTTTGAACAGTCAGCCGCATGCCAGGGGCGCTAAAGAGCAGCTCACTGTGCTCGAAGGTCGCGTTCGCGTGACGTCGGGCGCAAAAAGTTCCGACCTGTCAAACGGTGATACCGCCCGATACGCGGCGGATGTTCCGCATGAGATTGCTGCGCTATCTGGCCCATGCCGCGTCTTCCTGATCGTAAAATCGGCAAAATGACGTGTTAACAGAAAATTGTACGTTATAACGGAAAAGTCTGTTGCGGATCGTCCGCTGCGGTGGCACATATCGGGAAAATTGGGGGTCGTTTTTTGTCCAATGCATTCCTTTCCGATATCTCGCAAACCCTCGAAGACATCGCGGGTGAGGGGCTTCTCAAACGCGAACGACTGATCACCTCTGCGCAGGCTGGTACTGTGCACGTTGATGGTCGTCAGGTCATAAACCTGTGCGCGAATAATTATCTGGGCCTGGCGAACCATCCCAATTTGATCGCGGCCGCGCGCCGCGCGATGGATCAGCACGGCTATGGCATGGCCAGCGTGCGGTTCATTTGTGGAACACAAGATCTCCACCGCGATCTTGAGACACGTCTGGCCGCGTTCCTGCGCAAAGACGACGCGATACTGTTTGCAGCCTGTTTCGACGCGAATGGCGGCTTGTTTGAGCCGCTTCTGGGCCCGGACGACGCCATTGTCTCGGACAGCCTGAACCACGCCTCGATCATCGATGGGATCCGTTTGTGCAAAGCCAAGCGCTACAGATACGCCAACAACGACATGGCGGATCTGGAGGAACAGCTTCGCGCGGCACGATCTGCCGGGGCCCGCCATGTGATGATTGCCACCGATGGTGTGTTTTCGATGGATGGCACGCTTGCAAACCTGCCAGCCATCCGGGCCTTGGCCGATGCCTATGAGGCGGTTCTTATGGTCGATGATTGCCACGCCACGGGGTTTATGGGGCCAAACGGGGCAGGGACGGCCGACCACTTCAATGTCGATGTCGACATTATAACCGGAACATTGGGCAAAGCGCTTGGCGGCGCGCTGGGCGGGTTTGTGGCTGGACCCCAACCTGTGATCGACTTGCTGCGTCAACGTGCACGGCCCTATTTGTTCTCCAACTCCCTGCCGCCGGCTGTTGTCGCGGCGGGGATTGAGGCGATCAGCCTTGTTGAAAATAGTGCAGACCTGCGGGACCTTCTGTTTGAAAACGCGCGCTACGGGCGCGCGGGTCTGGAGCAGTTGGGCTTTGAGGTCTTGCCTGGAACACATCCGATCATTCCGGTGATGTTGGGGGACGCAAAGCTGGCCCAAAACATGGCCTCCAAGCTGTTTGAAAAAGGCGTCTATGTCTCCGGCTTTTTCTTTCCTGTTGTCCCTCGCGGGCAGGCGCGCATTCGCACGCAGATGAACGCCGCACTGACACGCGGAGAGCTTGACGCCGCCCTTGAGGCGTTCGGCGCGGCGGGCCGCGAGTTGGGTGTGATCTGATGGGCCCCATCACAATGAAGGCGCTGGCCAAGACGAAACCGCAAGAGGGCTTGTGGCAGATAGAGGCACCATTGCCGGAGATTGGCCCCGATGACGTTCTGATCCGCATCAACGCCACTGGGATTTGCGGGACCGATATTCACATCTGGAACTGGGACGCCTGGGCTGCGGCGACAGTGCCGGTTCCGATGATCACAGGACACGAATTTGCTGGCGAAATCGTTGAGATTGGCCGCAATGTCTCGGGCCTGTCGCGCGGTCAGCGTTGCTCGGGCGAGGGGCATTTGATCGGCACTGACAGCCGTCAATCGCGCGCAGGCAAATTCCACCTGGATCCCGGAACGCGCGGGATTGGCGTCAACGAACAGGGGGCGTTTGCCGAATATCTCAAACTGCCCGCCTTCAATGTCGTCCCCTTGCCAGATGACATCCCAGACGAGATCGGAGCGATCCTTGATCCGTTGGGCAACGCTGTTCATACGGCGCTGAGCTTTGATCTGCTGGGCGAGGACGTTCTGATCACCGGTGCCGGCCCCATCGGGATCATGGCCGCCGCTGTGGCCCGCCATGCCGGGGCCAGACATGTCGTTTTGACCGATGTGAATGCCTACCGGCTGGAGCTGGCCCAGACCGTTGTGCCCACTGTACGCACGGTCAATGTCGCCACCGAGGACCTGAGCGACGTGGCCCATGAGCTGGGCTTGCGCGAGGGCTTCGATGTCGGGTTGGAAATGTCTGGCAATCAGACAGCGCTTGATCAGATGGTCGAGGCGCTGGTGATGGGCGGCAAGATCGCACTTCTGGGCATCCCGCCCGGGCAATCGCCCGTCGATTGGAGCCGCATTGTCTTTAAAGCCATCACAATCAAAGGCGTCTATGGGCGCGAGATGTTTGAAACCTGGTACAAGATGATCGCGATGCTGCAAAACGGGCTCGATGTCACCCGGGTGATCACCCACCGCTTCGATGCCAGTGACTTCGCCGACGGGTTTGCGCAAATGGCCTCGGGACGCTCGGGCAAAGTCGTTTTGAACTGGCGCTGAGCTTTTAAAGTGATCTGCGCCTGCAGGTACGGGATTGAGGCTGGCCGCCCATACCAAAGCCCTTTAGGCTGAGCGGAATAGTTCATAGACATGCCTTGCTTAGAGACTTTCCGAAAACACTTGTGCCGGAGGCGGATCCATTCGCAGCGATGCGCCTAAAACTCATACGAAAAACCAATAGACATAGGACCGGACGTTACGTGACAGATTCTCGTTACGCAGAAACTCCAGAAAACAAGCGCCAGCTTTATTGGTTGCTTTCGATGGTTGTTATCTTCGTTTTGATTATTGTGGGTACTGAGCTGCTGGTCAATTTCAAGCCTGAGCTTGCCGATCGACTCTCAAACTTATTTGCAGAAAACAAGATCGACTGGATTTGGCGCAACCGCAACTATGATCTTAGCTATTTGAAACAACTAGGACATTCAGAATGGGTGATAGTAACCTATTACTTACAGATTGTTTTGATGTTCTACACAGCGTTTTTATTCGTTTTCTGGCGTTTTTTGATCCCGATACATGGCGGTCGTGTTGTCATAGAAAAAATGATAAAGCCTGAAGGAAAAGTTAGTGTCGCAACACTACTTCTATCGAGTGTTTTCCTCATTGTGATTTCGTATTTTGCGCTATTTGTCGACACGGCGGGCGACGTCATCGATGATCGCAGGGATTACATTTTTGGAATCCCACCAAGGGCGCACACCTATCTTGGAATAAGTGTAGAGGCATTCTTCTTGGTCATGCTCAGCTTAGGGTCCGAAGGTCTACTTCATTTGTCCAGACACCTGATTTTGCAGAAATTAAAGTCTTTTTTGAAGGGGGATCAGTGATGTTGAATTGGGTCCTTGAAACTTATGCATCACCACAGAAGATTTGCGTTCCGACGGACCTGGGCGGTACGACGTGAGTCAGTCTCGCTACGCTGAAACGCGTAACAACAAGCGTCTGCTCTTTTGGTGGCTCGGGCTATTCTGCAGCTACTTTCTAGTTATTGCCATCACCGAACTGATCGCCATCTTTCAGCCAGAGTCCGTTTTCTACGCGGCAAATCTGGTGTTTGAGCATAGGTTAGATTGGTTTTGGCTGAACCGGGGATACGACCTGGGGTATATGGACTACCTTGGGCATTCGGATTTGGCGACCGACACCTATTATTTGCAGATCGTTGCCATGTTCTACGCCTCTATTTTTTATGTTCTCTGGCGGGTCCTGATTCCAATCCAGGGCGGGCGGTTTTTGGTGAAACAAGCCTTAGAACACTCGGCGACTTTGGAACATATAAAGTTTCACGGTCCAGGCATGTTCCTTCTGACGGCTGTGGGATTCTCTATGCTAATGTATTGGGGGCTGTTTGTCGCGACTGCTGGCTCCAACCCCGACGGTAGGGATTTTCTGTTTAGCGCCCCTCCGCGGGCGCATGTCTACTTTGGTATAGCCGCGGAGATTCTCTCTTTATTTTTTTTCACCATATCCTCCGAAGGTGCGTTCAACGCAGCCAGATACTTGATCGTCGAAAAATTCGCTCCTGGAAAAGGCAGGTAGGTGATGTCCGAGGGTCTGATCTACGAAAATTGCCTTTCAACGATGGCAGCTTGCGCCCCGACGAACAGGGGCCGTGTCACGTGACAAACTCTCGCCTCCGTGGTTTGGACGACTGCCCGAGCGAGGGGCCCGGTACAGCGCGTCCGACTGCCCGTCGGGGGCCGCTTACATTTCGTAAACCGGTGCCACCTCGACCGTTCCACTGGCGCCGTCAAGGATCGGGCAGTCTTGCGCCATTTCGCACGCGGCCTCGATCGTGTCGGCTTTGACGATGGTGTATCCCGACAGGGGATTTGCACCGCCATTGTCATCGATGCCGGATGCAGTGACAGTCTTGGACATGCCGACCGGTGCGCCGCCATCGACGACCGCGTCGCCCATCTTGCCGTACCAGGCAGTCCAGGCGGCCATGACCTTTTCGCCTTCTTCCGGTGTCTCAGGTGTTCCACCGCCGTGATAGGCAAATACAAAGTTGGGCATTTGGGTTCCTCCGTGTTGCGGGCGGCGTTATGCCAGCCCATCTTCAAGCTTCTCAAATATCGAGAGCCATCCTTTTGTGTGACCAGCGCGCGCGGAATCTGTTCCGAGGCCATAGTGGCTGAGCACCATTCGCGCGCGGTTCTCGTCGACGTCTTCGATTTCAATTGTCACATGAGTTTCGGCCTCACGCGGGCCGCCCGGACCGCCATCATGCCAGGCCCAGGTGAATGCGATCAACCGTGGCGGGTCCACCTTGGTGACTTCGCCCGAAACCTGTCGGCGCGTGCCATCGGGAGACACCATGGTCGAGTACCAGGGACCGGGCTTGGAAAAATCCAGATTGTGTTCCGGAACAGTCATCTCGTCATGCCCCCACCAACGGACCATATTGTGCGGCTGACTGACCATCTCGAACACGCGGATGGCCGAGGCCGGCATGACACGTTCCAGTCTGACAACGTCGGTCATTGGCGCTCCTCACGCAGTGCAGCTTCGATGCGGTCCATGCTGGCCTCCCAAAAGTGACGATGATTGAGCGTCCAATCCGCCAAGCGCTGCATCGCCTCGGGCCGCGCTGTGTAGAGGCGGTGCTTGCCGGAGACCCGTCGATCCACCAGGCCGTTTCGATGCAGCACGGACAGGTGCCGCGACACTGCCGGCCCGGAAATATCAAACATCTGGCAGATGTCCCCGGCGGATTTTTCACCATCGCGCATAAGCGCCTCGATAACCTCAAGACGGCACGGATCGCTTAACGCTGCAAACAGGGGTGATACATGGCTCATAACACTTCATTTAGCAGATTCGTTAAATGAAAGAAAGCCTCCTCGCTGAGCAGGCTCAATATGCATCGGTTGGGTCAGGTATCACGCAGCCCGTATTTCGTGAGAAACCGATGGATCGCATCGCTTATGTGTATGCCGAGATCCGGCCCTTCGGACCGCTACGCCAAGACGGGCTTGCGGTAAGAGGCACCGAACGTAGACGTAGTTTGAACGATTTGCAGGACATGCGCGCGGCGCTAGTAATCCTCGCCCGCATAGAGGTTTGGCTGGCCCTGCGCGTCGCTTTTGCCAATGAATTCTGCCCAATCACCACCGGGACGCCAAATACTGTCCATCATTGCATAAGCATCTGATTCAGAGAGACCATCGGTCGATTTTGCATAGCGATAGAAGAACGCGCTGACCCGCGCGTTGTAGATGCAATGTACGTGGATCAGAGCCTGAGGTGTCGCGTCGAGAGCTGCGCAGAACGCTTCGAAATCCTTATCTGTCGGATGTTCGAAATCGACTGGGATATGTGAGTAGGTCATGCCAAGCGCCGAAACAATCTCGGCCTCGCCTGGCAGGGATCCTTCGCCATGGCCCAGGCCCAGATTCACCACATGTGAGACGCCCAGATCTCGAATCTCGCCAAGCTGCTCGGCATTAGGCTGTCCCGATGTTGTCAGGCGGGAACTGACCCGGCGCCAGTTCAAAATCTGCGAGAGATCGGTCATGAGAGGCCCCCCCTAAGGCTATGAAGTTCAGCGCAAGGCGCATGCGCTTTGCTAACGCGCTGATCGGACGCCGGAAAAGAGATCAGTTTTGCCGCGGGTCGCACCGGGCGCGCAACAAGATTGCCGCCGCAGTTCGGGCAGGTATTGGCAAATCGGGTTTCGGCGCAGGCCGCGCAGAAGGTACATTCGAATGTGCAGATACGTGCGTCGCGGGCCTCGGGTGGCAAGTCCTTGTCGCAGCACTCGCAGTTCGGTTTCAGGATCATCATCGTGTCACCTCCGGGTTGTCTGGTGCGAGACTAGCGTGTTTTGACATGGCATAAATGACAAGTTAACGGCAAAAACTGCCAAATTCGGGCCGCTAGAAACCGACAAATGGAGTGGAGGCATACGTCATCTGCCCCAATATCGCGCTGCCTGATCGTGTTGGTCAGCTGCAACTGTTTTTGCAAGCTCAGCCCCCGGTTTTCGTGAAAGTCGGTCATATCCGGACTGCGGCCGGAACCATTGACGGGGTCGATTTGGCCCTGCGCTTGGGCCTCGGTTTGCCGATGCCTCGGATTGGTTCGACGCTTCTGATGATTGGGTCGCCAAGCTTCTCAACACGGCTCCTCCAGTCGAAACTCCTGCACCTGCGGCTGGTACCGGCCTGCGCAATTTCTTCCGTGCTTAAACTCAAGCGATTGGGAGGAGGCCCGCGAAGTCTGACATGGCGATACCGATTGTGTGGCGCGCTAGCCCGCCGCGTCGCGCGTCATGTCTTGGTTTTGCGCGCGCGCGATCCAGGTCAACAAATCGACTTCACTGAGTGCGGGCGCAAACAGGTTGCCTTGTAGGGTTGTGCAGCCCAATCGCCTCAGCGCCTTTGACTGCACGTCGGTCTCCACGCCTTCTGCTGTCATTGGAATTTCAATGGCCTTACCCATTTCGCCGATGGCATTGACCAATGGGTTGCAGCTGGGCAGCTCTGAATCGATGGCCGCCACCAACTGGCGATCGATTTTCAGACGGTCAGGGCGCAGTCGCAACAGCGTCGTGATCGAGGCGCGCCCGCTTCCGAAATCGTCAAGCTCAATCTCGATATCCAAATCCCGCAAACTGTCCAGGATCCAGCCGAAACTATCAGCATCCTGATCAAAATCGATGGTCTCGAGCAGCTCAAACGCAATGCGGCACGGCCAGGGGCGAAGCTGTTCCAGTTGCTTCGAGAGGCCATGCGTCTTGAGACGGCGGTAGCTTACATTCACCGAGACTTTCGGAAAAGGCAGCCCTTTTGCGCGGGCCGAGCGTACGGTGTCCAACGCCTGACGTAGAATGATGTCGTCGATCTCTCCTAGAAGTCCAAGATCTTCCGCAATTGGTATAAAAACCGCCGGCGAGACCATGCCAAGCTTGGGGTGTGCCCAACGCGCCAGAGCCTCGGCCCCTACAAAGGACAAATCCGCAGCCGAGACCTGGGGTTGGAAATTCGCGATGATCTGATTATCCGCCAGCGCTTTAAGCAGGTCATCGGCCATGCGCCGTTTGTGCTCGGCGATTGCACGAAGTTCTGGGGTGAACAGAGAATGCCGGTTCCGCCCCAGCCCCTTGGCCTCATAAAGCGCGATATCTGCATCTTCCATAAGGCTTTGAAGATCAGAGCTGTCGGCTACAGCGATGCCAATGCTTGCGCCGAAGCGCAGCTCATTGCCGTCGAAGGACACTTTCTTTTGGCAGGCACGGACAACCCGTTCCGCGATTTGAAGTGCCACGGATTTCGCCTGTTTATCTGCGACGACCACAGCAAATTCGTCGCCACCCACGCGCGCGATGTAATTGTCTGGCCGCACGCTGTCCTTGAGGATTTTGGCTACGACCCGCAAAACGTGATCTCCGGCGGCATGACCGAACAGGTCGTTGATCGATTTGAAGCGATCTAGATCGACGTGAATAAGCGCAATCTTGTAGCCCCTTTTTGCCTTTTCGGGGAGTTTGGACAAGATGTCATCCAGGCCACGGCGATTGCCCAGATTGGTCAACGCGTCGGTACGTGAAGCCAGATCAGCGTCGCGTACGGCCTTGCTCAAGGCTTCCGCCTGCTTTTTCAAAACACGCTTCTGGCGATGAAATTCAGTTATGTCAGAGCGAAGTCCGACAATGTCGCCATTTTCGGTTTCAACGTCATGGATCCTGAGATGTCTGCCCCCCGGCAACCTGCGCTCTGTCGCTTTCAGCTGGCGGCTGGATCGGTCCAACCGCTCGCGCAACCATGCATCTTCATTGCCTTCTGCCTCGGGATACTGGCCGTTTTCCAGCCCGTAGCGCATGATGGATTCAAAGCTTGCGCCATGCTTGATGGCGGGCGCAGACTTCTCGTAGAATTCCTTGAATTTGCTGTTGCAGACGACCAGTGTGTCGTTCTTGTCAAACATGACGAAGGCTTCTGGCAGCGCCTCGATCGCGTCCATTAACCGCTGTTGTGCGATCACAGCCTCTCGGCGCGCTTGGTTGAAACTGTCTTGAACCCGAACTTCAGCCGAGACGTCTCGGTGAAATGCGATCCAATAGAGATTGTCTTCGTCTTCATGCGGCGTCGGATGAAGTTGCAAATCGACCCAGTACTTCGAGCCGTCCTTTCGATAGTTTAGAATACGTTCATGAACCGGCTCGCCTGCTCGAACTCGGCGCCTGATACGGTCTAGGGCTGCCGGGCTTGTCTCCGGACCGTGCAGGATGCTTGGTGGCCTTCCCACGACCTCGCTCATGGCGTAGCCTGACAGGCTTTCCAGGGCGCTGTTGCACCAAAAGATTTTTCGGCTGGACGGATCAGAAGATTGGCCACGCGTGATGAGTATCCCATCACTTGTGAACGCAGAGATCTTCTTAACCAGTTGTTCCCACTTCACCGCCGCTTCCCCCGACTTTCGCAGTAAAATAGGTAGCTATGATTAATAAATATCCCGTGAAAGCAGGCCCGACGTAAGCATTGAACCCGCTTGAAAATATCTAAAATACTTCGTGTTTTTAACGCATTCCGACCCAGGGTCGTTGTGTCGATACGGCCCTAGCAAACCCGGTGAGACGGAAGGCGGCTTGCAGCGGAAATCGAGAATTTGGGTGTCGACTTCCCTTCAAAACCCAGTTTGACGAGGTGTTGATTTCAGTGTTTGTAGGCGAGCGACAGGTTCCGGCTATCGGGTCGGGTACCTAAATCGGAACGTGAAGCGACAGGCGCGGCCCATGAAATTCACATCGAACCGGATACGCGCCGTCGGCGAAGCGATGATAGAAATGGCGGTCATCGGCGAGAAAACCTATCGGAGAGGGTTTGCTGGAGACACGTTCAATACGGCGTGGCACATGGCGCAGTTATTGGGTGGGTCGGCACAAGTCGGGTTTGTCACGCGGGTGGGGCGAGATGCGGTCTCAGATGCCTTTGTCGACCAAATCACTCAAGACGGCTTGGATGGCAGCTGCCTACAGCGCGACGAGACGCTTACAATGGGTCTCTACATGATCGATCTGGACGGGGCAGAGCGCAGTTTTCAATATTGGCGCAGTGCCTCGGCCGCGCGGCATTTGGCAGATGATCAGGCCAGTTTGAACGCCGTGCTTGACGATGCGGGCCTGATACATCTTTCGGGGATTTCCTTGGCGATCCTGTCTGGACAGGCGCGGGAACGTTTGTTTGATGCGCTTACCCGTGCGCGTGCTCTGGGTGCGCGGATCTCATTCGATCCTAATATTCGGCCTAGATTATGGGCGTCGACGCAGGAGATCCAAGACTGTGTTAGGCAGTTTCTGGCAATCACCGACATCGCGCTGCCCAGTTTTGACGATGAGACCGGAGCTTGGGGGGATGACACACCCAAGGCAACGCTTGCACGCATCGAAGCTGCAGGCGTCGGTGAGATTGTCGTGAAGAATGGCGCAAACGCGGTTCACGCGATCTGTGGCGAAGGGTCTGTGGCCGTCGAAACGCATCACGTTGCTGTTGTCAAAGATACATCTGGGGCAGGTGATGCGTTCAATGCCGGGTATTTGGCGGCCCGTATGCTGGGTAGATCGCAATCAGAGGCCATCAGGAGCGGCCAGCGCATATCGGCCGAAGTCATCGGCCATTTCGGCGCACGTATCCCGAAGGGGTCAATCCCGACCATCTCCTGAGCCTAAGTCACAGAGTTCTCGCGGCTGCGTCGCGTAGCAATGAAAGCCGGGTGTGGCGGGATTAGAAAATATGCGCTTCTCGTGCCAAGAGCGCGGCCTGGGTCCGGTTGGTGACACCAAGTTTCGCAAGTACATTTTTGACGTGCAGTTTGACAGTAACCTCCTGGATATCAAGCTGTTGCGCAATTTCCTTGTTGGAGAGCCCGATGCAAAGCTGTTCCAAAGTCTCAAGCTCACGTCGGGATAAACTGGCCACAATGCTGTTGCGGCTTTTATCGGGGGTGGTGTTCGAAAATTCGAATGGAAAATACCGCTCACCCGACATAATAAGCTCAATCGCGCTCACCAGAGCCTTGGCACCCAGAGACTTGGGAACAAAGCCATCCGCACCACCCGCCATGGCCCTGTCGGCAACCTCGCGGCTGGCGACGCCGGACATCAGGACAAGCTTGCAATCGGGGAAGCGGGCGCGGGCCTCCGAAAATCCCTGCAAACCATTCATACCAGGCATATTATAGTCCAGGATCAACAGATCGATCCGCGCGCATGCAGACATGCGCGACATGGCGGCGTCAAAACTGTTCTCTGTCAGGACGTCGAAGCCGTCAACGCGTTCGAGATAGGCCGCAACGGTTTCGAGCAGCAGGTCGTGATCATCCGCGATCAGAATATCGGGCATTTGGTCAACCTCCGACACATCTGGACATATGCATGGCAGCACGAACGTAGTGTTTCACATCAAGTCTTTTTGCCATGGCCAAATCGTTGTCTCGGATCATCTATACGCGAAAATGCTTAACTGTTGAATTGAAACGACGGGTAAACACGCGTCATGTTTCGAGCACAATTCCCCCAGTATTTTAGCTACAGTCGTGATTGCCAGCAGGAAGCCGATGCTGTTTGAGGGGAGCTAACCTTTCTTCCGTTGGGTTATGAAAGGTCGCTTTTGCTCTATTTTAGGCATTTCACCCTGTATATTGAGGGTGATGCGAAACAGAAGTCTAAATCAAAAGGTCGTCGCTTGAAAATTTTGACGGACATCAGAGCGCGCCGCAGTCGGAAGGTTCTCTTTGCAGCGCTTGCGATGCTGCTGATTGTTTTTGCGCTGATGGCATTCAATTTGCTGCGGGGCCTCGATCGCTTGTCTTCGGCTGAAAAGGACAATGCGCAATGGCGCATTGCACAGCTCGATACGGAATTTGCGAATCTCAACGCTGTGCTTTCGGAAGCGTCCGCAACAGACGTGCCCGACAGTGAGTTCATCCGTTTGCGTCTCGACATCGCCCTAAGTCGGTTGGACGTTGTGACCTCTGGCGGCTCCCGCGCGCTTTTTAATGGCACCCCGGAGGCGGAGGTCTGGTTGTCTCAGATCGCCAGTTTTGCCGCCCGAGCCGTCGAGCTGTCGGATGCGAAGGATGTGTTTCAACCGCAAGATGTGTCCGAGTTACGCCGTTTGGTGTCCGACATACGCCCGGTCGTGCGAGATGTTGCACTTTTGGGTGTGGCGATCGGGGCGCAGCAGTCTCAAGACGGGCGCGATGTGTTTGCCCGTCAGCTCCGCCTGACTGGTGGGGTTGCTATAGGGCTTTTAGGTCTGATGGCGGCGCTGCTGGTCGTGCTTGACAAAATGATGCGTCGTGCACGGGAGCGTGACGCAGCTTTGCGGGTGTCGGCTGATCAACTCTCCTCGACATTGGAGGCGTCCCTGGATGCGATCGTCGCCGCAGATGAACAAGGCCGGATCATTGAGTTCAACGGGGCGGCCGAGGACATATTCGGTTGGCATCACGACGACATCGTCGGCCGCAAGCTGGAACAGACGATCGTCCCCCATCACATGCGCAGCGCAGATGCGTCGGGCCTTGCAGGCTATCTCGAAGCGCTGTCTGACGCCGGACGTGTAGAATTGGCCGCAATGCGTAAGGATGGCGAAGAATTTCCCGTCGAGTTGAGCGTCAAAACAGTCCCGTCGGCGCATGGGCTCCGTTTCGTCGCCTATATCAGGGATATCAGCTTGCGAAAGATCAATGAGCAGAAGCTCATCGATGCAAAGGATCGCGCGGTCAGCATGGACAGGGCGAAGTCACAATTTCTGGCAGTGATGAGCCACGAGATGCGGACCCCGCTCAACGGGGTGCTCGGTGTGCTGGATCTGCTGTTACAATCCAAACTTTCAAACAAGCAGGAGCGCTACGCCCGGATCGCCATGGCCTCGAGTGAAATCCTGCTCGAGCATACCAATGAAGCGTTAGACATTACGCGCATCGAAACCGGTGAGTTGGAGTTGATGGCCGCCGATTTTGATTTGCGACAATTGGTGAACTCATTAATTGACGTGTTAAGTCCGTTGGCACAGGAAAAAGGTTTGAAGCTGACTTGCGAATTTGGCCCGCATACAGAGCGAAGCTTTAACGGTGACAGCAACCGTTTGCGCCAGATCCTGACGAACCTGGTGGGTAACGCGATAAAATTTACCGAAACCGGCGGCGTGACAATGAAGGTGTCCGGACGACATGGGCCCGAACACACGACGCTGGCCTTCGCAGTGTCGGACACGGGCGCGGGGATCGCACCTGAGTTTCAGAGCAAGGTCTTTGAGGACTTTTTTTCGTTGGGCTTGGACGACACTGGTCCGTCGAGAGCGGACGTGCCCGGCCGACAGCTGCGCGGGGACGGTATGGGGCTCTCTATTTCACGCCGGATTGCGCAGCAACTGGGCGGTGACATAGGGCTAGACAGCCGGGTGGGTGAAGGTTCGACCTTCACCCTGACAGTCCCGTTTGAACGCGCCCAGGATGCAAGTGTTGTGAGCCGTGTCGCACCGCATAGTGATGCGGTCCCGCACCTGTCACGCCGGGTTTTGGTTGTTGAAGACAATGACATAAACCGCAGTATTCTATGCGATATTCTGACCGGTCTTGGTCACAGCGCGGTCGAGGCCAAGAACGGTGCTGACTGTCTTGAACGGGCGGCGCAAGAGGATTTCGACGCCATTTTCATGGATATCAGCATGCCGGTGATGGATGGGATCACAGCAACACATCACTTGCGCCGGGCTGCCGGGCAGCGCAACGCACAGACCGCGATCTTTGGACTGACGGCCCATGGGCGCGAAGAATACCGCGAACGGGCTTTGGCTGCGGGGATGACCCAGCTTTATGCCAAACCAATCCGCATCGAAATGGTTCAATCCATTCTTGCCTTGCTGTCCGGGCAGGGGGCTCAACCCACCCACGCCGCCGGAGACGATGGAACCGTTTTGGATCTATTGGATGTGCTGGGAGTCGAGAAGACCGAAATGGCACTCAAGAAATATTTCTTGGAACTTGATGCATTTGTGGACACCGTGCGCAAAACGGATAACGGAGATCTTGAACAAGAGGCTCACCGGTTGCGCGGTACTGCCGCATTGATGGGTCTGCAAACGATTGAGGACGCGATCTGGATTTATGAAGACGCGGCACAAACTGCACGCGCCCTTGATACCACCCAGTTTGCCGACAGGCTGACGGCCTTGGCACAACAGGCGCAGGCAGAGGTCGCGCGCGCTCTGGAGGCCCGAGCGCAGTGAAGTCGCTAAACCACGCGAACCACAAATGGGTTCAAGCCCGTAACGCTCAAGTCCAATTGATCGCCGCGTGACACCGGCCCAACCCCCGCAGGCGTTCCGGACAAGATCACATCCCCGGCGGCAAGCGCAAAAAAGGCTGACAAATAGGAAATCATCTCCGGCACTTTCCAGATCATCTGGTTCAAATCACCGCTTTGGCGGATCTCGCCGTTGACCTTTAACGTAATCGAACCCGCGTCGAGGGCTCCAGTCTGGTCCACCGGATGAACCGGACCGATCGGGGCCGATCGCTCAAAGGCCTTGCCGATCTCCCACGGGCGGCCCAGCTTCTTTTGTGCCCCTTGAAGATCCCTGCGGGTCATGTCGAGCGACAAGGCATAGCCGAAGATATGATCGGAGGCCGCATCAACTTCGATATCTGTTCCACCAGATTTAAGCAGGACGGCGAGCTCGATCTCGTGGTGCACGTCGGTGGTCTGCGACGGGTAGGGAAACAGGCCGGACGGGTCCAGATTGTCAGGGTTCTTTTGAAAGAAGAACGGTGGCTCGCGGTCTGGGTCATGCCCCATCTCGATGGCATGTGCTGCGTAGTTGCGGCCGATGCAATAGACCCGCCGCACCGGAAACAAGGCCTTGGTTCCCAAAACAGGCAGCGCGGTGCGCGGAGGCGCGGGAATTGTGAACTGTGTCATGCAGGACCTAGCGAGTTGGTTTCTTATCCTCATGATCTAACGGGCAGCTTCGGTCAATAATCCCGGGGGCCGGTTGGAATAGGAAAATGCGTAAAGACTTATTTCGCCCGTTCAAATCCGCTGTGGAGAACGCAAGACCGCTGCCCCCAGGAGCGCAGCTGCGAATGTCTTTTCTGAGCCAAAAGTCCCCTTTGCTGCACCTGCCCGAAAAATGGCCAGGAGCCAAAAGTCGACCTTGGCTCCTGTAGGAACCGCCCGAGGCTAATTTTCAGATTCAGCTGCTAAAACCCACTCGGAATTTTTGAGCTTGGTTTCTCCAAACGGATTCACCGAACATGCTGGCTTTCCGTTAAGACTGCGCTCTGAAAAAGAAGATTGACCGACACGCATCGATAGGAGGATAGTAGCTCAGTTTACTTAGGGGTTTGGATGCCAATTGAGCTTATTCAAAATGCGGCACTTCTAAGTATAACTGTCTTTGGCCTGGTGTGGATTTTCCAGAGGCCGACGTCTGATCAAGACATGATGGGATCGATAGCAATCGGTTGCGTTTACGCAATCGCCGCTTTTCTGGTGACAGCGACGCCAATCCAGTTGGAAGATGGAGCGACGATCGATGCGCGCGCAGGCCCGGTTCTTATCGCCGGCGTGTTGGGCGGCCCTTTGGCAGGGGTCATCGCCGCGCTAGGGGGTGCCTTCTCTAGGTTCCTTGTTGGGGGAAGCTTCGCCTTTTCGGGGGTTTTGGTTTATTTTCTCTACGCCGTGGCTGGGACGATTATTTGGCGCAGGTGGTTCACGAAGACATTGGGAGTAGAACTCAGCGTTCTCCGCGTGGCGACTGCAGCTCTTTTGAGTGTGGGCGCGGCGGCTTTGATGTTTTTTATCATCCAGCCCCGCGAGCGTGCGTTGGTGTGGATTTCCGATGACTTTCCCTGGATTGCGGTTGCGAACGTACTTTCTGTCGTCCTCACAGCATCATTTGCGCAATTGAGCATCAACTACGCACGACAGAGCCGGGCCCTCCGACGCGCATTCGATACGATCGAACTTGCCAAGAAGGCGGGCGGCATTGGTGTGTGGACCTACGAGCCAGCGAGAAAAATTGCCTATTGGGACGACTCCAACAAAGAACTGCACGGAATTACGATCAACGGCAATGAAGGCAAAGTTGACGATTGGAGGGACGTTGTCCATCCCGATGATTTAGCGAGGGTTGAACATGAGTTTCAAATGGCATTGGACGACGAACAGCCATTCGATACTCAGTACCGCGTGATCCATACCGACGGAAAAGTCAGGACCTTGAAAGGCAATGCTTTGGTCGAGCGCTCGGCGGCTGGTGATCCGCAGCGCGTGGTTGGTCTGAATTTCGATCTAACTCAACTGATTGATGCACAGGCTCAACTCAAAGAGACCCGCTCGATTGCTGAACAGGCGCAAAAGCTGGACGTGATTGGCAAGCTCACCGGAGGGGTGGCCCATGACTTCAACAACTTGCTTGCAATCATCCAAGGCAATGTCGAATTCCTTATTGACGATGAAGAAAATCGACAACTTGAGCCTGCCGAACGCCTCGACATCTTAACAACAGCGATTTCCGCCACGCGCAGAGGCGCGGATTTGACCCGGAGCATGTTGGCTTTTGCGCGCCAGTCCCACCTCGAACCGCAAAAGTTGCACCTAAATGAGATCGTAAGGGAAACAGAAAAATGGATTGCCAGAACTCTTCCATCCTCGATTGAAATAGAAACCAGTTTACAGCACAGAGACTGGCCCGTTTTGCTGGATTCAGCCGGCGTTCAAAGCGCGCTTGTCAACGTGATCGTCAATGCGCGCGACTCGATGCCTGATGGCGGTAAACTGACCTTAGAAACAGCAAATGTTCGCATCGATAAAGAATATGCGCTCGCACTGGACGAGGCGGTCGACATTGGGCGCTATGTCATGATTGCCGTCAGTGATACCGGAACTGGAATAGAGCCAGAGTTTCTTTCGAAGGTTTTTGATCCCTTTGTAACCAGCAAGGGCATGTCATCGGGAAGTGGGCTCGGCTTGTCTATGGTAGAGGGCTTTGCGCGTCAGAGCGGCGGGTTCGTCAAACTTTACTCAGAAGTCGGAGTTGGAACCTCGCTTAAGATGTTCTTTCCGGTTGCCGACGAAGATCTAGAGGGTGATCGCACGATATCCGTGCCCGACGAAAAAGAGTTTTCCGGCCACGGCAGAATCCTTGTGGTTGAAGATCAGATCGAGGTTCTTGGAGTTGTGGTTCGCGCACTTCAGGAAGCGGGCTATGACGTTGAAGCAGCTTCCAATGGTGATGACGCTCTTCGTGTGTTCGAGGCATCCAATAGCTTCGATCTTCTTCTAACTGACGTGGTGATGCCGGGCAATTTGAATGGTCCAGAGTTGGCGAAGGCTTGCAGAGAAATCAAAAATGACCTGCCCGTGATTTTCATGTCGGGGTATGCAAGTGAAGCGACTGTTCATGGGAACGGGCTTAGGGTAAGCGACATTCGATTGA
The DNA here is from genome assembly GCA_039193885.1 of Pseudomonadota bacterium. GTDB lineage: Bacteria > Pseudomonadota > Alphaproteobacteria > Rhodobacterales > Rhodobacteraceae > Litoreibacter. The sequence continues at coordinate 40,394 of JBCCWL010000013.1, forward strand.
TGAAACCTGTGCCAAAATCCGAATTGCTGGATGCGGTGCGGTCGCAACTCAGTAAAACTCAGTGAGAATGCGAAGACTGGCCATCGGCCCATAGGCCCTGCGCACACAGCCTTTACCAAGGGTACTTCTTCATAGGTCGCTCAGTGTGTCCTTTGGGGTGTATTTTTGAATTTTTGCACCGGGCGAAAATCATTAGATAACCGCTTCGTGCCCGTTTGTACCAAGGCGTAATGTGCGCGTGAATTGCGGCTGTATTGAGATTAATCGCTATTCGAAGGTGCGTTGAATGTTTGCCGATGTCTCGTGAAGGGCATTCTCGATCACTTTTCGCTGGCGTTCAAACCGCGAAGACGGAACAGGGACAGAAATCGCATGCAACTCGCCGCTCCAGTCGGTGAAGGCAAATCCCATGGCTGAGACCCCGTTGGAATGTTCATCAATATCATAGGCAAGTCCGTTGGTGCGAACGTCTCTAAGTTCGCGCATCAAAACTGCAACGTCCTTTTGCACGCCATTGCGCGTCCATTCGTTCGTGATCAGTTTGAGAGCATCTTCTTCAGGAAGCTGTGCGAGACACGCTTTGCCGTTTGCTGTGGTTGTCAAAGGGAAAACTTCACCGACCTTGGAAACTGTCGTGAGCCGATGTGTTCCCGGCACCTGATCCAGAAACACCATGCCGATGCCACGCATCGCTGCGAGGTCGGTTGTTTCGCCAGTCTTCTGGGTCAGTTCGTTCAACAGCAATCGGCAGTGCTCTACGATGTTGTATTGGGCGGCCCCAGCCAGTGTTTTAAGTTCCGGCCCGAGGGTGAGACCACGTCCCTGCGGGACAGTGACCACAAAGTTTTCTTCTATCAGGGCATTGGTGATTCTCTGTACCGTAGAACGGGCAAGCCCGACCCGATCTGCAATTTGACCAAGGCTTAACCCGGTCTCTTCGGTCTTTAGTGCGCGCAGCACCGCGGCGGCCCGAGATATGACTTGGACGCCAGATCTGGTATTTTTATCATCTATTACAGACACTTGAATGCCCCTTGCGGTCAGATAGAACATAAGCACATTAACACTGCTAGAGTTACTAGTGTATCGCAATGCGGTGCATGTCAACCGCATTGCGAACTTTTTTCTTGACCGCGATGCGGTGCATCTGCATCACTATGCGGGACAGGTGGGAGGAACCACCCTGAAAGTGTGAAATCAAAAAATGCCGGGATTCCGGCAAACAAAGGAGATATGTCTGATGGTTGAAATTCGTGGCATCGAGTTCCAGGCCAATGACGATAACGACATGGGGCTTGAGTTTGTGAATCTGAGCCATCGCTACGGCTTTCAGTGCCCGAACTGGCCCTATTTCAAAGACGTTCAAATAGATCGCAAGCACTACATGGCCAAGTCCGGTGTCCTGAGCCAGACGATCACGACGACAATGCACGTCACCACCCATATCGACGCGCCTGCACATGTCGTGCCGGGCACGCCTTTCATCGACGAAGTCCCTTTGCCGCACTTTTTCGGATCAGGTCTTGTTGTCTCAGTCCCAAAAAAGAAGTGGGAGCAGATCACGGGCGAGGATCTTGAAAAGGCCTGCGGTCATGCGATCCGTAAGGGCGATGTTTTGATCATCAATACAGGCTGGCACAAACAGTACGAAGATGGCGACTACTTCGCCTATTGCCCAGGCCTGGTCCCGTCGGCTGCGGAATGGATGATTGAAAAGGGCGTCAAAGTCGTTGGCCACGACACGCAGGCAAACGATCATCCATTGGCAACGGCCATCGGCCCGCAGCGAAATGGGCCGATCCTGCCTCATCTTGAAAAGGAATATCTTGAATGGTCTGGCGGCACGCCGTGGGACGTGGATTTCCCGGAGTGGGAGCCCGTGCATAACATGCTGTTTTCAAACGGGATTCTCGGCATCGAGAATGTCGGCGGCGATCTTGACCGTGTCACCGGCAAACGCGTGACCTTTGCGTTCTTTCCCTGGAACTGGGATCGCGGTGATGGCTGCATCATCCGCCTCGTGGCGATGATGGACACGGATCAGACATATCGGATCGAAGTTGGCGCAGACTTCTGATCACTCGCGGAATGGTCGCCGGGCAACCACCGACCGACCGCAAGACCAACAATAAGGATCGACCATGTATCTCAAGCGGTTCAAAGACGCCCAGCCCTATGATGCTCCAAACCACTACGGGTGCCACGGGTTGCGATTGCAGGGCTTTGAAGAGGGCGGGCCGAAAAATCAGTGGGTCGGGTTCAGCCAGTTTCTTCCCGGCGGCGGCGCAGGCCCAGATTCAACGCCTTTTGAAAAGGTCTATGTCGTGCTTGAGGGCGAAATGACGGTGATTACTGATGACGGCGAAACTGTCATGGGCGCCATGGACAGTTGTACGGTCGCGCCTGGCGAAGTGCGCATCATCGAGAACCGATCGAACCAGACCAGCAAGATGCTGGTTGTTATCCCATACCCCCCGGAGGTCTGAGCCATGAACCCCCTCTCTATGTTCGACGTGAAAGGCAACGTGGCTCTGATCACCGGTGCTTCGGGCGCCTTTGGCATGGTCGCCGCGCGCATCCTTGCAGGCGCAGGCAGCAAGCTGGTTCTGGTCGCAGGCAACCAGGAAGCGCTGGACGAAATAGCAGGTGAATGCCGCGACCTTGGCGCAGACGTCACCGCGATCAACACGCGGCCCACGGACGAAACAACCTGCAATGAGCTCGTTGCGCGGGCTGTCGCTGCCTATGGCAGTCTTGATATCCTTGTCGTTGCTTCGGGCATGAACAAGGTTGCGTTGATCAACGACATGCAGCCCGCAGATTTCGACGCTGTTATGGATGCGAATGTGACGCAAAGCTGGCTCTTGGCGCGTGCTGCAGCGGCGCAAATGAAGACCCAAGGCTCCGGCAAGATCGTTCTGGTCAGCTCTGCCCGGGGGCTTTTGGGGCACCCGGCAGGCTATACCGCCTATTGCGCCTCAAAGGCGGCGGTCGACGGAATTACCAAGGCCTTGGGATGTGAGCTGGGGCCGACCGGAATTACAGTGAATGCCATTGCGCCGACTGTGTTCCGCTCCCCCCTGACCTCGTGGATGTACGAAGACACCCAAGAAGCGACCAAGGTGCGAAACGGCTTCCTTTCGCGCGTGCCTAAGGGGCGTCTGGGCGAGCCAGAAGATCTCTCGGGGCCGTTATTGTTCCTCGCGTCCAAGGCGTCTGATTTTTACACCGGGCATATCCTCTATGCCGATGGTGGATACACGGCGGGCTGAACGATGGTTGCAAAAAATCAGCAAATGGCGGTTATCGGAGCGGGGCTCATGGGGCATGGGATTGCCCTGACCTTGGCCCGTGCTGGGCAATATGTGGCCATCACCGATCCGACTTTGGACGCACGCGTCAGCGTTTCGGAACGGATGCGTAAAAGCATGAAAGCTATGGGCGACGATGACGTAAAAATCTCCAAAGCCCTGAAAAAGATAGAGATTTTTGGTTCTACGGCGGACGCCGTGCGCAATGCAGATGTGGTTTTCGAGGCGGCACCGGAAAAAATGGCATTGAAGCAGAGGTTATTTGCCGAGATTGAGGAGCACGCGCCAGAGCATTGCATTCTGGCCTCCAACACGTCTGTGATGCCCATCACAGAGATCATGTCGGGCTTGCGTTTGAAAGACCGTGCTCTGGGGACGCATTGGTGGAATCCGCCGCATATGATCCCGCTGGTCGAGGTCATCAAAACAAAGTGGACGGACCCCGGCTTGGCTCAAACCATGTTCGATTTGCTCACCGACGCCGGAAAAACTCCGGTGATGGTGGAAAAAGATGTCCCCGGCTTTATTGGCAACCGGCTGCAGCATGCGCTTTGGCGTGAGGCCGTGAGCCTTGTTGAGAACGGGATCTGCGATGCAGAGGCCGTTGATACGGTCATCAAGTCCAGCTTTGGTCGCCGATTGGCAGTTCTCGGACCGCTTGAAAACGCCGATCTGGTGGGCACGGACCTCACGCTCGATATCCATGAGAACGTGCTGCACGACATTGAGGCGCGCCGGGGGCCGTCGCCTTATCTCGAGCAACTCGTCAAAGAGGGCCGATTGGGCATGAAGTCCGGAGAGGGGTTCAAACCCTGGACCGAAGCCGAGGCAGAAGCGGTCCGCGCCCGCGTCACAAATCACCTGACTCAACTGGAAACGATACTTTGACATCAATCAAAAGAGAGCTGGCAGAAAGTTGGCTCAGGGAGGAATGATCATGAAACTTAAGCAAACCAATCGTCGGTCGTTTGTTTTGGGCGCAAGCGTAGTTTTGGCGGCACCCGCGATCTTGAAATCTTCACGGGCCTATGCAGCGACCCCGACGCTCAAGGTTGGTCATGTCAGCCCGCGGACGGGCCCATTGGCGGGTTTTGCGGAAGCCGATGACTTCGTGCTGTCGGGCATTGAGCAGGCGTTGGCAGGCGGGGTCGAGAACAACGCAAAGAGCTGGAATATCGAGATCATCTCAAAGGACAGCCAGTCTAACCCAAACCGCGCCGCTGAAGTGGCTGCTGATCTGATCCTCGGCGATGAAGTGGACATTATTGTTGCGGCATCCACCCCCGACACTGTGAACCCGGTGTCGGATCAGGCGGAAGTCAACGAAGTTCCCTGCATAACCACGGATTGCCCTTGGCAACCTTATTTCTTTGGTCGCAACGGGGTGCCGGGCGAAGGCTTTGCGTCGACCTATCATTTCTTCTGGGGACTGGAGGATGTGATCGGCGCGTTCCTCGACATGTGGGGCCAGTCAGGCGTTGCGAAATCCGTTGGTGGCCTATTCCCCAACGATGCCGATGGCAACGCCTGGGGGCATCCAGAGCTGGGCTTGCCAACACCGCTTGCAAACGCAGGGTACGATCTGATTGACCCAGGCCGGTATCAGCCGCTTTCCGATGACTTCTCCAACTACATCGCCGCCTTCAAGGAGGCAGGCTGCGAAATCGTTACCGGCAATATGATCCCACCCGATTTTGCGACGTTCTGGGCACAGGCCGCGCAGCAAGGTTTCAACCCCAAGGTTGTGACCATCGGCAAGGCACTGTTGTTCCCTTCAGTGATTGAATCCTTGAGCGATCGTGGAGACGGGCTGTCTTCGGAAGTCTGGTGGTCGCCGAACCATCCGTTCTCGTCCAGCCTGACCGGCGCGTCGGCGAAAGATCTGGCAGATGGCTATTCCAGTGCGACGGGACGGCCCTGGACGCAGCCCATTGGTTTCAAACACGCGCTTCTCGAAGTTGTCGCTGATGTGGTCAAACGCGCAGAAGACCTCGAAGATCCCGCGGCCATCACGGCGGCCATCACCGGGACCAATCTCGACACGATCGTGGGCAATGTGAATTGGGCCAATGGTCCGATCAACAATGTTACCAAGACGCCATTGGTTGCGGGGCAGTGGCAGAAAGAGGGCGACGCTTATGATCTTAAGATCGTTGCCAACTCTGCTGCGCCAAACATTCCGATCACCGCTGATTTGAAGCTGCTGGGCTAAAAAAATTGGCGGTGCCACACCGTTTGGCACCGTCTCAACTTCCCGAGGCAGACATGCACACAATCCTAAAACTGGACGCTCTCTGCAAAGCCTTTGGTGCAGTCATAGTCGCAGATGAGCTGAGCTACGAGGTCGCACAGGGCGACGCACTGGGTGTGATCGGACCAAACGGAGCGGGCAAGACTTCGATGTTCAACCTCATCACTGGCACGATGGCACCCGACACAGGCTTTGTCGAATTTGAAGGGCGCAATGTCACAGGCTGGAGCGCTGCGCGCCGGAGCCATGCGGGTATTGCCCGCTCATTCCAGGTGCCGCAGCCGTTTTCGGGCATGACCGTATTTGAGAACGCACTGGTCGCGGCAACCCAATCAGCCAGATTACATGGCCGCGAGGCTCAGCGTTTGTGTCTTGATGTGCTCGACCAGACCGAACTTCTGCCCAAGGCGAACCAACTCGCAGGCAGCCTGACACTGCTGGAACGAAAACGGCTCGAACTGACCCGTGCACTCTGTGCCAAGCCGAAACTGCTTTTGCTGGACGAGATCGCCGGCGGTCTGACCGAAGGCGAATGCAGATCACTGGTTAAGACCATTAAGGATATCCACGCCAGCGGGGTGACGATCATTTGGATCGAACATGTTGTTCATGCGCTTTTGGAAGTGGTGGACCGATTGATCGTGATCGACTTCGGTAAGAAGATCGCCGAAGGCGAACCCCATGCCATCATGGACAGCGCCAAAGTGAAGGAAATCTATCTGGGGATCGAAGCGGATGCGTGAGCCCATTTTGCAAATGCAGGGGCTCAATGCGCATTACGGCGACTTTCAAGCGCTTTACGGCGTCGACATGAATGTGGCCGAAGGCGAGGTCTTGGCCATCATCGGCGCGAACGGGGCAGGCAAGACCACACTGATGCGTTCGATTACTGGCCTACTGACCAACGGTCCTGGCCAGATTACGTATCACGGCACAGATATCAGCCGCTTGCGCGCCGACGAAGTGGCAGCGCGCGGACTGGCAATGGTACCGGAAGGACGGCAGCTTTTCCGGTCGCTATCGGTGCGAGAAAACCTGATGATCGGTGCGCAAACTGGCCGAGCTGGACCATGGGATATTGCAGCAGTCTACAAGCTGTTTCCCATTCTGGAGGAACGCAAGGACCAGCAATCCACCTCTCTTTCCGGGGGGCAACAGCAGATGGTGGCCATTGGACGGGCATTGATGGCGAACCCTGATCTCATCTTGTTTGATGAGATCAGCCTTGGCCTTGCCCCGATCATCATCAAGGACATTTACGCCGCCTTGCCGGGCATCATCGGCGAAGGCATGAGCGCGGTGATTGTGGAACAGGACATCACGAAGGCGCTGGCCGTGTCGTCCCGCGTCTATTGTCTGCAAGAGGGTCGGGTCTCGCTCGAAGGGGCGTCAGATACAGTTTCGCGCGCAGAGATTTCGCGTGCTTATTTCGGGATCGAATGACATGGAATGGCTGAACGCAGTGGTGCAGGGTACATTGCTTGGAGGGCTTTACGCCCTGTTTGCTGCGGGTTTGTCGTTAATCTTTGGGGTCATGCGGCTGGTCAATATTGCCCATGGGGATCTGATCGTGCTGGCGGCCTACCTTGGGCTGACCGTCACCACTGGCATGGATCTGAATCCGCTTCTGGCGCTTATTCTTGTCGTGCCGGCAATGGGGGCAATCGGCTACGTTTTGCAGCGCGGGCTGCTAAATCAGACATTGGGCGACGATCTGCTGCCGCCGTTGCTTGTCACATTTGGTCTCAGCGTTATCCTGCAAAACAGCCTTCTGGAGGTCTACACTGCCGACCCACGGAAACTGGACGCCGGATCACTTGAGACGGCGAGCATCGCCGTCGGTGGCCTGTCGCTAGGTGTGCTGCCCGTCTTGACCTTCGTTGTGGCCGTCGTGGTGATCTGGGGCCTGCAATGGACGTTCTACCACACCGCAATAGGGCGCGCGTTCCGCGCCGTATCGGACAATCAGGATATTGCGCAGTTGATGGGGCTCAACCGTCGCCATGTGTTTGGGCTCGCAATGGCGTTGGCCCTGGGCGTGACAGCCATTGCGGGCATCCTTTTGGGCATCCGCACCAGCTTTGATCCCTCTATCGGAGGAGGCCGCCTAATTTTCGGGTTCGAGGCGGTTATTATCGGCGGTCTTGGCAACCTTTGGGGGACGCTGATTGGTGGCGTCATCCTTGGCGTAGCGCAGACAGTCGGGGCCAAGATTGATCCTGGCTGGCAGATCCTGGCTGGACATCTTACATTTCTTTTAATCCTCGCTGTTCGCCCGAATGGTCTTTTTCCGAGGGTCGATACATGAGCCCTCTTAATTTCTCCGTTTCACGTTCCACACCTGCCGCCCGCGTTGCTGCGGTCTCGGGTGCCCTTGTGCTGATCCTGCTGATCGCTGCCCCATGGTGGGCTGGTCGCGCTGACATGCGCCTTATGGGAGAGTTGTTTCTCTACCTCGC
>JBCCWL010000014.1:0-40137 GCA_039193885.1 Pseudomonadota bacterium
AGATCGAAGAGCATCAGCGCGTTCGGGTTGATGATCTGGCAACGCAATTTTCAACCTCGCCCCAAACGATCCGAAAGGACCTTCAACGACTTGCCGAGCTGCATCATGTGGTCCGTTTTCATGGCGGTGCGACCCTTATCGGTGGTGTCGAATATACATCTCTGTCACAACGCGAAACCGTCGCTTCAGATCAGAAACAAGCCATTGGAACAGCCGTGGCAGGACGCCTGCCGATGAATTGTGCGGTGTTCCTAAACGCAGGGTCGACGACGCAATCAGTGGCCAAGATGCTGTCGGCTCATACACAGCTGAGACTGATCACAGATAATGTAGATATTGCATCAAAAACAAGAATTTATCCGGGAGTGGAGGTCATAGTTCCGGGCGGTGCCGTTCGCCGCATTGATGGCGCGATTCTTGGAGCTGAAGCGGTAGATTACATTCGCCAATTTCGCGTCGACTACGCAATTATTGGTGCCGCAGCGGTCTCCGAAGACGGGGCGTTATTTGACTATGATCTTGCCGAAGTCCAGGTCTGCCGTGCGATGATGGCCGGTGCGCGCCACACGATCTTGGCGCTGGATTCGGGGAAGTTCAGCCGCTCGGCCCCGGTCCGGTTGGGGGACTTGGAGCAAGTCAACACGGTCGTGACCGATGACGGGTTGCCACCGTGGGTTGGCGAGCTTTGCGCGCGCAAGGATATTGATCTGATCATCGCCAAGACAAAGTGAGCGTTTTTTACGCCGATCCGTTCTTGACTTAGCTTTTCGTTTCTAACCTAATCGAAACACAACGCGTCAACTCGCGTAGGGAGGTGCGGGCCTGGCTCGTAGCAAGAGGGGACACATGAAAGCAATCCTGGCGGCTAACTCTGCCTTGGCTGCGGTGCTTAGCATCGTTCTGGCCATCGGACGGCAAATTTCGATCGGACTCATGGGTTTGATGGTTTTGGTGATTCTGATCCAGGTCTTCTTTCGATATGTGATGAATAGTGCGCTGCCCTGGCCGGATGAAGCTGCGCGCTTTATGATGTTGTGGCTTACCGGTTTGGTAGCACCGTCGGCCTACCGCTGGGGCGGCTTTGTCGCGATCGAGATGCTGCCACAGATGCTGCCGAAGAAACTTGGTGCGTTGCTGGCCTTTTTCCTTCTGATCTTAGCGGGTTTGGTGTTGTACACCGCCATCGGCTTGGGTTGGAATCACGTCAACTCTGGCTGGTTGTTCAATTCCTCGTCGCTGAAGATCCCGCTTGACCTCATCGGCATGGGCGTCGTCCGCATCAAGCTGGCCTGGATGTATATGTCCCTGTTCGTCGGGGTCTGCCTGCTGTTCGCAGTGAATATCGAGTTGATTTTGCGCGCGTTGCTGACCTTTGCCGGATATGAAGATGAGCTTCCCGTAATCACGCAAGACGAAATGCTGGGGGCAGAATAATGCTCGTTTGGTTCCTGCCGCTCTTCCTTGTGTTCCTAATGGTCGGTCTGCCGGTCTTCTTCGGATTGCTCGCGGCCCCTGGGATCTTGTTATGGCTCAATGGGCAGGAGCGTGATCTCGCGCTGCTCTATCGTAACGTCTACAACGGAATGGACAGCTTCCCGCTGATGGCCATTCCATTCTTTATGCTTGCTGGTGAAATGATGAACCGAGGCGGCATTACGATGCGCCTTGTGGAATTCAGCCAAGCCTGCGTTGGGCACCTGAAAGGTGGTCTGGCTCAGGTCAACATCTTGTCCTCGATGCTCTTTGCCGGGCTGTCGGGATCGGCGGTTGCGGACACCTCAGCCCTGGGCTCAATGCTTATCCCGGCCATGGAAAAGGAAGGCTATACGCGCAAATTTGCAGCTGCGATTACGGCGGCGTCCTCGGTGATTGGTCCGATCATTCCGCCGTCGGGCATTATGATCATCTACGCCTATGTGATGGGCGAGTCCGTAGCGGCGCTATTCCTGGCGGGCATCGTCCCAGGCGTTTTGGTTGGTGTGGGTCTGATGATGATGACTTCCTATCTGGCCAAGGGTGCGGACTTCCCGGTTTCCCGCCCACGTGCCACGTGGAGCGAGAAGGGTCAGGCCAGCTTGAAGGCGTTCTTCCCGCTTTTAACGCCGGTCATCATTCTGGGCGGTATTCTGGGCGGTGTCTTTACGCCCACCGAGGCTTCGGCGGTTGCAGTTGCTTATGCGCTGGTCGTCTCCTTATTCATCCTCCGATCGATGACAATGAAAGACTTGCCCAATGTTCTTTTGAAGGCGGCACTGACCTCATCGGTCGTTCTGCTGCTGGTTGGTGCGGCGATGGCGTTCAAGACCGTTGTTTCGCTGAGCCACGCACCCGAGGCACTGGCCGCCTATATTCTTAGCCTCAGCGATAACCCACTGCTCTTGCTGTTCCTTATCAACCTGCTTTTGTTTATCGTCGGCATGTTCCTGGATGCGGGACCTGCAATTATCATTCTGGGGCCAATTCTAGCACCGATCTTCACAGATCTGGGCATCCATCCGGTGCATTTTGCGATTATCATGAGCGTCAATTTGACAGTTGGGCTGGCGACGCCGCCGATGGGGCTGGTTTTGTTTGTCGCCTCTTCTGTCTCGGGAGAGAAGGTTGAAGCGATTGCCAAAGCGATCTTGCCTTTCCTTGCGATCGAGATCGCTGTCATATTCCTGATTACGTACGTCCCGAGTATCTCGCTGTTCATGCCGAGACTATTCGGCTTCATTAACTAAGATGTGTTTCAAATGGGAGGACACTAAACAATGAAACTAGGTAACATCTTCAAAGGTGCTGTTGTTGCCGCAGCTCTGTCCGCAATCGGCTTCTCAGCCTATGCAGACGGGCATGCGATCAAGCTGCGGGCAACGGCGAACTCCAACGAAAATGACGAAGACTATGACGGCTTGGTCGTATTCAAAGACTATGTTGAGAAGGCGTCGAACGGTGCAATCGAAGTCGAGTTGTTCATCGGCACACAGCTTTGCGGCAACGGCGCGGAATGTCTGCAAGGCATCGCAGACGGGTCAATCGATATCTACATCTCAACATCGGGTGGTGCTGCCGGTATATTCCCGTTCGTCCAGGTTCTCGATCTGCCATACCTGATGCGGGATGACCGCGTTGCGGAGGCCGTTTTGACCAGCGATTTCACGCGCAAGATGCGCGATATGGCTCTCGAGGCGTCAGGCGACCGTATTCGTTTGATGACCATCGGCAACACCGGCGGATGGCGTAACTTTGCCAACACACAGCGCCGGGTGGAGAACCCATCCGACATGGATGGCCTGAAGATCCGCACCGTGGTTGCCGACCTGCCACAAGAGCTGGTCAAAGCGCTGGGCGCTGCCCCTACTCCGATCCCGTGGCCTGAGCTGTTCACCTCGTTCCAGACCGGTGTTGTTGAAGGTTCCAAGAACGGCATCACCGACATCATGGGGATGAAATTCCCGGATGCTGGCCTGCAATATGTCACGCTTGACGGGCACGCCTACATGGGTGCGCTGTGGTTCATGAACAACGAGATGTTTATGGGCATGGATGAAGGTATGCGCCGTGTCGTCGTTGACGGGTTTGCAGCGCTGCAGCAGGCGACATTTGCGTCTCCGAAGCGGAAATCCATCGCGGCCTATAGCGAGTTCGTTGCAGGCGGCGGTGACCTTTACGTGCCAACTCCAGAGCAGAAAGCAGCCTTCAAGGATGCCGCTGCTCCTGTGTTTGATTGGTTCAAGGCCAATGTTGATGGCGGCGAAGAGATCTTCACTGCTTTGACAGAGGCTGTGTCGGAAGCGGAGGCTGAGATCGATGCAGATCTTGCTAAGGATCTAAACTAAAAAATCCAGCGCGCGGGCATCTGTCCGCGCGCTGCGTCTCTGCTCCCAAGTTGCGCAAGACGGGCGGCTTCGGAGCCGGGATTTCACCGGAATGGATACATCCAAACTTTGTAATCGGCGATCAGCTTATGCGCGTGTTCAATCTGATCCTTGGTCATCTTTTTGACGACCTCTTCCTGGCTGATAGCCGCATCGGGATCACCACCGATCGCGCTGAGCGCGTACCACATATAGGCACGCACAAGGTCGATTTCTGTACCGATTCCAACCTCGTAGTACCAACCGATGCCCGATTGCGCGCCGGGGTGACCTTTCATCGAAGATCGCAGGTACCACTCAAACGCCCGAACAGGGTCTTTCTCGACACCAAGCCCCAACGCGTACATCACGCCAATCAGTTCCTCAGCGTCGGCGTTGCCAGATCGCGCAGCGGGCCAAAGCGCCTCGCGCGCCTCCTTAAACCGGTTGGCCTCCATCAGATCGCGGGCCTTTTCGATATCGGCCACCGCAGGGGTCGCCAGAAGCAAAGCAAGAAGAAGCGAACGCATTTGGGTCTCCTTTTGGCGGCATTTTGCATGTCTCTCAACACTCCTGCAATGGCCGAACCGCAGCCCATTACGCCACAGATGTTCCCGCCGATTGACGAAGCGAAGGCCGCTCTTGGTCGGCTGCTCTTTTATGATCCGATCTTGTCGGGAAACCAAAACATCAGCTGTGGAACCTGCCATCATCATGACCATTTTTCAGCCGATGGGCTTAGCCTGGGGATTGGCGAAGGCGGGGTTGGCGTAGGTCCCAAGCGCAAAGCCGAGACCGGTGACAATATGATCCGTAAGCGTGTGCCCCGCCATGCGCCCGCGCTTTGGAACATCGGGGCCAAAGAATTCCAGACCTTCTTTCACGACGGACGTGTCAGTGCCTCAGAGGATTATGGCAATGGTGTCAATTCACCGGCGGAGGAATGGCTCCCGGATGGGTTAGAGTCGCTTCTTGCAGCCCAGGCACTGTTTCCCATGGTGGCGCAGTTTGAGATGGCGGGAAATCCGAAGGAAAATGAAATCGCTGGCGCAGTTCATGATCGGATTGATGCCGCGTGGCCGATTTTGGCCAAGCGTGTGCGCACGATCCCGGCCTATGGCAAGGCTTTGGTCACAGCATTCGGTTTGGACAACAGCGAAGATGCAACCATTGCACAAATCGCCAATGCACTGGCGGCTTTTATGGCCAGTGAATGGCGCAGCTTCGACAGCGAGTTTGACCGATATCTGGCGGGCGAAAACACCCTTAGCCCAGCAGCGCAGCGTGGTCTGGATCTGTTCTACGGCAAGGCCAATTGCAGCAGTTGTCATGCCGGTCCGTTCCAGACCGACCACGCGTTTTACGCCATCGGGTTGCCGCCATTTGGACCAGGTCGCACCCGGCGGTTTGACCCGGTCGCCCGTGATGTCGGGCGCATGTCAGAAAGCGACGATCTTGCCGATGCTTACCGGTTCCGTACGCCCTCATTGCGAAACGTGGCGTTGACGGCACCTTATGGACATAACGGGGCCTACCCAACACTCGAAGGGATAATCCGTCATCACCTTGATCCGGTGCAGGGTCTGGATACTTGGACATCAGAAATGGCCAATCTTCCCAAGGTACCTTGGCTGGAAGCGATTGACTTCGTCATCCATCAGGATGCGCGGGAATTGGAACGGGTCTCCATGTCGATCGATATTCAGGCAATTTCGTTGCGTGAAGACGAGATATCTGACCTGGTATCGTTCCTGAAAAGTTTGACCGGTGCGCAGAGCCGGCATGGGCGGCTCGGTCGGCCAAGCGCGGTTCCCAGCGGCTTGAGGGTCGATTGATGGCCCAGATCTTGGTGGTCGGAAGCGCTGTGCTCGATTTCGTATTTTCGATGGAAGAACTGCCCGAAAAGGCAGAGAAACATCGCGCCAACGCCATGCAAATCGTGGGCGGCGGCTGTGCGGCAAATGCGAGCGTTGCGATTGCAAGATTGGGCGGCCAGGCACAGCTTCTGGCGCGGTTTGGTCGCGACGAAATTTATGATCTGGTTGCCGAAGATCTAGCGAAGGAAGGCGTGGATCTCACGCTTTTGGATGTCGCCGAGAACGGACGCTCCGCGGTGTCGTCTGTCTATGTGGATGGGTCGGGTGAGCGCCAGATCATGGCGTTTCGCGGCGAGGGATTGGCAGAGTATCCCAGGGCACTTGGTCAGCTGTCCCAGGACGCGATCCTGGCCGATACGCGCTGGCCACATGCAAGTGCGATGGCCTTTGAGGGTTTCGATGGAATCCGGGTGCTGGATGGCGAGGCCCCCGTGCCGCAGTCCTTGGCGCAAACTGCAAGCCATGTGGTGTTCTCCGAACAGGGCCTCGCGAGCTTCAGCGGCATCGCCTCCTATCCGGAGGCGCTCCTCAAGGTGTCAGAGCAAATTGGCGGCTGGGTCGCGGTTACATTGGGAGCCCACGGTGTCGCGTGGGTCGAAAGTGGCGAGATCCGCAACATGGCCGGATTTCAAGTTGACGTTGAAGACACGTTAGGGGCCGGGGACGTTTGGCACGGTGCGTTTACGTTAAGGCTGGCAGAAGGTGCCAGCGAAGCCGATGCAATGATCTTCGCAAACGCGGCGGCCGCATTGAAATGTAAGGGTCTGGGGGGGCGCAAGGCGACCCCGGATCGCTCCACGGTAGAGCTATTCTTAAAGGAAAACACATGATGGAACTGACGGCTGGCAAGCTATGGGGAATGCGTCGAATGGCCGATGCAGACGGGTATTTCAAGATGACCGCCGTGGATCAGCGTCCGCCGATTAAGGGCCCGATCGCGGCGCATTATGGGACCGAAACCGCGCCGTTCGATGATGTGGCCCGTTTCAAGGCGCTCTTGGTCGAAACGCTTCAGGAAGCCTCTTCGGCGATGCTACTGGATCCGCACTATGCGATTCCGCGCGGTTTGAAATACCTCTCCCCGACCAAAGGTCTGATTGTCACCTTGGAGGATTCGCTGTTTGAAGAAACCGGGATGGGACGAAAGTCTTCGCAAATTGACGATTGGAGCGTTGGGAAGATCAAGCGGATGGGCGGAGATGCCGTCAAGGTTCTGGCGTGGTATCGCCCGGATGCGGACCCGACGATCAACCAATATCAACAAGACTGGACGAAGCGGATCGGTGCGGCCTGCGCAAAGTATGACATTCCGTTTCTGTTCGAGCTGCTGGTTCATCCCATCGACAGCGACGCAGAGCAGACCCAAGAATATACCGAGATGAAGACGAAGCGGTCCGATGATGTTTTGCGGTCGGTCGAGGCTTTTGCCGGCGCGGATTTCGGGGTTGATGTGTTCAAGCTTGAAAGCCCGGTTGCGGCAAAAGATGTGGCGACAACGGAGGGTGTCCAGGCCATGTTTGACGAAATGGGTAAGCTCGCGGGCAGACCTTGGGTTATGTTGTCGGCAGGGGCTGGGAAGCCGGAATTCAAAACCATTCTGGAACATGCCTATGCGGCCGGTGCGTCCGGCTATCTTGCAGGCAGAGCGATTTGGTTGGATGCGTTTCAATCCTTTCCCGATTGGGATAAGATTCGCGCTGGTCTAGAAGGTGAAAGCCTAGAATATATGAAAGAAATCAGCGCGTTGACAGAATCCAACGCCACACCGTGGCACATGCATTCTTGCTTTGGGGAGGCGGGTGCGCGCTTCTCCCCGAGTGATGCCAGTTTCCGTCACGGCTACGAGGACATTTAAGCGATGAAAATCGGGGTGCTGCCGCTTGGGCGGCCGACATTTGATGTGCCGTTCGCGGAGGAAAAACTTGCCGGGATGCTGGCGGTTCTGGATGCCTCAGGCCATCAGATAATCGGGTCGCGCAGCTTGTTGATGGAGGCCGACCCAGAGGCACTTGAGGCGGTAAAGGGCGCTGACGTGATCCTTGCGCTCCAGGTGACTTTTACCGATGCGAGCTTTGTCGTCGAAGCGGCGAAATTGGGCATTCCGCTGGCGATTTGGGCCGTGCCAGAGCCGCGCTTGGGTGGACGGCTCAGACTCAACGCGTTTTGTGGGCTCAACCTTGCCTGCCATGCGCTGGGGCGAAATAACATTGAAATGGGGTGGCTTTATGCCGATCCGGCTGCAGCCTCAACCAAGCAGGATTTGGACTTGCTTTTGGCAGGTGGGCGTCAGGTTGCGCGGGTCGAAGGGACGCCACCCACGCAATTCCCGTCTGATTTCCCGGTGCCAAACCTAAAAATTGGCCGGATCGGCGCCCACCCTGTGGGGTTCGATACATGCGCCTATGAAAAGGCCGAGTTGAAGGCCCTGACCGGTGCTGAGGTGAGTGAGCTGGAACTTGACCCGCTTTTCGAGACCGCGCGACGGTTGGACGACGCGGATATTGCCGGCTATCGCGAGAAGGCAGCACAGCTTCCAAATCTTGGCGACATGGACCCGGGTGAGCTGGACCGGTCACTTCGCTTGGCCGGTGCTTTGGAACGGCTGCGCAAAGAAAACGCCTTTGATGCATTTGCCATTCGGTGTTGGCCGGAGACATTCACCGAATATGGCGGTGCAGTATGTGGCCCGGTCTCGATGATGGGCGAAGCGCGGGTGCCCTGTGCGTGTGAGGCCGATGTTTACGGGGCGGTGACCCAGGCCATCTTGCAGAAGGTTGCGGATGCTCCGGTGTTTCTGGCCGATCTGGTTGATATGGATGTGAGCGATGATTC
Source organism: Pseudomonadota bacterium (assembly GCA_039193885.1). Lineage (GTDB taxonomy): Bacteria > Pseudomonadota > Alphaproteobacteria > Rhodobacterales > Rhodobacteraceae > Litoreibacter. The sequence continues at coordinate 8,549 of JBCCWL010000014.1, forward strand.
AGGGGTGGTTTGGCATTGCGGGCAGGCACCAGTTTCGATGACCCAGGACATGCCTCAGGCCACGGTGCACACCAATCGCAAGCAAGCGTTGCTCTACGAATTTACACTTAAGCCCGGCCGGGTCACGTTTTTCAGGCTGAGCCAAGCCTATAGCAAGCCAAAGATTGTGATCGCATCGGGCACAATGCTGTCGCGCGACATGGCGTTCACCGGGACGTCGGGTGTGGTGCGATTCGACCATGGCGCGCAGGCTGTCTTACGCGATGTCATGGATAGCGGGTTGGAGCATCATATGGCTCTGGCTTATGGCGATCATGGAGCGGCTTTGCAAAGTGTTGCGGCCGGAATGGGGTTGGACGTTATCGAGTTGGGAGCAGACAGATGATCCGCTACGGTGTGATCGGGGCTGGCATGATGGGCCAGGAACATATTCGAAACATTGCGCTGCTTGAGGGGGCCGAGGTAAGTGCGGTTGCGGATCCCGATGCGCAGATGCGCGCCGCGGCGATGGCGGCCGGTGGCGCGCAAGGCTTCAACGATGCCGGTGACATGTTGGACTCAGGGTTATGCGACGTGCTGTTGATTGCGGCACCCAACGATCTGCATGCCGGCATTCTGCAGAACCTTCTGGCGACGGATAAGCCAATTCTTGTCGAGAAACCCTTGGCCACGACATCAGCCGATTGCCGAGATCTGCTGAATATGGCGAAAGGGCGCAAAGCCCCGGTCTGGGTGGCGATGGAATATCGCTACATGCCGCCGCTTCAGCGCTTGATGCAGGCCATTGAGCAGGGGGCCGCGGGCACGCCGCGCATGATGTCGATCCGCGAGCATCGGTTTCCGTTTCTGGAAAAAGTCGGCGACTGGAACCGTTTCAACGCGCGCACAGGTGGCACGCTGGTGGAAAAGTGTTGCCACTTTTGGGACCTGATGCGGCTGGTTCTCAAGAGCAATCCGGTGCGGGTCTATGCGTCGGGTGGTGTCGATGTGAACCATCGCGACGAGCGGTACTATGGCAAAATGCCTGACATTCTCGACAATGCTTTTGTCATTGTGGATTTCGAGAATGGTGCGCGCGGGATGCTGGATCTGTGTATGTTTGCCGAAGGGTCCTATTGGCAGGAAACCGTGGCTGTTACCGGCGAGAAAGCTCGGCTTGAGGCCTTTGTTCCTGGCCCAGCGCGGTTCTCGCGCGATGGGCATGAACGTAAGTCCGAATTTGTGATGTCGCTGCGCCACCTCAAGGAAGAAATCCGTGAAGAAGTTCATGTGGATGAGAAAATTCTGAACGCTGGTGATCACCATGGGTCCACTTTTTTCCAACATGAGAGATTTCTGGACCTTGTGCGCAAGGGCACAGGGGCGCCAGAAGTGACCTTGGAGGATGGCTATTGGTCTGTGCTTGTCGGTGAAGCGGCGGAGGAAAGCGCGCGATCAGGTCAAGCAATTGATTTGAAGGGAAAATAGGCTTGAGCTTTGGGAGTATGCCCGATGGGGAGGCTGTCACACGTCACCGAATTAGCGGTGGCGGGCTGACTGGGCATGTCTTGAGCTATGGGGCAGTGTTGCAGGATCTGTACCTTGAGGGTTGGGACCATCCCTTGGTTCTGGGGTTCGATGATTTTGCACCCTATCTGAAGGATTCGCCTTATTTCGGGGCGATGGCGGGACGGTGCGCCAATCGCATTGGTGAGGGTCAGTTCACCATCGACGGCCAGAGTTTTCAGGCCGATAGGAACTTCCAGGACCGTCATGCGCTGCACGGTGGCTCGGTCGGGATTGGCAAGCGTAATTGGCAGGTTGAGGACGTGGCCGACGATCGCGTCAGATTGGGTATTTCATTGGCCGACGGGGAGATGGGATTTCCGGGTGCCATGGAGATCAAGCTGCACTACGCGCTTCTTGACGGCGGGGTTTTTGACATCCGGGTCGAAGCCATGACGGACAAGCCCACCTTGTGCAATATCGCGCATCACAGCTATTGGAACCTGGACGGAGAGCCTACAACACACGCCCATCTCCTGCAGGTGGATGCCGACCGGTATACGGCGGTTGATGACGGGTTCATTCCAACCGGAAAGACCCCCGATGTCGTGGCGAGCCGTTATGATTTTCGCTCCGAGCGCCCAATCGCGGATGACGTTTTCATCGATCACAATTTATGCGTCAGCACCGCTCAGCAGCCACTACGGCGCATCGGTTTTCTGCGTTCGACCAAGTCCAACGTGACGATGGAGATCCGCACGACAGAGCCAGGGTTGCAGGTCTATGACGGGTTCAAGCTTGATGTGGGTCCGCCCGGTTTGGGCGGTCGCCGCTACGGCAAGAATGCGGGTGTGGCGCTCGAGCCGCAAGCCTGGCCCGACGGTATCAATCACGAAGGTTTTCCGAACACGGTCCTCAGGCCGGGTGAGACCTACATCCAACACACGCAATTTGCGTTTTCCAAAGGATAGGAACAGATGAGCTACTCAAAATACTTGAAAGAGGCCAACCTTGTCGCCGGGCAGTGGATCGGTGCTGATAGCGGTGAAACCATCGATGTGACGAACCCAGCAACAGGTGAGGTCATTGGCACCGTTCCAAATTGCGGTGACGCGGAAACCAAGCGCGCCATTGATGCGGCCGCAGATGCGTTTGAGGTTCTGTCCTCCATGGGGCTCATGGAGCGGCTCGACATGCTCTGGAAATTGCATGACGTGCTGATGGACAACCGCGACACGCTGGCGGAACTTTTGACAGTTGAACAAGGCAAACCACTATTTGAATCCAAAGGCGAAATCACAATCGGTGCGGCCTATGTGCGCTGGTTCGCCGAAGAGGCGCGTCGCGCCAAAGGCGAGATCGTGCCTGCACCGGCCAAGGGGCGCCAGATTCTGGTGACCAAGCACCCGATTGGCGTCGTGGGCATGATCACACCGTGGAATTTCCCGTCTTCGATGTTGGCGCGTAAAGTCGCACCTGCCCTTGCGGTGGGCTGCAGCGTGGTGGCGAAACCAGCGACGCTCACGCCTTACTCAGGGATCGCGTGGGGTGCGCTGTGCGAAGAGGTGGGCTTTCCGAAAGGCTCGGTCAACGTGCTGACCGGATCTGCGCGCAAGATCGGCGGGGCCATCATGGACGACGCGCGGGTGCGCAAACTGACCTTCACCGGATCGACCGAGGTCGGGAAAGAGCTGATCCGTCAGTCTGCAGATACAGTGAAGAAGGTGTCGATGGAACTGGGGGGCAATGCGCCGTTCATCGTCTTTGACGACGCGGATCTGGACAAGGCTGTCCAGGGGGCGATGGTGTCAAAATTCCGCAATGCCGGCCAAACCTGTGTCTGCGCCAACCGGATCTATGTGCAATCCGGCGTCTATGACGCGTTTGTCGAAAAGCTGAAAGCCGAGACCCAGAAGATGAAAGTTGGCAACGGTCTCGAAGACGGTGTCGAGCAAGGCCCGATGATCGATATGGATGCGGTCGAGAAGGTCGAAGAATTCATCGCTGACGCCAAGTCTAAAGGCGGTGAGATTGCGCTGGGTGGAGAACGCCACGGCAACGGGCACTCGTTCTTTGAGCCGACGATCGTCACGCAGGCCAGCCAGGATATGATGTTCGCCAAAGAGGAGATCTTCGGACCGCTGGCTCCGGTCTTCAAGTTCGAGACCGAAGAGGAAGTCATCGGCTGGGCCAATGACACGGACTTTGGATTGTGCTCATACGCCTACACCAACGACATGCCGCGCATTTGGCGTCTGAACGAGAAGCTTCAATATGGCATGATCGGAATCAACTCGGGGCTGATCACAACGGTTGAGGCTCCGTTTGGTGGTGTAAAGGATTCCGGACTGGGTAAAGAGGGCGGCAGCCAGGGTCTTGAGGACTATATGGAAGTCAAATACACCGCTGTCGATTTCTGAGAGATGCTAACTGACTGACGCAAAGGGCGGCCAGGGTGCCGCCCTTTTTCTTGCCATCCTGCACGATTGCGCGGACAGTTGAGCCATGACCATGCCTTTGATCGACAACTTGCAATATGCCAACTGGTCCGAGAAAGTCTTTCGCCAGATGCGTGAAGGTGGTGTCGATGCTGTGCATGTGACGATCGCCTATCACGAAACATTTCGCGAGACTGTACTGAACCTGGAGGCCTGGAACCGTTGGTTTGAGCAGTTTCCAGACCTGATATTCAAGGGCACCCGGGCCGAAGATGTCGACCGCGCGCAACAGGAACAACGCACAGCGATCTTTTTCGGGTTCCAGAATCCCAGCCCTATTGAAGACGACATCGGGCTCATCGAGATTTGGCACCAGCTTGGCATCAGGTTCATGCAGTTGACCTATAACAACCAATCCCTGTTGGCGTCCGGCTGTTATGAGCCAGATGATACAGGGCTAACGCGGTTCGGAGCACAGGCTGTGGCCGAGATGAACCGCGTGGGCATGGTCATTGACATGAGCCATTCGGGCGATCGTTCGACACTGGAAGCAATTGAGACCTCGCGGCGCCCGATCGCGATCACTCACGCCAATCCGCATTGGTGGCATCCCGCGCTCAGAAATAAATCTGATCATGTCCTCAGCGCATTGACAGGCACTGGCGGAATGCTCGGATTTTCAATCTATCCGCACCATCTGAAAGGCAGTTCGGCCTGCGATCTACAGGGGTTTTGCGCCATGATCGCAGAGGCGGCCGACCGCTACGGCGCGGAGAATCTGGGGCTGGGCAGTGATCTATGCCAGGATCAGCCGGATTCTGTGGTGAGCTGGATGCGCAATGGCCGCTGGTCGAAGGAACTTGATTTTGGCGAAGGATCTGCCGCCGCTCCGGGTTTTCCCGAACAGCCTGCGTGGTTCCGCGACAATCGTGATTTCGCCAACATAGCACGCGGACTTGCTGATATTGGCTTTGACCCCGGTGAAGTAGACGGCATTATGGGTGGCAACTGGCGTCGGTTTTACCGCAAGTCCTTTGGAGCAGCCACATGACGATCATGGACGCGACATTGCCGGATCTACGTCCGCCATCCGAGATTATGCGGCTGTCTCGCTTGGGATCGATGTTCCCGACGCGGCTTAGCTTTCTTCGGGTCTTGATGCGAGAGCTAAAGCAGGCAGAAGTCGCGGTAACCCGACCTGTGTGGGATATGGATGCCGATGGCTACGGCCATGCGGTGTACACGCTGAACCTCGCTGGATACGCCTATTCGTTGGTGTGTTTTTCGAACAGGCTCGATCCCGAGGCGCGCACCGACCGCGTGATCGCCGAGGCTTGGGACAGCGCATTTGTACTTTATGATGGAGTACCGGACGCGGCAGAGATTGCACGCCTGAGCACGAATGCACCGCGCCAGGAGGCCGGTCGCTTCACCCGTCGTGATCTGGTGTTAAGCCGGGCCAATAAATCCGTGCGGTTGTTTGACCATGTGGTGTCGTGTTTGCGGAACGGACAACAGCCTGATGCCGACCAGATCGCTGAGACCGGATATTTGATGCGGACGACCGCTGTTTATGGAAACGGGAAGTTTGGCATCGCGGACCGGTCTGAGTTTTCTGCGCGTCCCGGTCTCGGTGGGCCATTTGCGGCTGAGATGCTGACGGTCTGGTTGATCCGAGGGTTTACCCATGATCTTGTCGAGCATGTCGGCGGGGCACCATTGGACATCACTCTCAAACGGCATCTGGGAATTGGCAATTCGACCGGTTTGGGGATGGCTCCTTTCCTCGTGTCTCATCCGGATCTATTGAACAATTGGATGATGGTGCGGGAGACGGCGCTTTCGCGGGCTTTTGCGCTTGCCAATCTTGACGCTGATTGCGCGGACCGCGTGATGCAGCTCGCACACCGGGCCAGCCGGCATTTGCAGCAATGGAATGTGCCCGATACCGAGCATCAAGACCGTATAGAAACCTTGCGTGCCGATTGGGAAAAAATGAGTGGGCAGTTGCCAGCGCTTCTGAAGCAAGCCCACCCCCTGTTCGCCATCGTCACGGCTGCCGGTGCGTATAGTGATGAATGTCAGGAATTGGCCATTTCGCTCGTGCTGGAACCGCTAGGCGATCTTGTTGACGGATTGGCCTGTTGCATGGTGGGCAGCGGTGCCGTGCCGCTTGATCCTATGATGGATGTCGCTTCACTGAGCGCTGAGATTGAGGCGCGATATGAGTTTGCGCTGAGGTGCGATTTCGACTGCCCATCGCAGACACATCAATTCTGGTACGTGAGTGCGGCCAAGCAAGAACCGCGTTTGGGTTTACGCTATGAAGAGCCTGGGGCGGAGCTTGAATCGCCGCTTGATATCGCGCGCCAGGTGCAGGCGTTGGCATCGGATTTGCGCGGTGCACAAGGCACGGTTGCGCGCTTCCTGCGTGACTTTCCCCACCACCGCGCTGCGGTGCGTCGCGTGCAGCTCAACATAACGCATCCGTATTCCGAGATTCATGACAATCTGATTGCTGAGACTTGCAAACCGATCGATATGTTACGCTGCAAGCTGTCTTTTTTCGGGGCATCGAAATTTGACCCAAAGTCTGATCGATGGACGCGCATTACGCTGGCTCAGGGGGCTCCGCTGTTCGGAGAGCTTGCCGATGGCGATGATTGGTGGCTGCCTGTTTTCGCGCCGTGAGCAAGACCACACGGATTTCGATCTCGGAGCTACAGGCGCTTTTGCTAAAGGCCGCTATCGGAACGGGTTTCCCTCACGGACATGCGCAAGCGCTATCGGAAGCGGCGGCGGACATTGCGCAGGATCCGATCGCGTTGAGAGAGGCGGTTGCCTGTCTGGACGCTGGTCCCAAGTCTTTGGACAATCTTGAAGATGAGACAGGCCTAGAGGTATCGGCAGTCTCACCCGTGCTGGCAGCCCCTGTTGCGGTTGATGCGCTTCAGGCAGGCTACAGTGAAATCCGCCTTAAAGCGTTGCGCTGCCCGCAACTGATGGCGGCGATGTTGCGTGCCGCAACCCGTGCCTACGCCATTGGTTTTGTGCTGGAGCGAGCCGCCTCAGGTCACGTGCTGCGCCTCACCGGGTCTGCTTCGCCCAGCCCTTCAGATGTTCCGCAGCAAGCGGCGGAAGAGATCAACGCGCTCAAGACGCTGGCCGCGCTGACATTCGTGCCAGAGTCCGCCGCCTCACGCTCGAAAGGCGCAGGTGCAGGCTTGCAAGACAATGACTAGACAGGCCTGCGCCACAGTGCGGTTTCGGAAATCGTGAAAGTCATCTGCTTTCGCTGAAAAACCGTTGCGAAAATTGGCAATTTTTCAACAAGTGTGTGTGATCTCAATCCGCCTTAGCGGCCCAGAAGGAGTGCGCAGAATGAAGCATATCAAAGTCCCAGGTCTGGATATGGCCACAGAAAATCTGAGCACCCGAACAGCTGTCGAAGCGATGCTGGCGGACATCAAAGAGGGCGGAGAGGCTGCCGTTGCTAAATATGCCGAAAAGCTCGACGGATGGACTCAAGGCTTCGTGCTCGATGATGACAAGAAAGCCGAGCTCATTGCGCAGGTCCCCGACCAAGCAAAGCGCGACATCGACTTTGCTCACCGTCAGATTGAACGGTTTGCCAAGGCACAGCGCGCCAGCTTGCAAGATTTCTCCATCTCGACAGAGCCCGGGGTCACCCTTGGTCAAAAATGTGTACCTGTTGATTGTGCCGGATGCTACGTGCCCGGTGGTCGGTATGCCCATGTGGCGTCAGCGTTGATGAGCGTCACCACAGCCCGCGCAGCAGGTGTGCCGTTTGTGGTTGCGGCCTCGCCACCCCGTGGCGACGCGATTGACCCCGCCGTAGCCTACGCAATGGATCGTGCCGGCGCGGATCTGATCCTGGAGATGGGCGGTGTTCAGGCGGTGGCCTCCATGGCGATGGGGCTGTTCGGTGCGCCGTCGGCAGATATTCTTGTGGGCCCCGGCAATGCCTATGTGGCTGAGGCAAAGCGGCAGTTGTTCGGGGAAGTGGGTATTGATGTGTTTGCCGGTCCCACGGAAAGCGCGGTCATCGCCGATGAAACAGCAGATCCGATGACCGTGGCCATCGATTTGCTGAGTCAGGCCGAGCATGGAACTAATTCCCCGGTTTGGTTGTTTACCACGGACCCAGCGCTGGCAGAAACGGTGGCCCGGATTGTTCCAATGGTCGCGGCAGACTGGCCGACCGGGGATGTGGCGCTGCAAGCCTGGAACAACGTCGGTGAGGTCGTCTTGTGCGAAAGCCGGGAGGAGATGGCTGCAGTGTCAGACCGCTACGCCTGTGAACATCTGCAGGTGCAGGCTGCCGATCTGGAGTGGTGGAAAGATCGTTTGCGCAACTACGGCTCGCTCTTTCTGGGGGAAGGCTCCACCGTCTCTCACGGTGACAAATGCTCGGGAACCAATCATATCCTGCCGACCCGTCAAGCGGCGCGTTATACGGGTGGGCTGAACGTTATGAAGTTTCTGAAAATCCTCACCTGGCAAGAGATCGCAACGGATGCGGATCCGGAAATGTCTTCGGTCGCCTCACGGCTCAGCCGCGTCGAGGGTATGGACGGCCACGCTCGGGCCTGCGACTGGCGGCTTCAGAAATTTGCTGGCGACCAGAGTTTCGATTTTGAGGTCGCTCAGCAAACCCGCTACGACTGATCGACGTTTCGCACATGTTAGGGTTCTTAGCCGGGCATTCCCTACCGCTGGCCGTAATATAGCCCAACCGTGTGCTCGGCTTGCGCAAAGAACAACCATCGGGCGGCAAGAACGCCGCCCAGATGAATCAGCAAACCAATCGCGATCAAAATGTGACTGAACGGCGCGATCACCAACAAAAGCCAAGGGACAATGGCCAGCCCAGCCAATGCCAGGATCCGCAGCTTCGCTGCATGCTTGCGACCAACTTTATGAATCATCTCGTGGGTCAGGTAGTTTCCGCTGGTATGCGGGGCCTCGAACGCGCGGGTTGATCCGATAAATCCCAGTCCGGTGGCTGATTCAATCGTTGATCCTGATTTCGCGAACTGTTGGTCGCCTTGCATCCAGGCAAAAATCTGGAGGGCGGCCAGAATGGGGAAGAGCCATACCAATAAGCCCATCTGTGCGCTTAAAAATGCGCCACCGGTCATCGAATAGGCAATGAACAAAAGCGGTGTCGTCCACTGGTTCCAGCGTGGCACCGTCTTGAGTTGCGCGTAGATCATCGAGGTTGCAAAGACAGTCAGAATGGACAGGCTCGACCCGACAAGCCCCAAAAACGCCAAGCGCGTGTCGAAGAAGATCACTCCGATGGCGTAAAACCCGGTCGTCACGAGGGCCGCGACAGACAGACAAGCCTCGCGCGACAACCAGCTGGATCTCCATTGGGTGAATGCCTTCAGGGCGCGCTGTGGGTTGCCAAGGTGAAATGCGGAGGACGCAAGGCCTATCACAGCAAGCGCGTAGGCAATCGCAAAGAACACGAAAGCGGTAAAACCTGAGACATCTGGCTTGCCGAGGCCCAAAAAGGCCAACATCCCAAAACCAAGACCGCTGAGAACCGTGAAAAGAATAAGTGAGGCCGCCGGGTGCATCAGATTTTCTCCAATGCGCGGTCCAGCCAACCCAAGAAGCCTTTCGGCTCTTCGGCGATTGGGGCTAGAAGTGGTGCGAGGATATCGATCGCCTCATCCTTGGGGCGTGGTGGGAGGTATTTGTTCACCGGCTTTGTGCCTTGCTCGGGCATAAGGTCCATTCCGCCGCGCTCAGCAACAAGCTTACTAACCTCACTTTCGGGGTCCGAAAAGTCGCCGAAATGCCGTGCATTCGCCGGGCAGGTCCGCACGCAAGCCGGCTCACGATCTTCCTCGGGCAGATTCTCATTGTAAATCCGATCCACGCACAGCGTGCATTTCTTCATGACGCCTTCGGACTTGTCCAACTCGCGCGCGCCGTAGGGGCAGGCCCAGGCGCAAAGCCCGCAACCGATACAGTCGCTTTCGTTGACCAGAACAATCCCGTCCTCGACGCGCTTGTAGCTGGCCCCGGTCGGGCACACAGTCACGCAGGGGGCGTCCTCACAATGCAGGCAGGATTTCGGAAAGTGGACCGTTTGGGTCGGACCGCTTTGCGGCGTGACCTCGTAGCTATGAACGCGGTTCAGGAAAGTCCCGGACGGTTCTGCGCCATAGGCGTTGTGGTCGCTGAGAGGGGCTCCATAATTCTCGGTATTCCAGCCTTTGCAGGAAACGACGCAAGCGTGACAGCCGACACAAGTGTCTAAGTCGATCACAAGACCAAGTTTGCGTTCGGTCGTTTCTGGCAGAGTTGTCATTTGCCGCTCTCCCATTCCAGATTGGCCGGTCCCGTGCCAACGGGTGATTTTATTGGATCAAACCCGGGTGACGCCTCGGCGGGGGCTGGCACTTTGCGCAGTTTGACGCGTAAATCGAACCAGGCGGCCTGTCCGGTGATCGGGTCCGAATTCGCCCAGCGCAGTCCGTCGCCTTTGGGCGGCAGCAATTCGTGGATCAGGTGGTTCAGCAAGAACCCTTTCGTGGCTTCTGGCGCATCGGGCTTGAGCGCCCAAGCTCCTTTGCGTTTTCCAATCGCATTCCAGGTCCAGACGGTATTTTCGTTCAATGCCGCTTGGTGCGCCACAGGAACGGTGATCGACCCATGCGCCGAGGTGACCTCGGCCCAGTCACCTTCTGCAAAGCCATTGGCCTTCCAAAGCTTCGTCGGAAGGTAGAGCGGGTTGCGCCCGTGGATCTGACGCAACCATGCATTCTGCGAACCCCAAGAATGGTACATCGCCATCGGGCGTTGTGTGAGCGCGTGGATTGGGAACTCTTCCGGATCAACATGAGCATCCTCAAAGGGAGGATACCAGATCGGAAGAGGATCCATGGTCGTCTTGATACGCTCGCGAAGATGATCGGGCGGCTGCCGGGTCCCATGGCCTTCAGCGGCCAGCTGGAACTTGCGCATCGGTTCTGACCACAAATTGAAAATGTAGGGCTGTGGTGCATCATAGATGCCGATTTTCACCGCCCAATCCTGATAGGCCTTGTTCCATGGTTTGTAGAACTGAGCCTCCTCGGGGATATGGTTCACCCAGAAACCGCCATTGTCGATATAGGCTTGGATCTGGTTCGGATTGACGTCGCCGCGTCCATCCTGATCGCCATTGCCGCGGAAGCCCGATAGTGGGCCTACGCCGGGGCGACGTTGGTGGTTGGTGATATAGTCGGCATAATCGGCGTATTTCTGGCTGCCATCTTCGTTGACAAAGCCTGGTAGGTTGAGCCGCGCGCCGAGCTCACAGAGCACGGATTGGAAGCCTCGCACATCACGGTCGGGCTCAATAACAGGCCAGCGGATCGCATCGGCGGCGGCCTCGGCCTCGCAAATCGGGCGGTCCAGCAACGAGATGCAGTCGTGACGCTCCAAATAGGTGGTGTCTGGCAGGATCAGATCGGCATAGGCCACCATTTCCGAAGAATAGGCGTCCGAATAGATAATATTGGGAATGACGTAGCTGCCATCCTCGTTTTGATCGGTGAGCATGTCGATGACGCCCCGCGTGTTCATCGACGAGTTCCACGACATGTTGGCCATGTACATGAACATGGTATCGATCTTATAGGGGACTCCGGCATGGGCGTTCGAGATGACCATATGCATCAGACCGTGGGCGGACATCGGGTTTTCCCACGTAAAGGCCTTGTCGATCCGCGCTGGGTTACCATCTGCGTCCAGACACAGATCGTCAGGCCCGTGAACAAAACCCAAATGCGGTCCATCCAGCGGTTGGCCCGGTTGTACACCGCAATGGGGTTTCGGATGCGCCTCGGGTGGTTTGGGGTAGGGTGGCTTGAACCGGAAGCCGCCAGGAACCTCGACGCTTCCCAGAATGATCTGCAACAGATGTAGCGACCGGCAGGTCTGGAAGCCGTTGGAATGCGCGGAGACCCCGCGCATCGAGTGGAAGGCCACTGGCCGGCCAATCATCTTGGGATGTGTTTCGCCGCGGAAATCGGTCCATTCCTGATCGATTTCAATGGCTTGGTTGAACGCCACATTGGCCAGTTCTGCCGCAATTCGCTTGATCCGGTCAGCTGAAATACCGGTGCGTTCGGCGACGGCCTCTGGGGCGTATTGCGGGTCGAGATATTTCTCGATCATGTGATGGAATACTGAGCGGTGCGAATTGCCTTTGTCACGCAGCGAACCGCGCAGATCGGGTTTGACACCTGCTTGGTCATAGGCCGCAGGCTTTCCTGTGACCCGGTCAATAACCACGAACTTGTTGTCTTTGTCGCGCAGCAGAAGGCCATAGTCTTCCGATTTTGGGTCGCCATTCACCAAGACTGGTGCGTTCGTCAGATTGGCGAGATAGTCGAGGTCGATCTTCCCGGCTTTCATCAATTCATGCACCAGCGCCAGAATAAACAGCCCGTCAGTGCCCGGCGTAATGCCAACCCACTCGTCTGCGACCGCGTTGTAGCCGGAGCGCACAGGATTCACACCAATGACCTTGGCTCCGCGCGATTTTAACTTGCCCAGACCCATTTTGATCGGATTGCTGTCATGGTCTTCGGCCACACCGAACAGCATAAACATCTTCGTACGGTCCCAGTCGGGTTGCCCGAACTCCCAAAAGGCACCGCCCATCGTATAGATGCCGGCCGCGGCCATGTTGACCGAACAGAATCCGCCATGCGCCGCGTAGTTTGGCGTGCCAAAGGCTTGCGCCCAGAACGAGGTGAAACTTTGCGACTGGTCGCGCCCCGTGAAGAAAGCTAATTTTTGCGGCGCTTCTGCGCGTACTGGCACCAGCCACTCGGTGGCCAGGCTCAAGGCTTCATCCCAGCTGATCTCTTCAAACTCGCCCGATCCGCGTGGCCCGACGCGTTTGAGCGGCGCGCGCAATCGGGACGGAGCGTTCACCTGCATGATTCCAGCGGACCCTTTGGCGCACAGGACACCTTTGTTCACCGGGTGATCGCGATTGCCCTCGATATAAGCGACTTCACCGTCCTTCATATGTACATTGATGCCGCAGCGGCAGGCGCACATGTAGCAGGTAGTCTTGCGGATCTCGTCCGAGACCTTGGGCGACAGGTCGATTACAGGCTGGTTCATTTGAATCCTTTCAAGACTGACCCGTCCCACTGACAATAGCAGCCAAGGCGACAGAGGCTAGACGTGCCGCCGGTGGATCCGCGCGAGATGTCAGCAAAATCGGGACTTTCGCCCCCAAAACCAAGCCGCCGGCGCAGCCGCCCGAGAGATATACGAACGATTTGAAGATCGCGTTGCCGGACACTATGTCCGGAACGATTACCGCATCTGCATGACCGGCAACTACGTCGTCGCTTAGCCCTTTGGTGGCGACAGCTTCGGGCGACAAGATCAGGTCCATCGCGAGCGGTCCGGAAAAATCAGCCCCGTCGACATTCTCCCGGGCCCACTGGGCCAGGTCCGAGGCTTCTTGTGAGGACGGCACCGATGGGATGACACTTTCCGTTGCACTGAGAAATGCCACTTTTGGCCGTGGATTTCCTAAGGCGTGCAATAATTTGACGACCTCACGGGTGGCGTCTTGGCGCGTCTCAGCATTTGGGGTCACATTGACCGCGGCGTCCGAGACAACAAACGGTTTACCACCATCTGGATGCGAAATGTGGAAGATGTGGACCAGCCGCGCGCCGGTTCGCAGGCCAACATCGCGCGACAATGCCGATTTCATGAAGACGTCGGTGTGCAGCTGCCCTTTCATCAGGACATCAGCCCGGCCCTCGCCGCAGGCCTGTGCGGCGGCCATTCCGGCGGCTTCTTCACCATTGGCGTCGATCAACTCAAACTTTGAAATATCCCAATTTAAGGCTTGGGCTTGCGCCTCGATCTGCGCCCGTTCCCCGGTAAAGACAGGTGTCATCAAGCCGGCATCCGCGGCATCCTTGGCTGCTTCCATCGGCAATGGTGCACCGGCGCGCGCGATGGCCACCTTGGGACGACCTGCCGCGCGCGCAAGCTCCAGCAGCTGCGGTGGGCAGACGGCATCGCGTGTCGACAGGAAGGGGGAAGGAGTGGACATCAAGCCTCTTTTGCGCGGTCAGAAGACGTAAAAAGCCCGCCCGGACGCACCGGACGAGCCAAGGAGTTCAGCTGGCTTATTCGGCGGCCATGTCTGAACCAGAAACGCCCGCAACTGCGACCGGTTTTTTCATCGCATCGCGGCGGAATGGCTCACCCAGTTCTTTGTTCAACAGCACTTCGATGAAGGTTGTGACATTGCCCTCCATTTGGCCCTTGATGGCAGTATTAAGCGCGTCGGTCAGCTCGTCCATAGTCGAGACCTGTACGCCGGTCAGGCCACACGCATCTGCAATCTTGGCGTAGGAGACATTTGTATCCAGCTCTGTCCCGACGAAGTTGTCGTCGAACCAAAGCGTCGTGTTCCGCTTCTCAGCGCCCCATTGGTAGTTGCGGAAAATGATCATTGTCATGGCCGGCCAGTCACCGCGTCCCACGGACACCATTTCGTTCATCGATATGCCGAATGCGCCGTCGCCTGCAAAACCAACCACCGGAACATCCGGACATCCGATTTTTGCACCTGCGATGGCCGGGAAACCATAGCCGCACGGCCCAAATAGACCCGGTGCCAGATATTTCCGGCTTTCCTCAAAAGACGGGTACGCGTTGCCGATCGCGCAGTTGTTGCCGATATCTGACGAAATGATCGCGTTTTTCGGCAGTGCGGATTGGATCGCGCGCCAAGCCTGACGGGGCGACATCTTCGCTGGCTCGGCGGTGCGGGCGCGTTCGTTCCAGGTGGTGCCTGGATCGTCCTCTTCGTGATCGAGAGATGTCAATTCTTGCGCCCAAGCTGATTTGGTTTGTGCGATCATGTTTTTACGGTCGGCACGGCCTGCGTCACCTGCGCCGTCACCCAGATTTGCAAGAATGCCTTCGGCTACTTTCTTAGCATCTCCGACGATGCCGACGGTCACCTTTTTGGTCAAACCGATGCGGTCGGGGTTCAGATCAACCTGGATGATTTTCGCTTCTGTTGGCCAGTAATCGATGCCGTAGCCCGGTAACGTCGAGAAGGGGTTCAGTCGTGTACCCAAGGCCAGGACGACATCAGCTTTTGAGATTAGCTCCATACCGGCTTTTGAGCCGTTATATCCCAGAGGACCGGCAAACAGCGGGTGGTTGCCTGGGAATGCGTCATTGTGCTGGTAGCCAACGCAAACTGGCGCGTCGAGTGTTTCGGCCAATTGTTTCGATGCTTCGATCCCGCCAGCAAGCACGACGCCAGCGCCGTTCAAAATGACCGGGAACTTTGCCGACGATAGCAGGTCTGCTGCCTTTTTGACGGCTTCTTCACCGCCGGCTGGGCGCTCGAACTCAACTTTTACGGGCAGTTCGATATCAATCACCTGTGTCCAGAAATCACGTGGGATGTTGATTTGAGCAGGTGCAGAAGCGCGGTATGCCTGCATGATCACTCGGTTGAGTGTTTCCGCGATACGGGATGGATCGCGAACCTCCTCCTGATACGCAACACAATCGGCAAACAAGTTCATTTGCTCCATTTCCTGGAAGCCGCCTTGCCCAATTGTTTTATTGGCCGCTTGCGGTGTGACAAGCAGCAATGGCGTATGGTTCCAATAGGCGGTCTTGACCGAAGTCACGAAGTTGGTGATGCCAGGGCCGTTCTGCGCGATCATCATAGACATCTCGCCTGTCGCACGTGTGTACCCGTCGGCCATCATCCCGGCCGTCATTTCATGTGCACAGTCCCAGAATTTAATGCCAGCTGTCGGAAACAGGTCGGATATCGGCATCATCGCAGACCCGATGATCCCAAAGGCGTGGCGGATCCCATGCATTTGCAGGGTTTTTACGAAAGCTTCTTCCGTGGTCATTTTCATGGCAAAGGTTCCCTTGAACGAAAAATTGGATGAGCGGGCGGGCCCGGTTGTCGTGTCTTGTCGAACCTAGTGCGTCGGGTTCGAAAGTGTTATGTCCAAAATGTCTCGAAGATATAACCAGATCAATGGGACAGTTCGTCCATTGTTTGCCGGATCAAGGCCACGCCGGGTGCGATCTGGGGCGTTGATATAGAGGAATACGCAAGCCTGAAGTGCCGCCGTTCGCGCTGTTGCGGTTCGCAAAAGGCTGGTCCGGGTTCGATCAGCACGGATTTTGCGCGCAACGCGTCAGCCAAAATCTCCGTGTCGACTCCTTCTGGTGCGCGCATCCAGTAGCTCGACCCGCCAAACGCACCGGCGGCGGCCACTTCAAGCCCGTATTGATCCAGGGCCGCATCCATGATCCGTCGGCGATCGTGAAAAGCGTTCCGCAAGCGCCGCACGAGCGCATCATAGTGGCCAAGTGACAGAAAATAAGCGGCCGTCCGCTGCATATGGCCCGGCGGGTGGCGCAGAACGGTCGCGCGCAGCGCGCGGGCTTCGCGAATGAATGGGGCGGGTCCGACCAGATATCCCAATCGCAGGCCCGGGAAGAGGGATTTCGAAAAGGATCCGATATAGATCACGCGCCCGTCTTCGTCGAGCGATTTCAGAGCGGGCGACGGCGGTTCGAGAAAGGACATCTCGAACTCATAATCGTCTTCCACAATCAGAAAGTCATTCTTGCTGGCGGAGGCCAGCAGGGCTTTCCGCCGCTCCAGCGGCATGGTCGCCGTGGTTGGGCATTGATGCGATGGGGTGGTGAAAACTACGTCGGTTTCCGGGGGTATCTGCTCGGGCGGCAGGCCGTTCTCGTCCACGGGAAGTGCGATTCGATGGCACCGCGATTGCCGCAGTATATGCCGTATTCCTGGGTAGCAGGGGTCTTCATGTGTGGCTGTCCGTCGCTGAGTCAGCAATACCTGAGCCGTCAACCAAAGTGCATTTTGGGCGCCCATTGTGATTAAAATTTCATCCGGGTTTGCCAAAATCCCGCGACGCGGGAGCGTATGTCTTGCCACGAATTCAATCAGATTGGGGTCATCTCGGTCGCCTTGATCAGCGGTCAGGCTGTCATAGTCGCGCTGGCCAAGCGCCCGGACCGCGCAGAGCCGCCAGTTCTGCCTGTCAAACAGGCTCGGGTCGACCTGGCCGTAGAGAAAGGGATATTTGTAACGCCGCCAATCCAGCGGTTTCTCAATCGAAAGAGACCCAGAAAATTTGGTTCCAATAGCCCTGTTCCAGTCGACGGTGTCTTCTGAGCTACGCTGTGCCAACGTCGGTGGTTCTGGAGCATTTTCAGATACATAGTATCCCGAACGTCCGGCGGAAGACAAATAATCGTCGGCCATTAGCTCATTGTAAGCCAGCGTCACGGTGATCCGGCTCACCCCAAGGTGCAACGCCAGTTTGCGTGATGAGGGAAGCTTTTCTCCAGCCCGGAATCGGCCAGACAAGATTCCACCAGCAACCATTTGCTGGATCTGTTGCTGCAAGGTTCCTTCGAAGCTTGGATCGAGGAAAAAGGTTTCAACTGCGATCGCCATACAGCCTCATTTGGACATATTTCTGTGAAGATATGGATATATCATGACCCACGAACATGCAAATTATCTGAATTTGGTTTCGCGCATCGAAACACTTCGTTTCTTTGCGCTGTGGTGGCAAAATGCGTACACGGTGCATGTTATGAGTAGGTTTTAAATGGTGACAACATGGAAGTTCTTCCAATTTTCGAAAGATCGGTCCGGCGTATTTCTGACGCGCCTCAGATCGATACACGCGAACAACTGATTGCATCTGCCCGCGCAATTTTCATTGAGACTGGATATGCATCGGCAAGCACGCCAGAGATCGTCCGAAGGGCCGGTCTCACACGTGGTGCGCTCTATCATTACTTCGAGAACAAGGCGGATCTATTCTATGTTGTTGCCCTGGCAGAAGCTCAGGCAATTGCCAGCGAGATCAGAAGCCTGGATATTCAAAGCGAGGATCCTCAGAAGGCGCTGATCGACGGAGCTATGGCTTATTTTTCGGCAATGAAGCAGACAGGTCGAACCAAGCTGCTTTTGGTCGAGGCACCGTCCGTTCTGGGGCCAAAAGAGCTGAAGACCGTTGAGCATACAGCGAGAATTCGAGGGTTGCGTGAGGGGCTCACCAATCTGGCGCGAAAAGAGGGTGTGAACCTACCGATTGATGCTCTGACGGAGCTTTTGTCCTCGATGTTTGACAAAGCGGCGCTTTCGATTGCAGAGGGGAATTTTTCTGCGCCCTACGAAGTTGCGATCAAACTTATTTTGCGCAGTCTCGTCGCACGGTAGAAACGCCCCATCCAATAAGAACGGGCCCGGTGCTCCGGGAAAGCAACGGGCCCATTTCAGTATTAAATGGCGGTCGAATTAAGCGAGAACGCGACCGAGCGCTTCGTCGACAGAAGCTGTGATTTCGTCAATGTCGTCGGCTGTTGCGATCAGCGCCGGCGAGAAACAAAGTGTATTGTTCAGGCCAGGCAGGGATCGGTTGGTCGCACCGATTATCGTGCCTTGTTTCATACAATCGGCAACAACGCCTTGTACAAGTTTTTCGTTCAACGGTTCCTTCGTTGCGCGATCGGCGACAAGTTCCGCACCGCAGAACAAACCCTTGCCGCGGACTTGTCCAATGGCGGGGTGCTTTTCAGCGAGTGCATTGAGATTTTCAACCATCCGCTCGCCCATTTTGACGGTATTTTCCAGCAGGCCTTCGTCTTCGATAATGCGCATGTTTTCCAAAGCCGCAGCCGGACCGGCGGTGCATCCACCGAATGTCGAAATATCGCGGAAATAGCTCAAAGGATCGTCCGAGTTCTCTTTGAACATCTCAAACACTGCCTCTGAGGTGACACAGCAAGAAATTGCCGCGTAACCCGAAGCAACCCCTTTGGCCATCGTTACCAGATCAGGTTGGATGCCGTAGTTTTGGTATCCAAACCAGGTGCCGGTCCGCCCAACACCGCAGACGACCTCATCGATATGCAAGAGGATCTCGTACTTGCGGCAGATTTCCTGAACGCGCTCCCAATAGCCCTCGGGCGGGGTAATCACACCACCGCCGGCTGTGACCGGCTCAAGACACAAGGCACCAACCGTGTCAGGACCCTCACGCAGGATGACCTCTTCAATCGCGTCGGCGGCGCGTTGTCCGTATTCCGCCCCGCTCAGATCCCATTGTGCGCGATATTCCAGGCAATGCGGCACTTCGACAAAGCCGGGCGTGAAGGGGCCATATTGTGCGTTGCGCTCGGGCTGTCCCCCGGCTGAAAGCGTTGTGATCGTCGTTCCGTGATAGTCACGTTCGCGGTAGAGGATCTTGTTTTTCTTACCGCCGTATTTGTTGTGGCTGATCTGCCGGACCATTTTGAAGGCCTTCTCATTGGCCTCGGAGCCAGAATTGGCATAATACACCCGGCTTAGCCCCGGCATCTTGGAGATCAGACGTTCAGAGAACATCGCACCCGGGATCGACCCCGCCGAGCCGGCAAAATAGTTCATCTTGACCAGTTGATCGCGCACGGCGTCGGCGATGCTTTCGCGCCCATAGCCGACATTGACGGTCCAGACACCTCCGGACACCGCATCAATATGCTCCTTGCCGTGCTGGTCCCAGACACGCATCCCTTTGCCCTCAACAATGATCCTCGGATCGATCGTCTCGAAAGGCTTATGCTGGATGAGGTGGTGCCAGACATGGGCGCGGTCCGCCTCAACGATGCCGCTCATATCATTTGGTTGCAAATTGCCGTCCATTGGAGCCTCCAGTCTAATAAATGCCTAGCGTCCAGGACGCGCGTGATTCTATTTCGGTCGCCGCAAGTCTAGAACTTTTCACAAGCTGCACATAGATTGGACTCTCAATAGGGCCAGAAGCGCAATATGAATCGGTCCAGTTTTTAGGCGCGTCCCGCATGCCTTCGTGCTATGCGAAGCTAGGCTTCGGATTTCCCTCAGAAAACAATGGTTTTGGTCGTATCTGGCGGCGGCATGGTCGTAATCCGGCCTCTCGAAATCTAAGCATTGACTCACAAGGCGAATTTTCTTCTGCTCTCGGAGTGCGCGCCTTGATCTCGCTTCAACGCATTGGTCTTGCGCGATCAACATGACACTCATGAGCTGTCGAAAAAATGAAAGACGGGGAGAATACTCAATGAAACTGACTTCAAAACTTCTGGGTGCCGCGGCATCCGTGGCCTTGATGGCTGGCGCGCAGGCTGCGCTTGCAGATGGCCATCTCGAAGAAATTACAGTCGCCTACTTCCTGGAGTGGCCAACGCCAAACCAGTTTGCACAGCAAAACAAGCTGTACGAAGAAGCCATGGGCGTAAAAATCAACTGGGTGTCGTTTGACGCCGGGACAGCAATGTCTGCCGCGATGGCATCTGGCGACGTTCACATTTCCTACAGCCAGGGTGTGACACCGTTTCTTGTCGCAACAGCGGCTGGCCAGGACCTGAAGGCGATCGACGTGGCGGTTTCCTATTCTGACAACGACAACTGCGTTGTGCGGTCTTCACTGGAAATTGATGCGTCCAACGCGGGCACAGAACTTCCCGGCAAGCAGGTTGGTGTGCCTCTCGGCACGGCGGCACATTCCGGCTATCTGGCCCAGATGAAGCATTTCGGTGTTGATCCTGAGTCGATGAAGATTGTCGATATGGCGCCGGTCGATTCAGCTGCAGCGTTCGCCGCAGGTGAGCTGGACATGGCCTGCGGATGGTCCGGCCCATTGCAGCGTATGAAAGAGCACGGCAATGTTCTTCTGGAAGGTGCGGAAAAAGAAGCCGTAGTCGGGCGTGTGTTCGACGTGGTCTCGATCCCAGCCGAATTTGGCGCTGAGAACCCAGAGCTTGTCGCGAAATTCCTGAAAGTGAATGCCGACATGGAAGCACGGTATGTCACGGATAGCGAGGCGATGTTCCCTGCGATTGCAGAGGCTGCCGGTATGGATATCGAAGCGGTGAAATCAACTGCGGCCGAATTCGGCTATCCGACAATGGAAGAAAAACTGTCTGACTACTGGATGGATGGCGGCGTGCAGGAATATCTTGCGAGTTCCGCGGCAAGTCTGCAGGAAGCCGGTCAAATCACTGCGCTGAGCGACTATGTGCCGCTGGTGGATGCGTCTTACCTGCGTGCAGCATCCGAGATGTAAGCCAGCTTTGGCTTTAAACAATCGGGTGCGGCATCAAGCGGGTGCCGCACCCTTTTTTTAGACCAATCTTTGAAAGCAGGGGCCAGCATGACGGGGCTGAATATCAAAGACGTGTCAATGACCTTCGAACTTCCCAATGGTGGTTCGGTCGAGGCGCTTAAAAACATCAATCTGGACATAAAGGAAGGTGAACTGCTTTCCGTCTTGGGGCCATCGGGATGCGGCAAGACGACATTGCTGAATATTCTGGCGGGGTTTCTGGCCCCGACCGGAGGTGATATCCAGCTCAACGGGCACCAGGTGACGGGTCCGCATCCGGAGCGCGGTATGGTGTTCCAGAAAGGGGCTTTGTTCGAATGGATGAACGTGTCCGAGAACATCGGCTTTGGTCCATCGATGAAGGGCACGCCCAAAGGTGAGATCAAATCGCGTGTCGAAGAACTTCTGGGCATCGTGGGCCTTCAGGAATTTGGCGAGAAGATGATTTACGAGCTTTCAGGCGGCATGCAGCAACGCGTGGCTTTGGCCCGGTGCTTGTGCAACGATCCTGACGTGATCTTGATGGACGAACCCTTGGGTGCGTTGGATGCTTTAACACGTGAGAAGATGCAAAGTCTGGTTCTGGATATTTGGAAGAAGACTGGGAAAACGATTATCCTGATCACCCACTCTGTCGAAGAAGCATTGCTCCTGGGGGAGCGGTTGTTGGTGATGGCGCCACGTCCAGGCCGCGTTCACAAAGAGTACCGTCTGCCCTTCGCCGAAATCGGTGTTGGGGCTGATTTGCGCGAGGTTAAGCAACATGAAGACTTTGGCCCAACCCGCGACGAGATCCTGAACATGATTTGGGACATGGAAGAGGAAATCATGGGACGGACGGAGAGCGCCTAATGGGACAGGAAATTATAGAACTGATCGGCTCGTCGCTGTGGATGATCGTAGGTATTGCGTTGATTTTCGGCATTTATATTGCCGTATCGGCGGTCTGTTACTTTCTTTGGTCCCTTTATAGTCGGGGTCGGGAAGCCGCGCGTGGGTTCACCAGCTTGAAAACAGTTACCTTTGGGGACGAGAGCGCGGTGAGCGCGAACCGCATCGCCTCGGTTGCGGCGGTGATCACAATCTTCCTTCTGTGGGGAATTGCGACGGGTTCAAAACTGACGCCAAGTCTTTTGCCTGGGCCGCATCTTGGGCCAACCTCCTTTGAATACACGGCGGTGAATGGCGCAGGTGAAACGGGAACCGGCACAATCGACATTCTGGTACATGAGTTTGGCGAGAAACCGGAAGTACCCGAGCCCCAGGCTGAGGACGGCGATTTTGCATTGAACCAATCTGTCATTGTCGCACAGCGACGCAAGGTTCTGGTTCGAGCTCAAGACGATGACGGGTTTCTCTTTACGGAGATTAACGGCCAACCAATCGCAACGAATGAAACCGTAGATTTTGCCGATGGCAATATCTTGATGACGCAGCGGGGCTCCTTGTCGATTGAGGCGAATGTTGGTCTGACAATGGAAGCCCTGTACCTGCCACCACCTGAAGCGGTTTGGTCCCGGTTCATCGACCTGAACCAAAATGGCTATCAGGGCGTTGGCCTTTGGGAGAACGTCTTTTGGTCCTTGGTTCGGGTTGTGGTCGGGTTCGCGCTGGGTTGTCTGTTCGGAATTCCGCTTGGATTTGCGATGGGGCTGAACGGGTGGCTACGTGGTTGGTTTGACCCAATCGTCGAGTTCATGCGACCGGTCCCACCCTTGGCGCTGATCCCGTTGATCATCATCTGGTTCGGTATCGGCGAGCAGGGCAAGATCAGCCTGCTGTTCTTGGCCGCGCTTTGGATCATGACGATTGCGGCCCGTGCCGGTGTGTCGGGGGTCAACATCTCCAAGGTCCACGCGGCCTATTCCCTGGGTGCCACCAAGCGGCAGATCCTGTCGAAGGTTATCTTGCCAAACTCCTTGCCCGAGATATTCACCGGGGCCCGCGTGGCCATGGGGGTCTGTTGGGGTACAGTGGTTGCCGCGGAACTCGTGGCTGCGGAAAAGGGTGCCGGTAAGATGATTATCGCGGCCTCAAAGTTTCAGCTCACCGACATTGTCATCATCGGTATCATCATCATTGGTGTGATCGGTTACGGCATCGACATGCTGATGCGCGGTGCCGAAAACCGGTTGGTGCCCTGGAAAGGCCGCGGTTGATCTGAAACCAGACGATCCGAAGATTGGGCGGGGCCCTTCGGGGCCTCGTTTCTTTTTTGGGTACCTGCACACCGGAATGTCGTTTGCCCACCGGCAGAGGTCTTTTCTCGTCGCGAGACCGCCTGCATGCCGCTTAGGATGCGCCTCATGTTTTTGAGCATCTTTGACCTCTTCAAGATCGGCGTTGGCCCGTCCTCGTCTCACACGATGGGGCCGATGACAGCTGCAGGTCGGTTTCTGGACGACTTGCGGGGTGGACGTGACCGCGAACCCGGTGCCGGAGAGCTTGCGGCGCTGGGCGCGTCCCTTCACGGATCGCTCGCCTTTACCGGGAAAGGTCACGCCACGGATCGCGCTGTCGCTCTGGGGTTCATGGGCTTTCTGCCTGAAACGCTGGATCCTGACACGGCCGACGCTTTGATCGCGGAGGTTTCGCAGACCTGCGTTGTTGCGCCAGAGGGGCTGGGTGAGCTGCGTTTTGACCCCGCACGCGATGTGCGCTTCGACTATGATCACACGCTGGATGGACATCCCAACGGACTTGTCCTGCGTGCATTTGATGTTTCCGGAAACCTGTATCTCGAGGAGACTTACTTCTCCATCGGTGGCGGCTTCGTTGTGACCGCCCGTGAGCTGGAGAATATGGCCCGAGGCAATGCACAGGCCCTGCACGATCAAAAGGAACAACACGGGTTTCCGTACCCGTTCGGGTCGGCTGAAGAGATGCTGGAAATGGCAAAGCGCTCGGGCAAATCCATCGCTCAGATGAAGGAGGCCAATGAGTTAAGCTTGATGTCCCGCGACGCGCTTGATCGCAACCTTATACGGATCCGCGATGCGATGTTTGAATGTATCGACCGCGGATTGCGGATGGATGGTATCCTGCCCGGTGGTCTGGCCGTCAAGCGCCGTGCCAAGAACATTCACGACCAGTTGCGCGCCGAAGCAGGTCACAACATCGCGCAGCCGCATATGATAAATGACTGGATGAGCGTTTATGCCATGGCGGTGAATGAAGAAAATGCCGCCGGTGGCCGCGTCGTCACGTCGCCCACAAACGGGGCGGCAGGCGTGTTGCCCTCGGTGCTGCGCTACTATCGTGACCACTGCGTCGGAGCCAGCGAGGCCGGCCAGCGCGACTTTCTTTTAACGGCAGCCGCCGTCGGAGGGCTGATCAAGCACAACGCCTCCATCTCGGGCGCTGAGGTTGGATGTCAGGGCGAGGTTGGATCAGCCGCCTCAATGGCCGCTGCAGGTCTATGTGCAGCACTGGGCGGCACAGCGGAGCAGGTAGAGAATGCCGCCGAAATTGCACTTGAGCACCATCTGGGCATGACCTGCGATCCGGTTGGTGGATTAGTTCAAGTGCCGTGCATCGAACGAAACGGGCTCGGCGCTATCAAGGCCGTTTCTGCCGCGTCTCTCTCGCTCAGAGGCGACGGGTCTCATTTTATGCCGTTGGACAATTGCATCGAGGCCATGCGGCAAACCGGTCTGGATATGAGCGAACGGTACAAGGAAACCAGTCAGGGTGGACTTGCGGTCAATCTGCCGGAGTGCTGAGCTCAACCAAGCTCGACGACAGTTCCACTTTGCTCTAGCTGCCGCGCCAGATCGCCGGGCAAAGGCCCATCGGTTATGAAGCGGTTCACGTCGCGCAGATTGCCGATACGCACCGGTGCAGTCCGGTCGAATTTTGAACTGTCTGCTGCAAGGATGACATGGCGTGATTGGCGAATGATGGTCTGACTGACACCGACCTCTTCAATGTCGAAATCCAGAATATCGCCGTCTTTATCCAGTGCCGAGCAGCCAATAACTGCCAGATCAAACTTGAAGTTCGCGATAACCTGGGTCGTCATTGTCCCCATAAGGCCGCCGTCGGATCGTCGCAGCAGCCCCCCTGTGACCAGCACATTACAGTTGGGGTTGGCCGCAAGAATATTCGCGATATTCAGATTGTTGGTCACCACCATGAGATCGCGGTGAGACAGAAGCGCGCGCGCGACAGCCTCAGTCGTTGTGCCGATGTTGAGAAATACGGTGGCATTCTCCGGGACATGGGCCGCACAGGCAGCAGCAATCTGCGTCTTGGCTTCGGCCTTCAAGGCGCGGCGCTCCTCATAGGCAATGTTTGACAGGCGTCGGGGCAGCAGGGCGCCGCCATGGACGCGGGTCAGCGCGCCTTGTTCGGACAGCTCCGCCAAATCCTTACGGACGGTTTGCACAGAAATCCGAAACCTGCGCGCCAGATCATCAACCGAGACCTGCCCCTCAGAACGTGCAAGTTCCAGAATTTCAGCGTGACGAAAGCGCTCTGCCATGGGGAGTATAGCCTATATTCGAGTGTTTTCGAAAGTAAAGCTTGACGAAACGAAAGTAAACTAGTCGATAGGAGAAGAATTTCGAAACGCGAGTCGGGGATAATTATGGCGCAGTCAGACAAGGTTGATGTGTTTGTCATCGGCGGCGGCATCAATGGATGTGGAATAGCGCGTGATGCGGCAGGACGGGGCCTTACGGTGGCGCTGGCCGAGATGAATGACCTGGCCTCAGCAACGTCCAGCGCGTCGACCAAGCTGTTTCACGGCGGTCTGCGCTACCTGGAATATTTTGAGGTCCGCCTGGTGCGCGAAAGCTTGATAGAACGGGAAACCTTGCTCAAGGCGATGCCGCATATCAGCTGGCCGATGCGGTTCGTGCTGCCCTATCACAAGGATATGCGGTTCGAAGGAACGACGCCCACATCGCGGATTCTCAACGTCGTCATGCCTTGGATGAAGGGGCGCCGCCCAGCCTGGTTGATCCGTTTCGGGCTGTTTCTCTACGACACGTTGGGGGGACGGCAGATTTTGCCCGGAACCACCACGGTCGACCTGAAGTCCGATCCGGTCGGTGCGCCGCTCGATGAGCGCTTCGCGAAGGCCTTCGAGTACTCAGATTGCTGGATCGAGGATTCTCGCCTGGTTGTGCTGAATGCACGCGATGCCGAAGCGCGCGGTGCCAAGATCATGACGCGCACCCGCGTCATGCGCGCAGAACGGGTCGATGGTTTTTGGAACATTGAGCTTGAGCACGCGGACACGGGCGCGACCCAGCAAGTTCAGGCAAAAATGCTGGTCAATGCCGGTGGGCCTTGGGTGAAGGACGTGATCCAGAACGTGGCCCAGCAAAACGCCTCAGAAGGTGTGCGGCTTGTGCGCGGCTCGCATATTGTGACGCGCAAGCTTTTTGATCACGAAAAATGCTATTTCTTTCAAGGCGAAGACGGGCGCATCATTTTTGCGATCCCCTACGAGAGCGATTTCACCTTGATCGGAACCACAGATGCCGAGCATGGCGGCCCAGAGGAAAAGCCGGTTTGCACCCCGCAAGAACGGGACTACCTGCTCAACTTCGCCTCAAACTACCTCAAGACGCCGATCACGCGGGACGAAATCGTGTGGAGCTATTCTGGCGTACGCCCGCTCTATGATGATGGGGCGACGTCGGCGACTGCCGCCACACGCGACTACGTTTTGAAAGTCAACGATGCGGGCGGGGCCCCGTTGCTCAACGTATTTGGCGGCAAGATTACTACCTATCGCCGATTGGCCGAACATGCGCTTGAGAAAATCGTTCCGTTTTTTCCTGCGGCGACAGGGGCTTGGACTGCTGGTGTCGCAATGCCTGGCGGTGATTTCAAAGTGTCCGAAGTCGATGATCTGATTGCGTCCTTGCAAGCGGAGTTTGGTTTTCTGGATCACGCCTGGGCCCGCAGGTTGGTGCGCGCTTACGGCACCGACGCGACGCTCATTTTAGAAGGTGCCAAGGCCATCGACGATATGGGGCAGGCATTCGGGGCAACGCTGACAGCGCGGGAAGTCGCTTGGCTGATGGATAAGGAATATGCGCAAACCGCAGAAGATGTGGTTTGGAGGCGGTCGAAACTGGGCTTGCGGATGCAGGTGGACGACATCAAACTGCTGGATCAATGGATGCTCGAACATCAGAGCAAAGGGGGATCATCGTGACACGTATTCTGGCCATCGACCAAGGGACCACGTCCAGCAGAGCCATCGTTTTTGATGCTCAGATGAAAATCGAGACGTCGGCACAGGAGGAATTCACCCAGCATTTTCCAAAATCCGGCTGGGTCGAACATGACCCTGCCGAAATCTGGGCCTCGACGGTTTCAACCTGTCGCGCAGCCTTGGAGAAATCCAAAAGCGGGATCGAAGATATTGCTGCGATCGGTATCACCAACCAGCGCGAAACAACGATTGTGTGGGACAAATCCACAGGTGAGACCGTTCATAACGCCATCGTTTGGCAGGATCGGCGCACGTCGGATTTTTGCCAGCAGTTGCGGCAGGACGGCCACGAGGACACCGTTACTCAGAAGACCGGATTGCTTCTTGATCCTTACTTTTCGGGCACGAAGCTGCGGTGGATCTTGGAGAATGTTGACGGCGCGCGCGCCAAAGCGGAAAAAGGTGAGCTGCTATTTGGAACTGTCGACACCTATTTGATCTGGAAAATGACCGGCGGGGCCCGCCATGTGACCGATGCCACGAATGCCGCACGCACACTGATGTACGACATTCGCGCTGGGCGCTGGTCGTCGACGATGTGCAAAATGCTTGATGTTCCGATGAGCATGCTGCCGGAGGTCTTGGACTGCGCCGCGGATTTCGGACGCACTGATCCGGATCTGTTTGGTCGCGAAATCCCGATCCTGGGTGTGGCCGGTGACCAGCAGGCCGCGACCGTCGGTCAGGCTTGTTTCAAAGCTGGAATGTTAAAATCAACCTACGGAACAGGCTGTTTTGCACTTTTGAACACAGGCGAAACCCCAGTGACCTCCGAAAACCGACTGCTGACAACGATCGCCTATCAGTTCGACGGCAAACCGACCTATGCGCTTGAGGGCTCGATCTTTATCGCCGGGGCCGTTGTGCAGTGGTTGCGGGACGGTTTGAAGATTATCACCGAGGCTTCACAGACGCAGGCTTTGGCAGAAACGGCTGACGTAGAACAAGAACTTATTCTGGTTCCTGCCTTCACAGGTCTTGGTGCGCCCTATTGGAACGCGGAGTGTCGCGGCGCGGTCTTCGGCCTGACCCGCGGCTCTGGCCCGGCGGAAATGGCACGGGCTGCGCTAGAAAGTGTGGGATTTCAAACCCGCGATCTGCTTGAGGCGATGACAGCGGATTGGACCGGTGGTGAGGGCGGCGTACTGCGCGTGGATGGCGGAATGACGGCGTCGGATTGGACAATGCAATTTCTGGCCGACATTATCGGGGCCCAGGTTGACCGCCCAGAGGTGCTCGAGACGACGGCTCTGGGCGCGGCGTGGTTGGCCGGAATGAAGGCAGGCGTTTACCCCGATCAAGACGGGTTTGCTGAAACCTGGGCGCGGCAGCGCAGGTTTGAACCCAAAATGGACAGCGCCACCCGCGATAGCAGATATGCGGCATGGAAAAATGCTGTTGCGGCAACCTTAACTGTGTGATGCTGGGCGTCTGAAAGGACGCGTGTATGTCAGAACAGGCCAAGTTTCTCGAGGGAAATCTTTTTCGCCACATCACGGTAATGTCGCTGACGGCTTCTGTTGGTCTGATGATGATCTTCGTCGTCGATTTCGTCGACATGATTTTCATCTCGATGCTGGGCAAAGCAGAACTCGCGGCAGCTGTCGGATATGCGGCGGCAATTTTGTTCTTCACATCGAGTTTCGGCATAGGCATGTCGATCGCTGGGGGCGCGCTCGTGGCGCGTGCGCTGGGCGAAGGGGACGAGGCAAAGGCGCGCCGCCTAACTACCAACTCTTTGATCTTTGGGATATTTTTCGGGGCTATTTTTGCAGCGGTGATCTGGAGCCAACTGGAGCTTTTGACCAGTTTGATCGGGGCGACTGGGGCCACGCAAGAACTGTCGATCCTCTATCTATCGATCATTATTCCATCGCTGCCGCTGTTGATGATCGGGATGATGGGCGGGGCTATTTTGCGTGCCTATGGCGATGCACGACGCGCGATGATGGCGACAATATTGGGCGGGCTGGTGAACGCGGTGCTCGATCCGATTTTGATTTTTGGCCTAGATCTAGAGTTGACCGGAGCAGCCCTTGCGTCGGTCGCGGCCCGTGCGGCGATGGCTGGTACAGCCTTGCTGCCGGTGCTGCGCTATCACGGCGGCTTAGACCGTCCGACCTTGCCTGGTCTTGCCCGCGATTTCATCCCGGTCTTTACCATCGCTGTCCCTGCAATTTTGACCCAGCTGGCGACCCCGGTCGGGCAAGCCTATGTGACCCGCGCCATGGCGGAGTTTGGCGAACTTGCCGTGGCGGGCATGGCAGTCGTCTCGCGGCTGACCCCATTGTCTTTTGCCGTCCTGTTTGCGCTTTCGGGCGCGGTTGGTCCGATCATTGGTCAAAATTTCGGGGCAGGGCGACATGACCGCGTACGGCGAAGTTTCACCGACGGATTAATATTCACCGGCCTCTACGTCTGCTTGGCGGCAAGCGTTTTGTTTTTGTTGCGGCAGCCAATTCTGGCTTTGTTTGACGCTGAAGGATTGTCTGCGGAGCTGATCTTGTTGTTTTGTGGCCCGCTGGCCCTGGCCTTTTTCTTCAACGGCGTGATCTTTTTGGGCAATGCGGCGTTCAACAATCTTGGCCACCCCTATTATTCAACGGTGATCAACTGGGGCCGGCACACGCTTGGCACCATTCCTTTTGTACTTTTGGGCAGTCTTTGGTTCGGCGCACCGGGGATACTGATTGGTCAGGCAATCGGGGGATCGGTTTTTGCGGCACTCGCTTTTGTGCTGGCCTATCGGGTCATGGCGAAAGAGGCTCAAGTGCAGCCCACCCACGCTGGCGAACAGTTTCGCCGCCAGTCCCGCGTGCTACAGCTTTTTAATTTCCGCAGGTAAAGTCTTCAAATGCGCGTCGACCAGATCACGTTCGATGGGTGTGAGGATCTGGTGGCGCGGGTATTTTGGGGTCTTGCGGTCGTCCAGGATGATCGTGTCCCAGCCTATGGTCGTGGCAAAAAACTTCTCCACGCCCGCTTCGCCATAGACAGTCAAAAAACCCTGAACAACAACGTCGAGATAGCTCATCAGGATCGGGCATCTTTGGGTCGGATCGACATCGTCCACAACATGATAGACTTGGATCTCGATGTCTCCGTTGGTCTTGTGCTGAACAAGATCTGGAGCCAAGGGCGTTCTTTGATACCCTGTTTCGCGCACGTCCAGCGCAGTCCAATCGTCGTCAGGCACATGGGCAATCAGGCCCTCGATTGATGTCCCAACAGCAGGCTTTGCCGACAGAAAAGCGAGCTCTCTTGTTGATGTATGTTCCCAGGTCCGGGTCCAGTCTTTCAGTGTAGCAGGTGCTGTCCGCGCGTAATCATGGGTCTTGGTGTTCACAAGGCTGCCGTAGCCAAAAAAGAATGGGTCAGAGATCAAGGTGGGCCTACTTGGAGAAACGTTTTCAAATCCGCACGGGTGGTTTGCCATTGAAGCGCGGGTCGGGCAACGCTGTTTTTCCCCGTGATCCGACATGGATCGGTGCCCGAGCCTGCGGTAAGCTTTCTCTATCGGACATAAAGGAGGATCAAAATGTCAGTCGCACGCGTAACCGAAATAATCGCTGCATCAAAGAAAAGCTTTGAAGACGCGGTTGAAAATGGCGTCGCACGGGCGTCCAAGACGCTCAAGAATGTCGAATCCGCTTGGGTGCAAGACATGAAATGTACCGTCAAAGACGGCAAAATTTCAGAATACCGGGTGATCCTTAAGGTCACTTTCGTGCTCGAAGACTAGAAAAATGCTGTGCTGCAGCATTTTTCTGCGCTGCAGCTCTTTCCTTTCGCCGGCGGTAGGCGCAGTCTTGTCGCATGTCGGGATTCGTTGTCACTATAGCCCAGCAGAAGGGTGGCTCAGGCAAGACCACTTTTGCGGCCAACCTTGCCGTTGCGGCAAGGTTGCGCGGGCTGAGCGTGGCTTTAATCGATTCTGATACGCAAGGCTCGCTTGGCCGTTGGTTTATGACAAGACTAGAGGCGAACGGAGCTCCCGATCTGGAATTCTCTACGGCAAGTGCGTGGGGAATTGCTTACGAGTGCGGGAAGCTTAAGGAAACTCACGATCTTGTCGTCGTCGACACACCGCCGAAAATCGACGCGGATTTACGCCCCGCCCTTCGCGCCTCTGACCTGATCGTCTTGCCGGTCTCGGCCAGCCAGGTCGATGTCTGGGCAACCGAAGGTGTGATCGAATTGGCCGGACGC
>JBCCWL010000015.1:0-32612 GCA_039193885.1 Pseudomonadota bacterium
ACCTTCCGCATGAATTGGCCGGACACACCTAGGAGTTCCGCCACCTCTGGCGCAGAGAACTTGCGAAGAGTCTTGGTGCTGTCTGGCGCGAATGCAGAAAGGAGATGCTCGCGGATCGCGGCGTTCAGGCGCTGAGAAATATCGCCTGCCAATGAAGACGGGCGGTCGGTGGAAAGCGGTGTCACGGGAATCACGCGGTTGCCTCATTTTCGTAAATGTGGCGTTTTTCACGCCACTTGAAGTCAGAAGCAACGATTCAGTGCACTAAGTCAAGGAATTTCGCCTATTTAGTGCCTATGTGACCGTGCGGAGACTACATGCGCCAACGATCGAGAGCAATGGTTTACAGCTGTAAACGCACAGGTGACCCCAGTGTGGTCGCATGCAGCTTTGACCGGCGTTCGAAAGTCATCCAAGCTGAATTTGCCAGCAAGCGTTCGCACTAGCGCCAAGGATTGCAACTCAAAAGTTCTGAAACCAACAGGCTTGGCGGCAGCGTTAGGTCCAAGGTGCGCCGATTTTCGGTCGTTCCGGCAATCCTTCATTTCTGCTTAAATCTGATCGGAGGGAAGGGCAGGGGGCGCTTCAGAATCCTCGTTAGAGTAAGCTTAACGGCAAACACACGATCACCTTTAACAGTACTATCTGTCAGGGCCGCCCATACGACCACTAGCGCATAAAACTGGAACGGAGGCGGCTCCTAATGGAGGCCGAGCACCGCGTCTTGAAGAGCCGGAGCAGTCTTTTACTCCCCAAAAGAGGTACATAAAGCGGACGATTCTGTCTTTCGCTGCGATTGCACCAAGGTCGGCTATTGAGAACCTGATGGTGGTGAGTGGACGGCGCTTCTTTCGAAGCGCCGTCAATAATACTTACTGAGTAGGCATGACAAACTGCGGTGCAAGGACCATTGTCGATGCATCCGTATCGGTCAGACTATGCCGCACCGGAATCATTGCTTGGTACTCGTCGGACATGTACCAACCCTCGGCCGCCGCCTGGTTCGGGAAGCGGACGACGACGCTCCAGTTAGGGCTGTACTCGCCTTCCAAAGTTTGAACCTGTGGCGTCGCAACCAGGATTTCTGCCCCGGCAGCCAGCAGCATCGGTGTGACCGGAAATCCATAATCGTTGAGGTAGGCTTCAATGTTTTCGACCCCGAGGTTGGCCAGCAGATACACCGGAGCGTCGGCATCTTGAGCTTGGGTGGGGAGCGCAACGGCAAGTGAAAGCGCCGTCGCAGCAAGAAATGACGTGAGTTTCATGAGGTTTCCTTTCGGTCAGTTGAGGGAGCGAAGCCAGTCGGACGTCAGGCGACCGATGGCGGTGGGTTGATCTTCCTGAACGAAGTGCAGCGCGTGACCGCCGTAGCGGATGTCGAGGTCGGCGTAGTTGGCCTGCATCCACTGCGCCGCTTCGGGCGGAACGAGTACGCCGGGGTCGAAATAGATCAGCAGCTTGGGGGTCTGGGACGTAGACAGCCATCCATTGATCGCTTCGAACACCGCGACGTTCCGCGCCGGCTCCCCCGCAATCGGCAACTCATTCGGCCAACGCAGAAGCGGGGTTCGGTTTGAGCCCTCGGGGAATGGCGCGCGATAGGCATCCATTTCTGCCTGCGTTAGCGGTCGCAGGATCGAGGACGGCAGCACCTGCTCGATAAAGACGTTCTGCTCCATCAAGAGGACCGGTCCGGTTTCCGGGTCGCGAAAGGCGCGGAAGGTGTCGGCGTAGGGGCCGAACTGCGCGATATCGGCCATCGGAAAGGCTGGCGCGACAAGCGCTTCCATGAAGACGACGGCACTCACACGATCCTCGTTCAGGCGAGCCCAGTTCAATCCGAGGATCGACCCCCAGTCGTGAACGACAAGCGTGACGTCATCGAGCTCCAGAGCATCCATGAAGCCACTGACATAGTCGAAATGAGTCTGGAACGTGTAATCGAGGTCGGGCCGATCGGATTGCCCGAAGCCGATCAGGTCAGGGGCGATCACGCGACCCTGATCTTGCAGGAACGGCATGACATTCCGCCAAAGGTAGGAAGATGTTGGCTGACCGTGGAGGAACACGATTGGGTCGCCCTCTCCAGCTTCGATGTAATGCATCCGTGCGCCGTTGACGTCGACGAATGCGGAGCCTGGCATCGGCTCGGCGGACAGGTTCGGGTCTAAGAGGGGCTGTGCATCTTGAGCGTAGGCAAGACTGGTCAGCCCCATGGCCGCCGTGGCGGCCATGAGTAAAGAACGCATTGCAGTTTCCTTTGGAGTGAGTGGTGGCTGTCGTCAGTCGCGCGGTTTGCCGCTGACCGGGCACGTGGACCAACCGAGCATATAGTAGATACTGCACGTGCCGGTGAGCGCCGTGACCAGCAACATGATCGC
This sequence comes from Pseudomonadota bacterium, assembly GCA_039193885.1. Classification (GTDB taxonomy): domain Bacteria; phylum Pseudomonadota; class Alphaproteobacteria; order Rhodobacterales; family Rhodobacteraceae; genus Litoreibacter. The sequence continues at coordinate 2,382 of JBCCWL010000015.1, forward strand.
GCCAATCGCCAGCACAATGGCCAACGTGCCTCCAATCACGCCTTGCGCCCAGAGAATGGCAACGGCAACAGCCGGGATAGCGCGCAGAACCCGGTCAAAGGTGCCGACGTTGCGGGTGGTCATCATACGTTTCAGGAACATCTGCTTGCCTCCTCAGGCTGCTTTTTGGTGAAAGGTTTCCAGGGCCGCGATCCCGTGGCCGCAGAGCCCCTTGAGCGTCTCTTCGACCACGGTGGCATGGTCATCCGACACGCTATAGTCGGCGCCCCAGGTCACTTGCGTCCGCCCGTCGGGAAGTTCTGCGATCAGGATCGTCGCGACCACGTCGCTGGCCGGCAGAGGATGCTTGTCGATGGCGTAGCGGAACCGCATCTGGTTGTGATCGACTTCGATGATCCGCTCTTCGAGTGCGGCGCCATCGGCCATCGTGCATCGCCGTTCGGCCCCTTCGCCGGAACCGGTCAATTCACAGGTCGTGATGGCGCCTGTGAACCAGCGATGCACATCACCGCCTTGCGAAATCGTCTGCCAAACCTCATCCGGGGCGGCTTGAATTGTCTGCGTTACTTCGGTCTTCATATCGTCTCCTTTTCTGCACTTATCGGTGTAAAACAGGGAAAATTTTAGGTGAGTGCCGACGCAGTTTCGGCTGCGATTGCGCGAAGCATATCGGTCGGTTGTCCTGCCTTGCTAAGGACGCTGATGCTCACCACGGCGCTGACGCAGAGCTGCGCGAGGGGCCCTGCGGGATGATCGCGTATGTCGCCCCTTGCCTGACCCCGTTCGATCACAGTCCTGAAGCGATCTTCCAACTGACGGAAATACGCATCGATCTCGGCCTTTACGGCCGGGTCATTGCGGATCTCTTCGCGCGATGTGTTACACACCATGCATCCGGCGCGTCCTTGCGTCGTATCAGCGAGCTCGACAAGGCCATGAAGAACCGCGCCGATCTCCTCGATAGACGCGTCGGGGTCAACCAAAACCCGGGTGTTCGTCTCGACCGCCGTCCGGCTAAACGTCCGCAATGCGTCCAGAAACATCTCCCGCTTGTCACCGAAAGCATTGTAGAGGCTCTTGCGCGACAGGCCCGTTGCCTCTTCGAGGTCTGGCAAGGCGGTGCCGTCGAAGCCTGTGTTCCAGAAGCTCTGGAGCAGCTTGGAGCGGATTTCGGTCTCGTCGAATGATCTTGGGCGTGCCATGGGTAATGATATGCACCGATCAGTGCATAATGGCAAGAGGCTGCATCGAATTTTCCTAATGACACCCAAATCCTTGCAAAGCCGACGTTCGATTGCAGCGCAGCAATCGGTAATTTGGACTCATTCGAGACCTTCGCCGCGCTTGGCGCACTGGCAACGGACACCGCAGAGGTGTCAACTGATCCAAGATCGAAACCCAATCGGCGGCGCACCGGAGTAGGGCAGGGGGCGACGGTCAGTAGTTGACTTGCTCGAACCCGTAGTTCCCTTCGTAGTCGCGCCATTCGACGAACACTGATCTATGCCAGATGCTGGGGCAGTGCTCACCCCATCGTTCGAGGCCCAAGTGTGCTGTGGGCAAGGCATCTGGCGAGGATCGCTGCCACGAGAAGTCACCCTGGGTTCCGTAAGTGCCAAGTGAAACGACGGCCATACGATTGCAGTCGCCGTCGCGCCCCGACTCGTGCTGCCGAGCGAAGCGCACATCGAACACGCGGATAGACCGGACGAAATTGAACTCCGAGCCACTGATGTCGATGTCAGCGCGATCCTGGACCAATTGTAGCGCCAATGCATGCGAGAGCTCCGGAGACGTTGGAGTGTCGGTACGAATACTCGCAGGGGAAGAGTAGGGCAGGGGGGTATCCGGACCTCGAGCATAGATATCGAATAAGCGCACCGAAGGCCGTTGTGCTGACCCAGGTTCGTATGAAGCGCCTATCGGGCAACGCCAGATCTGGAGCGGGGGCTCTACGGGCCATGGTGTAATCCTGCGCATGAACTCTGCCCGTGCTCTTGCACATGGTTCGGACGCCGGCCAGCCCCCAGCGAGGCACAGGAGGATCGCGCAATCGATCTGATAGGTCTGTGCGTGCACCCGGTCAGATAGAGCGAAAGTGAATGTCACAGCGGTAGCTGAGATCGCGAAGGCAAGTTTTCGTACGGCGCTGAGCATCTACAGCCTCCCACTATGGCTATAGACTAACCATCCCACAATCATATACTTTTGTCACTGTTGATATACTTAAGAACACCAGCCGCCGAGGGCACTATGTTACGGCTTCCCGCTTACGAAGCCTTCACAGGCAACGTTTCAAGAAACCCGACAAGCTCGACACTGTCAGCCGCTCGCGCACGTCCGAGGATGTCGACGTCCAGCACTCGGTCAACGAAGGCAATCTCGCGACCGTCCCCGATCCACAGAATACCGAGGTCGCCGGACTCCCAAAGGTAGAGGTGACCGACCACCACCGTATCATCGCCACCGAGCAGCGTCGCAATTGGCGCACCGTTTCCAAGATCAGCCGTCACTGGTTCCGGACGTCCTTCCGATCGATGAAGTCACCGATATCTGTCATGTCCTGTATTCCGTTCTTGGTTGGTGCGGGCTGGAATATAATGTCCGAAAGGTGTCCGGTCATCGAAGACCAAAGGCCGATAATCTTGCTTAAGGAGTGCTCGTGTTTTTGAAGTAGCTTATTACGATTTTAGGTGATTTTGAAATGATCAACCCTATCGATACGAGCCCGATACCCGCCCACTGAAAGACCGACGGGTCCTCGCCAAGTGTGACGAGCGCAATGATCGTCGCCAAGGCTGGCATAGTCGGGGTGAGCGCTGCAACGGAAAGGCTCCCGATCTTCTGCACTGCGGATGCGAAGAGCAAGGCGGCGAGAATGCCGACAAACACGCCTTGGTAAATCAATTGTAGAAGGAGCGCGCTCAAGGGCGCCTCAAGTGCAACGAATTCCCGAATTGCAAAATAGGGTGGCAGGAAAAGGATCCCAGATGAAACGCCAATCACAACGAGCGCATCCAGTGGCTCAATTGACCACACCCGCAACAGGAAAGTGTAGCTGCCCCACATCAGCGTCGATACACCGAACAGAGCCAAGCCCGCTGAGAGGTTTGCCGCGGGGGCGGTCGACGGCCCGATTATCATAATCGAGCACCCCGCGAAGCAGATAGCGAACGCAATTGTTTTGATTTTGCCCGGCCGCTCAGCGAGGATCAAAAATCCCAGAACGACGACGACAAAGGGCTGTAAGCCGGGGACAAATGCTGCCCCATAAACAGCGGGCGCGTAGGTTAACGCGGAGAGGAACACGACGCTGTACACCGCGCCTTGAAGTGACATGAGGACCAGAATGCGAAACAAGCCCAATCTCGTCCAAATACCTGATGCGCGGCGTAGGGCCAGCGGAGCAAGCAAGATGCAAGACATAAGAAAACGCGCTGCGCTTTGGTCAAACCCATCAAGGCCGTTGCCAGCGCCATGACGCCCAACAGCAAACATCCCCGCGTAGATGGCGATCGCGGTCATCGCAAATAGCGAGCCCAGGAAGAGGTCGCTTCGCGCGGTCAAGGGGCGAGGCCCGGGCGCATCGCAAAGTCGATCGCAAATCTGGGAACAGCCTTTTCGTCGGAAAGAGCCAAATCTCGCATGAGATCACCAAGAACCGGCGCGAACTTGAACCCATGTCCAGAGCAGGCGGAACAGACCACCACATTGGGAGCGTTGGGCAGACGGTCCACGACGAAGTCGTCATCCTGGGTCAGAATGTAGTGACAGGTATCTGTCTCAGCTGGATCGGGTTCCAGGCGTGGCAGGTTTGGCAAGATGAACTCTTGCAGCTCTCCAACCTTTATCCTGTTCAACTCTTCGACGCTTGCCGTCACACGCCCATTGTTCTCGACCATCGCTTTGACCGGATCGTCGCGCAGGATCGGAAAGACGGAACTCAGCACATTGTCACCCAAGTGGAAAATCAGGATTGGCATATTGTCCGCATGGTGCGCGTCGCGGTCGCGCGCCGAAAAGTAACTCACTTGTTCTCTAGAGAATTGAAGATTGAGCGGCGTTCCTAATGTTTCTGCCCAAGATTGCATTTCGGCTCCCGCGCAAATCACAACCCTATCAAAACGGTGGTGCCCGTGTTCGGTGGCAAGTTCGACGGACGCTTCGACCGGGCGTACGTCAGTAACCTTTGCGCCATAGTTTACTGTTGCGCCGGCCGTCCTTGCTTCTTGCTCTAGGGCTGCTGCACATAGATCCGCATGCAGGACAGCCGTATCTTCTTGAAACAGGGCCACAGCACCTTCTGGAAGCGCGATGTTTGGAAACTTTGCCTGCGTTGTTTGTGCGTCCCAAATCTCAAATGGAATGTTCGCGCTGTTCAGCGCTGAGCAGTACGCATCGAGAGCTCCAATCCTGCTGAGGGAAATATCGAGACCACCAACCTTTCTGTAAAGCGGCTCGCCGAAGGTCTCACCAAGACTGTCCCAAGCCGTGTAAGCCCATTTGGCAAGGTTGCAGTAGTCTTCATGCCCATAGGTCAAGCGCGTCACACGCGCCTTTCCACGGGATCCCCCTTGAGCGCCACAGAAACGGGGCGCGGCTTCGAACACGGTGACGTTGGCGCCGCTTTTTGCAAGGCTTCGGGCTGCAGCCAACCCCATAATTCCCGCGCCAATGACCGCTACGTCCAGTGTCATGCCGCATCTCCTTGTCGGTGTCTGCGCACACGATCGCGGTTGCCACAGGTCCTGCTGTCGCACCATTTGCGACGACCTGGCTTCGTCCGGTCAACGAACATCCAATCGCAATCATCCGCAGCGCAAGCGCGCGTTCGGCGTTGATCCCAACTCGTTAAGAACCGGATGATCTCTGCTTCGAGACGCCGAACCAAGTCTTCGGCGCGCACAATGGGCATCTCTTCCACAGCACGCCCAGAGACGGGCTCGATCCGAAGGCGCGGCTTCGCGCGAGACAGCTGTCTTTCCAGATGTGCGCAGCTCGTTGGATCATGTGGATCTGAAAGAAACGCCCGGAAACTCTCACGTAGGCCAACGGCCAGCCGCAAAGCGTTTTCTCCGCTTTGCCCATTTAAGCGCTGTGCTTCTTCACGTGTAATGATGCCTGCAATTTCGGCCCAATTCACCAAAGCACCAAAAGACAACAATCGCTCGCCTGGATCGCGTTTCCCGCGAAACTTGACCGAGTTCACAAAATCCAGAGCCGGTGCGCCTCCGACCAAGGCAAGGCCGTCAAATTCTGCGGGTGTATCTGCCATATCGTGTAACGTATTAAATTGCTTTGACTCATTACACGTCATGCGTATGACTTCTGTCAAGAGTTCGAACAGCAGGAGAGATAAAATGATCGCACGGATTTGGCACGGGATGGTTCCCGCAGAAAAGAGCGACGCTTATTTGAAGCTCATGCAAGAGCATGCGCTGCCTGGTTATCGTGGTGTCGAGGGCAACCAGGGCGCCTGGATCATGCACCGTATGGATGGCGACGTTGCGCATTTCGATATGCTCACGTTTTGGGATGATGTCGAAGCTATCAAACGCTTTGCGGGCGAGGATTACCGGGTTTCCTACTATTTCGATTTTGACGACGACTACCTGATCGAGAAAGAGCCCCACGTTCGCCACTGGGACATGTACGACGCGTAAGAGGCTGACATGTCATTAACTATTACAATCAGCGGGCCAAATGGCGCTTTGTTTCAGCAGAAGACAGGTCATTTTGTTGATGGTGACTTTTCCTCTTCTCAGGAAGGCAGCACGCTGGATACCGTCAATCCCGCCACGGGTTCTGTGCTCGGTCCAATCGCAGCAGGTACAGCGCATGATGTAGACGTCGCAGTGGCTTCGGCTCGGCGGGCCTTTGACGCTGGCGTGTGGCGCAACCTCGCACCCAAGGAACGCAAGGCGCGAATGCTTGCGTGGTGCGACCTGATGGACGCGCACAGCGCTGACCTTGCGCTGATGGAGACCCTGGAAACCGGCAAACCGCTCAAGGACACCACGTCTGGCGATATTCCAAAAGCAATTGGGCTGATCCGCTGGTACGCAGAGGTTTGCGATAAACTCTACGATCAGGTGGCGCCAACTGACCCTGCGATTCATGCGACGATCACGCGCGAGCCTCTAGGGGTCGTTGGTGCTGTCGTGCCCTGGAATTTTCCGCTTTACCTTGCCGCTTACAAGCTAGGCCCAGCCCTTGGTGTCGGCTGCTCGGTGATCATCAAGCCCGCCGAAGAGGCCTCCCTCACCACCTTGCGCGCGGCTGAGCTGGCCGTTGAGGCGGGCATCCCGCCCGGCGTGTTCAATGTGGTGACCGGCACAGGCTTGGAAGCTGGTAAAGCGTTGGGCCTTCACCCGGACGTGGACATGATCGCCTTCACAGGCTCGTCCACAGTCGCCAAAGCGTTCTTGGTCTACGCGGGCCAGTCCAACATGAAGAAGGTGCAGCTGGAGGCGGGCGGCAAATCGGCCAACATCGTCATGCCGGACGCGCCGGATCTGGACACCGCGGCGGAGCAAGCTGCGTGGGGCATCTTCTATAATCAGGGCCAGGTCTGCTCTGCGGGCAGCCGCTTGCTTGTGCACCGCGACATTCACGATGATTTCGTGGCCCGGGTTGCGGATGTGGCCCGCACGATGGTAGTGGGTGACCCGCTTGATCCAGGAACACAGATCGGGTCGGTCGCCTCGCACAAACAGATGGGCACAGTGCTGTCTGCCATCGAGGATGCAAAGGCAAGCGATGCTGCGCTGACGCTCGGGGGCGCGCAAATCCTGCAGGACACCGGGGGCGCTTTTGTCGAGCCGACCATCTTCGCCAACGTATCGCCTGATGCGACGCTGGCCCAGGAAGAGGTGTTTGGCCCTGTGCTGGCCGCTTTGTCCTTCGACACGCTTGATGAAGCCATCGAGATCGCCAATGGCACCCAATACGGCCTGGGTGCTGCGATCTGGACATCGCATATCGACACCGCCCTGGGCGCGTCACGCAGGCTTCGGGCCGGGCAGGTCTGGGTGAACAATTACGATGGGTCAGATTGGACCGTGCCTTGGGGCGGCTTCAAGCAGTCCGGCACGGGCCGCGACAAGGCTTTGTCAGCCTTCGACGAATATGTCGGCACCAAGGCTACGTGGATCACGCTGAACACGTGACGGACAGGATCATCGCCATCGTCGCCCCGATGACGGGGGGCAACGCCGCCTTTGGCGCGCAGGTGCGGGAAGGGGCGCTTCAAGCCTTTGCCGACCTGCGGCCTACCGGCTTCGTGCCCAGTGTCTATGACGACCGCTCGGACATCGGGACCGGGCTAACCGTTGCGCACCAGATCATCGAGGATGGCGCAGTGGCGGTGATCGGTCATTCGAACAGCTACATCTCAATCCCGGCTTCGGACCTCTATGCTGCGGCCGGGCTTTTGCAAATCAGTCCGGTGACCAGCCACCCAGACTACACCGCGCGCGAGTTGTGGAACACGTTTCGCACCTGCGGCACCGATGCGGAGCAAGGGCCGGTCATCGCCGCGCATATGGTGCAAAGCGGGCTGGCTCGCGCCGCGTTGATCACCGACAGCACCGAATATGGCGATAGCCTGGTCAAGGCCGTGGACGAGGGCCTGATGGGGCGCGCGGTCACAGGCCTGTTTTCGCTGGACAGAGGCCAGATCGAATTTGCCGCGCTCTGCCGCGACATTGCTGCCATGGCGCCGGACACGATCTTTTTTGGCGGTGATCCGACCGAGGCAGGCCACCTGGTTCGTGCCTTCGCCGCCACCGGGTTAGATCAACCGTTTTATGTCTGTGAAGGCATCGCGTCCCAGCGGTTTGTGGATGTGGGAGGCGCTGCTGTCAGCGGCACCCGCATTGCCGTGGCGCCTGATCCGGCCGCCCATCCCGCTGCGTCCTGTGCTGTTGAACGCCTGACAGCAAGGGGATTTCTGCCCGAAGGCAATACGCTGATGAGCTATGCGGCGATGCAAGTGCTTTTGGCGGGGTTTCAAGCCACGGATGGCGACACCAGGTCAGTTGCCAATTGGCTTAAGTCGAGCCTGCACAACACGGTGCTTGGCGAGATCGAGTTTACTGCAGAAGGAGACTTGAGGCCGACGGCCTTTTGCATCTGTGAGTGGCGCCAAAACGGGACCAAAATCGACTACAGAGGGAATGTGATCTGACCATGCTGCCTTCCGTCACCGAAAATCCGATCTATCGGGACGATCCGCTTCTGCGTACGCTTGCCGATACCTACGGCACACCGTTCTACGTGTTCGACGAAGCGCTGATCCGCGCCAAATGCCGCGCACTTCTGGCCGATGTAACCTATCGGCCATTCAATCCGCGATATGCGCTCAAAGCGCTCACGCTCCGGGGCGTTCTGGAGGTTATCAAAGATGAGGGCTATTGGGCGGACGCCTCATCCGTCAATGAGGTTAAACGCGCGCTGCGGGCAGGATTCACGAAGGACCAGGTCTATTACACCGGCGAAGGCGGTAGCGACGCTGATTACCGATGGTTGGTTGATCAAGGCATCCTCATCAATTGTACCTCGCTGGATCAGATTCGGCGCTTCGCGCGAGTAGGGGGCACCCAGTGCTCGATACGTATCAATCCAGGCGAGGGGCATGGCGAAAGCGACAAGACCAACACCGGCGGGCCTGACAGCAAACACGGGATTTATTTTGACCAGATAGGCGAAGTGCAGGATCTAGTCACCCGGCTGGGTGTTCGGATCGTTGGCCTGCATTCTCATATCGGCAGCGGTGGCAATGACCTTCGTGAATGGTTGCGTGTCTCCGAGCCGACCTTTGGATTTGCCGCGGCCTTCCCAGATATCGAGACGTTAAACCTCGGCGGAGGTATCCCTGTGAATTATGGGGAGGCGAATATCCACGCAATGTCTCAAGCCGAATGGGGCGCGGCCCTGAGCGCGCGGATGGCCCGGTTTGCTGAAGGGAGGGCCCGTCCGATCGCGCTTCAACTTGAACCCGGACGGGTACTTGTCGCGGCAGCCGGACTTTTGGTTGCCGAGGTTGAGGCAGTTAAGCGTACGGCCGAAACCCATGGGCAGGCAGGGCGCTCCTATGTCGTCGTAAACACTGGGTTAAACCACAATCCACGGCCCGCGCTTTACGGCAGTTACCATCCAATGCGGGTCGTTCCGCAGACCGGACAGACGGATCAAACGGCAGAGCATGTCATTGCTGGCAACCTATGCGAATCCGGCGATATTTTGACCTTTGCGAAGGACGGGAGAATTGCCGAGCGAGCCATCGGTGAAGCAGCAGAGGGCGATTTGCTCGTGATCGCCGGGTCAGGCGCCTATACCCAGTCGATGAAAAGTGAATACAATTCGATGAACACGCCGCCCTCCGTTCTTGTTGGAGCGGACGGCGTGCATCGCTTGATCGAACGGCGCGGAACATTCGAGGATACTGTCGCGCGCGAAGTTTAGGCGGCGTCTTTGACGTCGCCCATCCGGTAGTATTGACCGAACTCAGTCTCCAAAAACATCTCGAACGGGACATCCTCTTGGCTGAGGAATCCTTGGTTTGGCAAAATGCCGGTGCGCACCAATTCCAGGTTTGCACATATCCCTGCGGCGGTGGTGATCTGGATCGCGCTGCGTCGTTTACCACCGATTTTCTGCGCCAGTGATTTGTTGAGATATGACCGTTCCATATAAGTGCCGTTCTTCCAGCCGGTCGCGGTGCAGAAGACAATGACCACGTCCTGTTCAGTGCGCGGAAGAGCGGTATCAAAGACCTCTCCCAAAAGGTCACGACGTTCAATCAGTCCAAGATCATGCAATAGCATCTTAATGATGGATAGGTGGCCGGGGTAGCGCACAGTCTTGTAAGCGACGTAACTCGCTTTGCCATCAAGTGTTTCACACAAGGTGCCCAAACCGCCGGAGGTGTTGAAGCACTCGTAATCTGTGCCGTCAATCGAGATGATCTCTGCCCCCTCAAGTGGTTGTACCTTGGCTGGTGTCCCATCCACAATTGCATCGCATGGGTTGCAGTACTCATTGATCAAACCATCGGTTGACCAGGTCATATTGTATTTGAGCGCATTCGTCGGGAACAGCGGCAAGGCCCCGACCCGAAGCACAAGCTTCTCGATTTTGTCGAATTCATGGGCCAAGTGAGCTCCCGCGATCCCAACAAATCCCGGAGCGAGACCGCACTGCGGAATGAACACCGACTTTGACCCCTCGGCAAGTTTGCGAACGGCTTCGGTGCTGGCAACATCTTCGGTCAGGTCAAAATAATGCGCGCCGATTTCTTTAGCTGCGGCGGCTATCGTTGGCGTCAGAAAAAAGGGTGCGGCGCTGAGAACCGCATCGACGCCTCGAAGGCCGTCCACGAGGCTGGTTGCATTGCTCGCATCGATGACCTTCTTTTCAATTGGCAACTCCACGCGATCAAGCGCCGCTTCGGTGCTGTCGGTTAGTACGACGTCATAGGCGTCTGAACTGTGCAGAAAGCTTGCAATGGTTTCACCGATTTTGCCGGCGCCGATAATGGCGACTTTCCATGCTGGCATACTTTGATCCTCCTGTTTTAAGGATCATCATCCACAATCGGCGTATCTCGTCGAACCAGCCAAAATGACGGATCGGCGACAGGTTCCGCCGTATCGCCAGAAATTCTGACGATTTATCGGTGGTGCACGGCGCCAGCACCTCGGCGTTCTAAGTATGCCCCGTAGCGCGACAGAGAAAACACGAAGCTAAAGTAGATTAAGCCAATGAAAACGTAGACTTCGACATAGGCAAACGTCCACCGCCCAGTCCCATATGCCGCGTTCCCCGATGCTAGGACTTCAAAAAAGCCAACTATGATCACAAGCGATGTTTCCTTAAAGGCTACGACCACTTGGTTGATTGTTGGGGGCAAAGCATTGCGGAATGCCTGTGGGAGGATAATCAACCCCATGCGCTGTGCGTAGCTGAGGCCAAGCGCTTGGCCTGCCTCATCCTGCCCATTGGGAATTACTGCCATGCCACCGCGAATGATCTCCGCTTGATAGGCGGCAAAGAACAGGGAAAAGCCGCAGATCACACGATACAACTGATTGGTTTCTAACCATTGGGGCAGTGCCAATGGCAAGAGCACCGCCGCCGCGAAAAGGATTGAAAGAAGTGGGAGCGCGCGCACGCCATCAATAATCAAACCAATCGTGCCAGAGATGACATGCAAGCGAGACTGCCGCAAAAGCGCGAGGCAGACCGCGAGCGGCATGCCGATCACGATGACAGACGCAAATATGAAGAGCGTCAGCGCCAGACCACCCCAGTCGCGTTCGGGTATAGGCGTCAGACCTAGAACTCCTCCGCGCATCAAAAAGTAGAACCCCAAAAACCCAATCGCCCACAATCCCGCGATCATCCGTGCTGACCAAAATCGAGGAAGGCAGGTCAGAACCGCGACAACAATAAGCAAGATGCAAGCAAGGGCTGACCGCCAGTGTTCCTCCTGGGGGTAAAGCCCGAAAAGAATGAGGCGACCGCGCTCACCGATCACGGCCCAGCAGGCGCCTGCAGCTTCGCGGCAGATTGAGACATCTTCACTCACTTGCCAGACTGCTGAGAGAACGGCCCAGTCGAATGCCTCAAAAGCGATCCAAAGGATCACTATGGCGAGGGCAATAGTCGTGAACGTACTTGCTAGGGAACCGAAATAGGTTCGTTTGAGCCCAGCGAAACGCGCCGAAGCTGGAGGCTCGCGCGCAGGGATCATTTCGCCTCTCCCAGTCCTGGTATCTTCATGCGCTTGATACCGATGTTCATCAACCGTGCGAGGGTGAAGTTGAGGAGGAGGAACCCACCCATCAAGATGCCGATGAGCTCAATGGTTTGGCCCGATTGGTTGATCGAGGTAGAGACAACCATGAAGAAATCCGTAAATCCGATGGCGATGCCAAGGGTCGTCGCTTTGATGAGCCAGATGTATTGGTTAGCAAGAGTTGGCAGCATGGCGCGAAGCGCAAGCGGCCAGCGGACTTTGAGAAACAGCGGCAGTGGTCGCATGCCCAGGGAAATGCCAGCTTCGCTTACACCTTTTGGCACAGTGTTGAAGCCTGCGCGCACAACCTCGGCGATGTAAGCACCGCCATAAATGCCCATCGCGAGCGCAAGCGCAGAAAGCTCAGGCGAGAGACGCAGTCCACCCTTGAAATTCAGACCTGCTCGCGCAGGCACATCAAAAAGCGGCGCATCCCAAAACACAGCTACGGCGGCGCTCACGCCACCTACCGCGACGGCCAGCCAGAGGCGGTTTTGTCTGCCTGTCGCGACGGCCCAGACCAAAGCGCCGATCCCAAGAAATGCCAGCCAAATGGCCGGATGCTGCCATTCAGGCCAAGGCAGGTAGAACCCACGGTTGGAGGCAAAGGCCATTTCACCCAAAGCCAACGCGTTGCGGGGTGAGGGCAACCGGCTCAGAACAGCGTAGTAGAGAAACAGCTGGAGAATGAGCGGCACGTTGCGAAAGCACTCAACATATAGAGTGCCAATCAGTCTTACGAGCCCATGCGCGCTCACGCGCATCAGCCCGATCGTGAAACCTACAATAGATGCGAGAACGACGCCGATGACACCAAGGGCAATCGTATTGAGAAACCCAATAAGCAGGGCACGCCCATATGTGTCGTTCGGCGTAAAGGGGAGAACCGAAAATCCGATGTCCCAACCGGTTGATCGAGACAGAAATGTGAAGCCCGCAATGCTGCCTTGGGCTTCAAGTCCTGCCCGCGTTTGCAGTACGGCGCCAATTGCGATCGACACGAGTACCGCTAGAAACAGAAATTGGACGAACCAATCACGTGCGCGGTGCTTTGACATGTACATGGTGGTCAATCTGAAAGTGTAGATCCCTGGCCGTGTGGGAGAACCACGGCCAGGGGTATCGCTGATCAGTCGATCAGCATCGGATAAAGCGCGCCACCTTCGTTCCACAAGGCATTGATGCCTCGGGGAAGCTTGTAAGCGGTGCCTTCACCTAGGTTTCTGTCCCAGATTTCCCCGTAATTGCCTATCTTCGAGATCACATTGAAGGCCCAATCATCCGACAAGCCAAACCGTTCACCATATCCGGGTGTTGCACCAAGCATCTTGCCGATTTCAGCTGATGGCGGATTGGCTTTCATGTCAGCCACGTTTGCCATCGTCACGCCTTCCTGTTCTGCATAAATTAGCGTGAAGATAAGCCAGTTTGCCAGGTCAACCCATTGGTCGTCCCCTTGCCGCATGGCCATAGCCAGCGGTTCCAGCGTCAAGTTCTCTGGCATAATGATGTGCGCGGACGGATCGTCCGCAGCCGAGCGTGCAATAGCAAGAGTCGGACCACCTTGCACGAAACCATCACAACGTTGAGAATAATAAGCCGCACGCAGCTCTTCTGTTTTCTCAAATGCGAGAACCTCTACTTCGATCCCTTCCTTCGCCGCAAACGAGGCCCAATGTCGCTCTAGCGTCGTGCCGGCTGGGATACAGACCGATCCACCATCGAGCTGCGCAGCAGAGTCGATCCCAAGACCTTGGTGAACCATCACATTGTTGGTACCGATGAAATAGGGCACTGAATACTGCAGTCCGATTTCAGTGTCTCGCCCCATTGTCCAGCCAGTGGCTTTGATGATGATGTCGACCTCACCCGCCTGGATCGACGGGAACCGCTGGGCCCAACTCAGTGGGATCAATTCCAGATACCCCTCGTCATCGCCAAAGATCGCGGTTGCGAGCCCGCGGCACAGATCAATATCGAGGCCACGCCATTCTCCATTGTCGTCAACCTCGGCGAAACCCAAATAGGAGCCATTGTGGCTTGTGCATTTGAGCGCACCGGCCTCTTTCACTCCAGCAAGCGTCGACCCGAACTCAGCATAGGCAGGAGCGGCGAAAGCTGCGAATGCAGCAAAAGCTACGGTAAGATATTGTTTCTTCATGATTGTCCTCTCTGTTAGTTAACTTGCTAGATCACAGTCTGTCTTTGAATGCCGCATAGGTTTCGTCGAGGGCTTTGGTGAGAATGCCTGCGATCGCGTCGATATCGTCCCGTGTCGCGATTAGCGGAGGAGAGACGCATATTGTGTCGCCTACGGCGCGGCTGATCATGCCGAGTTCCTGGCATTTGGCGATCATGAATGGCGCGACGCCCATTGACTTCTCCAATGGACGCTTGCTTGCCTTGTCAGCCACGAGTTCAAGGCCCGCAACGTAGCCAACGCCTCGGACTTCACCCACCAATGGATGGTCCGAGAACCCTCGCAAGACCTCTTGCATATAGGGGCCGTGTTGCGCGACATGGTCGTAGAGCCCACGTTCTTCGTAGATGTCCAAACACTCAAGAGCTACCGCGCAAGCAACCGGGTGACCGCCATAGGTAAAGCCATGCCCAAAGGTTCCCACTTCGGTCGAGCCTTTGATCATCTCGTTGTAGATCTCGTCACGAACCATGACTGCCGATAGCGGCAGGTAAGAAGCCGTGAGCATCTTGGCACAGGTCAGGATGTCAGGCCGAAGATCGAAGGTGAGACTGCCCCAAGCCTTGCCGGTGCGGCCAAAGCCACAGATGACCTCGTCTGCGATAAACAGGATATCATATTTTTTCAGGATCTCCTGAACCCGTTCGAAGTATCCTTTGGGCGGAATGACCACGCCGCCAGCACCGTTCAATGGCTCTGCGATAAAGGCCGCGACTGTCTCAGGGCCCTCGTCCAGAATCATCTGTTCCAGATCGTCTGTGATGCGCTTTACGAACGCCTCTTCGGTTTCACCTTCCTGCGCGCCGCGATAGTAATGCGGACAGTGAGTGTGCAGAACATTCTTAATCGGCAGGTCAAAATGAGCATGGTTGTGCGGAAGGCCCGTCAGGCTGGCAGCGCCGATCGTCACGCCATGATAGCCCCGAAGACGCGAGATGATTTTCTTCTTTTCCGGGCGCCCTTTGACGTTGTTGTAGTACCAGACAAACTTGACTGCCGTGTCGTTAGCTTCGGATCCCGAGCAGGCAAAGAACACCTTGGACATTGGAACCGGGGCCATTTCGATAAGTCGTTCGGCTAGGACGATCCCGGGCTCATGTGCCTTGGGGCCAAACTGGTGGTAAAAGGGTAGGGTTTCCATGGCTTTTGCCGCCGCCTGAACAAGGCGCGGTTCGCCACCAAACCCCAATGATGCAGACCACAGACCTGCAACGCTTTCGATGTACCGGTTTCCCTGGTCGTCAAAGACGTACATGCCATTGCCGCGCGAGACGACAAGACTCCCGTCTTTTTCGATCTGGTCCAGATTTGCATAGGGATGAAGGGTGTGCGCACGGTCACGCTCGTGCAGCGAGTTCATAATGTTCACGCGATCAGGCTCCTAACGGTTTAGGTTAGCCTGCGAGAGCCGGGGACAGTTTAGCTATCGCGAAAGCCTGCAGCGGCCCTTAAGCTGAGCTTAACGGGTTCTGATTCCCCGCTTGCGCCAGAAGCGCGGTTTCGTCGTTCGCGTAGGACGAAGCTTCTTTGCGCAACCAATCGATAAAGATGCGGATCGCGTTGTTCGGCTTGCGGGATTGCGGTGTCACAATGTAGTATCCGTTTTCGCTATCTTGAATATCCATGAACGGAATGATGAGTTCACCGCGCCGAAGTGCCGAATAGGCCAAGCAGGATCGGGCAAGCGCAAGGCCCTGTCCGCGCCGCGCCGCGTCGATCATCAGGGCGCCGTCATCAAAGGCGTGTACGCGCTCGAAATCTCCGATGGCACACCCCTTATTCTCAAGCCATTCGGGCCACTCAGATAAAATGGCAGTTGTCAGCAGCACCGTTTTCGATGCGCATTCCTTAATTGAGCGATCCTTGAATCGTGCCGCATAAGCGGGTGTGCATACGGGAAAACGTCGTTCGGTCAGAAACAACTGGCTGTTGCAATTCTCCCAGTCGCCAGTCCCCCAAAGAACGGCGACGTCGATCTTTCCCGCTTCGAATTGAGGCACAAGATGGTCGTGAAACAGGGCTGTTTCGATTGAACTGTTCTGATCCGCGAAGTCAGGCATCCGTGGTGCAAGCCATTTCGCAGAAAAAGACGACAGGGCAAGGATGCGCAGGCTTTGCGGCAAATCGGGATCCTGCAACGCGTCAAGGCCAGCCGTCAGCCGCGAGATGGCGTCTTCGGCGTAGGGAAGAAAGGCTTTTCCCTCGGCGCTCAAAGTCAGCCCGTGCGGTGAACGCACAAACAACTCGCAACCAACATCGTGTTCCATCTGTTTGATGCGTTGGCTGACCGCCGACGTTGTCATGTTCAAATCCCGCGCTGTGGTAGTCAGACTCAGCGTTCGGGCCGCAATGACAAAGGCGGAAAGTGACAAGGTTTGAGGTAAACGGCGCACCATGACCCATTAAGAATTGCTAAACGGCCCGAAAAGCAAGCTTTTGTTGCTTCACTGGAGGCGGTACCGGACGAATAGTCCCCAAGAAAGGTGGCTTTATGGACATTACCCAGCTTGAAGCAACAGCGATCATAGAGAGGTTTCGCGACAAATCGCTGGATCCTGTAGATCTTATGGAAGCATGCTTGGAGAGGGTGTCTTTGGCAGAACCCCATCTGAATGCGTTTTGTCACCTTAAGCCTGAGGCTGCGTTGAACGCAGCGAAGTCGGCTGCGCGCAGATGGTCAGCTGGTGAACCTTCCGGTGTTCTGGATGGTGTACCTTTTGCTGCAAAGGATCTTTGTCCGGTGTCAGAGATGCCGTACCGGCGCGGCTCATTAAGGACGCCGGATGAACCAAGTGACATATCGACACCTTTGTACAACCACGTGACAGCTGCTGGTGCGGTCAATATTGGCAAAACCACGACCCCTGAATTTGGCTGGAAAGGTGTCACAGATAGCCCGCTAACCGGTATTACACGCAATCCCTGGAACGTCGCGCGCACACCGGGAGGATCCTCGGGCGGTGCCGGTGCCGCTGTTGCGTCCGGAATGGTCCCGATCGCAGAAGGGACAGACGGTGCGGGTTCGATCCGAATGCCGGCGGCCTTTTGCGGATTGTTCGGTCTGTACCCCACAGCGGGTCGCATTCCTTATGTGCCGGTCAGCACGCTGGGGACAATCACGCAAGCCGGACCCATGGCGCGGTCAGTGCGCGACGGCGCGCTGCTTTTCGAAGCAATGATGGGGGACGATCCGCGTGATCCGATTAATTTGCCGTCTCCGCGAAGGGATTGGCTAAGCGCGCTTGAGGGCGGCGTGTCGGGATTGCGGCTGGCCTATTGCCCGCAGTTGAACGGCGCGCAGCCGGATCCGGATGTGGCCGCAGTGATGGAACGTGTTCTTGGCCTTTTGAGTGATCTGGGTGCTGAGATCGTGCCAGTCGACGATATGTTCCCGCGCCCTGTCCGGCCGCTATTTGAAGTGATCTATGCGACGGCTATGGCACGGATCCGAACCGTCTATCCCAACGACGCGGGGCTGGCGGTGGACCCAGGTTTCGAAGCGATGGCAGATCAGGGCGATCAGATCGGCGCCGTGGCCTTTGCCGAGGCGATGTATGAACGTGATGTGGCCGCAACAGCGTTGAATGTGTTCTTTCAGGACTACGACGCGCTTTTAACACCGCAGATGCCGCTGACGGCCTTTGAGGCGGGGTGCGATTTCCCCGGAGGACGGGGTATGAGCCATTGGTTCGACTGGAGCCCCTATACCTATCCGTTCAACTTCACCAACCATCCCGCCGGCACCATGCCTTGCGGCTTTGGCGACGATGGGTTGCCGTTGGCGTTCCAGATCGTTGCGCCCCGTTATCGCGAAGACCGGATCTTCCGCATTGCAGCTGCCTTCGAGGCGGACAACCCGATCAAACTCCCGGGCATTGCCCACCTGGACTAAGAGAACGACACTATGCCACTTGACCGCCTTCCTGACCCGAACCTGTTGATCCAAGACTGCTATGTTGATGGCATGTGGCACAATTGGCCGGACCTGCAGCGACAGACAGTGCGCAACCCGCATGATGATGTCACCATTGCAGCTGTCCCAATGGCGGGACATGCGCAAGCCATGGTGGCGATCGATGCGGCGGCGGCGGCGCTGCCGGAGTGGCGCGGCAAGCTTCCGCAGGAACGGGCTGATATTGTCCTGAAGTGGGAAGCATTGATCCGTGAACATGCGGCGACGCTGGCCGCTCTGGTCACGCTGGAACAGGGCAAGCCAGTGGCCGAGGCAAAGGGCGAAGTGCTTTACGGCGCGGATTTCTTTCGGCTTGCGGCCGAAGAAGCGACGCGTGTTCACGGCCGTCTTCTAGAACGTCGAAATGCAACCGCTCAGGCGATGGAAACCCGCGAGCCGATTGGCGTTGTTGGCGCAATTACGCCGTGGAATTTTCCGTCCGTTCTGGTGTCGCGTAAAGTGGCGCCCGCACTCGCGGCTGGCTGTACGATGGTTTTGAAACCTGCCCCGGAAACACCTCTGTCGGCCTTGGCTATTGCCAAACTTGGCGAAGAGGCCGGGGTGCCACCGGGCGTGTTGAATGTCATCACGGGCGACGCTCCGGCCATCGGGCAGGCCCTAATGGATCGCCCGGATGTCCGCATGATCACTTTTACCGGGTCCACGGCCACCGGGCGTCTACTTGGAGCGCAGGCCGCCGCAACCGTCAAACGCGTCGCGCTAGAGCTTGGCGGCAATGCACCTTTTCTTGTGTTTGATGACGCAGATGTCGACCTTGCGGTTACCCATGCGGTGGCTTCGCGGTTTCGAAATGCAGGTCAAACCTGCAGCTGTACCAACCGTTTTCTTGTACAGCGCGGGGTCGCCGACGACTTCATCAACAAACTCAGCGAGGCTGTTATCACACTTTCGCCAGGCGATGGGTTTGAAAACGACACGGATCTTGGTCCGCTTATCAACGCCGGAGCGGTTGAGCGGACGGCGGCCATTCAAGGTGAAGCTGTGGCACAAGGCGCTACGGTTATCGTTGGTGGATCTTCGCGCGATTTCTGTTACGAACCAACGCTTTTGACCGGCGTCACGCCTGAGATGCGTCTTTCAAAAGAGGAGCTTTTCGCTCCGATTGCAGGTATCCAAATTTTTGAGACTGACGAAGAGGGCATCGCTTTGGCCAACGCCACCGAATACGGCCTGACGGCGTTCTTCTTTGCCTCCGGCGCCCCGCGCCTGTTCAAGATCTCCGCAGCGCTTGAAGCGGGTATCGTCGGTGCCAATACGACAGCAACTTCATCGGCTTATGCGCCCTTCGGTGGCATCAAGCAATCTGGCAACGGACGCGAAGGGGGGCCAGATATTCTGCATGATTACCTGGAAACTAAACTGACGGTGATCGGGCTTTGAACCTCACCCCTATCGATGCATCCTGTGCACAAACTCGGGGGGCACAATGATACGAGACGCACTGGATAACGCGATCATAAAGGAGTTGCGACACAATGGTCGGATGTCATTGACGGAATTGTCGCACAAGCTTTCAAGGCCACGGTCTACAGTCCATGAGCGGATATCCAAGCTTGAGACATCAGGCATCATCCTCGGATACACGGTGCTTCTGGCGGAGGAAGAGGTTCAACCGCGTGTCGAAGTGTTAATCATGCTTGAGGTCAGGCAACAGGACACGCGCAAGGTCCTTTCGCGCATCAAGGATTTTCCCGAGGTTGAGCGCTGCCTATCCATCAATGGCGAGTATGACTTGTTTGTTTCCGCAAGTGCTCCAAGCATCGAAGACTTGGACATCCTTGTTGACGAACTCGGCGCGTTGCCCGGCGTCGTACGGACCCATACCTCTGTCGTCTTTGGTGCAAAAATAGACCGGAGAAAATCCAGTTAACGAGCGGGTTTTCCGCTTTCAAAGTGGCGCCTGCGTTTGCTCGAGACTTCAGCTTCTTGCTGAACCCAGGCTCGGAACGTCTCGGCGTCAGGATTCGTGGTCCCTTTGGGTGTGACAGTGTAATACGCTCCATCGTTTGATGTTGGTGCGGCAAGAGGAACTAGAACACCCTGAGCAAGTTCTGACTCGATGAGATATGAAGGGACGATGGCGGCGCCAACACCTGCAACGGCCGCTGAAATCAGGGGCGCAAACTGGTCAAATTGAGTGCCCCGCCAAGCGTCGGGGCTGAATTTCCCGAGCTCTTCCAAGAAAGAAGGCCAAAGGTGTTTGCGCGTCATGAGGTGTAGTTTCGGCATCTTGATGCAGTCAGCAATCGACTGAATGTTTGATCTTTCAGCGAGAACGGGTGATGCCACGAGTAGAAGGCTTTCGGGGCATAGCGGTTCCACATCGCCCTCGACCCAGTCAGGTCCTCCGAAGTGGAAAGCGAGGTCGATGCCCTGCCTCACCAAATCAAAGGGTTCTGACCGACTGTAAACAAGCAGCGCGACGTCCGGATGTGCTTGCTTAAAAGCGCTGATCCTTGGTGCGAGCCAGCGCGCAGAAAGTGTAGGCAAAGCGGCGATTGCTAAGACGCGACCGCTTTGACCAGCTGCTTTTGCGGTTTCAATCGTCCGGTTCAGCGATTGGAGGTGATCTTTGACCTCCAAGGCAAGGCGCTTTCCGGCGGCCGTCAGTGCAATACCTCGCCCTTCCTTACGAAAGAGCGGCGTTCCTATAATGCCTTCCAGCTCTCTGACTTGCCGACTAACAGCGGCTTGATGAATTCGAAGCTCGGTAGCTGCCCCGGTAAAGCTCTCAAACCGTGCGGCGGCCTCAAAGCTTCGGAGCACTGCGATCGAAGGCAAATTAAGCACGACTTTTAGTCTCCCTTAAAAGACAAATAAGTGTATTTTTTGCAAGCTAACACTCGACTATCCTTCCAGCAATGGGAGGTCGAGCGATGCAAGTACTCGAAAAGCAAAGGATTGAACGTGCTGCGCGCCTCCAAGGCTTAGAGCTGTCCGAAATCGTTCGTATCTCTGAGCGGGCCGCGCGATTGCGGCACGAAGGGGTGGACATCGTCGCACTTTCGACGGGAGAGCCGGACTTTCCGACACCAGAATTTGTGATCGACGCAGCTATGGAGGCGGCTCGGCGTGGCGCGACGCGATACACGGCGACTGTTGGAACGCTTGAGCTTCGTGAGGCGGTTGCCAAGGAGCATGGACGTCAAACATCTGAGGTCATGATCTCGACTGGTGCGAAACAAGTCATCGCCAATGCTATGCTGGCAACGCTTAACCCAGGCGACGAAGTGATCATACCAGCGCCATTCTGGACCAGCTATGCAGATATGGTACGGGTCGCCGAGGGCGTGCCAGTGGTCGTGCCCTGCGGGATGGAGCAAGGGTTCAAAATGCGGCCCGAGCAGCTTGCTAAGGCCATCACGCCGCGCACCAGTTGGTTGATGCTGAACAGCCCCTCCAACCCCTCTGGCGCAGTTTACGCGGCACCCGAGTTCGAGGGGTTCGCCGCGGTCTTGCGGGACCACCCCCGGGTCAAGATCTTGTCGGACGAGATTTATGCGCACCTGTCTTTTGTACGTTTTACCAGTTTTGCGGCCGCAGCACCCGATTTGATGGACCGGACACTAATCGTCTCAGGTGTCTCCAAGGCCTGGGCGATGACCGGCTGGCGAATTGGCTGGGGTGTTGGACCGACCGAATTGATAAATGCGATGGTCGCGATCCAAGGTCAGTCGACCTCGGGCGCCTCATCGGTCTCGCAAGCCGCAGCCCTCGCGGCGCTCACCGGGGACCGGTCTCATTTGGCCACGCGCCTTGCAGCTTTTCAGGCACGACGGGACCGCGTCGTTGCGGCGGTGGACGGGCTTTCGGGGGTGTCTTGCGCTATCCCGGACGGAGCCTTCTACGCGTTTCCGAAAGTCCCCGGCGACGATGCCGATTTCTGCAAGGACCTCCTTGAGAAGGCGAGCGTCGCTCTGGTCCCTGGGCGGGCCTTTGGTCTGCCGGGACATATCCGCCTGTCCTTTGCCTATTCCGATGACGATCTCAGCGTCGCACTTGGGCGCATTCAAACCTTCCTGAAGGGAGACATGAAATGAAAGACACTGCGCATACTGGTTTTGGACCCGACCTTGCATCGTTTGACTGGGCAGATCCGTTTCGCCTCACGGATCAGCTCACGGAAGATCAGCGCATGTTGTCGGATGCAGCGCGCGCGTTTGCGCAAGACCGTCTGCTACCGCGGGTGATTAAAGCCGCAGCCGAAGAGCGTGTCGAACCCGAAGTTTTTGCCGAGATGGGTGAGGCAGGCCTTTTAGGCACGACCATCGCAGAAGACCTTGGCGGGTTGGGCGCCGATTACGTGACCTATGGCCTGATCGCGCGCGAGATTGAGCGTGTGGACAGTGGCTATCGGTCGATGATGTCCGTGCAATCCTCGCTCGTGATGTATCCTATCGACGCTTATGGCAGCGACGCTCAGCGCGAAAAGTACCTGCCTGGCCTTGCGGCGGGGACCTTGATCGGTTGCTTCGGGCTGACCGAACCCGATGCGGGGTCTGATCCGGCAGGCATGAAGACCCGAGCCGAAAAGATCGACGGCGGCTACCGCATCACGGGTTCAAAGATGTGGATATCGAACAGCCCCATCGCCGATGTATTCGTTATCTGGGCCAAGTCTGAGGCGCATGACGGCAAGATCCGCGGGTTTGTGTTAGAAAAAGGGATGGCTGGGCTCAGCGCGCCGAAGATCGCTGGCAAGCTTTCCCTCCGCGCTTCCGTGACCGGTGAGATCGTCATGGATGGCGTTGAAGTTGGCGAAGATGCGTTGCTTCCGGGTGTCCAAGGTCTCAAAGGGCCGTTCGGTTGCCTCAACCGGGCCCGCTACGGCATCGCCTGGGGCACCATGGGTGCGGCCGAGGATTGCTGGACGCGTGCGCGCACCTACGGGATGGACCGCAAGCAGTTTGGGAAACCACTGGCGCAGACGCAGCTTTTCCAGAAGAAGCTCGCGGACATGCAGACCGAAATCACACTTGGCCTGCAAGCCGCACTGCGGGTCGGGCAGATGATGGATGCAGGGACCGCCGCGCCCGAAATGATCAGCCTCATCAAACGCAACAATTGCGGCAAAGCGCTCGATATCGCGCGGATGGCGCGCGACATGCATGGTGGCAATGGCATTAGCGGTGAATTCCACGTGATGCGCCATGCCATCAACCTTGAAACGGTCAACACCTATGAAGGCACGCATGACGTGCATGCGCTGATCCTCGGACGGGCGCAAACCGGATTGCAGGCCTTCTTCTAAACCATGGACCGCGCCGCAATTGTCGAAACGAACCTGCGTCGCCGCCTCAGCGAAGGCGACTTGCCAAGCGTTGCTGCGGGCGCAGGCTTGAGCGGGCCCGAGGCTGTAGGTCTTTATCGGGCACAGTGTTTGAGCCGTGCGCTTGATCTGGAAAGCCGCGCGATGCAGGCGGCGGGGCAGGGGTTCTACACCATCGGGTCTTCGGGGCATGAAGGCATGGCGGCGGTCGCCCATGCCCTCCGGCCGACCGACCCTGCTTTTCTGCATTATCGCGATGCAGCGTTTCAAATCGCCCGATCCGCGCAAGTGCCGGGACAATCGGCGCTGTGGGACATGCTTCTGAGCTTCTCGTGTTCCTCTGAAGACCCGATTTCAGGCGGGCGCCACAAGGTGGTGGGCTCAAAGGCGCTGAATATTCCGCCTCAGACATCCACCATCGCAAGCCATCTGCCAAAAGCGGTTGGGGCGGCCTACGGGATCGCCGCAGCGGCGCGCCACGCGCCGGAGCACGAGTGCTTTGAGCGGGACGCCATTGTCATGTGTTCCTTCGGGGATGCGTCCGCCAACCATTCGACTGCGCAAGGCGCCTTTAACACAGCTGGGTGGTCTTCCTATCAGTCAGCGCCGCTGCCGCTTTTGTTTGTCTGTGAAGACAACGGGATCGGGATTTCGACGAAGACACCGCAAGGCTGGATCGAAGCCAGTTTTCGCGCCCGACCAGGGCTGAAATACTTCGCCTGCGATGGGGTCGATCTTTACGACACATACACCACTGCTCGGGCTACGGCTGACTATGTCCGCACACGTCGCAAACCAGCGATCTTACACGTCAAGACAGTGCGCCTTTATGGTCACGCCGGCGCGGATGTGGCGACAACCTACCTCTCCAAAGCCGAGGTCGAGGCACAAGAAGCGCGGGATCCGCTAATCCGTTCTGCGGCGTTGCTGTCCGCATCAGGTGCCCTTTCCACCACAGAGGCGTTGGACATCTATGAGAAGACGCGCGCCCGCGTCGCGCGCGCTGCGGCAGAGGCAGTCACGCGGCCTAGGTTGCAGACAGCTACAGACGTTATGGCCAGCCTGATCCCACCCGCGCGGGCCTGTGCGCCGACCAATGGCCCATCTGATGAGGCGCGCACGAAGGTGTTCGGCTCTGACCTGCGGTCGCAATCCGAGCCCCAACCGATGAGCCGCCTCATCAACTGGGCGCTGCATGATCTGATGCTGGAGCATCGTGAGATCGTCCTGATGGGCGAAGATGTCGGGCGCAAGGGCGGCGTCTATGGTGTCACGCAAAAGCTGTCGCAGCGTTTCGGGCCAGATCGGGTTATTGACACGCTGCTCGACGAACAATCCATTCTCGGTCTTGGCATCGGTATGGCCCATAACGGCTTTGTACCGATACCCGAGATCCAGTTCCTTGCGTATCTGCACAATGCCGAGGACCAGCTGCGCGGAGAGGCGGCAACCTTGCCGTTCTTCTCGAACGGGCAATACACGAACCCGATGGTCGTACGCATCGCGGGTCTTGGCTATCAGAAGGGGTTCGGCGGGCATTTCCACAACGACAATTCGGTTGCAGTGCTGCGCGACATCCCCGGGCTGATCCTCGCCTGCCCATCGAACGGGGCCGACGCTGTCGGGATGTTGCGCGAATGCGTCCGATTGGCGCGCGAAGAGCAGCGCCTTGTCGTGTTCCTGGAACCGATTGCACTTTACCCGATGCGCGACCTGCAAGAGCCAGGCGATGGCGGGTGGATGCGCAACTATCCGGCGCCCGGTACGTCGGTGCCATTTGGCGAGGTGGGTCAGTCGGGCAAGGGAACGGAGCTTGCCATCGTGACCTTTGGCAATGGCACGTACCTGTCGCATCAGGCCAAGGCAAAGTTGGGCGGGGGCGTGCGGATCGTTGATCTCCGCTGGCTGAACCCGCTGCCGGTTGAGGCCATGATCGAGGCCGTCCGCCCCTGCAAACGCATCCTTGTCGTCGACGAAACCCGCGCAACCGGGGGTGTGTCGGAGGCCGTGATCACCGCTCTCACCGAGGCTGGATTGCCCGCAACGCGCCTTGCCGCAGAAGACAGCTTCATTGCAACCGGCCCCGCTTATGGCGCTACGATGCCGTCTCGCGACACGATCCTCGCGGCTGCGGCAGAGGTCATGGCATGAAGACCGCCGTTCTCATCTGCCCGGGCCGGGGGACTTATAACCGGGCCGAGTTGGGCACCTTGGCACGTACCTTCCCGGACCCCGCGCTGATGGCCCGCTTTGACGCGGCGCGCCGGGAAACGGGGCGCGAAACACTGACCGAATTGGATGGTGCTGCGCGCTTCTCGCAGGCCAAGCACGGGCGAGGGGATGCAGCCGCGGGTCTGATCTACGCCGCCACCTATGGCGACATGCTCAACCTCTCGGAAGAGATCGAGGTCGTTGCGGTCACCGGCAATTCAATGGGGTGGTACACCACCTTGGCGGCGGCTGGTGCGGTCACCCCAGAGGTGGGTTTCGACATCACGACGACCATGGGCGCGATGATGCAGGATAATGGGCAGGGCGGGCAGACGCTCTATCCGCATATGGGGGAGGTCTGGCTGCCAGATCCGACCGCCAAGCAGCGGCTGATGGATCTTGTCGCTGAGGTTAGCAACCGGCCCAACCACGTGCTCGCCCTCTCCATCGATTTGGGTGGGACCCTTGTTCTGGCGGGAAACGAGGCCGGTCTTGCCGCGTTCGAGGCAGAGGTGGCACCGCATGACCGCTTCCCAATGCGCTTGCCTGCCCATGCCGGGTTTCATTCGCCGCTTGTTCAAACCGTGTCGGATGCGGCGCTCGCCCATTTCTCGCCTGACCTGTTTGGTCAACCGAACCTTCCGATGATTGATGGGCGGGGCCAGACATGGTGGCCCGGCGCAACCGATACCAAGGCCCTTTGGGACTACACTTTCGATCATCAAGTGACGCGACCCTATGATTTCACGCGCGCCATCGCAGTGGCCGCGCGGGAATTTGCGCCGGACCTCTTCATTGTCACTGGGCCGGGCACGACCTTGGGGGGTGCTGTGGCGCAATCCCTGATCCTTACAAACTGGAGCGGCCTGACGTCGAAAGCTGCGTTTCAATCGCGTCAGGCCGCCAACCCTATTCTCATTTCCATGGGTCGCGAAGAACAGCGTGGCCTTGTAACAAAAGGACCCTGACATGACCCATCAAGATGTGTTGACAGCAGCCGGATTGGACGATGCTGCCCTGAAAGGCGGCACGCTGCCCGTACGGTCCCCAATTGACGGCGCGATAGTTGCAGAGGTGGCGGAAACACCTGCGAGCAACATGCCCGGCGTCATCGCCACCGCGCAGTCCGCGTTCGCAGATTGGCGCACGGTGCCGGCACCCCGCCGAGGGGAGTTGGTGCGGCTTTTTGGCGAAGAGTTGCGGGCGGCAAAGGACGAGCTCGGTGCCGTGGTTACGCTCGAAGCTGGGAAGATTGTCTCCGAGGGCTTGGGCGAAGTTCAGGAAATGATCGACATTTGCGATTTCGCCTTGGGCCTCTCGCGTCAGCTTTATGGCCTGACCATCGCATCTGAACGCCCCGGTCACCGGATGATGGAAACCTGGCACCCCATGGGCCCATGCGGCGTGATCACGGCTTTCAACTTCCCGGTCGCGGTGTTCTCGTGGAACGCGGCGCTGGCCCTGATCTGCGGTAACCCAGTGATCTGGAAACCGTCCGAGAAAACGCCGCTGACAGCGATGGCGACGATGAAGATCTTGCAGCGCGCGCTGGCGCGGTTCGGCGATGCGCCAGAGGGGCTGGTCCAAATGGTGATCGGCGGGCCGGAGATTGGCGAGGCGCTGGTGCACTCCACCGATGTTCCGATCCTGAGCGCGACAGGCTCAACCCGTATGGGCCATATCGTTGGCCCTAAAGTGGCAGGCCGCTGGGGGCGCTCCATCCTCGAGCTGGGCGGCAACAATGGTATGATCGTTGCGCCGTCGGCGGACCTGGATATGGCGGTGCGCGCGATCGTCTTTTCTGCAGTGGGCACGGCGGGGCAACGCTGCACCTCGCTGCGCCGTTTGATCGTGCACAACTCAATCAAGGACGACTTGGTCGCGAAACTTGCAGCCGCTTATAAGAGCCTTCCCATTGGCGATCCACGCGCAGATGGCACATTGATCGGACCGCTGATCGACCAGGATGCCAGTGACCGAATGCAATCCATGCTGAAGACCGCCGAAGCTGAGGGCGGCGTGGTCCACGGCGGCGGCGTCGCTGAGGGCGTTGCCGATGGGTGCTATGTCAAACCCGCAATTGTTGAAATGCCGGGCCAAACCGACACGGTCAAAACGGAAACCTTCGCGCCGATCCTGTACGTGATGGGGTATGAAGACTTCGCTGAGGCCATGGCACTGCACAACGGTGTTCCGCAGGGTTTGTCGTCCTGCATTTTCACACTGAACATGCGCGAAGCTGAGCAGTTTCTGTCGGCCGCGGGCTCTGATTGCGGGATCGCGAACGTCAATATCGGGCCATCGGGCGCCGAAATTGGCGGCGCCTTTGGCGGCGAGAAGGAGACCGGCGGCGGGCGCGAAAGCGGCTCGGACGCGTGGAAATCCTACATGCGGCGTCAAACCAACACGATCAACTTCTCAGCGGAGCTCCCCTTGGCACAGGGGGTTAAGTTCGACATTTGATCCTTGACTAGGGCAGCGGCAGGGCAGTCTATGGCCGCTGTTAAGATTTTTTGTTCAATCGCAAACTGGATTTTATGCGCCACCTTGGGATCGTTTCCTTAGACACTGCATTCCCGCGAATTTTCGGAGACGCGGGAAATCCAGACAGTTATCCGTTCCCGGTGCAAATCAAAGTCGTAAACGACGCAGATGCGTCTGTTATAGTGTCAGATAATGTGATCCCAGATCGACTAACGGACGCATTTGTGGAGGCAGCTACTGAGCTCGAAGCTGCAGGGGCTGGCGCGATCATTTCGACCTGCGGTTTCTTAATCCACGCTCAAAAAATCGTTGCGCAATCGGTGCGTATACCAGTTATGTTGTCGCCTCTGTCGCTGTATCCAATTGTTCAGTCAGCGTGTCCCGGCACAATCGGGATCTTAACGGCATCTGCTAACGCGTTAGGTTCAAATAGCTTGGCAGCGGCCGGTATCTGCGACGCCGTAATCGCAGGGATGGACCAGCACGTCCTCTTCTGCGAAACGTTCTTGGCGTTGAAGTCAACACAACGTGCCGAATTCGATCCGGGTGAAATGGAGCGTTTGGTACTAGCAGAAGCATGCAAGCTTGCATCACAACACACGTTGTCTGCCCTTTTGCTAGAATGCGGCAACTTGGGTCCCTACGCAGATGCTCTGCGCTCAAATCTCGACCTTCCGGTGTTTTCGATCTTGGATGCCGCGACTTTTTTGATGGAAACCTCATCCATGAAGCGACAGCCGCTCTGAAGACCCAAGCAACGGGGTTCAGCGCCTGGACAGATGCCGACCAGGACGAAACGGAGCTGGATCAATCGAGGGTTTACGCCCTTCGATCAAATCGCCAAGCAACAAAGCCGTCCCGGGCGCAGTTGAAAACCCAATATGGTGATGTCCGAAGGCAACTGAAACACCCGGTGAATGGGGCAAATGCCCGATACATGGGCGACTGTCAGGAAACGTTGGCCTTGCGCCCATCCAAGTTGGGCCGTCACCGCGCTCGCCCAAATCAATCGCTTGCCTTGCTGCGATTTCGGCCAGTTCCAACTGTTGGTGGTTTTGTGGCGCGTTAAGCGCAGCAAGCTCCACACCCGTCGTCAGTCTAAGCCCTTGCTGCGTGGGGGATAGCACATAGCCTCCGCTGGTGTCGTATACTGGCCTACCAAGCTGTGCGGTAGTTTCCATGTCAGCTGAGCCTAAGAAATGCCTATGATAACCGCGCTCAAAAGCCATTGGCACGCGATAGCCTGCCTTCTCCAAGAGGGCTTTGCTCCAAGGACCAAGGCATAAGGTGCAGTGGTCCACTTTGATGCGCTCACCAGATTTTAGGGTCACACCCGGCACGTCACCGCCATGGAGCGCTGACACCTCTCCCATCTTGAGGGTACCACCGTCCGCCACAAACTGACGCGCATAGCCAGACACAAGTTCGCCGGGATTGTTCACGGAAGAACTGTCTTTAACCCAGAGCGCTTTGTGAAAAATCGGCCTTAGAGATGGCTCAATTGATTGCAACGAGGATTGATCCAAAACGTTGTTTGCCACATCAAACTGGTCAAGAATTTGGCGAAGTAGCCGTGCCCGGGCAAAACCAGTCTCGGATCGGTAAAGGAACATCCATCCGCGTTCTGACAACAGATCTCCAAGGCCGCATCGCGCAATCAGATTCTTGTGCGCTGGGATTGAGAGCTCAATAAGGTCATTGAGAGCCGTCGCAGTTTTGGCAAACGATACAGAACGCGCATTGGCGAGAAAAGAGATTGCCCAACGCAAGTTGCCAGCCAAGTAACGAGCGTCATAGTTCAACGCAGCCTGTCGACGGCCAAGGAGACGTGGCAGCAGCCGAAAAAGGTCAGGATTATTGAACGGCACCAGCGACGACCGCGCCAATACACCTGCGTTTCCAAAAGAGGTCTCACGTCCCGGTGCACATCTATCGAGCAGTGTTACGCGTGCCCCACGGCTCTGCAGGTCAAGCGCAACACAGACGCCGATCATACCTGCTCCTACCACCAAGACAGATGTATCGGGTATTGGTCTACGGTGAGTGTGACCTTCCCCCACGATTAGGGCCGGTTTGATCTGGAATCTTCCGGGTGGGTTGCAGTGTTGAGCGGCAGCGTGGAGACCGCAAGAGTCTCAAGCGCTGGCGCGTTGGTTTTCGTCAGGAACTCCGATGGGGACAGGTATCCGAGCGCCGAATGGGGGCGCCTGGTGTTGTAATGATTTCGCCATCTTCCGATTTCTTCGCGCGCATGACGGAGGGATCGGAACCATTGCAGGTTCAGACATTCGTCT
>JBCCWL010000016.1:0-25572 GCA_039193885.1 Pseudomonadota bacterium
ACTTCATTTGCATGGACTGGCGGCACATCCAGGAAGTGATGCGTGCAAGCGACGGCGTCTACACTGAACTCAAAAACCTCATTGTCTGGGTAAAGGACAATGGCGGAATGGGCACCTTCTATCGGTCCCGCCACGAATTGATCTTTGCCTACAAGGTCGGGTCGGCGCCCCACATCAATACATTTGAATTGGGCCAACACGGTCGCTATCGCACCAATGTCTGGGAGCATCGCGGCATGAGCAGCATGTCGGCTAACCGGATGGGTGAGCTTCAGCTTCATCCCACAGTGAAACCGGTCGCCATGATTGCCAATGCCATCAAGGACGTCTCCGGGCGTGGTGACATTGTGCTCGATCCGTTTGGTGGGTCAGGATCAACTCTTATCGCAGCCCACAAGACCGGACGACGCGGCTTTCTCGCGGAAATCGATCCCGTTTATTGCGACCGTATCATCGCCCGCTACGAAGCCTATGCCCACGATGAGGCCGAGAAGATCGTATCGGGCGCCGATAAGACCCCCAAACTTTTATCGGAGGCTGCAGAATGACAAAGCGCAACACATCTATCGAACCACAACCTTCAACCGCACCATCCACCTATGATGTGGGCTATGGCAAGCCACCGACGGCCAATCAGTTCAAGCCCGGCCAATCGGGAAATCCAAAGGGTCGCCCGAAAGGATCAAAGAACAAGCCAAAGCCCGTCCCTGGCGAGAGGCTTTATGACATCATCCGTGCCGAGGCGGATCGTCCGGTGAGCGTCCCAGACCCCGATAAGGGGTCTGTCGACATCACGATGGCCGAAGCAATCACGCGCTCAACCTTCGTGAAAGCGGCCAAGGGGAATGTTTACGCGCAACGTTCGGCAACGCGAATGATCAGCGAAGCAGACCGTCATGTGCGCGAGCAGAGGGAGAGCCTTCATAGCGCGCTCATGGAGCTCAAGATCAACGGCCAGAATGCGATTGACCGGGCGCAAAGGGCCGGCCAAGAACCGCCTGAACTCTACCCGCATCCCGATCATATTGTCCTGAACATGTCGACCGGCGAGATCCATATTACGGGACCGATGACTAAGGAGGAGAAGCTTGGCGTCGACGCCATGCTTCGCCGCATCACCAACCAGAAACAAAGGTTGGTGGAGGAAGTGGATGCCTACATCGCGCTCGATCCCGATGATCCTGAACATGATGACTGGAAGGAGACCATTATCGGTGCGATCTACGAGATTGAGGAATCGATATCAGATACGGAGTCAAGACTTCCGCCTTGGGGTGCAAGAGAATACCGTCAGGAATACAATTTCGGCATCGAGATCCACAACGACCGGGTGTTAGCCTTCGTAAAACAAGGGCATCCCTTGCCACCCGGCGTTCGCATGGTCTCAAACGTGATTGAATTGGAAGAACAATACGAAATCGAAGAACGGTATCTGGCGGAATACAGGCAACAAACGGAAGGAGACCGATCGACAGATCGCGCTGATATGTGATCCAAATTCACACGGGAAGATCATGATCTAAGCGCCATGTTGCTCGCAGATGATGTCCGGGGGGGGGGGAAGGTGTGGCAGTTATATCGTATTAGGTTGCGGCACGGCGGAAGTGGTTCACCAGACAACGCAGTGTACGTCCACATAAATCGCGTCAACGGAAAGGGCGGCAAGCCGTCGTCGGCTTCCTGGCGTCAGCGCGAGCCGACAATGCAACAGCCGACATTCAAATGACGGTTCGAACCTTCGTTTTGCCGCGATGCCGCATGACCGTTTGGAGCCCTTTTTGCCGAGTGCAATTGATGGTTTTCACAGTTGCAGAGCTGGAAGGTATTTTGGGCCTCATTCCAGAAAATATAACAGTTGACGTTGACAAGAGCGTCATCAAATTCTGCCAACCATTCGAAAGAAGCTGATGAATCAAACATTAGCACATGCAGAAGTGCCGAAACGCTTCGTAAGCGCTCTCAAAACTCTCTTGACTATTTTGTTTTGCTCTGCGGACCGCCTTTGTCGTTTCTGTGCTCCGGTGAAGAATCTGTCCCATAGCGCCTCCTTCCAATCAGATAAAAAGACAGCACCATCAAAACTTGGGATCAAACATCCTAGGGGATTGGGCCGTTGAGTTTTGGCGCGTTTGACCCTTCTTATCCGGCACTCACGCCTAGAAATGCACCGACTTGGTATCGATCGGGGCTTGCCTCGGAGGGGCAAACTTGGTCAGGTCGATGCCCTCGACAGCGTCGGCGTACTCTTCGACGGTCGGGGTGCGCCCGAGAATTGCGGAAAGCACGACAACTGGCGTAGACCCCAGGAGTGATTCACCCTTTTTGGTCTCACTGTCGGCAACAACGCGGCCCTGGAAAAGCCGGGTAGATGTCGCGAGCACCGTGTCGCCCTTGGCGGCTTTTTCCTGGTTTCCCATGCAAAGGTTACAGCCGGGACGCTCGAGATAGAGAATGTTCTCATACTCGGTGCGAGCTTCCTTCTTGGGTGCGTCATCATCGAACTCGAAGCCTGAGTACTTCTGCAAGATCTCCCAGTCGCCCTCTTCCTTGAGTTCATCAATGATGTTGTAGGTCGGGGCAGCCACCACCAGCGGCGCTTTGAATTCCACGTCGCCCGTGGCTTTTTCGAGATTGCGCAGCATCTGGGCGACGATTTTCACATCGCCCTTGTGCACCATGCAGGATCCGACAAAGCCCAGATCGATCTTTTTCTCGCCGCCATAGTACGAGACCGGGCGGATCGTATCGTGGGTGTATCGCTTGGAGACGTCGATGTTGTTCACATCGGGATCCGCAATCATCGGCTCGTTGATCTCATTGAGATCGACGACGACTTCTGCAAAATATTTGGCGTTGTCGTCGGGCCTCAGGGCCGGTTTCTCACCAGACTTGATTTCCGCAATTCGCGCGTCGGCCTTGTCGATCAGACGCTGAAGCATACCACTTTCATGCTCCATGCCCTTGTCGATCATGATCTGGATGCGGGATTTCGCCAGTTCAAGAGAACCGATCAGCGTTTTGTCGTTTGAGATGCAGACGGAGGCCTTGGCCTTCATCTCGGCCGTCCAATCGGTAAAAGTGAAGGCCTGATCGGCGAGGAGCGTGCCAATGTGGACTTCGATCACCCGGCCCTGAAAGACGTTGTCGCTGTGTTGCTGGAGCATTTGCGCCTGGGTGGCATGCACCACATCGCGGAAGTCCATGTGCGGGGCCATCTCGCCCTTGAAGGTGACCTTGACCGATTCCGGGATCGGCATTGACGCTTCACCGGTTGCGAGCGCCAGCGCCACAGTGCCGGAATCCGCACCGAACGCCACACCCTTGGACATGCGCGTGTGGGAATCGCCACCGATAATGATGTCCCAATCGCTGACGGTGATGTCGTTGAGCACCTTGTGGATCACGTCTGTCATCGAATGGTACGCGCCCCTAGGGTCGCGAGCGGTGACAAGGCCAAACTTGTTCATGAAGGCCATCAGACGCGGCGTGTTGGCCTGCGCCTTGAGATCCCACACTGAAGCCGTGTGGCAACCGGACTGATACGCCCCGTCAACGCTTGGCGACAGGACCGTTGCAGCCATTGCTTCCAGTTCCTGGCTGGTCATCAGGCCGGTCGTATCCTGACTGCCGACAATGTTGACTTTGACCCGCACATCCGAGCCGGCATGCAGCACCTTGCCCGGCGTCGCGCCTCGGGCGTTGGCATTGAAGATCTTCTCGACCGCGGTTAGGCCCTGGCCTTCGTGGCTGATTTCCTTTGAAGGCGCGAACACTTGCGGGGCTTCGACGACCAGGGTTTCGGACGCAAAGGTCTGAAGCCTCTTGCCAAAGACGATCGCGTACGATCCGCCCGCCTTCATGAATTCCATCTTTTGCGGCGTGAACGACGACGCCATGTCCACGAGTTCATCATCGCCCGCTTCGTTGTAGAGTTTCTTGGTCTTGGTGTTGATGGTCAGCACCGTACCGGTTTCGACCGAATATTTCTGTTCGAGGACCGGATCGCCGTTGTTGTTCATGATGGGCTTGCCATCGGGCCCAATCTTTTTCACCCAGTTTTTGAGGTCCACGCCGATGCCGCCGGTCACGCCAACCGTGGTGAGGAAGATCGGCGAGATGCCATTTGTGCCCGCGACTACCGGCGCAATATTGACAAACGGCACATAAGGGCTCGCCTGCTTGCCGGTCCAGAGCGCAACATTGTTGACGCCCGACATGCGCGATGAGCCAACGCCCATGGTGCCTTTTTCGGCGATCAGCATGACTTGCTTGTCGGGGTGCTGAAGCTTGAGAGCTTCAATCTCCTTCTGTCCTGTCTCGGAAATCATACACTTGCCGTGCAGTTCGCGGTCTGCGCGCGAGTGCGCCTGGTTGCCCGGTGAAAGAAGGTCGGTCGAAATGTCGCCTTCGGCAGCAATGTAGGTGACGACTTTAATTTCCTCATCGATATCGGGAAGTTTCGTGAAAAACTCGGCGTTGAGGTAACTTTCAATAATTTCCTTTGCGATCTCACTGCCGCTCTCAAATGCCGCCTTCAACCTGTCCGTGTCGGCCTCGTACAGGAAAACCTGGGTCTTTAGGACCTCAGCAGCGTCGTGCGCGATTTCAGGATCGTCGCCCAGCGCGAGGTCGAGGAGCACCTTGACCGATGGCCCACCCTTCATGTGGGACAAAAGCTCAAAGGCGAACGTTGGCGTGATCTCTTCCACAACAACTTCGCCAAGGATTATCTTATTGAGAAACGTAGCCTTCGCACCTGCGGCACTCGTCGTGCCGGGGAGAGTGTTGTAAATGAAGAAGTGCAGCGCATCTTTACGAGCCGGATTGCCGTCATCCAGAATGATCTCGACGATCTCGTCGATCAATTCAGCGGTATCAATGGGCTTGGGGTTAAGCCCCTGTTCCTTGCGGCTTTCGATTTCGGCGAGGTAATCGGTGTAATGACTCATAATGGTCTCCTCGTGATTTCATCCAGTGACCCGCGAAGTCCTGTATGGTGATGAGGCTTTGGTTCGGTTTTTTATTCAGTCGCAAGATGCTCTAATTCTAGACAGTGCAAATCCGTACTGCTACGCGACGAAAGATGCTGCGGAGTTCAGAAGGGTTGGCTAGCTCTTCGTTTCCAAGGCGTTCCTCAAATACCAGCCGGCGTTGCTAGAGAAACAATCAAAACTGGCGGCGTCCCTTCATCGTCAGATTCAGTTCACTTGAGCGATAGTTTGGGTATGTGCTCAAGTTCATAGACAATGAAAAGCCGTACGTTTCGTAAATTCTGTCCGTTCGAAGTGTAAAGCGCCCCTGATCTTTTTGCGTTCTCATTATATCGCTGCGGAACCTCCTGCTAACCGTCCAAAGACGGCCCCCGATGTCAGGCCCGACCCGCCGGGATATCCCTCAAAGAAAACCCCACCGACCATTTCGCCGCACGCGTAAAGGCCGGAGATTTCCATCCCGTCGTCTCGCAATACTGCGCCGCGATCTGAGACCGCCAGGCCGCCATAGGTGAAGGTTATGCCCCCGGTGACCGGGTAGGCACGGAACGGCGGTGTATCGAATTTCTGCGCCCAGTTTGATCGGGGTACGGAAAGCCCGTCAGCGCGTTTTCCATCGAGCGTTGTCGGATCAAATGGGACACTTTCGTCGACCGCCGCGTTGAAGGCATCGAGTGTCTGACGTGCGGCGTTTGCATCGACCCCTTCAAGCTGGGCACACAGTGTGTCAAGGGTCTCGGCTTCGACGAAATGTGCGTCATGGAACCTGTATTCGGCGTACAGAAGATCAAACACCTTTGCGTCAAAAATCTGCCATGCGAAATGACCAGGTTGCTCTAGCACCTTCTTGCCGAATTGGGCATAGGTGTAGTTGCGGAAATTCTCGCCCTCGTCGACGAACCGGTCTCCGTTCGCGTTCACCATCACACCGAGGAAGTAACAGATCTTGCGATAGTTCTTCCGCTCAATCGGTGGCAGGTCCAGGCCGCCAAAGTCAGCCATGTGCAAATCCATCGGGGTCGCATGACAGCCAGTGTATAAACCGTGGCGTGAGGCACCGAGCGCAAGCGCCATGGTTAGCCCATCGCCAGTATTGTGCGGTGTGCCGCGGACTTTGGCATGCGCCCAATGTTCGCCCATAAGTTCGGCTCGCATGACCTGGCTGGCTTCAAACCCGCCACACGCAAGGATAACCGCATCGGCCTGAAGGGTCTCGTCGCCAAGTTTGACGCCAGTCACGATCCCATTTTCACTCAGTAGACCTGTCACGGCCGAATCGTAACGAATGTGGCCACCGAGTCTTTGGAATGCGGCAAGCTCCATGTCAAAAAGGCCAACACCTTCGTTCTCAGCGGCTAGCGTCAGTCCACCCCAAAACACATACCGTCCAGCTTTCTCGAAGCTTTGCCGACTGTATATGGGTTCGAATGTCACGCCGTGGCTTGCTAGCCAGTGCAACGTGGGGAGCGATTGATCGATCAGTCGCTTCTGTTCCGCCGAAAGTGACCGGCCCCCGTTAAAGGCCAATAGATCACCTGCAAATGTCTCTTTGTCGTAACTGCCGAAGTCGGTTCGTTGCAGCCTTGGGTCTTCGGTGTCGCGGAGAAGAGGCCACAGATCGGCGTTACTTTCGTAGGCAAAACGCATGGCGCCGGCGGTATACTTTGTGTTGCCACCGGCAAGCGCCTCGTCGCCCTTTTCCAGCAAAAGCACGTCAGCACCGGCCTCGCAAGCGGCTATCCCGGCACAAAGGCCAGCATTGCCAGATCCTATGACGATAACGCGTTTTGCCATGTTGAGCTCCTTTTGAAAATATTGTATACATTTGCATACAATAATTCAA
Source organism: Pseudomonadota bacterium (assembly GCA_039193885.1). GTDB lineage: Bacteria > Pseudomonadota > Alphaproteobacteria > Rhodobacterales > Rhodobacteraceae > Litoreibacter. The sequence continues at coordinate 6,835 of JBCCWL010000016.1, forward strand.
GTCCCAGCGAAGGCAGACCTTTGAGTGAACAACTCTCGCATGGAGATGCGGCTTATGCGGCGATCCTGACGGCCATTCGGGCCGGTGATTACGCACCCGGTGATCGATTGAGGGAGACGGACATTGCGAAACGGGTTGGCCTGTCGCGCACGCCTATTCGTGAAGCGCTTCGAAAACTCGAAAGTGATGGAATCGTCGAACATCGCCCTCGCGTTGGCTCCGTGGTTCGCCAACTGAGACATTCCGAGGTTGTGGAGCTTTATGAGATGCGTCTCGTCCTTGAGCGGACGGCGGCTGAACTCGCAGCAAAGCATGCCGTTGATGCGCAAGTTGCTGAACTGGAAGCGATCAACACGTCAATTGCGGGATCGCTGGCCGATCCTCCAGCGGCAGCGGCCCTGAACCAACAGTTCCATCAAATGCTTTATCGGGCAGCGCGTAACCGGTTTCTTCTTGAAGCGGCAAGTTCGCTCAACAACGCGCTTATGTTGTTGGGGCCCACTACACTCGCCGATGAAGAACGCATTTCAACCGTCTGCCGGCAGCATCAGCAGATCATCGACGGAATACGGGCTTCCGATGAAGAGGCGGCAGGAGCGGCGGCGGAGGCTCATCTGGAAGGCTCCTTGCGCCATCGTCTGTCTTTGATGCGCTCATGATTGTTATCGGACGCACCTACCTCATTGCGGCCGTCGGCGTTGGTGTTTTTTCCGTGCTGAACATGCCACTCCCGTGGCTACTTGGTCCGATCTTCGTATGCCTTGCAGCGGCCCTTGCCGGTGTCGAGCTTAAGGGTGTCAAGCCGATCAATGACGCCATGCGCGCGATTTTGGGGGTTGCCGTTGGCGCGACGCTCACGACCGCTGTAGTTTTGAGCATGGCCGCCATGTGGCCAACGCTGCTCCTGGTCCCGCTGATGATTGTGCTGTGCGCCGTATTGGGTGTGCCGTACTTTCAAAAGCTCTGGGGGTTCGATTTCGCGACCAGCTACTACTCCGCAATGCCCGGTGGCTTGCAGGACATGCTCGCGTTTGGCGAAGAGGCCGGCGGTGATGTCCGCGCTCTGTCGTTGATCCACGCGACCCGCGTCATGCTCATTGTGGTTTCCCTTCCCTTCTTGCTGGAAGGGGTCTGGGGTGTCGACTTGAGCAACCCGCCGGGCGAGCCTGCGGCAAGCATTCCGCTTACCCAATTGCTGCTCATGGTGATTGCGGGCCTTGGAGGGTGGCGGATTGCCAAGCGGATCAGACTGTTCGGTGCATCAATCATCGGTCCTATGATTGCAGCAGGACTGATGACGCTCACGGGTCTGTTGCAGCACCGCCCACCGGCTGAGGCCATATGGGCTGCGCAATTCTTCATCGGCATGACCGTTGGCGCGAAATACTCAGGCGTTACGCGGGAAGAAGTTCGGAAAGATGTCGCCGCCGCGCTGGGTTATTGCCTGATTCTGCTCGTCATCGCGATTGCCTTTACCGAGTTTGTCATCCTGCTCGGATTGGCGCCCGCACTTGAAGCGATCCTGGCGTTTGCGCCGGGGGGACAGGCGGAGATGACCGTCCTTGCCCTTATCTCTGGCGCGGATGTGGCTTTTGTCATCAGCCATCACATTCTCCGCATCACGACGGTGATCCTGGGCGCACCCATTGCTATCCGTTTGATGCGCGCCAAACCTCCGGATTGATCATGTGGATCGGCTCACGTTTCGCATAAGCGTTCACCTGGTCGAAGATGTCGGAGAACTGCAATTCGAACTCGTCTTCGGTGACGTAACCGATATGAGGTGTTGGCAAAACGTTTGGGTTGGTGAGGAGGGGATGCGACGTGTCCGTGAGTGGCTCCTGGTCAAACACGTCGACGGCAGCAAAGATTCTTCCTTGTTCAACCTCAGCCTCCAGTGCACCGGGTTCGATGAGACCGGATCGCGATGTGTTCACGAGCAGGCTTCGACGTGGCATAGCCGCCAAGTCTTTTGATCCGATAATGCCTTTGGTCGTTGCCTTAAGCCGAACGTGAAGGCTCACAATGTCTGAGGTTGAAAAGAACGCTGCGCGGCTTTCGGCAACTTGAGCTCCATCGGCTTGGGCGCGCTTGCGTCCTTCGTCAGACGCCCACCATTGCACTGTTATGCCCATCGCTTCCGCGTAGTATGCAACCGCCCTTGCGATGCGGCCATATCCATATAGCCCCAGCGTTCGCCCCCGAAGACTACGCCCGACACCCATTTGCCACGTGCCGGATCTGATGGAGCCAACCTGTTGAGGGATCTGCCGAAAGCTCGCGAGGATCAAAGCCAGTGTCAGTTCAGCAGCCGCATAGGACGGTGCGTCACTTTGCTGGTTGGAGCAAAGCAAAACGCCCGCAGCTGTGCAAGCGTCGACGTCTATGTGGGGGTAAGCGCTGCGCTGGGATATCAGCTTTAAATTCGGCAGCTGCTCGACAAGCGCTCGCGTAACTCTGGTGCGCTCGCGAAAGAGCACCAGACAATCGGCATCACAGACGCGGGCAGCAAGCCTATCGACGTCCGGTTCGTGGTCGTTCCAAACGGTGACGTCATGCGCTTTCAGCGTAGTGAAACAGGGTAAACCGCGCAGCGTGTCAAACCAGTCGTCGAGAATGTGGACCTTCATTGGCTTTTGGTCTTTGTCGTATTGGACGGCAGATCATCCGCGGTCACGGTTCGGCCTTTAGCCGGGAGACCAGACTGACGACGGGATGAACACTTCGCCCCGCGCCAGCAAACGGGTGGTCCGAACCAGGCCTGCAGAACGGAGTTCAAGTTCGCCATTGTCCAAGCTGAAGTCCACCAAAACGTCGATGGTACCCGAGGGATGTTCAAGAGAGATGGTTGCAGGCGCACTTTCGACCTGAACGAGACCCTCTGCGATTGAGCCCGGTGTGAGGACGCAGGATGCGATACATTGCGCCCCTGTAACAGCCATCGTCGGATGGGTCTTCCAAGGCATGAAATAGCGCGCAGCCACCGACCCTCCGTTCCGAGCCGGTGCCAACACACCAAACTTTGGTGTGACAGACGAGGCGACGTTGTCGATGCCCATCGCTTGGCCGGCTGCAATGCGGACCTTCTCCATCTTTGAAAAGAATGCGGCGTTGTCATTGAGTTCCGAGACGGACTCGTACCCAGATAGCCCGAAGGCTTCGGCTCGGGAAATTACCATAGGCATGGCAACATCCATGCAGGTCACATCCACGCCTTCGAACTGATCGACCAGATTGCCTGTTGGCAAGAGCGAACCGGTTGCACCGCCAATCGTATCCATGAACTGGAGCTGTACTGGCGCTGCCGTGCCGGGTACGCCATCGATTGCCGTATTCCCCTCATAGCTCACCAAACCGCTCGGGGTTTGAACCGTCGATACGACGCGAGCTCCCGTATTGACTGCAAGGATCTTCACCACTGTTTCGTCGCCCGCGATGGGCAGCAGCTTCATTTCGAGCGCCGCGGCACCGACGCCCGACAAGATGTTTCCGCAGCTTGGCTTGAAGTCGACCAGCTTGTCTTCGACGCTGACCTGCGCAAAAAAGTAGTCTACGTCGGCCCAATCATCATCGGATACCGAAAGCATTGCCACCTTGGTCGTGACGGCGTTGCCACCGCCGATACCGTCAATGTTCAGCGGGTGCCCCGATCCCACAGCGGCGATCAGAACACCCGCCAATTGGCCCTGATCCTTTGGGAGGTCATCTCTCTTCATGTAGGGCCCACGGGACGTCCCCCCGCGCATGAAGAGGAAAGGGATCCCGGTCTGGCTCATGTCAGCGGCCACGGCAGATCAACGAAGCTCTGCAACAATCCGGGAGGGAAATCGCGGTTCAGAAGTCCGGCCATCGAACAGATGAAGGTGACACCGGCTGCACTGTAGATAGCGGCAAAGGCCCAGCTCTTTCTCGCGCGGTAGCGGATGAACAGCAGCAAGAACGCCGCAAGCGCAAGGATGAAACCGACAAGGCTTGTTGCGAGCAAGAGCGCTGCAAACCAGGCAAGTGTGGCCCATAGTCCGTACGCGTTGAGTTCTGCTTCTTCCACCTCGCGGTCCGCGAAAAGCGGATCGGTCTCAGGTTTGAGGCGCATCATGATCAAAAGCGCGGCACAACCAATCAGCGATACCGTGGCAACAAACACGGGGAAAATTCGATCCATCCGTGCAAAATCAGGGATGGCCGCAGCGTTCCAATACGCCAGTCCGATGTATCCGGTCACAGCAAGCAGAAAGATGAGCGGCGCGCGCTTGCCGCCCGAATTTACTTCTCCCTCGGCCTGGATGTTTTTGGCCTGGCGCAACCCGAAGAAAACCGAGACAATCGTTACTATGATCAACACGATCACGATGGGGCTGAAGACGTAGTCCAGCCCTTGCTCCATGCCCTGACGGAAGCGGGAACTCGCAATCTGAAAGGCCTGATTGGTGTAGCGCTCCGCCGGCGTTGCCAGCACAAAGCCAATTAAAAAGGCCGGTCGCGACCAGTCGAAGCGGCGCATCATGATCCCGAGCAGTCCAATGCCGAACAGTGCAACGAGGTCCCATAGTGACTGGCGCGACTGGAAAGCAGCAAACGAAATGATCATGAAAAGGAACGGGGCAAGAAGCGCAAACCGGATATTGGTCAGTCGCGCAATGCCGCCGGACGCGAGGATGCAGATGATCGTGCCGACCACGTTGGCCAATGCGAGCAACCAGACAATGGCGTAGGTGAAATTGAGGTTGTTGTTGATCATTGAGGGGCCAACCTCGATCTGGCCCGAACCCAAAAGGGCGACACCAGAAATGAAGATCGCCATCGACCCTGAGCCTGGGATGCCAAACAACAAGGTGGGCACCAGGCCGCCGCCTTCCTTTGCGTTATTCGAGCTCTCGGGCCCGATCACGCCGCGTATCTCGCCCGACCCGAATTGCGACTTGTCCTTGGTGGTCTGAACCGCGTGACCGTAGGCGATCCAGTCAACGACGGAGCCACCCAACCCCGGGATAACGCCGACCGTGACGCCAATGAGTGAACAGCGCACCGAAAGCCACTTGTTGTCCCACCAGGCTCTGATCCCGGCGATCCAGCCCCCACCCAATGCCTGGCGGTCAGAAATGGCGCGATCCTGTCGCAAAAGGGCGATGATCTCCGGCACTGCAAAAATCGCCAGACCGACGATGACCAACCGCAGACCGTCCATGAGGTAGGGCGTGTCGAAGGTGGACATGCGCAAAGCGCCGGCGCTGGCACCTTCGCCGATTGTTCCAACGAGTAGCCCGAGCCCCGCCGCAACAATGCCCTTGATCGCGACGCGTCCGGCCAGAATGCCGACCATGGACAAGCCAAAGATGGTGACCATCAACAGCTCAGGCGTCTGAAACAGGAGCACGATTGGCCGGGCGGCGAGGATAAAAAAGGTGAGAAAGGTGGCACCGAGAATGCCGCCAAACAGCGATGAACTGAATGCCGCAGACAGCGCGCGCGCGGCCTGACCTTTCTTGGCCAGTGGAAAGCCGTCGAGCACAGTGGCTTGACTTGCAGATGATCCAGGGATGCCCATCAGCACGCTGGCAAAAGTGTCCGAGGTTGGCACCACGGCGACCATGCCGACCATCAAGGCCAACCCGAACAGCGGCTCCATGCCGAACATGAAAGGCAACAGCAGCGACAACCCGGCAATGCCCCCAAGCCCCGGGAAAATGCCAACGCACAATCCCATCACGACGCCGAGCACAAGGAACCCGAGAACCGCGGGGCTGAGGATCATGCCAAAGGCCTCAGAGAGTGCTGGCAATGCTGCTGCGAAGACGTCCATCAGCGCGCCCACCTTCGTTCAGGATAGATTTTATGGATGGCAGAGAGGGAGCTGGCCCGGCTGTGTCTACTGCCGAGCCAGCGGGACAAGCCCAGTCAGCTACTGCAGAACGACGCCATAGCGATCCGCAAGCCACTCAATGACGAAGGATTGCGCTTCATCGGGAACAACCGTCGCGCGCTCGAGCGCTTTTCCAGCGGCCGGTCCCGTCATTTGCGGATAGACGCCTAGGCTGTTCAAAGAAATCTCTGCGAAATCGTCGCGTTGCGTGATTGCGTTGAACGCTTCGGAGTAGGTGTCGATCGCGTTTTGAGGCGCGCCAGCTGGAAGAAAGACCATTTTCTGCGCTGGGAAGCCAGCGGTGAAAAAGGCGACCCAGGCATCGTATGCGGTGCCCGACGTTTCGCATGCTGCCGTGGCCTCACACACTTCGGTAAAGGTCGGCAGATTAGGGAAAGTGGGGTCCCGAACGACATTGCCCTCATCGTCAATCGCGCCGAAGGTGAACCAAGGCACAGCAGTGCCCGCTTCAACGAGCGGAGTAACGCCGGAAAGATAAGATGAAGACGTCTGATAGTCGATGTTGGCCTCGCCACGCTCAAACATCAGGCGTCCATCTCCACGGCCTTCAATGCCAAAGACCGGCTCTACATTCAGCCCCAGCAATTCCCAGGCAAGAAGCGGGACAAGATCAAGACGCGTGGCGCCCTGGCTGCCATAGATGAAATTCGTGTCTGAAAGGGCTTCGACTCCTCCGGAATCAAGTTTTTGGGCAAGATCAGCGGGGAGATAAACAACTCCGCCAGTGCCCGATGCAAGGACGACATTCCAATCGCTGTATTCGTAGCGAACGCGTGGGTCGTTCAAGAGGTAGGGGAATTGGGTTGAGCCGGATGACCCAAAGATCGTGGTTCCGTCCTCGTACTCAAGTCCCTGAAAGTGATTGGCACCGCGCGTTGAGCCCGCACCAGGCATGAACCTGACAACGACAGTGGGGTTGCCCGGCAAGGCATCGCTGAGAAGCGGTGCATAGAAATTTGCCCAACGTGCCGACCCGCCGGTTTCGGAAAATGGGATGATCCAGTCTATGGTTTCACCACTCAAATCCAATTGGTGGTCATCGGCGTGAGCGCCTTTTGATAGTCCAAACGATACCGCCAGTGCCAAAATTGACGCAGCAAGGGCGTTCTTGTTGAGTTTCATGTTATCCTCCCGTGTGTGCCCGTTCGTCGAAACGGACCATGTCTGCGGGTGTTTCCACCTTCTTGCAGGCTTCCAGCGTGTTGTGCCAATCTTGCAACAACCTTTCATTGGCCGCGTTTAGGGAGAACGAAGCCATTCGGATCGTCGTCGTTGAAGACAATGTGGCTATGGCCAAAGGCATTGCGTACCGGCTGCGGGACGAAGGTCACGCCGTCGATATCTTGCATGACGGAGGCGATGCGGACTGGTTTTTGCGCAAACACGATGCTGACCTGGTGATCCTCGATATCAACCTCCCCGGAATGTCGGGTCTGGAGGTGCTCGCAAAGCTTCGCAGGCGCAGCGATGCCCGGGCGGTGTTGATGTTGACGGCTCGATCAGAGACCGATGCAAAAGTAAGGGGTCTCGATGCCGGTGCGGACGATTATCTCGCAAAACCGTTTGAAATGGATGAGCTGAGCGCTCGCGTCCGGGCGTTGGGCCGGCGCCATGCCCGAAGCGATGCCATTGAGCGCAAAATTGGCCCCCTCTCATTCGACCCAACCTCTCGCATGATTATCGGACCTACTGGGCCGCTTGCCGTGCCTCGCCGCGAAGTAACGCTGTTTGAAACCCTGCTTGCGGCCAAGGGCAGGATCGTTTCCAAACAAACACTGCTGGATGCTCTTTACGGGACGGGCAGCGACGTCGACGAGCCGGTCGTGGAAGTGTACGTTTCGAGGCTGCGGAAGCGGCTCAAAAGCTTTGGACTGGAAATCAAGGTCCAACGAGGTCTGGGTTACTTTATTGTCGAGCCAGCCTCGTGCTGACCAGTCTCTCTTTGAGAGCGCGGCTCACCGCAATCGTCCTTGTACCACTGACGATAATCATGGGTTGCTTGTCAGCGTGGGCGCTCAGCGATGCTCAAGTGGAGGCCGCTGACCGCTTTGATCGCTCGTTGTTGATTACCGCTCTGGGAATCTCCAGGGACACAGCGTTTTCAGGTGGTAACGCGCTGCGTGAGGCAACCCGAGATTTGTTGCTCGATACATCAGGTGGTCCAGTCTTTTATCACGTCTATGCACCGGACGGCGTTTTCGTTACCGGCTATGCGACACCACCGAGAAACCCGGACGGAAACGCCAGCGAACCAACCGACTACACCTTTTACAATGCAGTCTATCAAAACCAGGACGTTCGCGCGGTACGCTTTACAGATACAATGACCATTGACGGTGTAAGTGGACCTTTCACATTCACGGTTTGGCAAAGCACCTCGGTTCGAGATGGGTTCGTTTCAAGCCTGCTCTTGCGCTTCGGCGTGGTCCTCCTCACGATCTTTGTGTCCGTTGCTCTGATTGTCTGGTTTGGTATCAAGTTTGGCTTGGCGCCGCTGTTTGATCTTGAAGACGCGATTCAACGACGCTCAGTGGACGATTTGAGCAGAATACGCCGTGCGATTCCTCCCGAAGTGCAAGGCGTGGTCGGTCGGTTGAACACACTGTTTGCCGAGTTGGGCGACGCATTTCGCGCGCGGGAAGAGATGATCTCCAACGCAGCGCATCAGTTGCGAAATCCCATTGCCGGCATTGTTGCGCTCGCAGAAGCCGTTCGGAGCGCGCGAACGCTCACCGACGCTAAACAGCGCAGCCAAGATCTGCTCGCAGCCGCCCGACACGCGGCGAACCTGACCAACGATCTCTTGACCCTTGAACGGGCACAATCGGTCCGGGGACCGGAGAACTACGCCGCGCTCGATCTGGGCAACGTGTTGGACAAGTTGGGCGACACTTTTCGCACGCGGGTGGAAGCCGAAGGGGCAGTCCTTTGCATCACCAATGCGTTGCAACCGTGCCCGGTGCGGGTCGATCAGATATTGATCGAAGAGGCACTGCATAACTTGGTGGGCAACGCCTGTGCTCACGCCGGGCCTGGCTTTTCCCGTCTCGCCGTTACGCTCAACACGGATGGGTCAAAGGCTGTTTTGAGAATTGCGGACGACGGGAAGGGGATTAACAAACAAGACTATGCAGCCGCGCTTGAACGCTTCAGTCAAGTCGAACCCTCGGCTGGCTCGGGATTGGGGCTGCCGATCGCCAAGGTCGTTGCCGAGCGCGCAAACGGTACCCTGACCTTGAGTCCAGCCGATCCTGGTTTGATTGTCACCTTAGAGTTGCCCATCGCAGTCGCTCTCAACAATCAGCAAGAGCCGGAAAGCCCGAGCCTAAATAAAGCGATAGAACCCGCAGCCGAGCCCGCGCTTTCTCCAGCGGAGTGATATCGTCAGACGACGAAATGGCACTGGGACGCGGGCGTCCGTGTGTCCATATTTCGCCCTCGGTTGAGATGATCATCGATCTCCGCAGCTGCACCGATCATGCGGCCATAGAGGAACACATTGAACGCCGACTGCTCGAGATCATGATCGCCCATTTCGCCGTTTTGGTAATCTTTCCAAAGCAGAGCCAAAAGCAATGCCGCGATGACCGCATCGACATTGACGCAAAACATGTAAGGGCTCGCCCCAACGTCGTAGAGGGCTTTGACCAACTCTTTGTAGTAGGCGTGGAAGACATTGTATTCGCCACGGTCCTCAAGGAACTTCGCAATGAACTGTTCGCGCGGGTCGACATTGACCGGCTTGCCTTTGAAGACCGGATGGTGGACGCCCGGCAGTGCGCGAACGTCCTGACCGAGTTCTTTTGCGCGGCGCTTATCGGCTTTGTACTGCGTGGCAAAAGTGTGCGCCATTGCGGTTAGGTCCAGCCCGTGGTTGCGATCGTTGGGGTCGGATAGGCCGCTCTTCCCGAATTGCTCGAGCAGGAACGCAATCCCCTCAAAACCATTGCCGCCATGGCTGAAACCGCAATGGGTCAAAAAACCCATCATCGCTTTGTTGATTTGGACCCGCGACGGCGTTTGTGGGCCGTCGGCTGCGACAGCGCCCTTGGCACCTTGCGCTGAAATGGCGCCTGGCCCGTTTGAGATCAAAAGGCCCACCAACAGTTGCAGCGGAAGCGTCTCGCCACCCGTTGGCTTCTTTCCAGTGAGTGCCAAAAAGCAAAGATCAGCCATCGTCCATTGGCTGAAGCGCTCAGTGCGCGGGATGCCATAAAGCGAGCCGGGCTTGTGGTTTCCACTGGGGATGCTTGCCCCGATCATCACGCCGTACAGGCGCAAATACCATGGGAGCGTTTCAGCAGTCAGTCGAGAAATACGCTTTCTTTGCAACGGTGCCCAAGCAATCGTCAGAGCCAAAGCAGCCAGAAGCCCGTCCCGGTTCAAACTGATGCCCAATCCTTGCAAATAGACGAGAAAGGCAGACTGACCGTTTCGCGCCTTGACCGCATCAAGGATCGCTTGAGGCCGGGGGTCATCTAACTCGTCAGTAGCAGCTGCAAACAATTCGCGATCCTCATCGTCTAGGCGAAGGGACGAGCCATCGAAGGCTTCATCGTGACCCTCCACGAGGCCCGAATGCGCAAAAAGATCGATCAAAGCCTGTGTGCACGCCAAAGCACGCTCGACCCTTTTGGGGCCGACAATGCCAGCAGCCACCGCCATGACTGCGTTGGGAGCGTTCCCGGCCTTTCGGGCAGCATCGGTCGCAGCAAGGATCGGATCGCCAGTCAAGTTGACCTCAGCGGCCACTGCGATGTCCAGCATCACGCGATCGTTCGCGTTCGCGATTTCATGCACCAGCGGTAAAGCAAAGATGGCTTCAAGCGGTTCCATCGCCATGTCCAAAACCGAATGGCCATGCACGCTGGTGACTTGGGTCTTGGGGTCCATCTTTGATGCGCCCGATGTGTCTTTCATGGTCTGGCGCGCGACAACGGCTCCAACCTGCTGCGACAGGGCACTGATCTGGGTGTTGTAGGGGGAGGGCGCATCGACAGGCTGCAACGACAGGTGAGCGGGCAGCGCTAACCCCTTGTCGTCCGCGATCCAAGGCTTAAGCGCCAAACTGCCGCGTCGCTCGAAGTCCGGCGAAACCGAATTGAGCTTCATGACAGCGGTTAAAGCAGCCGGAATGTGTGCGATGTTAGTGACAACTGCGCCCTTTGAGGACACAACAGGCGTCTGTGGTGTGAAAAGTTCGGGCACGTCGAACGCGTCCATGAACCAGTGTTCCTTGTCTTCGGCCCGGTCGCCGCTTCCTGCCATGGCTCCGGCGTGGCCGACCGCGCGGGTGAGCTTGGACTTCCAACGCCCAACCACGCACACCACGGTTGGTTTGCCGAAATCGACGCCGTGCTCGTAATATCCGCCGGGTTCGACATAAAGCACAGCGGCCTTTGAGCGGTTGTCGGCCCGAAGCGCGTGCGCAAAGTCGCGCGCGGAGTAGTGGATGTAAACGTCTTTGCCAGATGAAATGAGCGTTGTCGTGCCCCACCCATCTGTCGCCAGATACTGGGCGATTGTGGTGGTGAAACCGCCAGAGTTTGAAAAGATCGCCACCGAGCCTTTGGTTAGGGACTCCTTAGGATGGTCCCCACCGAGTGCGCCACCGAGCCGAACTTCGTTCCAGCTGTCGGCGACACCGAGGCAGTTGCCGCCGATGACATCGACCCCGTTTGTCTGGGCCATGGCGCGAATCTCCCTTGCGTCATGGACAGCAATCTTTTCGGTGATGATGATGATCTTTTCGAGTGCGGTGTTGACTCGAACCAGTTCAGCAACGCCGTCTCGAACCGCACTTGGCGGCAAATAAACGACACCGACGTTGAAGCTGTGGCCATCGTCTATGCCTTCTCGGACATTGTTGTAGACCGGGATATCGCCAGCGGGTGTCTTGAGCACCTGTCCCGCGCGGCCCGGCGATGTCCCGAAAGCCACATTGCCTCCTGAGAACGCATGGCTTGTCGGCGTCACCTGACGCGACTCGCCGCCCAGAATGTTCAGCACACACACCCGATCCGACTTGGTGGCAATGTCCTGCAGGTTTGCGATGCCCAAATGGTAGGGAAATCCCGGTTGGCTTTGTCGGCTCATCGTCATGCCTTCCTATGCGCTTTGCGCGATACCGAGGGTCCGAGCAATCTCATTGCGCCCACCGGCTCGCATCCAGGAGTCCATATCCTTGGCGTAGTTTACCACCTCTGAGATCGCGCTATCGAACCCAAAGAAACGATAGGGAAGGCCAAGACTGTCGAGGGTCTCGGCCAAGTTACCCATACCCCTCACGAGGTTCGGGCCACCCCGCCCAACAACAACGAAAAGGGGCGTCGGGCCGTGCGCTGAGAAGTGTTCGCGCAGCGCATCACCCATCCCGCGAAACGTTTCAAATATATCGGTGTTGTTCGACTTGCCGCCGATGATGAACAGGACATTGGTTTGGGTCAGGAAATGCCGATAGCAGATCGTTGCAACGGACTTCATCTTCTCGTACGGCGGGTTGCCGCCAAAGTCTGATGAGATGATGGCGCTCTCGCCCAGCACTTCAGTGACAAGGCTGTTGGCGCCGCCACCGAAAGTCGGTGCAAGAATAGTCCCGGCGTCATTGATGACGAAGACGTCCGACTGCCCTTGGTGGGTCCTAAGCTGGTTGACTTCCTGTTCGAACGCCGAAACGTCTGCTGCAAACATCTGATCCGGCAGACCCAGGCGGGCAACGCGTGGGTCGTCCCGATCAAAGCCGCCCTTGAAATCGCAAGCGACAGGGGTCAGCCGAGCACCGCGCCCTGGACGCATGCGGATCGGATTGAGCTCAAGTGTCGTCATGCCGTAATTGTGGACCAGTTCCCAAAGCTTCGGCAGATGCTGAACCAGCGGTGAGATCAGTTCGCGTGGTGCTTTGATATCTGTCAGCGCGTTGGCCACCACAAAGGCTTTCAACCCTGTGAGCGCATCGAAGGGAACGGTGGCAATTTCGTCTGCATCCAGTTCCTCAATGTCAACGCCGCCGCGGTGAGTGAGCGTCATGGTAGGCGCACGAAACCGACTGTCATCGGTGATGGAAAAATAGACTTCATGCTCTGCTGGGACGCCAGCCTCGAATGTCACACCGTGGGCTTTGGCAATCGCGTTTCCATGCCGGTGTTCGACAAAGTAGAGCCGCTCTTTTTCGGCCAAAGCGCTTTCCAGATTGGTCGCGCGGCCGACCAGGCCCGCCTTGCCTTTCTTACCGACGCCACCCCGAAAAACGGGTTTTACAAATATCTGACCATATCGGGTCAACAGGTCCTGAATCTGCTCGTTTGTTGCCCCGGGTCCCAGCACTTCCGTCGCCGGGAAGTCGACATGTTTGAGGAGCTCCGCTCCATGGAGCATTCCGGTGATTTGCATGGTCTTATCGATCGTTTGTTGGGTCGCGGAGTCTCATAGTTTGTGCAAAGAATTTGCACGGTGCTGTCAGCGAGGAGCCTGACTGCGAACCGGTCAAAACGGCTCCGTGTTGTTCAAAGGGGCACTAGTGTGCGATCAGGATCGGCACCTTGGTGTGTTCCAGCACAGCCGTCGTCGAGCCGCCGGTGAGGTCATGCGTGAACTTGCTATGCTCATAAGCACCCATCACGATCAAACGGTTTTCGCCGGCCTCGCTCTCGCGCAGGATCGTTTCGGCTACCGACCCACGCTGGGGAACCGAGACTGCGTTAACGGGAAACCCGTGGCGCTCCAGTGTCTGAACCAGGTGCTGTGTGTTGGATGGCGCATCGCCCACGCTCAGAAGGGTAATCTGACCTTTAGAGGTCAGAAACGGCATCGCGGACACAAGCGCGCGCGTTGCGGCTCGCTTCCCATCCCAAGCAATCAACGCGCGAGATGCAACACCTTCCGCCTCAAACCCTTGCGGAACAATCAGCACGGGCCGGCCGCTGCGCAGCGCTAGCACATCGGGCTGTGCGCTCGATTGATCCTCGAGCGATGAGAATGGGTGATTTCCGGTTACGATGACATCGAATGCGCGGGAGAAGTCGGTCAGCAGACCATCACGGTTTGTATCGAGATGAACAAACTCGGCGCGATCTCCAATGCCCGCGTCGTCCACGATCTGCCGAAAGCGATCAGAAACTTGCCTGATCTGGTGGTCTTCTGATGACCGCAGTTGGTCAATGACCGGACGAGGCAGCTGAGCTGACAGTTGGCGATGGATAAAAGTCAGGCCGTGCCGAATGACGCCCGTGAGGTGAGCATCATGGTGCTTGGCAACCCGTATCGCATGCGCAAGCCCGCTGCCTTTGTTCGGGTCACCGCTGTATGTGCACAAGATGCTTTTGACGGCCATGCCTTTCGCCTCCCTGCTTCAATCACGTAAGCGTTCTAAGCGCCCATCTAGCGGTAGTGTGGCGCATCAACCTGACCTCAAGCTTTCGTCAGGGTGGGCTGGCGTTGTATAGCTAAGTGAGCTTAGGGCTGGCGTTCGTGCCTTAGTTGGCAGAAGGGCCTTTATGACCAAAGGGGCTGGCAGGCGTATTCGCAATGGGGTCCAAGACGCAATTCGATTTCGCAACTGCAAACGCGAGAAGCTGAGCACGTAAGGATCGGGTTCTGACTTCCAACTGGGCTGTCATGGCTGAATGTGCGAGTTCACGGCATTTGTCGGTCAACAGCCATTGCGGGTCTCAATCCCGGAGTAACATTGGTCCACGCGCCGGAGTAAAATGGGGCCATTTGGCTTGAGTGATGCCGCGCCTTGGCGCGTGTGGTCCCCAAATAGCTAACGCGTGCTTCTGTTTCTATGCCTTTTCCTAAGGAGAGCAGCATCTCGACCTGACCGTTCAATCGAGGCACTCAAGCGTGTTATTAAACCAATAGAAGAGACCCTGTCTCGATTGCCTGCAGAACCCGCGTCTGTTTGTGTCAGCACGCTATGCGGCGTTGCAAAGAGGTCTAGCAGTTTTTCCTCGGTGCTTGAGAGCAGTTCGTGTTGGTATCCTTCTCTCACCTGGGCAACTCGTTCTGGTGCCGTCGGAGACCGAGCCTCAAACTCAGCAAACATCGAAAACAACAGATCAAGTTTGAAATAGATTGGCCGCTTCTGAAGCTCACAGGCGATTTTATGCTCTGCCACCGCTCGCGTCGGGCCCATGCAGCGCCAAACCCGAAAAAGCAGAACGATAAACGCCTCGTCCGTCGTGAGATCATGAATTCCAAGCGTCACGCCGCTCATGTTCTCGACCAGTTCATCGATTGAAACTTAAGACACCAGATCATTTCATACCGCAGATTTTAATTAGCCTAATTAAAGTATAAATTCAGAAATTGATTTGTATAAATCGCTATTTTCGTGTCATGACGCACATTATGCAAATCATAAATCATCCTGCGGGATCACAAAATCAAAATATTGGAAATATAACAAATCTATTGGGCGACACTGACGTCCAATATTTAAATCGAATAATTCAATTATTGTGAGGTTGCAATGAATCATCATTCTATGACTGTTCACGACACTGAAGTTCGAAAGCTCGCACGCTACGTCGCGACCACCGATCACAGCACCATGTCCGCCACTGCGCGAGACGAACTCAAGAAGCGCATTCTCGACACGATCGGAGTCGCAATCGGCGCGCTCGAAGGCGAGCCGATTAAGATGATCCGCGAACATCAAGCCGATTTTGGCGGTGCGCCGCACTGCACTCTTATCGGCGGCGGGAAATCGGCACCAGACAGGGTCGCATTCTATAACGGCGCGTTAAGCCGGTATCTCGATTTCATGGACAGCTACCTTGCCAAGGGTGAGACATGCCACCAGTCCGATAATTTCGGCGCGGTGCTCGCGTCCGCGGAATATGCGGAAGCGTCTGGCGATCAGTTTTTGACCGCGATGGCAACCGCCTATCAAGTGCAGGGCCGTCTCTGCGACGTCGCCCCGGTTCGCGCTAAGGGCTTTGATCACACCGTGCAGGGCGCCTATGCATCAGCAGCAGGCTGCGCGCGCGCCCTCGGTCTCGACGCGGAGAAGACAGCCAACGCGATAGCCATATCTGGCACCTGCAACAATGCGCTGCGGGTTACGCGGACCGGAGCGCTATCGCACTGGAAGGGGCTCGCCTACCCACAAGCCGGGTTTGTCGGCTGCCATGCGGCATTCCTTGCCATGCGCGGGATCACCGGACCCGAAGAGGTCTTTGAGGGCAATAAGGGCTTTAAGGAATCCATTGCTGAACCCTTTGAGATCGACTGGTCCGCAGAGGATCTGGAGAACGTCAAAAAATCGATTATCAAGAAGTACAACGCCGAAATTCACTCGCAATCCTCAATTGAGGGTGCGCTCGAACTTCAGGCGGAAAAAGGCTTCACCTGGGATCAGATCGAGCACATCGGCATCGATATTTTCGACGTGGCCTTCCACATCATCGGCGGCGGCGAAGAAGGTGACAAAACCATCATCTGGACAAAGGAAGAGGCCGACCACTCCCTGCAATACATGGTCGGCGTCGCCCTCATCGACGGCAACGTCTTGCCCGCGCAATATGAGGGCGATCGCGTCCTTCGCGATGATATCCAGTCACTTTTGCAGCGCTTCACCGTCAAGCCGAAGCAGGAATACACCGATCGGTTTCCCGACGAGGTCTGCACCGACCTAACGATTACACTGAAGGATGGAACGGTACATCGGATCAGCAAGACCGATTACGAGGGTTTTCACAGTCGCCCGATGAGCTGGCCGACGGTTGAAGCGAAGTTCTCAAACCTCGCCGCACCATTCGCGACCGAGCGTACTCGCAAGGCAATTATCGATGCGGTGCGAAACATCGAGCAAATGTCAGCGCGAGACTTCGCCGCCATCCTTGGCAATTTGCAAGCCTGAACGCTAGGCCGCGAAAAACAAGGTCACCAACAAGAGAGAAAAGAAAGGACACGCCATGTTGGACATGGATTCAAATGCAACGCGTGAGCAGTCTGACGTCTGGAAGAACCGCTCCTTCCCCTATGTTCCGATGAACGAACGCGATCCGAAACCGCGCAGTAGGTCAATTACGGAAATTCGGGGGCCATATTACGCCATGACCCCGCCAACCTACACTAAAGAGCTTCTAGAAGGCATGGGCGAGCATGTTGACGGCTACAAATATGCAGGTGGCTCATTCAGCCTCATGCCCGCAGAGTTCGTGAAAAGGCTAAACCGCGTCTGCCACGACCACGGGGTCTATGTCTCAACCGGCGGCTGGATCGAGAACGTTCTCGCCCGCGCGCCTACGCAGGTCGACGCCTATATCGAGGAGTGCAAGCGGCTTGACTTCGATATGATCGAGCTGTCAACCGGGTTTATCCAGCTCCCTGTTCCCGACCTTCTGCGGCTCATCGAAAAGGTCAACAAGGCCGGCCTCAAGCCAAAGCCAGAAATTGGTATTCAGTTCGGTGCTGGAGGTGACACCACACAGGCCGAGCTTGAAGCGGAAGGCACGCGGGATCCGCAAATCCTCATTGACACGGCGAATGAAGCGCTCAATGCGGGCGCGACGATCATTATGATCGAATCTGAGGGCATCACCGAAAACGCTGATCCCTGGCGTACGGATGTGGCAGCCAAGATCATGAAGGAAGTCGGTATGGATAACGTCATGTTCGAAGCTGCCGACCCAGAAGTCTTTTCGTGGTACATCAAGAACTATGGGATCGATGTGAATATGTTTATCGATCACAGCCAGATTGTGCAGCTCGAATGCCTACGCAGAGGCATATGGGGCACCAAGAGCACTTTCGGTCGAATTACGACGCATCGATAACGGATATGCCAGCTCTGCCTTATATGTGAGAGGCTGAACTACGCGCGTTCGGTCCGTCCTAGGTTTCTGGTTTAGGATGGACCATCCAGCCTTGGCTTCTTCCAAAACTGGGGTCACGTCTCTCGAACACAAAGTGCTGCAATTCAACAGTATGGAGAAGATCATTTACATCGCCTAGATCACCGCGCTAACTTATTCTCCGCGCAGCACTCGAGAATACCTAGCTCTAATTATAGTATTCATCGCCATCGACCCTGCCGTATTTCGATCGCACCGCAATCCAGCACGTTAAACTGCATGCAAGGTCGATTGCCATTATGGGTGAGGCTTTTGCGTGCTGACCAGCCCGACTTGATTGGTCCGTTTTGAATGTTAGTGCATGGCTACTGTTTCGTGGAATGGAATGAAGGTTTCGGGCGCTGGCGGCCTGTATCCAAGAGCGCTGTGCGGGCGCTTTGTGTTGTAGTGTTTGCGCCAGTTTTCGATCATTGCCCGGCAGGCGTTGCTTGCAACGCCGAGAGGGATGATCTGAGCTTCACGCAGTGAGTAGAATATTTCTCCATTGAGCAGTTCATCCCTTAGCCGTGCATTGAAACTCTCGACGTAGCCGTTTTCCCACGGACTGCCGGGCTCGATATAGGCAGTTTTTGCTCCGACAGCTGCGATCCATCTTCTGACAGCTTCAGCAATGCATTCAGGGTCATTATCGGACCGGATGTAGGCTGGCACACCACGCAGGATGAACAGGTCGGTGAGCGCATCAATAACATCGGTCGAGTTGAGCTTGCGCTTCACGCGGATGGCGAGGCATTCTCGACTGTACTCATCAAGGATATTCAGCATCCTGAAGGCGCGACCGTCTTCGGTCCGATGATGCACAAAGTCGTAGGACCAAATATGGTTCGTACGCCCTGCACGCAATCGAACACACGAGCCATCATTGAGCCAGAGGCGACCCCGCTTCGGTTGTTTGCTGGGAACCTTCAGCCCCTCACGCCGCCACAGACGTTCAATGCGCCTATCACCTACGGACCATCCGGCGTCCCGTAGAAGCGCAGCTATACGCCTGTATCCATA
>JBCCWL010000017.1:0-25442 GCA_039193885.1 Pseudomonadota bacterium
CCGAATGGAAACATGAAACCATGAGCTCAAAGTGGGCTTTCGCTGCACAGATCGCCGACGGCAGTAAAGGGTCGAAAGCGACAGAGAATTCACCGCCCGATTAACATTGAGACCCACCTGTCGAACGGTGCTTAACTCGTGCTTTGTGCAACACTGAAAGCGGAATTCTGGCGCGGTTATCCGCAATGGGCTGAGCAGCGTACGACAGCAATGGACGGGAAGTGGACGTCGGGTGGTTCCGCCTAAATGGCTGATTAAAGAGCCGAAAGCCGCCGTCGACTCGAGTGGAGGATATTACACTACTTACGTCCTGAATCTGGCCGATGGATCCTCTAACGTTTTTAAGATGAGAAAGTCCGATTGCCGGTATTTCTCTGGCGCGATGTCCTCTACATCTGGATCTATTGGCAAGCGGAGAAAATGATCAATATGATCGTTCCGTTATGTAGATTTGGCTCAAGGTATCACCTACATATCGGAAATGCGTGACCCAACAGCAATTGCTAGGAAGATCCGCCTGCGACAATTGCGGTGCTTCGTCACGGTGGCGCGAAGAAAGAGTTTTATTTTAGCGGCTGAGGAGCTTGGTCTTACTCAGCCGGCTGTGAGCCGCAGCGTTCGCGAGCTCGAGCAGATTTTCGACCATCGGCTGTTTGATCGTTCAACGCGCGGGGCAGAATTGACAAGCCGTGGTCGCGCACTTTTGGAGGCGGCGGAAGCCAGCCTGCTGCAAATCCTACAGGGCACAAACGCAGTCGTCGGACAGCTAGGAAGAACGGAAACCGTAAAAATCGGCGCTTTGCCAAACGTCTGTTCCCAGTTTCTCCCCGCCATCGTTCATTCGTTCAAGTCTGACCATCCGAGCGTCAAGGTTCGAATCCTTCCCGGTACAAATGCCGATCTGCTCGATAGTCTGCGACGAGGCGAAACGGATTTCGTCATCGGCAGGCTGTCGACAAGCAAGGATATGAAGGGACTCATCTTCGAGGCGCTGTTTGATGAACCGCTTGTCTTCGTTGTGCGGCAGGATCATCCGCTGATCAAAAAGCGTCCGACGGCACGAGAGGCGGCAAAGTATCCCATGCTCCTTCCGCCAGAAGGAACGATTATTCGTCAAGAAGTGAACCGCTTTCTGTCTGCCCAGGGATTGACCCAGCCGGCTGACATCGTCGAGACGACGTCGTCAGATTTTCAACGGGCTTATCTGGCAATCACAGATGCGGTTGCCGTCATCCCTCGGGGCGTTGTCCAGCCCGACCTCGAACAGAACGACTTCGTTCAGTTGGATATCGGCTCGGAGGAGATGAGAGGCCCCGTTGGTCTGACGATGAATCCCGAGCTGAGCCAGGGAGCTGCCGCGCGACAGATCCTCGAACGCATTCGAAATCAGCATTAATATATCAAAATTGGTATGATTTTGGCGCGCAATTTCATTGTTTGAGCGCATAATCGACATGATAGCGTCCTTAGGTCAAATAGATCTTGGGAGGAAAACTCGTGAAATTCTTCAAAGGGCTGCTCGCCGTTGCAGCTGTCGCTCTGTCAACCCAGGCGACCTACGCTAATTCATTGAGCTTGGAAGGTGGCGGCGCCGCCTCGCTGACAGGAATTGTGCCGCAGACCTATGCGCAGTTCGCCGCCGAGGAAGGCATCGACCTTCAAGTGGTTCTTGGACAAACGCTAACCCGCTCGGCGCTAAAGCTTGCGGCAGGCCGGATTGACGTTGCCGTCATGCCGCCGCCAGCTTTCCGATCCATGTCTGGCGGTGTCGGACCCTATGCCGACCAAGCCGACCAAGCAAAAGCCTTATCGGCCGATGTCCGCGCTTTGTTTGGCTTTCCCGGCGGCACCTTCCACGCCATCACGTGGGCTGACAGCGGGATTGAAGGGTGGGGCGACCTCGCCGGAAAACGTGTCTATATCGGACCGCCGGCCGGCGCCGCGAGCGGGCAAATGCAAGGGCTGGTCGAGCTGGCCTCAGGCGGCCTGAAGGCAGGCGACGATTATGAAGGCATCCGAGCCCCTTGGAGCGCGGCACAGCAGTCGTTCCAGGATGGTCAATATGACGTCTATATCGCGTCGGCAGCCGTTGGCAGCCAAGCTCTGAACGAGCTTAGCCTGCAGCGCGAAATTCGCATCCTGGGTGTGCCGGAAGATATGCTCGGAACGGATGGATGGACTGGCCTCCTCGAGAGGGGTGCCCTTTCCCCGTCAACCCTTCCTGCCGGCACCTATTCAGGACAGGCGAATGGCGATACGGAACTGACGACAGTCGCCACCTCCATGATGATGGCGGTTCACCACAGCATGGATGATGACACCGCCTATGCTCTCACAAAGGCCTACTGGGAAAATCTCGAGGCGATGAAGAATGCCAACGCCCTGATGCGGTCGATCGACGAGACCGACCCGTTCGGCGGCATGAACGCCCCGCTCCATCCTGGTGCTTTGCGTTACTACCAGGAGATCGGTGTGGAGGTTCCCGAGGGACTGTTGCCGAGCTAGCCGTGGCTTGAGAAGAGGCTCACCGAGAGCCGACCAAAAAATCGGGGCGGCCCGTCCGCCGGGTCGCCCCGTAAAATAGGCCAAACAATCAAACTCGGCCTGCCTTTTTGGGGGGAGTGACCAATGTCCGGCACCACCAGTGGAGCGTCGCGCGTAGCGGGGTATTCCGTCTTTCTAATCGGCCTTGTTATCGCGCTAGCGGGCTTGGCGAACGTGTTGCCGACTTACAATGTCTTGCCACGCATTGGTCCGTTTCCAGTCGAGTGGTTCCGGCCCCTGTTTTACTGGCTGTCGATCCTGGTTTTTCTTGCGGGTGATGCCGAGAAACGGGCGAATGCCGGGCGCCTAACGATCCTGCACCTGGCCGCCTATGCCATCGCGTTCGTGGCAATCACCTATGTCTGTTGGGACTATTACAGGATCGGCCAGATCATCGCCAATTC
Organism: Pseudomonadota bacterium; assembly: GCA_039193885.1. Taxonomy (GTDB): domain Bacteria; phylum Pseudomonadota; class Alphaproteobacteria; order Rhodobacterales; family Rhodobacteraceae; genus Litoreibacter. The sequence goes on from JBCCWL010000017.1 coordinate 2,949, forward strand.
GGTCATGTTTTTCGGCCCGCGGGAGATGTGGATTTCCCTCTTGGCCGCGGCGATTTCCGTTTGGGCCTGTTGGATTCTTTGGGGGCCCCCCATCGCTGTTATCGGGAGCTTGGCGCTTCTTTACCTGGCGACAGGCCAGCACTGGCCCGGACCGTTTCAAACAGCGCCGTCGGACATCTACGACACCATTTCGGCCAACATTTGGTACGACAGCGCACAGGGTATTTTGGGCTCCATCATGGGCGTCGTTCTGACAACCGTGCTGCCCTTCATCATCCTTGGCGCCATCTTAGAGGGCTGTGGCGCCGGCGGGTCGATGATCCGCATCTCGTTTCATCTGATGAAGAAGTTCAAGGGCGGTCCAGCGTATGCCGCCATCCTTGCCTCGGCCCTGTTCGGCACTGTCTCCGGATCTGCTGTGGCCAATGTGGTTGGCACCGGCGTCGTGACCATCCCGATGATCCGACGTCGGGGCTTCAATGCGAACTTTGCAGGGGCCGTCGAAGCCACGGCCTCGACCGGCGGGCAGATCTTGCCGCCGATCATGGGGGCGGCCGCGCTGGTCATGGCCGATATCGTTGGGGTGAGTTACCTGACAGTCATTCTGGCGGTGATCATTCCGGCGGCTGCTTACTACATGTCGCTGTTCTTGGCGGTGTATTTCGAATCCCAGAAGCTCAACATAGAAGTCAGCGATGATGATGTCGGTGTTCCGGCACCGACGGGTCAAGACTGGTTGAATATGCTCCTGGTCTTTGGGCCGATTGCCGTCATTGTCTGGCTGTTGGTCAGCGGGCTCTCGGCCGCCGGCGCCTCGATCGCGGCCATCCTGTTATTGATCCCGATGAGCTTCATCAATCCCGATGTGCGCAAGCGGCCGCAGATGTTGATCTCCGCGCTGGCCGATGGGGGTAAGACCGTTGGGCAGTTGGCAGTGGCCATCGCGATTGTCGGGATTGTCGTCTCGACCCTTTCCGCGACCGGTGTGCCGACCAGCTTTGCCGTGCTGTTGTCGTCCGCGTCGAGCAACTCCCTGCTGATCGCGCTGATGATCGCAGCCATGGGCTGTATCATTCTGGGCATGGGGATGCCGACGCTGCCGGCCTATATCGCCATCATCTCGGTCATGGGGCCAACGCTCCAAGGCTTTGGGATGGACCTTTTGGCCGCACATTTGTTCGTCTTTTTCTTTGGCGTGGCGGCGGGCATTACCCCACCCGTGGCGCTAACGGCCTTCGCAGCGGCCAGCGTTTCGGGCGGCCGGCCGATCGCGACGGCTGTCGAGGCGACCCGAATAGGGGCGATGATGTTCCTTATTCCGTTTGCCTGGGCGTTTGACGATGCGCTGCTGCTCGGTATTGGCGAGACGAATTGGGGCGCTGTTCTCTCGGCGATCCTGTTCCTGCTGGCGGCTCTGTATTTCTGTATTAGCGCGTTGATCGGCAATGATCGCGGGAAACTCTCCATCATCGAGCGAGTCTTGAGGCTGGGCGTCACCGTCGCGCTTCTGTCACCCGTTCTGTGGGCGGAGGTCGGCGGGCTTGCCCTGGGTATCGCGCTGGTGGCCTATCGTTTTGTGGCGGCGCCGGCGGCTGGAACGGAGACCGAAGGAGAGGCCGCATGACCTCGCGACCGAATTTCATTCTGTTCGTCACCGACCAGCACAGGGCGGATTACCTTGGATGTTATGGGCATCCGATCTTGCAGACGCCCAACATCGATGGGATTGCCGAACGGGGTCTGGCGTTCGATCGGTTCTACGTGGCGAGCCCGGTTTGTATGCCCAATCGCGCGAGCTTGATGACGTGCCGCATGCCCTCCAGCCATGACGTAACAATGAATGGCGTGCCGCTCTCGCGCAAGCATGTGACCTTTGTCGAGCTTCTGAAGGCGGCCGGCTATCGCACCGCGCTGATCGGCAAAAGCCATCTGCAGACGTTTACGGGCGCCCCACCGACGACCAAGATTCCGCCGGCGCGGCCGGGATTCTTCCAAGCAAATGGAGAGTTGGCTGAGGCGGTGCGGCATGATCTGGCCTCGCCGGTTTACAAGATCGAGGAGCCGGATTTCTGGTCCGGGCCGCAGCCCAGGGTACCGACTCCGTTTTATGGGTTTGACCATGTGGAGCTGGTGACCGGCCATGGCGACCATATCGGCGGTGACTACACCGCCTGGCTGTTGGAACGGGAACCGGAGGCCGCAAAGCTGATCGGGCCGGACAACCAGCTGGCGCATGATTACACCTGTCCGCAGGCGGTGCGAACGGCGGTCCCGGCTGAGCTCTATTCGACCACCTTTATCGCTGAACGAGCGGCCGCGTTTCTTGAGGACCATAAGGACGACGATCAGCCGTTCTTCCTGATGGTAAGCTGGCCTGATCCGCATCATCCCTTCAATCCGCCGGGCAAGTATTGGGACATGTACAATCCCGACGATTTTCCCGTTCCGGAAGCCTTCACTCGCAACGACTGGGCACCGCCGCCCCATGTCGCTGGCGTCCTGACGGCGCGAGAGGCAGGTAACGCAAACCTTCAAGGGATGAATGCCGTTGGTTGTGGCCCACGCGAGGCGCAAGAGGCACAAGCCCTGACCTGCGGGATGATCACGGCGATCGATGACGCGGTGGGGGAGGTACAATCAGCCCTGTTGAGGTCGGGCCGGGGCGGCCAGACGGTGGAGATCTTCACCACCGATCATGGCGATCATCTCGGAGACCATCGCCTTTTGTTCAAAGGGGCCGAACAGTACGAGCAGATAACGCGGGTGCCCTTCCTTTGGGCCGACCCAGAAGGCGAAACCGGGGTCCGGACCGACCGGATTGGGCAGACCCATGATATCGGCACAACGATCCTGGAGCGCGCCCGGATCGAGCAGGCTTGGGGCATGCAAGGCCAAGACCTATTTGGTCCCGCCCGAGAGTCGGCGTTTATCCAATATGCCCACCAGAAAGAAATGGATGAGATTGGCGTCTCTCCAAATATTCTGACAGTAAGGGACAGACGCTTTCGGCTCTCCGTGCTCCAGGATATGGGGTGGGGCGAACTCTATGACCTTGAAGGCGACCCGGGCGAGTTTCGCAACCTTTGGGACGACCCGTCCTATCAGTCGGATAAGGCGCGTTTGCTGGAGGATCTTGTCCGCGCCCAGTTAGCTCATATTGACCGCTCGCCGATGCCAACAGGGCGCGCTTGATGGCGTGGTTCGACCATAGCGGTGTCGGCTTGCACTGGCGCGAGGATGGCGATCCGGGTGGCCCGCCGCTGCTTCTGCTGAATTCGCTCGGAACCGATTTGCGGCTTTGGGATGGGGTGATCGCGAAGGTCAACCGGTTTCGGATCATCCGACTGGATACGCGTGGGCACGGGTTGAGCGATGCGCCTGCCGGCCCTTACACGCTCGAGGCGCTGGTGTCGGATGTGGAGGCGCTGGTGGACGAACTGGGACTTTCAAGCCTGACGGTAGCGGGCGTTTCGCTTGGCGGCATGATGGCGCAATTGCTTGGCGCCAGGCGGCCGAGCCAGGTGGCGCGGCTGGTGCTCTCGAACACGGCGCCGAAAATGGGCACAGCCACCTTGTGGCGCGAGCGGATCGCAGCCGTCGAAAAGCATGGACTGGACGGAATTGCCGATGGCGTTCTGGATCGGTGGTTCCACTCAGCGTTCCGCAATGATTCGGACATTGGCTTCTGGCGCAACATGCTGCTTAGGACGCCGGCGCCCGGTTATCTGGGCTGCTGTGAGGCTCTGGCTGAGGCGGATCTTTCGCAATCCACAACTGGTCTCAGAATGCCGGCGCTCGTGATCGCGGGTTCTGAGGATGGGGCTAGCCCGCCCGAACTCGTGCGCAGTTTGGCCGAGATGATCCCGGGGGCACAGTACGAAGAATTTTCGGAAACGGGTCATTTGCCGATGGCTGAGGTGCCAGGGCGATTTGGTGACGTTGTTGCAGAATTTTTGAGCGAGGCGATCGATGACTGACCGGTACGGGGCGGGCATGCGCACACGGCGTGCGGTTCTCGGCGATGTCCACGTGGACCGGGCCGAAGCCGCGAAAACTGAGTTCGACCAGCCGTTCCAAACGCTCATCACCGAGGGGGCTTGGGGCACGGTTTGGGCCGACGAAACGATCACGCGCCGGGAAAGGTCGATGCTAACGCTCGCCCTGCTTGCGGCGACCGGCAACTTTGAAGAAATCCCGATGCATATCCGCGCCACCGCCAATACCGGTGCGAGGAAGGAGGATGTTATGCAGGCCCTGATGCATGTCGCGATCTATGCCGGCGTGCCGAAGGCGAACCACGCTATCAAGCTTGCCAAACAAACCTACGAAGAAATGGAGAGGGCATCGTGACCAAGGTTCCTGGTGAGTATTATCAGCGCGACCGCAATCTGCATCCGCCGGCCTATACCGCGGGTTACAAGACGTCGGTTGCTCGCAGCCCGCGTTATTCGCTGATCTCACTGCAGAACTCTGTTTCGGAAGTCACCGGGCCGGTTTTTGGACATGGCGATATCGGTGACAGCGACAATGACCTTCTGACCAACTACGCACAGCCGGGCGAGAGTGCCATCGGTGAGCGGATTATCCTGCATGGGCGCATCGTCGATGAAGATGCGCGGCCGGTGCCCAACACCCTTGTAGAAATCTGGCAAGCCAACGCCGGCGGGCGTTATCGGCACAAAAAGGACCGGTACCTTGCTCCGATAGACCCGAATTTTGGGGGTTGTGGCCGGACGCTCACCGATGATGACGGGTACTATTACTTCCGCACCGTCAAGCCCGGCGCCTATCCCTGGCGCAACCATGTCAATAACTGGCGGCCGGCGCACGTTCACGTCTCCGTCTTCGGAAGCAGCTTTATTCAGCGGCTAATCACCCAGTGCTATTTCGAAGGTGATCCGTTCATTCCGCTTTGCCCGATCGTACAGACCATCCCGGATGCCGAGGCCATTGAGCAGCTTACGGCAAAGCTCGATCTGAACGGGACGATTCCTCTCGATACCGTCGCATACAAGTTCGACATCGTGCTGCGCGGCCGCCGCTCGACCCTGTTTGAAAACCGGCTCGAAGGAAATTGACCGATGCCGCAGACTTTGAATTACTTGAGAGAATCCGCCTCTCAGACTGCCGGCCCCTACGTTCATATCGGGCTCGCTCCCGGAGCTGCGGGTTTCGACATCTATGACAAGGAGCTCGGTCACGACATCTGTGGCCCGAACGCCAGTGGAGAACGAATTCGCGTCGAAGGCCTCGTTGTCGATGGGATGGGCACACCGATAAAGGACGTGCTGATAGAAGTATGGCAGGCAAATTCGGAAGGACATTACCCTCATCCAGAAGGCGGAGGGCCAGTTGAAGACGGCTTTCGCGGCTGGGGTCGCGTCATCTCCGATTTCGATACTGGCGAGTGGGGTTTCGACACGATCAAACCTGGAGCAACACAGGGGCGCAATGTCGGTGTTCAGGCGCCGCATCTCAATCTTTGGCTCGTTGCCCGCGGGATTAACATCGGGCTGCATACAAGGTTGTATTTCTCCGACGAAGAAGAGGCCAACGCCAAAGACCCGGTGCTCAACATTATCGAGTGGGAAAACCGTCGCGGCACGCTGATCGCCCAAAAATCCGAAATGGATGGCGCGCCGGTCTACCGGATGGAGATCCGGCTGCAGGGCGATAATGAAACGGTCTTCTTTGATCTGTGAGCTGCGCCATGAAAACGCCCTGCATCATATGCGTCGCGATCACCGGTTCACTGCCTCGGAAGACGGACAACCCGGCGGTACCCATCACCATATCCGAGCAAATCGAAAGCACTCAGGAGGCTTTCGAGGCCGGTGCCTCAATCGTGCATGCGCATGTGCGCAATGAAGACGAGACGCCCTCGTCCGACCCCGAAAAGTTTGCCCGACTGAAAGAAGGGTTAGGGAAACACTGTCCCGGGATGATTATCCAATTCTCCACGGGCGGGCGCTCCGGCGCCGGCCACGAACGTGGTGCGATGCTTCCTTTGGCGCCGGATATGGCATCGCTTGCCGTCGGCTCGAACAACTTCCCGACCCGCACTTATGAGAATTCGCCGGACCTGGTCGATTGGTTGGCCTCGGAGATGCGCACCTATGCGGTTAAGCCGGAAATTGAGGCGTTCGATCTCAGTCACATTTTCCAGGCTTCAGCGATGTATTCAGACGGGCGCGTGACCGAAAAACCGTACATTCAATTCGTCATGGGCGTGAAAAACGCCATGCCCGTCGATCGGGATGTCTTCGATTTCTATGTCCGGTCGGTTCATCGCCTGTTCGGTGCTGACACCCCTTGGTGCGCCGCTGGGATCGGGCGTCATCAACGTGAACTCAATGATTGGTCGATTGCAGCGGGCGGGCATGCGCGAACAGGGCTCGAGGACAATGTCCGTCTCGACAAGACGAGCCTCGCACCATCCAACGCAGCTCTGGTCCGGCGAACTGTCGAGATCTGTCAGAGGTATGAGCGGCCGGTCGCGGGCTGGCAACAGGCGCGGGAGATCTTAGGATTGAGAGAGGCAACGATATGAAAAAACTCTATGACGATGCGGCAGGGGCTCTCGATGGACTGTTGTTCGACGGCATGTCCATAGCGGCTGGAGGTTTTGGCCTTTGCGGTATCCCTGAGCTCCTTTTGCAGGCGATCAAGGAAGCCGGCACAAAGGACCTTTCCTTTGCCTCGAATAATGCCGGCGTGGACGAATTCGGCATCGGGATCCTGTTACAAACACGGCAGGTGAAAAAGATGATGTCGTCCTATGTGGGCGAGAATGCCGAGTTCATGCGCCAATACCTCTCCGGCGAACTTGAACTCGAATTCAACCCGCAAGGCACGCTGGCCGAACGGATGCGGGCCGGTGGCGCGGGAATTCCCGGATTTTACACCCAAACCGGTGTCGGCACGGTGGTGGCCGAGGGTAAGCCTCACATGGATTTTGATGGCAAAACTTATGTGATGGAGCGCGGTATCGTGGCCGATCTCTCCATCGTCAAAGCCTGGAAGGCCGATGAAACGGGTAATGCGATCTTCCGCAAGACAGCCCGCAATTTCAACGTGCCGGCCGCCACATGCGGCAAGGTCTGTGTGATGGAAGTGGAGGAGATTGTCCCGACCGGGTCTCTCGACGCGGACGCGATCCATCTGCCCAGCATCTATGTGCATCGGCTCATAAAGGGAGATCACGAGAAACGCATAGAGCAGCGAACTGTCCGCACGAAGGAGGCCGTCTAATGGCGTGGGATCGTAATCAAATGGCCGAGCGCGCGGCCAGCGAGCTTGAAGATGGCATGTATGTCAATCTCGGCATCGGCATCCCGACATTGGTGGCCAACTATGTCGGCGACAAAGACATCACGCTGCAGTCGGAAAACGGGATGCTAGGCATGGGGCCTTTCCCATTCGAAGGCGAGGAGGATCCGGACCTGATCAATGCCGGCAAGCAGACGATCACGGAGTTGAGCCGCACCGCCTATTTCGACAGTGCCACCTCATTTGCCATGATCCGCGGCGGCAAAATCGCCGCAGCAGTTCTTGGCGCCATGGAAGTGGCCGAGAATGGAGATCTGGCAAACTGGATGATTCCCGGCAAACTCGTCAAAGGCATGGGCGGCGCAATGGATCTCGTGGCCGGGGTCGGACGGGTGATTGTTGTGATGGACCACACCAACAAGCATGGCGAGTCCAAACTCTTGAGGAAATGCACTCTGCCTTTGACTGGGAAGGGCGTTGTCGATCGCATCATCACGAATCTTGGCGTCTTGGATGTTGTCGAGGGCGGACTCAAGATCATCGAACTCGCCGATAACATTGGCGATGCTCAACTGCGCGCTGCTACCGAAGCGACAATCGTCTGATCTACGCGGCAGGAGAGAGACCCTTGCAGATAAAGTCCGTTCTTTGCGCCTACAGCGGTGATGCGGCGCGTGGCAGTGGTTTACGCCACGCCATAAAGGTCGCCATCCAAAACCAAGCGCACCTGACAGGGGTCCTGCGGCACGGACGCCCGGTGATAGAAGCAAAATACGCTCCTCATGTGCCCAAGGTTTTGCTCAAGCAGCTCCACGAGGCAGACGAAAACCACATTGCTGAAATCGCCGAGCGCTTTAGATCGGCTGCGGCGGCGGCCGGACTTAGCGGGTCGGAGTTTGTCGAGATCAATCCTGCAAAGGATGGTCCGCTCTCCGCCTTTGCTCATGCCTTCGACTTGGTCGTGACAGGTGTTCAATCCCAAGCGGCGGACGAAGCGCATCTTGCCGCCAGCCCCGACATCCTGGCGCTCAAGTCGGGACGTCCTGTTCTTGTTGTGCCGGATGGTTACGAGGCCGAAGGACTTGCAGACCGCGCCTTGGTCGCGTGGGATGGAAAACGATCTGCAGCGAGGGCGCTTGGGGATGCGATGGGCATCCTTGCCGAAAAGTCTCACGTTACGCTCTTGAGCGTCGGGTCGACGCCGCGCGGAACCGACCGCGTGCTCACCAACATGGCTCGACACGGGGTGACGGTCGATGCGCGCACGGTAGCGCGGAACAAGAGCATTGCGGAAACGATCCTTTCCGAAGCCAACACGGATGGAGCCAAGTTGATCGTGATGGGGGCGTTCGAGCATTCGAAGTTCGCCCATGATCTTTTTGGCGGCGTTACCACGGATGTAATCGCCAAGACCGCCGTGCCGATTTTCCTGGCGCACTGATGTCAAGTCCCGGTCCCGCCAGCTTCTTAACCGATCCGATTTTTGGGAACGGGTCTGTGCGCGCACATTTTGAGGACGCAGCGGTTTTGGCCGCCATGGTTCGCGTTGAGGTCGCCCTGGCGCGAGTTCAGGCGGAGATGGGGATTATTCCGAACTCGGCACCGGCGACAATCGCCGAGTTGCCGGGTCGAACAGCGGTATCGCACGAGACGCTGTCTGCCGGTGTCGCTGCGACAGGCGTGCCGGTGCCGGCGATGGTCAAAGCGCTGCGAGCTGAGCTATCGCCAGAGGGGGCTGACTGGCTGCATTATGGCGTCACCAGCCAAGACATTGTCGATACCGCGCTTTGCCTTTGTTACAGCGCGGCCCTTGACGCCCTGGAGCAGCGGCTAAGTGCGTTTATCGAGGTGCTGGAACAGCAATCGCTGACCCATAGAGACACCCTCTACTTGGCACGAACACGCGGCCAGTTGGCGACGCCAATTACCTTCGGGCTGAAAGTAGCGCAGTGGGCCCAGCCGTTCATTAGGCTCGAATCGGAGGTGGCGTACCTACGTGCCGAAGTGTTGCGGGTGCAGCTGGGCGGGGCGTCGGGCAGCCGCAATGTGTTTGGGGACAACGGTGAAGCTCTAGCGGATAGGGTCGCGGACCTTCTCGGCCTGAGCGGTGGTCCTCCCTGGCACAGTGATCGAAGCGGAATTCGCCGGCTGGCAAATTGGCTGGTGCGAGGTGTCGAGGCGGCGGCGAAGATCGGTAAGGATGTTGCGCTGTTGGCCCGGAACGAGATTGGCGAACTGCGAACGGCGCAGGCGGGCGGGTCGTCGACAATGCCCCATAAGGCCAATCCAGTGATGGCCGAGGCCTTGCAGTCGCTTGGCCCGATTGCCTTGGGTTGCGAGGCGGCCCTTGCTGCCAGCGCCGTTCACGCCGAAGAGCGCGATGGTGGCTTTTGGCCGGTCGAGTGGGTTCAGATGTCGATGCTGTTCGAAACGGCCGGTGCCGCGCTTGCGCATGCATCAGATCTGGTTTCCGGCCTTCACATCGATGTCGAGGCGATGCGCGCGCGAGTAGAAAGTGTTCCGGAAACAAGGGCCGAGGCGGCGGTTTTTGCACTTGCAGCGAAAGTCGGCCGGATCGAGGCCTTGCGGATCGTCGGGGATGCTGTTTCGCAGGGCTTAGATCTGGCCGAGATGCTTGCCGAGCATGGCGAAGCTGAGTTGGACGGCGCCCTGTCCGATGCCGCGTATACGAAACCGGCCGCCCGAGTTGCCGCACAGATATTTGCCAGCCGCAGGGATGGTTAGGTTCACGAACCGGCTGTTTCCCGCACGGGGTTGGATCTCCGATGTTACGCCAGCAACCCTTCGGGCAGACACATTTGCCGGCTTCTCCAACGCGGCCATCGTGATCCCGCAAGGCGTTGCGTTTGCCACTATTGCCGGTCTGCCCCCGGAAATGGGTCTTTATACGGCCATGATCACGGCGGTCATCGCGGCTTTTTGGGGATCGTCGATGGTGATGATTTCCGGACCCACGACCGCCATTTCTGCGGTGGTGTTCGCGACCCTTCAGGACCTAGCGCCGCCGGCAACGCCGGCTTTTATTGAACTAGCGCTCTTGCTGACCATTCTGGTTGGCCTGATTCAGGTGATTGCCGGCATCGCTCGATTGGGGGGCCTGGTGTCCTTCGTTTCCCATTCGGTGTTGACGGCCTTTACGGCGGCCGCGGCGATCCTGATCGCCGTGTCTCAACTTCCCGGCGCCCTTGGGGTTGCGGTCGAGGCCGGTGGCAATGTCATCGAGCGGATTATCGCCTTAGGGGGCGCCGTTTCCGGCATTTCCGGGGATTCCGTGCTGATCGCGGCGGTGACGCTCGTTTCGGTCGTGTTGTTGCAAACCTACGCCCGAAAACTCCCAGGCTTTCTCATCGCTCTTCTTCTTGGCACGCTGGTTTGCTGGGCGATGGATGGGGCAGCCAAAGGAGTGGCCATGGTTGGCGAGGTGAGCGCGGCGCTGCCGGTTTTCGCGCCGCCTTCCCTCGATGCGGAGCATGTCGTTGCGCTGGTGCCCGGTGCGATGGCAGTCGCGCTGGTTGGGTTGCTAGAGGCGATTTCGATTGGCCGCGCGCTTGCGATCAGAAGGCGTGAAAAGTTCGACGCCAACCAGGAGATGATCGGGCAGGGATTATCGAACAGCATTGGTGGGTTCTTCCAATGCTATGCTGGGTCGGGGTCTTTCACCCGAAGCGGCGTAAACGCCGAAGCCGGAGCCAAGACGCCACTTTCAGGCGTTTTCTCCAGCCTCTTCCTCGCCGTCGCATTGCTGCTTTTCTATGACTACATCCGTTTCATCCCGGTGCCGGCAATGGCGGGGCTTATCCTCTATGTGGCTTGGCGCCTGATTGATTTTTCAGAACTTGCCAGGGTTATTCGGACCAGCCGGCCCGAGACGCTGATCCTTGTGGCGACATTGCTGGCCGGGCTTCTGATCGAGCTTGATTTCGCCATCTATGTCGGCGTCATCGCCTCATTTGCCGTGTTTATCTACGAGAGTTCGCACCCGGCAATCCGCGTAAGTGCTCCTGTAGAGACGGCGTCGGGACGGCGTAAATTCCGCAATGCGGAAATGCACAACATTCCGGAATGTCCGCAGATTGTGACGATCCGACTTGATGGACCGCTCTATTTCGGCTCGGTCGAACATGTGGAGCATGAATTCGAAAAGATGCGCCGCAAGCGCCCCGGACAAAAGCACGTAATTTTCTATTTGAAGGGTGTCGGAAAGATCGATCTTGCCGGTGCGGATTTCCTTATCCAGGCCATCCGGCAAGTGAGGGCCGAAGGCGGATCCTTCCAAATCGTGGCACTCTTCCCGCCTCTGTTGGAAAGCCTACGCCAATTCCATGTGATCGAGGAAATCGGCGAGGACCATCTTCAAATATCAAAAGGCGACACGTTGGCCGCAACAATTCCAATGATCGACAAGAACATCTGCGCCAACTGCGACCGACGGGTCTTTCTAGAATGCAATCAACTTCCTGGTGCAACGACGTCAGAAGGCTTAAGGACTCAATAAAAACTCGTCTACTCTCGAGCACAGAAATACCCAGTGCCAGCTTCGCCAGTGAGGCTTCAGACGCGCATCTGGAAAGGGAAAAATGTGCTGTTGTCTCTGCAACGCGGCGGCTATTTCCAAATGACGTTTAACTCAAGCGCGACTCCATTCGACTCATGCGTCGAAAAATTAGCTCTGACTTTGAAACCAGTTTTTGGTCGAGCAGGTCAAAAGCATGGGTCAAAATTAGAAATATCAGGTCAAAAATAGGGGTCAGAATTGATTTAGAGTTTTGACCTTTTTGACCCACTTCCCTGACGCGCTGTCGCGGTGGAATGGTGTGAGCAACTTCAACCCACGGAGATGCTCCATGACACAGAGCCGCTATCTGACTCTCGACCAACTCAGAGCAAAACTTGGTAATCGAGGCCGATCCAGCATTTACCGCGACATAGAGGCTGGCCGCATTCCGAAACCCACTAAGCTTGGCGCGCGGCTATATTGGAACGAGGCAGACATCGATGCAATCATGGATGGACTGTCGAGGTTTGTATCATGAGGGCGATCGGCCCACCGGAGTTGCCCCTCAAAGAGGTTGGTATGGCAGTCGCCAGCGTTGTGCATGCAGAACATCCCGATGCTACCGATTTATGTCCAGGTTCAATTGACGATCGAGATTGGTTTTGCCGCTACCCCAAACGGGACTATCGCGTCCGTTGGGCAGACGAGGTTGAAACAGACAACGCACGTTGTGCCATTGGGGGTGAGCCACCTCCACCATTTATGAGGGCGGCAGTTGTTGTTTCTCGTTGTGCACTAGAAATGATCAACGGCAAGAAAGCGACTGTTCGCTTGACGTTGTATTGGAAGGATGAGTTGCCCGTTGGTGAGCAAGAGTCAAAGCACGTCTTCGAGTTCGTACAGAATAGCCTTATGACAGGTGCAATCGGCTTCTACGCCTATCACGGGCCGCGCCAATGAGCGCGGCGACAATTCGAATTCCGCCAAATCCCGCGTCCGGCTTGGAAGCTAGCCTCGCCCCATTGCCGCTCTGCCTTGAACCCCTGACCAAAGAAGACCGGTGGGTTGTCTGGTACTGGCTAAAGCGCCAGGGAAAATGGACGAAGCCGCCTTTGCGGGTAACCAAAGGCCAAATATCTGGACCTGCCAGCACGAGCAACCCGAAAACTTGGTGCAGCTTTGACGAGGCCACTGCAATCTCACGACAGCATGGTCTTGGGTTCCAGCTGTTGGGTTATGCGGAGTTTGCCGCTCTCGATCTAGACGATGTGCGCAATCCGGAAACGGGGGGCTTGCTGCCCTGGGCGGAAGCGCTGGTCGAGCAGAGTGCGTCTTACGCCGAGGTGACACCCAGCAATAAAGGTATCCGCATATTGGGCCACGTATCGGCCAACTTTCCATCGATTGGCACGAGGAAGCAGCACCCGAAAGGAGGCTCGTTCGAAGTCTATGCCAACCTCAAGGAAGGACAGGGGCGGTACATAACCGTCTCTGGAAATCGACTACAGGACGCTCCGGACGTTTTGGCAAATGTCGATCAGATCGCAACTGAGCTTTTGGAGCTCGACGAACGTGCTGGAAAGAAAGAGGCGAAGACAGCCAATGACAATCTGAATACCAAGCTGAGGAAAGTCACGTTATCAGAAATTGAAACTACCGTCGCCAAACTGCCATCGAACTTGCGAGAGAAAATTGAGTTTGGCGAAACCCGGGATCGAAGCGCCGATTTTCAAGGTATCGTTAATGCGCTTCATGCTCACCCGGGAGTAGATCTCCCGCTGACTATTGCAATCTTTGAGTATTTTCCGAGCGGCCCAGCTGAGAAATATGTGAATGACAACCGGCTTGAGGCTGAGGTCAAAAGGTCTTGGGAAAAGGCGGAACAGTACAGTCCACGGTATAGCTCAGGTATTGATCTTCAAGCTGCCAAGACCATCAACCCAACGCCCTTTGCCTTCCGAGACCCGTCATCCATAACCCCGCGAGCGTGGCTTTACGGTCGTCATCTGATCTCCGGGTTCTTATCGCTCACGGTGAGTCCTGGAGGAGTTGGCAAATCCTCACTGGCGATAGTCGAAGCATTGTCGATGGCAACAGGTCGAAACTTGTTGGGAGACGCTGCTCCCCGGCCACTGAACGTTTGGTATTGGAATGGTGAGGATCCAGCAGAAGAACTCGAGCGACGCGTTGCGGCTGCTTGTATCCATTATGACATCACCCAATCAAATCTTTGTGGGCGGCTTCATGTGGACAGTGGTCGAGACCAACCGATCAAAATGGCATTCCAAGACAAGTCGGGGGTTTCGATTGCGCAGCCACTGATAACTGAACTCACAGAAGGGCTGCGAAGGCGCGAGATCGACGCGCTGATTGTCGATCCGTTTGTTACCACACATAGCGTCTCTGAGAATGACAATGGCGCCATCAATACCGTTGCGGACGTATGGCGTGACATTGCAAATAATACTGGCTGTGCGATTGAACTAATCCATCATTCGAAGAAGGGATCGCGCCAAGCAGCTTTCGAAATGGGTGTCGATCAAGCGCGTGGCGCGTCCGCACTGGTGGATGCTGCACGTAGTGTTCGGTTCCTGGTGAGAATGACGCCGGAGGAGGCTCAGCGGCTCGGACTGCACGCGCACTTGGGATACTTTAGGGTTGAAGATGGTAAGGCCAACCTCGCACCACCGGCGGACAAGGCAAAGTGGCGCGAGATTACAAATGTTTCGCTAGGAAACGAGACCATTGAGCACCCAGAAGGCGATTGGGTGGGCGTGGTCTCCGCCTGGGAGATGCCAAATCCTCTGCATGAGCTAGCGCCTGAAACGATCGCTAAAATCAAGCAAGCAATTGATAGTGGCAATTGGAAGCAAAATGAACAGGCGGCCAATTGGGCCGGTAATGCGATAGCCGAAGCGGTCGAGGTATACGACATCGGGCCTCCGAAGAAGTCGGAACGGAGCCAGCAACAAAATTATGCTCGTGCGGAGGTACGTTCCATCCTCACAGGGTTGATTGGTCGAGGCGAGCTGAAGGTAGAACGGAAAAGGGACGAGAGGAACCGGAAGGAAGCTCCATTCGTTGTGACTGATAAATCTGCCCAATCTCCAACTGATTGGGATGTGTAACGGCAAGGGCTGCGCACATGTGCTGGGTGCGCGCACCCAGGTGTAGCAGACAGCGCACTCACACCCGCGCACCGCCACCCCCTAAGGGTGCGGGGTGGTGTGCGCGCTGCCGGCATGTCGCGCGCACATGGTCGAATTATTAATAGTCGGCCCCAATCTGTGGGGGTGAGACATCCAGTCGCCCGCGACACTTGTTGGTCCTACTGACTAGCGGAAGTTCCATGCGAAAACGATGGAGGTGTTCTTCAAGCGTCTCAATTGGCTATTCAACAGGCTGGGTGATTTGACATGACCTTTTTTCCCACCAAAAAAGGGGCGAACAGGCGTCAGTCTAGTTGCTGGTCTTCAGACCAAAGCCAACATCCTCTATCAAAGTGTGGAAGGTGTATAAAAGGGTGGATTGAATTGGAACTAAATGCAGTAAATTATTGTTTTTATGTCTAGAAATCTAATGGGATGGTGCTGACCGGGGAAAAAAGTTTGAACAGCTTGAACCCGAGCAGATTGAAGAACTTTTCGACGTATTAGCTGATTGGAATCAACAGCTTAAGCATTCGAGCTTTGAAGCATGGGAGCGCGAGCAGTCTGAAGGCTCTGAACATGGGGAGCCGTCCCCATGACCGGTGCATCTGGAGCAATTAAAGCGAGTGGTGATTTCAAAACTGCCGCTAAGGGTAGCAAGGCTAGGGATCGTCGTCCCGCTCCCATATCCATTAGGTTCAATGAGGCTGAACTCGCATTGCTATCGGAATGCGCGAAAGGCGACGCGCTAGGCCCATACATAAAACGATACGTCTTGGATCGTCATCGGGCGATGGGAACGGCGAAGCGCAAGCCGCTTTCCAAACAGCAAGAGGCCATCGCCCGTGCGCTTCGTGGCCTTGGTAAGTCGGGCCTATCGAACGTGTTGGGTACGCTCTTGCTCGCCGTCGAAGAAGGCCGCCTGCCAATCGAACGACATGAAGAGGCGGAGCTGCGCAGGGCCGTCGCCGATGTTGCAGCTATTCGTGAAGGCCTCGTGGCTGCGCTTAATATCCGTGAGTGCAAGCAACGATGATTCTCCATGGGAACCAACGCGGCGGTGGACGGGATTTGGCTATCCACCTGATGAAGCCCGAGAACGCGAAGATCAAAATCGTCGAGCTTCGCGGTTTCGCGTCTGACAATCTAATGGATGCTTTTGTTGAATCCTACGCTATCAGCAAGACCACAAAATGCGATCAGCACCTATTCTCGGTGAGCATCAATCCACCGGCAGAAGCTGATATCGACGACGAAAAATACCAAAACGCGGTAGACCGTATCGAAAAAGAGCTTGGTCTCACTGGCCAGCCACGCGCCATTGTCCGTCATTGGAAGCGTGGCGACGACGGTGTCCTGAGATCCCATGCCCATGCCGTGTGGTGCAGAATCGATACCGACCAGATGAAGGCCGTCCATCTACCTTTCACTAAGCTCAGGCTGCGGGAGGTTTCACGTGCGCTGCATATCGAGCACGGTTTCACGATGCCCGTCGGATTGATCAACTCGAAAGACCGGGATCCGCGCAACTTTTCATTCGAGCAATGGCAGCAATGCAAACGAGCCGGAAAGAAGTTCCGCGAAGTCCAAAGTGACTTTCGCGATGTCTGGGCGATCTCCGATTCACCGGCGGCATTTACACACGCACTTGCCGAACGCGGATACTTCCTGGCGAAAGGCAATCGTGGCCATGTCGGTGTTGACCATAAGGGTGAGAAATACCCGGTCAGCCGCTATGTCGGCATTAAGGCCAAAGAAGTCCGCGCAAGGCTGGGTGAGGCAGACAACCTACCGTCAATCGAAGATGCCCAAATGCGGGCTGCCAAACAGGTCTCAGAGCGTCTTAAGCAATTGCGCACCGAGCAACGCGCCGACATCGTTGTTGGGCGCGCCCATCAAAAGGCGCAGGAGAAACGGCAGCGTAATAGGCAGGCCCGCGAAGAAGCCAGGTTGTGGGAACGCCAGCAACGGCGTGAAGGGATTGAGGAAAAGATGCGTCAATCCCGATTGCGCAAAGGGCTACCGGGCCTTTGGGATTGGCTAACCGGTAAGAGAAGAAAAACCACAGTACTGAATCAACAGGAAGCGTTGCACGCCCGCCAGCGCAACCGCGATGAAATCCGCGACCATCGCAACCGGCATTTGCAGGCTATGAAGCGACTGAACGAAGAAGCGCGTGCCGGCCGTCAAAAGCATTTTGATGCAATCAAAGAACTGCGCGGCGATATGGAGCGGCTCAAGCAGCCGGTAGAGCCCGAGGCGCCGAAGCCCAAAAAGCGAAGACCAACATCGGAACGGCCGCGCAGGCGTACGCGCACACGCGCCGGACCAACATTGGAACCGTGATTGGTCTTTGAGGGACAAGCCCGATGCATCCAGATGATACGAAACGCCTGAAACGCGAACGAGAAATCCATCGATCAACGCGCGGACCGGATTATTCGCGGATCAATCAGTCCATCCGCCGCGCTCGCGATGAGGCGATGAAAGGCGCCGAAGCGGAGGCTGAATATCAGAAACGCCGGAGACTACGGTGGATGGACATTGGCGAATTGTGAACACGATTAGGAAGAAATCTTGACGTATATACGAATTGTATATACCGTAGGACGAGCACATGGAATTTGAATGGGATGATACGAAAGCCGCAAGCAACCTTGAGAAACACAAAATCAGGTTTGAGGTTACGGCCAAAGTGTTCGTTGATGAACACGCAGTTACGATCCGGGACATTCGGTTCGACTATGGCGAAGAACGTTTCATCACCTATGGGCAGATCGATGGCCGCATATACGTAGTGGTGTTTGCGCTCGACGATGAGCGGAATGTCATCCGGCTGATATCAGCGCGAAAAGCCAATGCGCGGGAAAGGAGACGATATGGGAACGACGAAACACACGATTGATCCGGCCAATCCGCCAAAGACGTCGAAGGATGATTTGGCGCGCTTCGACACGATCAGGGACGAGGATATCGACTATTCAGACATACCTGACTTGGATGACGTGCAATTTGAAAAGGCAAAAAAGGTCCCGGTCATGGTTCGCTATGACGCGGATATGCTTGCATGGTTCAAAGCGCAAGGGCCGGGGTATCAAACCCGCATGAATGCTGTTCTAAGGGCCTTTTTTGAGAAGAACCGCGATGGAGCGCGCGGTTAGAGCTCTCGAAGTTGATGTTTAAACAAATAACGACGAGCTTGTATAACCGAAGCGGAAAACAGGGACGACCTCCAACACTCAGTTGGCACCTTTGGGGCATGTAATACTTGCCATGCGAAGCGTTACATGTTTAGCCGGTCTCGAGAGCAATCTAAGGTGTTTAGTGGCCAGAATCTGACCGACGATGTAACCGACTTACCAATAGTGTTACATCCCATCCAGAACGCCTGAAGTCACAACCGGATATCCAAACGACTTTAACATTATACAAGCCGGCCGCCCGGCATGGCACAGGGCCACTGCTTCCCACGTTCAAGGCCACAGTTAAATCATTCAGGCAGGGCAGATACACATGAGAAATTCAATCTAAACGGGCTGTTCATTGACCGCAGAGACGGTGATAATCCTTCGAAATCAGGGGAAGGCCACCAATGAGTAAATTGCATGTGGTCCAGCAGACTAAGAGCCAGACACCGGCCGGAGAGATCGTATTTGTTCATGGGCTCGGTGGTGATGCGTTTGGTACATGGCAAAGTGACGGCGAAGAGACGTTCTGGCCACAATGGCTGGGTGACGATCTTCCGGGACTGAATATCTATTCCTTGGATTACGAAGTCAGTGCATCGGCATGGCGCGGCACCACGATGCCACTTGCAGACAGGGCCACCAATACTCTTGACCTTTTTCGGGCTCATTCCATTGGAAACTGTCCACTCTTTTTCATTTGCCACAGCCTTGGTGGTTTACTCACCAAACAAATTTTGCGGCACGGTCAGGAATTGCAAAATCCCGCTTGGGCGAAAATAGTTGAACAGACACGCGGGCTCGCGTTTCTCTCGACGCCTCACGCCGGAGCAGAACTAGCAGGTTGGGCGGACTTCCTAGGCAAAATGTTGAGGAAAACCGTAACCCTAAATGAACTGAAAGCCCATGACCCGTCACTCAGAGCTCTAAACGTCTGGTATCGAAACAACGCCGAAAAACTTGGTATCGAAACACTCTGTTTTTTTGAAACACAGCCGTATTTGGGCATCCAAGTCGTTAACGCGACTAGTGCAGATCCGGGTATTAGCGGCGTCACTCCAATTCCCATGGATGACGATCACATCAGCATTTGTAAGCCGGCATCGAGAGACAGCCAACTTTACTTGAGCATTCGGCGGACTGCTTCTGATCTGTTCAAGTGTGGCGAGCCACTCGCGATCGCCGATTTCGCGGACAATGAGCAAGTGGATAAGGCTATCAAGCCGGCCCGTGAGCGAGCGGCGAAGCTGTTCATATCTTACCGTCGGAGTGTCAAGTTCGATGAGCAGCTAGCTCAGTATTTGCGCGAAAACCTCGCACAAGCCGGGTCCGAGATTTTTATCGATGTGGGCATGCAAGTCGGAACTGATTGGGTCGCCGAAATCCGTCGCCGGATCGACTGGTGTGACTATTTGATCGTCCTGCTCTCTGAGCAATCGATCCATAGCGAAATGGTTCAAGGCGAAGTCCGGCTCGCTCACCAGAAAAGAAAGCGCGACGGCAGCCCGCAAATTTTACCCGTTCGGGTGTGTTACGATGGGCCACTCGACTACGAACTCGATAGCTATCTTGGGCGCGTTCAATATGTGACCTGGAATTCAAAACAGGACTCCGAAAGGGCACTGACAGCGATAAAATCCGCCATCGACGGCCATGCCGACTGTGCAGACCTGTTGGAGCTAAAGGTTATTGAAGCTTCCAACATTCCAGATGCGGTTTCAGTCGAACCAAGCAGCTTTCGGCCAAATCCAGTTGTTGATCCACGGGTGCTTCGTGCGCCAGGCGGGAGCATAAGGATCAATGATCCAGTCTACGTGCGGCGGCGAGCAGATGAGAGAGTCGAATCCACCGCCCGCATGCTCGGAGAGACGCTTGTTATCCGAGCACCCCGTCAGACGGGTAAAAGCAGTCTATTGGTGCGGTACCTTGCAGCCTGCATGGAAGCGAACAAGCATATCGCCTATATCGACTTCCAAAATTTTAGCGACGAAGAGCTTGAGGACTACGAAACACTCCTTAACGCATTGAAATCGGAATTGGCGCGGAGTTTGAGACTCGAAGTAAGCGGCGAGAGTAAAATTACAACTCAGCGGGATCTAACCAATCATATCGAAGATGAAATTCTGACCCTGATTGGCGCGCCCGTTACAATTGCCTTCGACGAAGTCGATCGCGTGCTTGGGCGTCCCTATCAGCATGACTTTTTCAGCATGCTTCGAAACTGGCACAATCGTCGCTCAGAGCCACTTTCGCCGTGGGAAGACGTCGATCTTGCTCTTGTTATAGCAACTGAGCCGTACTTGTTGATCGACTCTGGTGATCGTTCCCCGTTCAATGTCACGCCACCGATTGAACTCCAATCTTTCGTGCGCGCGGATCTGGGCGAGCTAAATGACCGATACGGAACGCCGCTAGGAGATGAGCAACTAGACCGGTTGCACCAACTACTCCACGGCCAACCATTCCTGAGCCGACTGTCGTTCTATCGGTTGACCACCTCTGGATCTATCAAATTTGAAGAGCTGCTCGAGCAGGCCGACGACATCAACGGGCCTTTCTCGGACCATCTGCGGCATTTGCTAATGTTGTTGGAGCGACAGAAAGATCTGCCGTCTGCCATGATGCAGCTCATTACCAAAGGTGCTGCTCCAACTCGGGATACTTACTTCAGGCTTGAGGGCGCCGGCCTTGTGCGGCGGGATGGAGATCGCGTGGTCCCAGCAAACCTGCTCTACGCTCGCTTTTTCAAGCGCGTGCTTTGAAAGCGAGCAAGCTACAAGCCGGTGGCACGCTCAATCCAAGCCGCCATCTCTACATAGACCGGCGTGAGGACGAGCTGCTCTTCAAGCTTTTGATGGAGGGCGAGTATGTGAATGTTCTGACGTCTCGCCAAATGGGCAAATCCAGTTTGATGGTACGCACTGCTCTGAAGTTGCGGGATCACGGCGTCCGTTTTGTCTCCGTCGATCTAGCTGGCGAATTGGGCGGCATCGTTGCGGCGGATGACTATTATCTCGGTCTTATTGACAAAATATCTCGCGATCTCCGCCTCAGTTTAAATGTAAAAAAATGGTGGGACGAACACGCGTCTGAGACTCAAAATCAGAAGTTTATGGGGTTTTTTCGGGACATAGTGGTTGGGGCAGATCCGAGCCCTGTGGTCGTTTTTCTCGATGAAATCGACAGCACGCTCAAACTCGACTTCACAGACGATCTCTTCACCTCAATCCGCAGTATGTACAATGAAAGGACGCTAATCGACGCCTATTCGAGCGTCACGTTCTGCCTGCTTGGTGTGGCAACCCCAAATGAACTGATCAAAGAACGGCGCACTACGCCCTACAATGTCGGCAATACGCTCGAACTACGCGACTTTGACTTAACAATAGATGATCTATCCGCACTCCGCGCAGCACTCGACCCAGTTACTGATGAGAAAACACACATACTGAACCGCGTACTCTACTGGACTGGTGGCCATCCTTATCTGACTATGAAGCTCTGTTCAGATTTGGCAAATCTTGAAGCTAGTGCCAACGAAGACGTGGATACCTATATCGACCAGGCGTTTGGAAAGTTAGATCGGGTCAGTGGTGACAGCCATTTCCAACAGATTCTACGTTTCCTCGAAACCCGCCTTTCAAATGGTCTTGAATCCCTAACGCTATATGAGCGAATTCTCAGTGGCAACCGCGAGAAGGACCAGCCAGCTCTTAGCCATGCAGAACTCAAGCTATCCGGCTTGGTACAACGAAATGAAGATGGTCACCTTGTCGTCAGAAATCGTATCTACGGTCGGCTCTTTGATTCCACGTGGATTAAGAGCACGCGGCCTCGGCGTACTATTACCCGTTATCGGCGGTTTGGGATCGCAACAAGCGTTGCACTGATATCTGTTCTTTTTGCAGCCGGGGCTTACCAGTTTGTTGTGTTGAGACCTGAACAACAAGAGCTTGCAGCTCGCCTAGAACTGGAGGCGATGGGGATAACCATTACGGCTCTCGATGACTTCGACGGCAGCTCGATCAACTTCCCAGAGACGACCACCCAATTTGAACTCGCAAATGTAGCATCTTCGCTCGGACTCATCGGACCGATTTCAGAAATCAAACTTAGCGGCACCCAGGTGGCAGATGTCGCTCCGCTCGCCAATCTCTCATCATTGCAATCTCTCTTCCTTTACAGCACCCAAGTGGCAGATGTCGCTCCGCTCGCCAATCTCTCATCATTGCAAATTCTCTTCCTTAGCGGCACCCAAGTGGCAGATGTCGCTCCGCTCGCCAATCTCTCATCACTGCAATCTCTCTTCCTAAGCGGCACCCAGGTGGCAGATGTCGCTCCGCTCGCCAGTCTCTCATCACTGCAAACTCTCGAC
>JBCCWL010000018.1:0-20707 GCA_039193885.1 Pseudomonadota bacterium
CCTGGCTTGCCTTTCATCGAATGAAGAACCTGACCAGCCCTTTCGGTGCGCCGCAGGTGAAGCAGGCCCGTGCCAAGGCGCGCCGGGCAGCAGCCCGGCCCCCTGCCCCAAAATCGCAGCACCCGATCACCCGCGATGTGCTCGAGCAATTGCTGTCCACCTGTCGAGGGTCCCGGCGGGATTGCCGCGACCGCGCCATCTTGATGCTGGGTTGGGCTTCTGGTGGTAGACGGCGCTCGGAGATCACCGGGTTGATGTTTGAAGACGTCTCGCTGAAGGAGTTCGACGAGAAAAGCCTGGTTTGGATTTCACTGCTGGAGACCAAGACGACAACCAAAGGTGAAACGCCGCAGCTGGTGCTGAAGGGACGCGCAGCCCAGGCGCTGGTGCATTGGATCGAGCTGGGTGAGATCGAGGACGGGCCGCTGTTCCGCCCCGTCTCCAAAGCCGATCGGGTGTTGGCGCGCCGCCTCAGCCCGGATGCCGTCGCCCAGATCGTGAAACACCGGCTGACGCTGGCCGGGCTGCCGGAGGATTTCGCTTCGCCCCACGGGCTGCGCTCGGGCTTCCTCACCCAGGCCGCACTGGACGGCGCGCCGATCCAGGCCGCCATGCGCCTCTCGCTACATCGGTCCATGGCACAGGCGCAGAAATACTACGACGACGTAGATATAGCTGAAAACCCGGCAGCAGATCTGCTAGGGTAAGAACAAAAAAGAAAACGCCGGGCTATGGACCCGGCGCTTCGCCTTAGCAAATACATGTTTCAGTCTTACCCGTGGGTAAGATTGTCATCCTCCTGCAAATCGTCAATCAAAGTGGCAATAGCCTGTTCCAGCTTGGCTCTATCCAAACGCGTAAAGTCCAGATCATAGCGCAACTCAATCCTACCACTGGATGCCGAACACTTGGCCACCCCTGCCCTACCCGACACCTGAAACGTGGTTTTCGCACGGCGCGTTTTACCGCTCCCGGACGCTATAGGTTTTTTCGGCGCGCTAGTCTCCGATGTCACAAAGTCTCGAAGAATGGCTACTTCACGCGAGCCATCCCGATCGGTTTCGCTCATCACCGCCGTGCTGACCTGCCGGATCAATCCGGGATTGGCGTCGAGTTTGCGTTTCAGCTCGACCCCCAGATTGCGAGGAATCTCGTTGGGGTGCATTAGCACCTTGTCCAGCATCATCAGCAAACTGGCGAAAGATCGAATGTAGCTCCGCTTGGTATAGCTGGCGGACTTGAACAGAATCGCGACGGCCTTGTCCACGTCAGCGCAGTCATTCGCCGGGTCTTCTGCATAGGCACGCGCCAACGCGCCCATTTCGGCAAAGGAGATATCCTTGCGGATCAGGTTCTCATCCACCATGCGCCGATAGCTGTCATTCAGATCAGTCGCATCAGAAATACCTGCCGGAATTCTGGCATAGATCTCTTCGCCGGTTTCCTCATGCAAAGCCCGATACGCGGACAGGCGACGCATACCTTGGATCAGGTCAAACCTCCCATCCGGCCGGCGTTCGAGACGAATCGGATTCGACAGCCCGATATCCCGGATCGAATCTTTCAACTCGTCCAGCTCAGGGTCGGGGCCGGTCTTGCGGTCGCGGGTCAGTTTTTCGGTGACCACGTCTAACAAGGACACATGCTCGGTCACCAAACCTTCGGAGCGCAAGCGAACCAGTTCATGTGCCAGACGGTCGTTTTCGGCGCGGATGGTATCCTCGGTGGATTGCTGGTTGCGCAACGCATCGGCATTCTCCGAGATCGCCTTCGCCATCGGCCCGCGTCTCTTTTCCAGCACCTTGTCTGGAACCTTACCGACCGGGATGTCCTCCATGGCCGGCATGTCGATGTCGAACATTCTGCGTTTACGGCTCATGCGTCATCCTCCAGCTGGTCCCAGGCCGACAGCATCACGCCCCGGAATTCTTCATACACATTATCAAATGTCGAGCGCGCGCGGCGCCAGGTTTCCCGCGTCATCTCGCGGTAGTCCATCTCGTAGACCGAACTCAGGAACCGACCGGACTGTTCGACTGCGCGGGTCATCTCAACCGGGTGTTCCGCCACATGCTCGCCGAACACCTTTTTGAAGGCATCGAACATAGCCAGGTGCAGCGCATTGCCCGGCTCGTACCGGGTCAGCAGGAAGCGCAGTTCGCAGAAGGTTTTCGGTAGACCAATCTTACCCGTGGGTAAGGTCTGATCAAAACCATAGGCCAGATCCTCAAGCGCCTCGGCCAGCTGACCGATGAAAGAGGTAGTCGAGTCATATTCCCAATAGCCCGGGCCGGAGGGAACATAGAGCATGTCCGCCGCAAACACCGCGTTCATCGACTGGTAGCCAATCGCAGGCGGGCAATCAAAAAGGATCAGGTCATATGCATCATCGGGGATTTGATCTAGATAGCGCGACACCGCGGCAAAGAACGACCACTCGGGGTTCAGGTGCCGGTACTGTGCCGAGGCGAACTCCACGAAGGCGGCATTGGCGCAGGACGGGATGACATCGATGGTCGACCACGAGGTTTGCTTGATGAAATCCGAGATGCGCAGATCGCCCAGACCCATATCAGTGATCGAGGGCGGCAATTCGCGGCGGGGCAGGGCGGTGCCGGATTCGGCGGCGGCGGGGCGGTTGTTCATCCGCTCGGTTTCGCGGATCAGATCGCGGGCCATGATGCCCCAGACCGTGAAGTCCTCCGCCACGTCGGTCAGACCCATGGAATGGCTCAGCGTCGCCTGCGGATCGAAATCCACCACCAGCACACGGTAGCCATCCAGCGCGGCGGCGTGGGCCAGATGCAGCGCCACGGTTGACTTGCCCGCGCCGCCTTTGAAGTTGGCCACGGCTGCGCGAATGGCGCGCTTACCGGCGGGGCGGGGCGGCATCAGGGATTTGCGGTTCACCTTGAGCCGGCGACGCAACTCATTCACCTCTTCCAGGCTGAACCAGCGCTGGCGACCATCGGGCTCAACCTCGCCCCCGGGCAGGGAGGGGTCGGAGGCCAACTTGCCGCGAAAGGTGGATTGGTTGACGCGAAAGATCAGTTCGGACACCTCCCAGCTTGAAAAGCGGCGGAGGGTCTTTTCCAACTCGGGGCTGAAGGTCTGCTGGCGAATCCAGCCCTGCAGCTTGAGGGACTGATTGCGCAATGCGTTCAGGTCTTCGTGCGTGTACATGCCTCAGGTCTCATTCTATGGGACGCTATTTCCTATGTTTTATCTATTTACGCTTGATTTGCGCTTTACGCAAAAGAAAATATGATGAGTGTCTAGTCTTACCCACGGGTAAGAAAACAAGGGGTTCCCAGCCACCGACCGATTCGGGGGTCACCTGCCTCGAATGCCGCCCGGCTCAGGTTGCCAGCGTCAGGATTTAGGGGGACGGAATCGGTCGTACCACCCCATTTAGGGGGACAAAACAAGGAAAAAAGGGGACTCTCAAGATGTCCCCCATCACCACTACTTCACCCATCTTATTTTAGAAATTGGATTTGGATTTTGATCAAACCTCGGCTCAAATCAGACTCCACTTGACAGAATCGTTGGTTTGGACGCTAATCAGGGCAACATAGCGAAAAGCGTTGGAAAACGGCGCAACAGAGGCGGTATCCTCCGTCCGAGGCAGACAGAGCGGTGAGAATAGGGATGCAGCTAGCAAAACCGGTTGGGCGGAATGCGCCCGCTATTAAATATGACATTCTCTCGGCGTTGACTGTGCACGCCCTATCCGGGGACAAGCACCGTCAGCGCAGCATTCTCCGCGTTATCGCTCTGATCACCACCCGCTATAACTGGCGCAACAATGAGCTGTCGATTGGCCGGGAAGAGATCGCTCGGCTCTGGTCGGTGAACGAACGGACCGTAAAACGCGAAATGGCCAAGCTGAAAACAATGGGCTGGATCGCCGTCAAACGTCCAGCGGCCCGTGGTCGCGTTGCGGTTTACGAGTTTGATCTGAAGCAGGTGTTGGTGGACACCTCCGAGGTCTGGTCCACCATCGGCCCCGATTTCCAGGCACGGATGATCAAAGAGCCGGACGACGACACAAATATCGTGCCGTTCAAGGTGAAACCACCTGCGCCCGATTCGAGCGGCGCGGATGCCTGGACGCAGGTGCAGACCATTCTGCACAGGCGTGATCCCGAGCTTTGGTCCAGCTGGTTCCAGCATTTGACCGAGGCTGACAGGGCAGGGGGCGTGGTGACCCTAATGGCACCGTCCCGGTTTATGGCCGATTACATCGCGCAGAAGTGGTCCGGGCGTCTGCTCTCTGCCTACAGCCGCGTTGACCCAGAGGTGCGCAGCATGCGCTTCGAGGCAGCAGAATAGCACCGCCCAAGTGACACATCTGGCATTAAGATGTATGTGAAGGGCCACCCTATCAAAAATGCAGGCATGCAAGGTTTTGTGCACGACAAACCGCTGATTTTGAGATCATTAACACCTTCGAGCCGTTGCCACATGCTGACCATTCTGTAGTTCGGCGCGGCGGCCTAAGTACTTTCAATTCCGCGATCCTTTCGGTCTCGAAGTGGACTCGCCTCGGTTCGCGGACCATACCCCAGCCGTGGATGATATGAATTAGTCCATTTTTCAGATCAAAATGATATCAATATTGATTGGAATGTGCTTATTAATCTCCTCATGGCACAAGTTTGGCAATCCAAGTACTGGCCCAAGTTCACTTATGACCATGAGCGGGTAGAACCTTATTTGGCAACATCCTCCCAAAAGGTCGGTGAAATTACGGGCCTCATTGATGGGCTTCCGGATACTGACCGGGAGGAGTTTCATCTTTCGCAAATCGCCCAAGAGGTCATTTCGTCATTTGGAATCGAAGGCGTGCCCCTGGACGAAACCGAAATACAGGCATCGATTGTTGCGTCTTTGAAGCACCGCGACCGGCAGGCCATTACGCGCCGATCTGATGCGGTCGCCGAGTTGATGGCGGCTGCGCGCTCAACGATGGGACCGCTAGATCCGAACACTCTGTTCGATTGGCATCAGTTGTTGTTCTTTGGCATTGAATTGCAAGACTTGGGTCGCTGGCGTCGTTTCGATCTGGAAATCGTCCGCTCGGCAGTCGCCGGATCCAATGATGTATTGTACAAAGCACCGCCGCCCGAGCGTCTGGAGCATGAAATGAATGTGTTTCTGTCCTGGCTGGCGCAGGACCAGGGAACACCAGTGCCAATCAAGGCGGCATTGGCGCATCTTTGGTTCGAATCCATCCATCCGTTCTCTGATGGAAACGGACGAATTGGCCGGGCGTTGATTGAATTTGTTTTTGCCCAGCAAGGTGCATTGGCTTTTTCGTTTTCACGTCAGGTCGAACGAGACAAGAAAGCGTATTATCACGCTCTACAGGCCGGCCGGAAAGAGGGCAGGGGGGGCATCGACGCAACCGAGTTCGTAATTTGGTTTTTACAAACGTTAGAAAGTGCGTCGGTCTCTGCCAGGGAAGAAGCGCAATTTGTCTTGAGACGCAACCGGTTCTTTTTGCGGTTCACTCCGCAGCTCAATGAACGGCAGGAACGCGTCCTGCGCAAGCTGTTCGAACAAGGCCCGGCGCGCGTTAACTTAGGCATCAGCGCCAAGGCATTCCGCAAGATCAGCGGCGCCTCGACTGCTACAGCGACCAGAGACTTACTTTCAATGGAAGCACTGGGTGTTTTGAAGCGGTCCGAGGCAGGCGGGCGTTCAACGGTATATTGGTTGAACTACTAGAGAGGGCATTGCAGAGTTTCTCCAGCAACTAGTCTCAATGCGAAGTTGGAAGAGGCTGAGAGGCGTTGGATGATTTTTGCACGAAGGGCGGGAAGCGGAACTTCGCTGCAGATGCAAGCGACTTGGACAGGATCTACGGGAGCGGACATTCAAACATGCTTGGGAAGCGATCCACAGGTCAGTCGGCCGACTCCATTGGGGCTGTCTCACCCTGGTTGTTGCTCGCTTGGTTCCTGTGAGCGCTTAGTTCGTTCGGCCAGGCCAGCTGTATAGCCTGTGACCCGACTATCTCGGAACCTACTTCCAAAAGTAGGTCTGCGTTAATACTACCGCCCAACGCAGCGATCTCATCGGTTCGTCGAGGGGAAAGCATGAAATCAAGCGTCTTGCCGTGCTTGTCGACGGCTCGATAGAGATAGACCCAGTTGCCTTTCACCTTGATGTAAGTCTCGTCCATTCTCCAGGAACGGTCGCACAGTCCCTTTCGTCTGCGCGCAACATCGGCAATTGCACTAGCGTATTTTGTCACCCAACGGTTTAGTGTAGTGTGATCTACCGCAACGCCTCGCTCGGACATGATTTCTTCCAGATCCCGGTATGAAACACCGTATCTAAGGTAGAAGAACACAGCAAAGAGGATCACATCCTTGGGATATTGTGCGCCTTTAAAGGAGATCATGAGCTGACTTTCGACTAGTTGGGACCGAAAGCCATCCACACGCTACACCCATGCACGTCAACAGCCAAAACTTTGCAACAGAGCCTAGCACTCTCACGCGCGGACGTTGCAGTTGCGGCAAGCTGTTTCTGTGCTCAGTCGGCCATGGTCGCGGAATGAATGATGCATAGGTCAGCTTAGAAAAGGCCGTTGGCTTTTGCGTACCCTGTTTGGGTCCGCTAGCTGTCGTTTTGGGCAGCTCCGGCATTCTTCTTCTATTCAAGATGGAAACATTTCCAAATGATGATCAACCTAGCCTTGCTTGTCCGACACTGGCCACGGGCACAACCTTGCACACTTTCAGTTTAGCGTACACTGGACGGGGTCGAAGTGGCACACATGATCCGCAAAGCTCAGCTCACGCCCGGAATCTGTCCGTTTCGTCAGTTTGCGGAACTGGCGGCACGAGCCGCGGGTTCGGTGTCAACTCTTCAGTCAGTAATAAACTTTTCAACAGATCCTCATTCCTCGCGAGAATACAAGCCGCGCTCTGACCGATGGTTGTGGTGGCCGCAAGGCCAAAGCGTGATGACAGCGACGCAAAAAGGTAGCGCTGTTAGGGCAAGAGAAATCACGATCAGTACGTTCCAAGGTACGCCCGCACCGATTGAGGCCGATCCCGCTACCAAGAGACAGGGCCAATGGAGACAGAAGATCCAAATCGAGTTGCGGCCTAGCCAGCGCAGCCCTATTGCCGCCAACGGTTTAGCCAAATTCAGGTAGCCAACGGCGATCAATCCCGCGGCCAGAGTCTGCCAAATTGGCACCAACCAGCGCGGCGGTGACCAGGTCAACCAATCGCTTGGCATTGAGCGTGCCTCCGGCAACAGTGCCAGCGTCAGACCCATAGCCAACGCGACAAGCGCGGTCGGCTCTGATACCGTGCTGATGCAGGGTCGTACCAGATATCCCGCGATCATTGCTGTTAAGATACCCTGGTCATCGACAGCAAGAGATGCCGCCGTGATGCATGCCAAGACAATGGCCGACCATCCATGCGACAGACCGCGCGCCAGCGCCAGCACCAGCCAGCCAGCAATGAACCATGGAATGCACCAAAAAGGTGGCCACGCTGCCGAAACATCATCGATGCGTCCGGTGACAATGCCTAGATACTCGATGCCCAGCACAAGGCGCGCCCAATCCGTCCAATCCGGATCGGCGCGCCAGAAGCTCTCTGCGGGGTTGGAGAAGGGCAGCGGAGACACTAGACGTACAAGCGGCTCGTCGTCGACAGTGTTGACTGAGGACAACACCACTGTCAGGGCGGCGCCGACAGCGGTGGCGATCATCAGGCGCACGCTCTGGCGCGTCAGACTCGGCTTGGGGTGGCGCGCGATCATTAGCCCGCTTATGAACGCAAAAACCACCACCGCCTGAATGTTGGCGATGAATAGGGACGCAAAGTTCGCTCCGCCGCAGCTGATGAAGGCTGGCCCGAGCACATCGCATCTCAAATAGCCGATCCTGGGTGCAAACAGCAGTACCGCATGGGTCGAGATCACTGCGATGATACAAAGGCCTCTCAGATCGTCAACAACGGCAATCCGTCCGATCTGTCTACCCATATCATCCATCATGACAGGATCGAGGGATGACTGGGCTCGCCCGGCCTAAGGTGAGTGCGATAGCTCCAAAGCCCCATATCAAAGAGTGCTAATCCGCATGGCGGATCGATAGGGTCAGCGCCCCGTCAGTCTCGATGGTAATCTGCAGCGCAGTGTCCTCGACGGTCGACAACGTGCCGGCGATCTCTTCCTCCATCACCTTTTGAGCCAGGATAGTGCCGTCGGAACCGACGATTGACACAAATACAGTGTTCTCAACCGCATTGCCGGTCGAAGGGTCGTGGAACCAGAATAGGCCTTCATCGGCTGGCGTTTCCTTCACATCGACCGGAACCGACGTCCCGCGCAAGGGAGACAGCGCCAAATTCGCAACAACAGTTTGCCATTGCAACTCGACGGGGTTCCCGGAAAGGTTGGTTAGGAAGACCGGTGGATCGAGCGCTTCGAACAGTGAATTAGCTGCATTGCTGGGCGTATTAATCAGGCCGCCTGTCAACAGCACAGCGCATACAAACCCAGCTAACGGGAGCTTTTGAGGACGGAAGGTCATGGCTAAGGTCTCCTGTTGGTCCACTATCTATCTTATGAAGAGCCATCTTTGACGACAATCCCTCGCCATAGTTGGTGCTAATTCACTGTTTCTTTATCAATTCGCTGCAAAAGGAAAACTTGCTTTCGTGGCGAACTAAATAGTGTCGCCGATCGGCACTTTTCCTCGCACTTCACGAAACTCAAAGTAAGGCATTGCTGCGAAGCCTTCGTTTCCGAAATCAACGGCGCTGAAAATAGTAAGGATTACAGCTTTGGAATGGACAACTGCTGTCATCACGACAAGCGTTTAGTACGAGCGCGAAACTGATTTGTTATCGTCGGTGAAGTTTATCCAAGTACTTCTCCAGAGGGTGTCTAACCCTAAAAAACTGATAGAATTCTTTTGACTTACCTCACAATTGACCACGGAAGCATCGCCAGCTACCATTCAATTTAAGCTTGTTTGCTGCCAAGTGATTTATCCCTCTGATTGGCATTAAGAGAGTATCAGCAGAACTAGCGTGTTTTTTTTGTTTTGTATTCCGGAGCAAGACGACGAATGAGCAAGCCCTTCAGTTTTTCTAGACGTCGCTTTCTGAGCTATTCCGCGGGTGCCGCAGCGGTATCAACGCTGCCGTCGCGCCCAACATTTGCCGAAACCACTACTAATCGGATCGACGTGGCCATCGTGGGTGGAGGCATCGCGGGTTTGTACTGTGCTCACCGATTGGCCTCGGACACGGATGCTGGTGTCCACGTCTTTGAAGCGTCAGATCATATGGGGGGTCGTGTCGCGACGACAGGGTATCAGGGCTTCGAGGCCTTGGCAGAAGACAAAAGCGCAATGCGTCTGCCTGCCAGCGACAGAATTTCAATTCAACTTGCAAAGGCGCTTCTTGGTCCGGCGGCATTGAAACGGTTCCATGATCCCCGACCCAATTGCTTCTTGCGAGGTCAAAAGTTTGACGCTTTTTCGGGGTCGGAAAGTCTTCCCTATGATGTGAAACCTGCCGAATTAGAGCTGATCTCAAATGGAAAGAACCTGGCGGTTGAGGTCATAAACGCATTGTCGAAAGATCCGGGAGTGCTGAAAAATCGCGGCTTTCGGGACTTAATGCTGCGAGAATTGAGCCGAGAAGGGCTCAATTATTTGCAAGACACGCTGGGGTCTGAGGTTTTGCTTTCCAATTGGAACGCGCCTGCCGCCGTCGAATGGTTTCAAACGTCTTATTCGCCAAACGGCGAATTCGTATCCGTTGTTGGCGGGCTTGAACGCCTGCCCACCGCTTTGGCTGCGTCGGTTCAAGCCAATGGCGCGGTTTTGTCGACCGGGCACAGCTTGACGTCGCTTGCGCGTGACCGCGCGGGCAAATTCCATTTGGGTCTTTCGAGTGCGAATGGCGAAGTGAAAGTACGTGCTGATCGACTGATACTCGCAATACCACCTGCGTCCATCGCGCAGCTGGATGACAAAGACGGACTGCTGCGCGGTGCCCAATTCCAATCGGCTCTCAGATCCGTTTTGCCCCAAAAGGCGGGTACGATCTATATGAGCTTTGACCACGCGTGGTGGAAAAAAGAGGGCAAAAGCGCCGAACACCATGTGACCGATTTGCCAGTTCGGCGGAGCCATGGCGTCGGGGCAGACCCGGAGTCCGGGCGAGCCTTGCTGATGGCCAGCCATCATGACGGAAGCACTGTGGACTATTGGCGAAGCCTTGGGCGCGGACCGGTTTATTCGGGTCGCGCGGATCCGGTCGATAACTCGTTGGTCGGTCGCATCGGATACAACGACACGCGGGCGTCACGGCTGCTTACTGCGGAGGCGATCAGGCAAATCCAAGCCGTTTATGGAATCAAGAAGCCGCTGCCTGAACCACTTGCCGTGACTTTCCAAGAGTGGAGCGTTGAGCGTACTGGCGCTGCATGGCACCAATGGGCAATCGGTGCCGACCCCGAGGCACAGATGGCCTATTTACGCAATCCTTTAGCCGGCATGCATATCTGCGGCGAAGCTTGGTCCCACGAGCAAGGTTGGGTCGCCGGTGCTCTCAATTCCGCCGAGGCGATGCTGAACGAACAGTTTGCATTGTCATCCTTTGTTTAGAACGGAAGAGGGAGCTTGCTTTTGCGACTCGTTCCCCAACGTCGCTACCTGCACGGGAATATACCGAATTTGAGTCCATCAGGGCTCGGGTTCGGCTGCGCTGTATAATGGATGATTTCGTGAATAAAAGAGGAGTCATGGGCAATGTCGCAAGATGAAAATGACCAAGAAGCTGACGGCTCAATCCCATACGGGCCGAAGCAGGAGCCTTGGTCGGATCAAGTGCCGAAAGACGCCACGGTGGCCGCGCCTCTGGACAATCCCGCGGACATGTACGTTCAGGTGCCGCCGTCAGATGTCGAAGGCGATTTCCCCAGCATCGACTACAGCCTATTCCAGATCCCTCCGACCGGGCTGAGCGATGAAGAACGCGACACAGCGCTGGCGTCATTCAAGAATTTCATCGAAATACAACACGCGCACTTTGCCGGCTTTCAGGGCAACCAGGATCAGCGTTATGTGGGAATATACCCTTATCTGTTGAACATGCACGCCAACAACATTGGCGATCCGTTCAGCACCGGGCGCTATACGTTGAATTCGAAATTCTGCGAGCGGGCAGTGCTGGACTATTTTGCAGCCCTTTGGAACGCGCCGTGGCCCCATACAGGCGACCCCTCGGTCGCCGACAACCGGGAACGGTACTGGGGATACGTGCTTACGATGGGGTTCACTGAGGGAAACATCTATGGGCTGTTCAATGCGCGCGACTATCTGAAAGGCCGCGCATTGCTGGAGGAACCTCAAACCAAATCCGTGATCGATAGTTACGCGACTCGCGGCAAGGAAGTGTATGACCGCAA
The DNA here is from genome assembly GCA_039193885.1 of Pseudomonadota bacterium. Taxonomy (GTDB): domain Bacteria; phylum Pseudomonadota; class Alphaproteobacteria; order Rhodobacterales; family Rhodobacteraceae; genus Litoreibacter. Next base: position 11,461 of record JBCCWL010000018.1, read on the forward strand.
ATTGTCATATGTTGATCCGATCGTCCAACCTGAGGACAACCCCAACGCATACTCACCCGTCCTGTTTTTCTCAGAAGATGTCCATTACTCTGTTCAAAAGGCATCGCGCTTGATCGAATTGCCTTCGTTTCAGCAAGTTGGGCAACAGCTATATCCGGGAGACTGTCCGATAACGGAGAATGGAGAATGGCCATCTGACGTGCCATCTCACAACTATGATGTTGATAATCCGCTGTCCGGGTCTGTCCGGATCGACGAGCTTACGAAGCTAGTAAGCTTCTTCGTCTTGCGCGGTCATCCGCCAGTCATAGTCGCCAACTTAGGCACGACCTGGAAGGGTGCCTATGACGATGTGCCTGCAATCAATGACATGCTGGAAAAACTCGGTGAACAACATCCCTGGCTATGGGAACGAAATGTACAGTACGATACGGATTCAGAGGGTAACCCCAAATACGACGTCCGACGCGGCTTCTGGCTGCACGTTGACGGCGCACTAGGTGCCGCGTACCTACCTTTTATTGAGATGGCGCATAAGCAGGGTCTGATCGATCGAAAGGGCCCGATCTTCGATTTCCGCAACCCTGCGGTCATGAGCTTGGGCTGTTCCAGCCATAAGTGGTTGGGGTCGCCGTGGCCGTCAGGTGTGTTTATTACGCGCACGAAATACCAGCTAATGCCGCCGGATGAAGCCGCATATTTCCTCGGCACGCCGGACACAACGCTTGGAGGGTCTCGGTCTGCATTTTCACCAATGATCTTATGGGATTACCTGTCTCGTATGAGTTACGAAGACAGCATTCAAAAAGCGATACAGACCGAAGATGTAACCGCGTATCTCGAAACACAGCTGCGCCAGCTGGAAACCGATCTGAAAGCGAAATTCGGTGACCATGTGGACCTGTGGATTGCTCGGTCTTATCTGAGTTTGACCGTAAGGTTTCGGCAAGTGAACGAAACGCTGAACTGGCGTTGGTCTTTAGACACTGATCGTCTTTGGGTGCCGATCAGCGACACCGAGCGAGAATTGCGATCCTACTCTCATGTTTTTGTAATGCACTCTGTTGATCGCGCCCGTGTGGATGCGCTGATAGCAGATATTCGCGAGGCCGCGAAAGAAAACTGGCACAACGCTTTTCCCACCGTCGATGCACCGGTCAATCAGCCGAACCCGGGACCGCCAACACCGATCACACAGCCAACGTCACAGTCGAACGTGTTAAACACGGTGCCACTTTCTGGACGCGGCTTTGGAAACTTCGCGGGCCGTGGGCCACGCTCTGGATCGAATTGAGGCGCTATTGGAAAGGCTTGCAGAAAAAGCAAGGGGTGAAGACTCAGTGACAACAAACGTCTTTAACACTGCACCCTATTGTCCTAATGGCTGGCCGTTTCAGCGAGCGAAACCAGATTTCACCTTTTCTGCCGGATGTGGTCTAACGGTAGACAAAAGGCCTTTTGTGCACTGAAATCTCCGTAAAAACGAGGGCATTCGATGAATCGGTCGTCAACTTGAAAGCAACCTGCAAGGAAATCATGAGATCTGTGACGTCTTTCGCTTGTGCCTTAACCGCGATCATTGTTCTGACGATGCCTGCGATCGCAAACGCACAGGAAGGCACTTCAAACGCGAATATTCTGATCGTCTATTTCAGTGTTGAAGGACATACTGAGGAAATGGCTCAGGAAGTTCAGGCCGGCGCGCAAACTCTTGATGGTGTCGATGTAGTTTTACGCAAGATAACGGACGCAAACACGGATGATGTACTTGCGGCCGACGCAATCATTGTTGGTTCGCCGGTCTACAACGCAAACGTCGCCCCTGAGGTTCAATCCTTTATCAACAGCTGGCCATTTCGTGGGCGTCCACTAGAGAACAAGATCGGAGCAGCCTTCGTCTCCGCAGGAGGAATCTCTGCCGGTGAAGAAACGGCCCAATTGAGCATCTTACGGTCCATGTTGATCTTCGGTCTAGTCGTAGTTGGCGGTCCGGATTGGACTCAAGGTTTTGGTGCATCAGCGATCGTTGGCGAAGACCCTTTCCGATCAAGTAACCAAAAGGTCGAGCAACAGTTCCTCACAAAAGGACACGACCTCGGACGCCGAGTCGCGAAGTTAACCAAGAGCTGGAAGCGGGTACGAGGGCAACACCGGTGACACCCGGACTTGCCTGTGTGGTGGCACGGGTTGCCTGCTCGATACGCGGTCAAACGCCCGGGCTGAAGATCTGGCTAAGTAAATTGGCCGGTAGGCCCCTTTACAGACCCGATCGAGATACATTTTTCCGCAGACTGTTTGCAGGATTCGCTGCACGCATTGCGCATCTCAGGAAGAGAAGTGAAACGTGTCGGTCATGAAGGCAGTGGCCATGTGGTCGCGATGCATCTTCGAAATACAGGGCAGCTGCAAGGGAACATTGATGCGGCTTTCGATCAAGAAGCCTAGTTGCGCGAAACTCCAATGGTTAACACTTCCGAGCAGGTTTAATGCGCGGAAATTGCTGACATTAAAGGCCCAAGGTGCAATGGTGGCATCAACATTTCCCGGCGACCATGACAAGGCATGTTCTGGGGAGTCTTGGATAAATCAAAACGGCGGTTTTTTGATGAGTTATTTCAACATTGATGTTTATTCACGACCTGTGACAACCAATAGTCCCGAGGCGCAGCTTTGGTTTGATCGCGGGCTGGTTTGGCTATTTGGCTTCAACTACGAAGAAGCGAAACTGTGCTTTCGAACAGCGTTGGAACATGACCACGAATGCGCAATGGCGCATTGGGGGATATCCTATGCGTCGGGCCCGAACTACAACATGGAGTGGCGGCATTTTGATCCTGTTGGAAGGACAGAAGCACTGGCCACCGCATATGACTCATCCCATGCCGCATTGGCCCTGTGCGACAAGGTTACTGGACCCGAGCGCGCCCTGATTGAGGCGCTACCCGCACGCTACCCTCAGCGTCATACGATTGACGATCAACGACCTTGGAACGCGGATTTTATGGATGCAATGCGCAATGCTTATACCGAGCATTCAGAAGACCTCGATCTAGCTTGCTTCTTTGTTGAATCGATCATGAACGTGACGCCGTGGAAAATGTGGGACCTGAAGACAGGTCAGCCTACTGTGGGCGCTGGCACAGTCGAGGCGGACGCTGTGCTGACAAAGTGTTTGGCGACCGAGGCAGCTTGGTCACATCCGGGCCTCCTGCACATGCACATACATCTTATGGAGATGTCACCGCATCCCGAACGGGCGCTCAGAACAGGCGATGTGCTGCGTACGCTGGTTCCGGATGCCGGCCATCTTATCCACATGCCCACGCATATCGACGTCTTGTGCGGGTTCTATCGCGATACGCTTTTTTGGAACCAGAAGGCCACGGAAGCCGATTTGAAGTTTGTGGAACACCGCGGGACAATGAATTATGAGACCGGCAACCGCATCCATGCCTATCATTTTGCCGTTTATGGCGCGACGCTTTTAGGGCAATACGAACCGGCGATGCGTGCCGCAGAAGGAATCCTCGAGACTACACCTCTCGATCTTTTGAGGATCGAGTCACCACCAATGGCCGATCAGCTTGAAGCAAACTTCGCCATGAAAGAACACGTTCTGGTTCGTTTCGGCAAATGGCAGGAGCTGATTGATTTACCCCTCGTCGAAAATCAAGAAATCTTATGTGTTACTCATGCGATGCGTCTCTATGCCAAAGGCGTTGCATATGCCGCATTAGGTCGGGTGGCCGAGGCCGAGGCGACCCGGGAAGAATTCCTCAATGCTCGCGAACGCGTGCCGGAAACTAGAACTTTGCACAACAACACCTGTCTCGACCTGCTCGCAATCGCGGAGGCGATGCTTGACGGTGAGATTGAATATCGCAAAGGGAACTACGATTCGGCATTTGATCATCTGCGGCGGGCCGTCCACCTGGACGATAATCTTCCTTACGACGAACCGTGGGGATGGATACAGCCAACTCGTCATGCCCTTGGCGCGCTCTTGTTCGAGCAGGGTCGCGTGGAAGAGGCTGAGCAAGCTTATCGCGAAGACCTCGGGCTCGGCGGGCATTTATCTCGCGCCGAGATCCACCCTGACAACGTATGGAGCCTGAAAGGCATCGTCGACTGCCTAAAGGCGCGCGGTGCCGGTGAGACAGAAGAGGCTGAGCATCTTCAACAACGGTTGGATATAGCACTCTCACGCGCGGACGTTGCAGTTGCGGCGAGCTGTTTCTGCGCACAGTCGGCCATGGTCGCGGAATGAATTAGGCTACAGTGCTAATCGAATTGTCCGAGCCCCACGATCTTTACTGTAATCGCGTGGATTCCCTCCTAGAAGTAGATAACAACTTCAATTTGGCGCATTGCGACGCCGGTGTAGCAGAAACCATCCACCCCATCCGCTTCGGGCTGCACTCCGACGCAGTTTCCCGCGTTCTTTCTCGTTCTACCTCATCGTAGTGGGGATTTGCCGTTTCCGGATCGTACGGTGCAGTGAAGCTGCGGGCACCACCTCATGGATCACGCAACAAATGCGCTCGCTGCGGCGTCAGCTATCGCCCGCCTACGTTTTGCTTTGCGGCAGGCTACCGACGCGAAGAGGAAGAAAATTGACGCTGTTTGGTGGACTGTATCAGATATTCCCTAAGCGACTGGAACGCCGCGTAGAGGACCGGGATCATCAAAAGACCCAAGGTACTATCGACAATCATGCCAACGAGCACAGGATAACCGATAGATACACGTGCCGCAGCTCCAGCGCCGCTGGACAATACAAGGGGCAATACGCCGATGATGAAGCACAGACCCGTCATGGTGACCGGGCGAAACCGGATTTCTGCCGCTTTCAGAGCGGCTTCACGGATGCTTGCTCCGGACAGCCTTTCTTGATTTGCGAATTCGACGACCATGATGGCTTTCTTGGCGGCCAGTCCGATCAGCAACACCATTCCAATCTGTGCAAATATATTGCTGGTGAGAGACGGGAAATAGGCAATGGGTAAAAGCGCGCCCAACAATGCAAAGACAGTCGAAGTAACAATCGAAAGCGGCAGAAGCCAGCTTTCGTAGAGAACGGCTAGAAACAGGTAAGCCAAAATTAAAGCCGACAGCATGATAAAGGGTACCATGCCCTGAGATTTGACCTCTTGCTGGGTCACGCCCGACCATTCGATCCGAAAGCCGTCTGGCAGCGTTTTGTCGGCAATCTCCTGCATCGCTTTGATGCCCACGCCCGAACTGACACCGTCTGCCAACTGCGCGCTGACAGAGGCCGCCGTGAACAGGTTGTATCGCGGGATCGCATCCGGTGCGAGAACCGGTTCGCTGCTCACAAAGTTACGCAAAGGCAGAGACTCACCAATGCTGTTTTTGACGTAGATGTTGTCCACGTCATCGAGCGTTTGCCGAAACTGCGCATCAGCCGAAATCACGACCCAATAGACTCGCTCCGACAGGATGAAATTGTCCACGAAAAACGTACTGAGATTGGCTTGCAATGCGGTGAAGATGTCTGAAACGCTTACGCCCAGCGTTTCGGCGCGATCCCGGTCCACGGACAATCGGTATTGCGGTGTCTGACCGGAAAAGCTGCCATGGGCGCGAACGAATTCTGGCGCGGCGTTCAGGGCTGTGACAAAGGCATTCATGACGGAATCAAGCTGCGCGCCATCGCCCTTTTCAAGATCCAAAAGCTCGACCGAGATACCACCCGTCGATCCAAGCCCGTGGATGGTTGGGAAGGGAAACACGTAGCTTTCTGCCTCGGGCAGAGTGGCCAGTTGTTGGTCCAAATCCTGCATAATCGCATCCCAGTGCAGATCGGGGCTGGTGCGTTCGTCCCACGGCCTGAGCGTGATGATGGCCATTCCGGCATTGGAGCGGACACCCGTCAGCATGCTGGCGCCGGAAACTGTTGTCACGGTGTCCACGCCGGGCGCTTTTTCGATAACCTCGCCGGCTTTGGCCATAAAGGCCTGGGTCCGTTGAAGGGAAGCACCATCTGGCAGCGCCATGGCGGCCAGCAAAACACCGTTGTCCTCTTGCGGGATCAAACCGGTAGGAACGGTTTTGAAGAGGTAAATGGTAGCCCCGACAGAAGCAGCAAAGACAAACAGCGAGACCGCGATGTACCGCAACATCAGCGACACAAGCCGCATGTATTGCCGCCTGACCCAAAACACCGCCGCAGGCACAAACTGCAAGGGGCCAATTGGTTTCACTCCTGCTTTCAGTACCATGGCACAAAGCACTGGGGCCAGGGTCAGTGCGTTCACGGCAGACAGCACAAAAGCGAAGATGATCGTCGCGGCGAACTGGTAGTAGATCGTTCCGGTTACTCCGGGAAAAAAACACACCGGAACAAATACGGCCGCCAGCACAAAAGTGGTCGCGATGATCGGGCGATTGACCTGTGACATCGCCTTGAGGGTGGCGTCGCGCGGCTCAAGCCCCTCATCGGTCATGATCCGTTCGGCGTTTTCAATGATGATGATAGCGTCATCGACCACCAAAGTGATGGCTAGAACCAAAGCGAACAGCGTGATCATGTTCGCGCTGAACCCAATCGCATAGATCAGCGCAACGGCGCCCAATAGAGAGACAGGAATAGCGATTGCGGGAACGATGGTTGCTCGGAAACTGGCCAGAAAGAAAAACGTGACTGCGATCACCAAGCCTGCAGTCAGCGCCAGAGTTTTCAGAATGTCTTCGAGCGAAACACGGACCGCATCCGTCACGTCATATGTGATCTCGTATGAGACACCTTCGGGAAATTTCTTTGAAAGCTCACCCATCAGGTTATGGATGCTGTCCGAAATCTCCAGCGCGTTAGCCGTGCTTTCCTGATGCACCGCAATCGCCGCCGTATCCTTGCCGTTCAGTTGCGAGGACCCGGCATAGGTGGCTGAACCCAGCTCAATCCGTGCCACATCCTCCAGTCGGGTGACCGATCCATCGTCGCCCGTTGAAATGATGATCCGGCCGAACTCTTCAGCGTCCTGCAGCAACCCTTCGGCCCGAAGCTTGAATTGAAAATCCGTGCGAGCGTCGCCAAATGGCGGGGCTCCGACTTGTCCGGCGGCTGCTACAACATTTTGGCTTTCAATCGCATCGGCAATCTCTGACGCGGTGATATTCAGCGCGGCCATACGAACCGGGTTGATCCAGACCCGCATACTGTATTCCAACTGGCCGAATTGCGAGACCCCACCCACCCCTTGCAGGCGCTGCAAGGGATCGTGCAAGAAATCAGCCGCGTAATTGCTGAGGTACAATTCATCCCGTGACCCGTCAGGCGATGTCAGGTTGATCACCAGGATCATATTTCCGGATTGTTTGGTAACCTCGATCCCCTGCTGTTGCACAACGGATGGTAACTCGGCACTGGCAAGGGCGATGCGGTTTTGCACCTCCACCGCCGCAACATTTGGGTCTGTCCCCAAGTCAAAAGAAACGCTCAGGTCATAACTGCCGTCATTCGAGCTTTTGGACTGCATGTACAGCATGCCGTCGATCCCGTTCACGCGTTCCTCAATGGGCGTGGCCACGGATTCCTGAATGACTTGCGCATCCGCGCCCGGGTATGTCGCTGTCACATATATCTGCGGAGGTGTAATGTTCGGATATTCCGAGATAGGCATGAGCCGGACGCAGACCGCCCCAAAAAGGACCATCAAAATCGCGATAACAGCAGCGAAATGCGGGCGATTGATGAAGTAGTGAGAGATCAAGCCAAGCCCTAACTCTGACTATCGACCGCTTTCACGACCAAGCCGTCGTGAATTTTCTGCAGCCCCTGCACGACCACCCGATCGCCGTCTTTCAGGCCGGAGTTCACTTGGGTTCTGGTTGCGGTCTGAGTGCCGATTTCGATATCAGTTCGGTGAACCGTGTTTTTGTCATCCAGGGCAAACACAAAATAGCCCTGCTTGTCGAACTGAACTGCATTGCGCGGCACGGTCAAAACCTTGGTGTCGTCCGAGCCACTGAGCGAGACGATGACAAACTGACCCGGAATAAGAAGCCCTTCGGGATTTGAGAATGTGGCCCTTAGCTCGATTGTATCGGTATCTTGACTGACGCTGTCGCCCGCATAGGCTACCTTGCCTTCCGTATCGTAAATCTGACCGTCAGCCAGGGTGATCTGCGTCGCCAGTTTGATGCCTTGCGGCGAAATCGATCCATTGCGTCGTTCACGCAACAAGACGGGCTCACTGACAAAAAAGCTCACCAGAATGGGATCAACGCTTGTCACTGTCGCCAGAACACCACTGTCGGAATCCACAATGTTGCCCGCATCGACTGCTGACAACCCAATGCGCCCGTCCAGTGGGCTGACGATCTCAGTATGATCCAGATCGATCTGCGCGATTTCAAGTTCGGCCTGTGCCTCATCCACTGAGGCCTGCGCCTCGTCAAACGTCGCCTTGGCTGTGTCCAAAACGGACTGGGGAGCATCACCTTTGTCGAATAACGTTTGTTGCCGGTCGAGTTCCGTTTTAGCGCTGAGCGCAGAAGCCTGAGCGCTTTTCAAAGCGGCCCGAGCGCTATCAACACTTGCCGCGTACTTCCTTTTCTCGATGCGAAATAGCACGTCACCCTTTTTGACCAATCCACCTTCGGTGAAGGTGATCTCTTGCAGGACACCGTCGACTCTGGCCTGAAGGTTGACGCTCTGATCAGCGACGACACGACCCACAAATTCATCCTGCTTCTGCATATCCTGCAGTGTTGCGGGCGCAACCACTACACTAGGTGCCGGTGGGTCAGACTGCGCAACTGCAGAACTAGCGATACTGATCGAAGCAAGCGTCATAATACCACGGGCAGCTTGCTTCAATTGTTGCGTAACAAAATGGAAATGTATGTCCATAATACTCACTATTCACGCACGATTGTAGTGACGCAATGCTAATTTGATCCGCCATGACCTTGTTGCAGGGATCGGTCGCTCAGAGTATTCCAACGTTTTCTGTGACGTGAGCGACGGTCGATGCAACAAGGTCGAGGAACGCCAATCCAAGCTTTCAAGTTCTCAATCTGGATAGGAATCGGTTAGAAGCATTGCTGATCCTGTGTTTCCGGTGACGTCATCTGCCACAGTTTCGAGGTCGCCCCACCATGTTTCGTCCAAAACCATGTAGCTCCTGTCGAGTTTTACCGGGTCTTGGCCTTTGAGTAATACATAGTCGAAGGTCAGATTGCTTTCGGACAACGAAGGGTTTGTCAATTCAACGACCACAGA
>JBCCWL010000019.1:0-18913 GCA_039193885.1 Pseudomonadota bacterium
CAAAGTTCTCATTCGGGTCCCGCCCGCCGATCGTTTGCCCCGGCGTTGTGAGATGAATGTCTGTCATATGCAGCAGCTTCATGATCGGCCGCCTTTCTTGTCAGGTGCAAAAGGGCCGCGCGGCAGAGATGTCGCACGGCCTTGGTTTTTGAAGTTCAGGAACCGGTCGGCAGCAGATCCTGGACCTCTTCATTCAGCTCTTGCTGCAATTCTTTCATGTCGTCGAATTCACCGGTCACGATGCCTTCGAGGGCGTCATAGATAACCTGTGTGGCTGCAAGGCCATTGTCGCCCGGATAGGCCTGCCATTCGCGCAGCAGCGGCAGCTGACGCACAGCGGTGGCTTTGGCCGGATTCTCGGCATAGAAATCCGCCAGGATGATTTCGTTCGCGGCCTGGTTGGGCGGCATGTAGCCCGTGGTCCGCGCCACATCCGCAGCCCCTTCACCCGAAGTGATGAACTTCAGCCACGCCCAGGACGCTGCCAGCTCTTCGGGGTCTTCAGACGTAGAGACCAGCATGGCCGAGTTACCCCCTGCGGGAAGCCCTTGGGGTCCCTCTGCGGTAAAGCCAGGGAATTCATTTGTCATAAGTGTGAAATCACCCATTGCGCGTTCCACAGCGCCCACGGCGGATGTGGACCAGAACATCATGCCCACATCGCCTGCCGAAAAAGAAGCAAGTGCCGCCTTCCATTCCAGGTTCTGCATATCGCAGCCGCGGAAAATGTCCTTCATTGTGGTGAGCGCGGTCAGGCCTTCCGGCTCATCCAGCGTGAAGTCTGTTCCCATCATGGTGGCTTTGTCCTGGCTCCACATCAGCGCTTGCAGGAACCAGTTGCCGGTGATGTTCCAGCCCCAGAAGACCGGGTTGTCGACGCCCGCTTCTTTCAACGCAACGCAGGCCTCTATGACTTCGCCCCATGTGGCTGGCAGGTTTTCTGCCGTGTAGCCCGCCTTGGCCATCGTCTCCATGTTGTAGTAGCTCACCGGCAGCGAAATCGAGAACGGCAGCCCATGCACATCACCCCCGAATGTGCCAAGATCGAGCATCGCCTTGTGATAACCGTCTTTGGCAAAATCTGACTCTTGCTCGATGAACGGCTCCAATGACTTCGCAATGCCTTTTTCAACCAAAATGGCCTGCCGGTTGAGACCTTGCATCGTCACGTCCGGCAAAGTTCCGGCAACCGCCTCTCGCAGAATGGTATTGGTGCCATCCTCATAGCTTTCATATGTCGCGCGCATCTTGATTTCGATGTTTGGATGCTGCTCATAGAATTTCGGCAGGATCTTTTCGTATGTGACGTCAAAGAGATGGCTGTAGGGATAGGCAAACTCGACCACGATCTTGTCCTCCGCCGTCGCAACGCTTGCGACAGCGGCCAAGGCTATTGCTGAAACCAGAGTTTTCATTAGTCTCTCCTGTTGCTGGGGGCTGGACTATTTGGCGATTGAACGCCCCCGGGTTGGTATCCCTTTCCAAATTCTGGGCTGGGATGGCTGGATTGAGGCGGGCGGATTGTCCGCCTCATTTCATTCCCGATAAGGTGATCCCTTCAATGAAACGGCGTTGCGCCAACAAAAACGCGGCGATGAGCGGGATGACGATGATACAGGCTGTGGCCATCATCGGGCCGAAATTGTCACCATCCGCATCGCCCTTGAATTCGCGAAGTCCCAATGGCGGGGTAAATAGATCGCGGTTTCCGGTGATGACGATCCGGGGCCAGAAGTAGTCATTCCAATGGGCCACCACCGAAAAGATACCAAAGGCCATCAGGGCCGGGATCGCCGTAGGCAACATGACATTCCAGACGATCGAGTATTCGCTCATCCCGTCCATGCGGGCCGCGTCAATCAGATCGTCTGGCACGGTCATGAAGAACTGCCGCATCAGGAAGATGCCAAAGACGGATATCGTCCAGGGGATGATCAACGCGGCATAGGTGTTCGTCAGCCCCACCTTGGCCAGCATGATGTAAAGCGGAAGCGCAATGGCATGGACCGGGATCAGCAAACAAAAGAGCACGAGTCCAAAGACCGCCTCACGGCCCCAGAACCGAAGTTTGGCCAGCGCATAGGCGCAAGGCAAGGCCACGATGATCTGGATGAGAAAGATCGAGACCGTCACGATCAAACCATTCATCAGATAGCGCAACAAAGGCGCCTTTTCAAAAGCGGTCGTGTAGTTGTAGATGATCGGCCGGACCATGCAGTCCTCGACCGCGTTGCCGAGCTTGATGCAAAAATCGTCGCGGAAAAGCTCTTGAGCGCCAAAGAAACCGCCGGTGTTTTGCATGATCTCATGCGGTGCTTTAAACGAGTAGCTCAGCATGACGTAAAACGGCAGCAAAACGACAATCGCGCCGAGGATCAGAATGGCATGCTTGATCGCCTCACTGGTCGAAAACCGGAAAAAAGTGGCGGAATTGGCAGCCGTGGATTGCAAGGCGGCGTCAGACATAATGCGTCCTCCGTTCAACGAGCCAGCGCTGGATGATCGTCAGAAACATCACGAAACACAGGAAAACGATGGTGATCGCAGCCCCGATGCCCATTAGGTTTTGCTGGATCGCCTTTTCATAGATGGCAAACATCATCACATAGACGGATTTCGACGGTCCTCCGCCTTGGGGATAGAAGGCCTCGACCGTGTCAAAGACCTGAAAGGACCGGATGAAGCTGATGGTGACGACAAAGACGGTTGTCGGACCCAGCATCGGCCAGGTCACAAGGCGAAACCGGTCCCAGCCGGATTTGGCCCCGTCCATCTCGGCCGCATGATAAAGTTCGCGCGGAATGGAGGTCAGCCCAGCGAGATAAAGCACCATATTGAACCCGAAGCCCTGCCAGACCCCGATGAAGGCCACCGTCCAGATGGCGTAATCGCGATCTGTCAGCCAGAGCGGAAAGGTGCGCGCGCAGCCTTGGGCGTACCAGCTCCACCTCTCCAAAAACGTGCCGCAACCGCGTTCCAGTGTGGCGTTGACGATCCCCACCGTGGGGTGCAACGCAAACTCCCAGACGATTGCCATGGCAATCAGCGCGGCCATCACCGGCAGAAAGTAGATCGTCTTGTAAAGGTCGCCGAACCGAGTCAGTGAGTGAATGAGCAATGCCGCGCCAAGACCGAGAGCGACCGTTAAGGGAACAACTACAAAGACATAGCGAAACGTCGCGCCAAACATTTTTTCATACGCTGAACGCGTGAAGATGCGTTCATAGTTTCCAGTTCCGACCCAGTCTGCACCGGGATTCCCAAGTGAATAGTTGGTGAAGCTGAGTGTCCCGGCCAGAATGATCGGCAGAAGCAGGATCACGACCATCAAGAACAGCGCCGGCCCGATAAACCACAGATGCGCGTAGCTTCGTGGCATCAAGCAATCCTTTCCAGTTCACGTTCGGTGAATCCCAAGCGACGACCGTCCGGATCAAAAATCAGGGCGCGCGCGGCATCAATCGACAGTCCTACAGTGTCTCCCAGAGCAACAGAGGTCATTGGCGCTGTGCGCAAGACAACGCGATGGGCCCCCTGTTCAAGCATCACATGCAGGTAGATCTCTGATCCCAGATTCTCGCGATGAACCACGCGCCCCCTGGGGCCTTGAGCGGCCAAGAAAACAGCTTCTGGTCTCAGCCCGATCATGACCGCGCCGTTATGTCCACGCGCGTGGCCAATCGGCGCGTCGAAAAGCGTAACCGTGCCCGCGCCATTGATCTCGCCAGGCAGGAGGTTGATTGGCGGTGAACCTACGAATTTCGCGACTTCCAGATGGTGCGGATCGTTGTAGATCTCGTCGGGCGGCCCGATCTGAAGGATCTTTCCACCCATCATCACAGCCATACGATCCGACATGGTCAGCGCCTCGGCCTGATCATGGGTGACATAGACAAAGGTCGTTGCAAGACGTCTGTGTAATTCGGCCAGTTCGGCGCGCATGTGAACACGCAGGGCGGCATCGAGATTTGAAAGTGGCTCATCCATCAAAAAGGCAACTGGATCGCGTACAAGAGCCCGCCCCAATGCTGCGCGTTGCCTCTGGCCGCCGGAGAGTTCTCCGGGCCTGCGCGCCAGCAAGTGGTCGATTTTCAGGGTCTGTGCGGCATCCAGAACCTGGGCTTTGAGTTCGCCCATCTTGGATCGTGCTAGAAGTGGGCCCAACAGAGGCAGACGCTCTGCCCGCGACAGGTCGCGCAACCGCAGCGGCGTCATCATGTTTTCAGCCACACTGAGATGCGGGTAGAGCGCGTAGGACTGAAACACCATGGCGAGATTTCGGTTCGCCGGACGTACCTGCGTGACGTCGCGACCATCGATCAGGACCTGACCTTGATCTGCCGCCTCCAGGCCGGCCAGAATTCTCAAAAGCGTGGACTTGCCGCACCCGGACGGACCAACGAGCGTAACAAACTCTCCGTCTGCAATCTGCAGGTCTACATCTTCGAGAACCGAGGTCTCTCCGAATGATTTGGAAATCCCGGTCAGTTCGACGTTTGCCATGTCATGCCCCCAGACGGCTGATGACAATGCGCTATCAAGTCGAATCCTCAGTTATGTGACATCATATTAGTGTGACTTATCGAGGCTACAGTTGGCGGAAACGCAGGAGCCGCCATGCCACCAAATCACCATCAGGTCCGAGCCTTCGCGAATGTCGTGCGAGAAGGCAGTTTTTCTGCCGCAGCGCAATCCTTGTCCGTCTCGCAGTCTGCCGTGACGCAACATGTCGCCAACCTGGAGCGACGGGTCGGGTCGAAGCTGCTTGTACGTGCTCGCCAAGGTGTTGAACTGACCAGAACCGGTCGTGAACTTTTCGAACTGGCAGAGCGTTTTGTGATCCTGGAAAACCTGATCGAAGAACGGATTGGAGGCTACTCTGACCTTTCCCGTGGCCAGTTGTCTGTCATTGCCAACGCTCCACAACCGGCGCTGAGGCTGATCTCTGCCTATGGCAAGCGGTATCCCAATATACAGGTGGACTTCGCTCTTCATGACTGGACAAGCGCCATGTCACTGCTGCGTTCCAGTCATGCGGACTTGGGCATCATCACGGCCCCGGAACGAAGTGAAGATTTATACGTGCACAAAATGACGCAGGCCAAGTACGTTTTGTACTGCCGAAGCGATCACCCGCTTGCCCTTGAAAGACACGTGAAACTGCAAGATTTCATGCACGAGGTCCTGCTACTTCCCGAACGTGGGTCGCTTACGCAGCGCGTCGTTACGGATTGCCTTCAAAAACACAGGATACAGCCACGCCGTATCCAAAAGACCACGACCTTCCCGGTGATGAAGGAAGCAATCCTTGAAGGTGTCGGCGTTGGTATCTTTCTTGAAAACAGTGCATCCGACGAAACGCGGCTGGTGAAACGTGCAATCGTCGAGATGCCCCAAACCTTTGACACGTGTCTCGTTGTTTCAAAACAGAAGCTGGAACTGCGCCTCATACAGAGCTTTGTTCAGTTGGAAAAAGACGTCGCCCTAGCAAACAAAGCCCGTTAGCACCGGTCCCATCCGCAAGGCGCTGTTCGCTGCGGTTGTTTTGTACGACAGCCTTGGCGCAACCCTGTCCGAACAGTGTTTCCGAGCCAATTACGATCATGCCGATGACAATCAAGCAGCTGCGCATTTCTACTGGGCCTGGACCGGGGGGGTACGTTCATTTTTCTTGAAACAAAATTCTGAACTCTGCGCCATTCGAGGTCTCCAGCGCTTCCAAAGTGGCGCCGTACCCCTCCAGTATTGCATTTACGATCGCAAGGCCCATCCCGGTTCCGCCACTCTCTCTTCGGGTGGTGAAGAATGGCTCGGCGACGCGAGAGAGATCCTTAGAGGAAATGCCGTGACCATTGTCGCGGATGTTCAATTCTCTGGCGCTGGCAGTGATCCATAATTTACTGGCCCCGTGTTGCACCGCATTTTGGGCCATGTGGTGGAGCACGACGCGACCGTTTTCCTCGGACAGTGGCAGGATGGTTTCATCCGAACCATCGCTGATAACTTCCAGCTTATCGATACCGGGCAACATGCGTCGGAGTAGGCCCGGGTCGCCCTTCCTGCCTGACCGAAGCCTCGCCATGTCGCGAAGCTGCGCGAGCAGCGCGTTCATGCGGCGGGTTTCGTTCTGGATATTCGCAAGGAGTGTGGCGCGGTCGCGTGGCGACGTCGCCTCGTCTTGCAACAATTCGGCTGCTCCTGCGATGGCTGTAACAGGGGATTTGAGCTCATGGGTGACGTGGTTGGTGTAATTTGTGACCTCTCGCGACTGATCGGAAAGCGTTTGTGCCATGCGAGACACGCTGTCCGATAACTCTGCCAACTCTCGCAGGCCGTATTGCTTTACATCTTTGACTGCATTGTTTTGGCCAGCGGCAATCGCACGCGAGTCATCGCGCAAAGCGTAGATCGGGCGGGACAACAGCCGCACAAGAAGGAGACCGACAATGCCCGCTCCGATCAGGGTGGCAGACAGCATAGTGATCAGCGCATAACGTTCTTCAAAGATGAACTTTCGCAGCCCCAGAGGTGTGCGCGACAGGTAGACGACACCGATCACGCGATCTTCCGCGATGACAGGAAAGGTCAGAAATACACGAAAGGACGTGTTGCGACTAAAGCTTGAAAACCTGTGACGGTCGAAATCAGGATCACGCGCCCGCATGACAGCGCCGACCTCGCCTCGCAACGCGGCTTTGACCTCTGGCAGTGCCGCGAAACTGGGTGCGCCTTCTGACAGGAGATCGCGACCTTGATGGTCTAGAAACACAACGCCCGCGAGCGTTGTTTTCTTTGAACCACGGGCAATCCTGCGCAATTCATCCGCGATTTGAACGTGTCTGGTGCCCAATGGCCCATCAACTGGTTGCCCATCTGGCCGGGTGGGCAAAATGGGATCAGCGCGGACATTGAGTTGGGGGCGCTGAGGGTGCAGTTCTGTCTTCCAATGATCCTTGCTTTCGTTGCTCAGCGGGTTGCCTATCGCAGGGCCTTCAAGCGCAGCGAACTTGATCGCGTAGACCTGTGCGTAGATCGCAGCCTGCTGGATAAGGGACTGCTCGGTTTCACGGATGAATTGGTTTGAGGTAAGCCGCACGGACAGAAGCGCCAGAAAAGGGATGGAGATGAGCGCGATGCAAACCGATGAAACGACCATTCCAAGTGAAGGCCGCCACTTTTTCGGTGCCGGAGTCAGACGTTGCATGCTCCCAGCCTTACTCCTACGCCATGGACCGTGACGATCACGTTCTTGCAGCCCAAACGCGCAACCTTGGCACGAATGTTGCGGATGTGGCTGTCAACTGTGCGGCCTGAAAGTTGCGAATTGGGACCGTAGATCGCGTCGATAAGTTGATTCCGGTCATGCACCTGGTTCGGACTTGAGAGCAAGCGAACCAAAAGACTAAACTCTGTTGCAGTTAGATCCAGAGGCTCGCCTGCCAAGCGAGTCGTGTGACGCGCCGTATCCATCTCGAGCGCGCCGTGACGGATCACCTTTTTCGCCTCCGGTTTGCCACGCGCAAGGATCGCCTTGATGCGCAGGACCAGCTCACGCGGGCTGAAGGGTTTCGAAACAAAGTCGTCCCCCCCAAGCTGAAAGCCCAGAACGCGATCGACCTCATCATCCTGCGCGGTCAGAAACAGAACGGGCACCTGAGACGTCTTTCGAATTTCGCGGCAGCATTCGAACCCGTCCATTTGCGGCATGCCGATGTCCATCACGACGAGGTCTATCTCTTCGCGCCCGATATGGGTGAGCGCCTGCGCGCCGTTGGCCACCTCGTGACTCAGAAACCCGGCCCCCGCGACAGCGATGCGCACAACATCACGGATGTGTGGGTCATCATCGACGATCAGAATGCGACTTGTGCGTGCTGTCATGGGGGCATCTCGCAACATGGCCGTGGTTTCGTCAAGTGAACCTCCGGCGCAGACTCAAAAGCGACATGGCGGCGATTATGAGGAACCCAAGAAATGCCTGTGGTTCCGGTGAGGACGAGCCTGCAAATGGTTGCGAAAAAGCCGTAGAGGGTACGCCGGACGCCTTGGGCAACGGCACGCTGGCGGGTATCGCCGCTTGTCCGGTGGTATTCACCACCTGCCGGGAGACGGCCACAAAGGATGTGTTTTGTGTCTGCAGGGAAAACTCGAGTCCCAGCCGCGTGATTTCGCGGTCGGCAGCATCGGCACTTTCGTCCACCGCGACCTGGCGGGTGAGCGTTGCAATGCGATTGCGCGCCCAGATGAGTGGCAGTGCTGAGTTTCCTTCGGCATCGGTGAGCGTCAAGTTTACAGGCATTTCCGCCGCGCGACCTTGAACAAATCCTTTGATAGTAACCTGTGCCTCGCCTTGGCCGTTGTGGCGGGCATACACGCGCAGGGCATTGCCTGCAAAAAGATCAGGCAGACGCGATGGCGTTACATCCGTCACCTGCAAATCGCCCCAGTCGATGGTGATATCGGTCAGAAGCGGGGACTTGAGATCTGCGGCCAGCGTGTCCGCGACGTCAAGCGCATCTTCATCCACGCCAACATAGCGCGCATATCCACGCCCTTCGTCGGCCATGCCGTCCAGCAGGTAACGGTTCACGGAGTTGCCGATCCCGAAGGCATAAATGCGGGATTGCCCGATCTGACGTCGGATCGTGCGCAACACCTGCGCCTCACCGCCGATGTAACCGTCGCTGAGGAAGACAACAATGCGCATGGTCTCCGCGGGTTGGGTTGTGGCAAAAGCCGTTTCAATCGCCTGTTTTATCCGCGTTCCGCCGCCAGCGTTCAGGCGGGCCACAAAGTTACGCCCTTTTGCGACATTTCGGGAGGTGGCAGGTATGGCATCACGGGAAAAATGCTGCGCGCTATCGGAAAACGGAATGATGCGGAAGTAATCTGCCGGCCGCAAGCCTTGAAGGGCGACGTCCATGAACCGTTTGCTCGCCTGCATAGGCAACCCGGACATAGAGCCGGACGTGTCCAGCACGAAGACAAGCTCTCGCGGCATCACGCTGGCCTCGTCGGGTATGCTGGGCGGCTCTACCATCAAGGAGAGAAACCCGCCGCGTTCATCGGTGTGCGAAAGGCTGGCGGCTTCCATGGCGCCACCACCTAGCGAATAGCGCAAGACCATGTCGCGGTTGTCCAGGGCTTTGCCATCTGCGAATGTTGCGGCGAACCCCTGCTCGGTCATCTCAATGCTGAGCGGATGCGTGTCGCTTGCAATCTCAGATATAGAAACCCCAGCGATCATTTGAATGTCGAGCGAAACACGTTCCGACGTGAACTCTTCGGGCAGGTCGAGACCGGCAACCGGTGGATATGCGGGTACATCGCTCACCGTCCATTTGTTTGGTTGAGGCTCTTGAAACTCAGCGAGCATCGGATCCGCAGGGTCGGCCTTCGCCTCCACATATCGCGGGCCGACGATGAGCGGGATCACCAGCTCATGTCGTCCGTCGATTTCTGGCACCATCTGCACATAGCGCAAAACCACCTTGATGGGCCGCCCCGGCATTAGGTTGGCGACACGCTGCGTGAACATATTGGGTCGGTGCTGAGTCAAGAGCGCAGCGGCCTTGCCATCATGCGCGGCTTGCTGAAATTCAGCTTCAGCCGCTGCGCGTTCGCGGATGACTGCTTCGATCGTCTCGTCGCCCACGATCATCTGCATACCGTAGACGGCCGCGTTTTGGTTTAGCGGGAATAGGTATTCTGCCTCTACCGGCACATGCGCCTCGTTGAGAAAGGTCTGGGTGACCTGAACCGTGGCCATGTCACCTTCGATGTTCACAGCAATGTCACTCTCCAGCATCGGCAATGAGATGCTTTGCCCGTCGATCCGGGCCACGACCTGACCTGCCACCTCATCGGAATCAGCGCGTGCCACGCAGGCGACGCAAAGGCTGATGGTGAGCAGGATAATCTTCAAAAGACGCATGGGTTCCTCGCGGTGTTAAAGGTCAAGAGCTGCGAGCGCTGCGTTTTCAAAGGCAATGCGCTCTGCTTCGGGAAGGGATTTCGGGGTGATGCGCTGGATCGACTGCCAGCTGCGCGACGATCCGTTGAGCCAACTCCAAACCGCCTCGCCCACGCTGGCAGTTTGCTTCCCGTCATCGGAGATGAAGCTGACCGTGACGGTATAGACGTGGCCTTCGGGGCTTGTCGCCTCGTAGACAGAGCTTGGTAGCGGATCGAACCTTGTTCCCAGGAACGTCACCGCGTAGCCCATCCCCAAGAGGCAGGTTTCCGGGTTGTGCAGGTGGCGCAGCGGCGACCCGGTACGCACGATGTTCAGCCCCATCGGCCCGTACTGCATCTTTTGCGCGGCGCCGCCATATGTGGTGAAGTACCGTTCCTCCATCTCGCTCAGTGCAATGGTCTGCGCCCGCGCGCCGAGCAATTGCGAAGGCAACTCCACCGCCACCACGGGTGCGGACTGATCCAGGGGCGTCTTGGGTGCATTGACGATCATCAGCGCACCTGCAACCGCAAGACAGGCGACTGGAACATGCAAAACGCGTGGCAGGCGGATATATGAAGCGCTGCGCGGCTTTGCAGCCCGAGATGCCGGACGGTAGAAGATCAATACCGGTAACGCCGAAAGCCCGATTGTAACAAGTCCAATGGCGGCATGCAGAATGGGCTCCATCGTGTTGAAGCCCATCGCCAAACCGCCTGCCAGCAGGCTGATCCGCAACGCATTGCCCAGGATTGCAAGCCCTATGACAACCGCCCCGCCGGTCATCGCGTGCAAGAGACGCGGTCGGTAAATCACATTGAGAAAGGCCCAAAGGCTCACCATAAGCAAAAGTCCCGCTGCGCCGGAACAGGGCAGATCAACCAAGACATCCACGCCATTCACGCGCAGCCGCACCCCCATGCACACAAGATCGGCAAAAAAAGGCGACATCATCATGCAGGCCTGATCGGCTGAAATCATCTGCAATGGAAACCCCGCGACACGCTGCAGAATCGGCCCAAGCGGTAATGCAAAGAGGAAGAACACCGCCATCCAGCCGGGCGATAGCGCGAACTTGCGGCTGCTGAGCCGCAACACGGCGGCCAACGCATAAACGTCCAGGGCCAGTGCCAAGGCGCTCAAGACGTTGATGGCCAACACTTGCCCCGCCAGACGAATGCCTGCCGCGATGAGAAAAAGAACAAAGACGCGCCCCGCGACAGGTGGTCCCGAGGGAGGAGAAGATAGGACGGAGAGGACCACCAGACCCAGAAGCACGAGACAGTAGATCGCGCCAAAGGACTGATAGGACGGGTCACTCCAACTGACGAAGAGCCATCGGAGCGGGTCCATGGCCAGAAGCACCGATGCAGAGGTCAGGCCAATCCAAAGCGGTGTATCGCGTCTTTGTTCCATAAGCGAACAGATGTCAGCACGGTGTGCAGACCAATTCGCGAAGTTGTGCAGAGTTTGTGCAGGCCAGAACCGAGCTTTGAACGACCCTTTCCTGGTTAGTTTGAACGATAGATCGGTGTTCGTGTTCAGCTGGCCAAACAGCCATTCAACCACTCCACGCTCGTTTTCTGCTCTGTTGGAAACTGCCCCTGGCCAACCTTGGGCACTGTTTTGCAATACTGCGGTTGCGGTCTGCTTTGCTGATACGCACTGCGATCTCGTCGTTATGGTTGATCGTCCTCGACAAACGCCAGCGTCAGAGAGTCGCGCGATGAACATACAAGGGGCCGTCGCCGCGTCGCTGGACAGTCGGCTGGCTAGAACACATCCGGCTGATCCAGCCCCAAAGACAAGGCCGTCAAAACCCATTGCTGCGCCGCTTTCGTCAGACCTGGGTTTTTCTCACGTTCCCCTCTTTCGGGAGCATTCGATCTGATTTGATAAAGGGCAATCGTTGCGGCACAACTGCCCACCCTATGTCTATCTTGAGTGCCGATAGGTCTTGTAGGCGTATATAAATGCTGTCCTATTGAGCCTGTGGGTTGCCCTGCCCTTTCAAAGCAGAACCGGACGCAACAGCACGACCGCAATGCAAGAGAACGTTTATGACTGTCTTGCACATAGAAAATCTCAGTGTCTCGTTTGCGACAGAACGAGGAGAGCAACCCGCGTTGCGAAGTGTCGCTCTGGACATACCTGAAAAGTCCATCGTTGGGATTGTGGGCGAGTCAGGGTCCGGCAAGTCTACTTTGATCAATGCGGTCCTTGGTCTTTTGCCCGACAATGCACGCCTTGAGTCAGGCAAAATTCTGTTCGAAGGCCAAGACCTGACCAAATTCGATGCGACAGCCATGCGCGCGCTGCGCGGCCCGCGCATCTCGGCGGTGTTCCAGGATCCGATGGGCGCACTGAATCCCGTCTTGTCCGTCGGCCAGCAAATGCGGAACATTCAGTACCGAGGCAGCATCACCCGCACCGAAAAGGATGCACTCTCGATCGAGATGCTTGAGGCTGTACGTATTCCCGATGCCCAGTCCGCACTTGCGCGTTTCCCTCATGAATTCTCTGGCGGGATGAAGCAACGGATCGCCATTGCAATGGCCTTGATGATGCGCCCCGGGCTTTTGATTGCAGATGAGCCAACCACAGCGCTCGATGCCACGCTCGAGGTTGTCACACTCGATCTTCTCAAAGACCTCCAGTCGCAGATCGGGTGTTCGATCTTGTTCGTGTCGCACCATCTCGGTGTGATCGCAGAACTCTGCGATGAGGTTGCCGTGATGCTGGCAGGTGAAGTGGTGGAGCGGGGCAAAACATCCGACGTTTTCCAAAGACCTCAGCACGAGTACACGCGCCGGTTGCTGGCATGTGATCCGGCCCACCAAAAGCAAAGAACCCGGCGCCTGCCCACTATGCAGGACGCCCCGGGTGGTTTTGTTCCCAAGCCCGTGCCACCGCTTGCTGATAGACCTGAGGGTATAGACCCCCTGTTGACTGTGCGAGACGCCAGGGTCGTGTTCCACAGCGGTTCAATGTTCCACCGGCGGTCGATCATCGGCGTGGATGGCGTCAGCTTCGATCTCTATCCCGGGGAAACGCTTGGCCTTGTGGGCGAGAGCGGGTCCGGCAAGACGACGCTGGCGCGCGCGGTGGCGCGTTTGCAGGAACTGTCCGGCGGCAGCATCTGTTTTAACGGCCAAGATCTGCACGCTCTGAACGCGAAGGATATGAAACGTACGCGGCGCTACATCTCAATGATGTTTCAGGATCCGGTGGGCTCGCTCAGTCCAAGAATGAAAGTAGGCGATCTGATTGCGGAGCCCTTCCATATTCATCGCGTAACAGACGTTGATCCCAAGCAGGAGACAGAGCGATTGTTGTCCATGGTGGGGCTGGGGCCTGAGTTTGCACGACGCTTTCCACACCAACTTTCCGGAGGACAGGCGCGCCGGGTAGGTGTCGCGCGGGCCATCGCGCTTAAGCCCAGGCTTATCATCGCCGATGAACCCACGGCCGGGCTGGATGTCTCTATTCAGGGAGAGGTTCTCAATCTCCTGAACAGTCTGCGCGAAGAGCTGGATCTGGCGATTATCTTCATCACCCACAACCTCAATGTGGTGCGCCATGTCGCGGATCAGATCGCGGTGATGTATAAGGGCTCTTTTGTCGAAATGGCTGATGCGGAAACACTGTTTGACACGCCCAGGCACGCCTATACCAGAAAGCTCCTATCAGCCAATCTCGGCGCGAACCTGGGAGATTAGGTGCAAGGCTGTGACCAACCTTGCAAGACACCGGGTCTTTGGTCACCCAATTTCATCTGAGTGGCAGACGATCGGATCTCTGAGCGCTTGCGCCGCATCGCATATGTACGCCGTGCAGCGGTTTGTTAGATGTCCTTGCGCAGCTTGGGGTCAAAAACATCTCGCAGCGTCTCACCCAGAAAAGTGAAGCCCAGTGTTGTCAGGATCACCGGCAGGCCGCCTGCAATGATCGGCCAGGGCGTATTGTAGATGAACGAGTACCCGTCATTCAGGATTGTGCCCCAGCTTGGTGTGGGCGGACGTACCCCCATGCCCAGGAAGCTCAAGCCCGCCTCGATCGTGATCACGAAGGGAATGTCCATGCTCGCCAATATCAAAAGCGGCCCGATCACGTTGGGCAGGATGTGCTTGAAGATGATACGAAAAAAGTCCGCTCCCATCGACCGCTCGGCCTGAATGAACTCTGCGTCGCGCAGCGCCAGTGTTTGCGAGCGCACCAACCTCCCGTAAATGGGGATCTGCGTGACGACGACAACAATCATCACAGTGGTCAGGCTCGGGCCGAAGAGCGTCACAACGGCCAGAGCGAACATGACCGTCGGAAACGAGCGCACCGCGTCAAACAACAGCATCATCCCATTGTCGAGCCATGTCGGCCCGAAGCCCGCGATAAGGCCAAGGGCCAGTCCGATCGCCAATGCCAGACCTATCGCAACCAGAGACACCTGAAGCGCAATTTGACCCCCGAAAAGAACACGAGAGAAGATATCGCGCCCCAACTGATCGGTCCCAAGCCAATGCCCGGCTGAGGGTGGCTGCAACTTTGCGCGAATATTGATCTGGTTTGGGTCATAAGGGGCGAGAAAATCCGCCCCAGCCGCACTGAAAACCATCACCACCACCAGAAAGAGACCTACCGCCCCCAGTGGTTCACGCATCACGCGCTTGAGGCCATGCAAAAACGCACCCCATCCGTCCCGAGTGGTCGATGTCGCGGGGTATTTTTCCTGCATACTCATCGGCGTGACCGCAATCTGGGGTCTAGAATCGCGTTGATCAGGTCAGCAAGTGTCGTGCTGACGACAAAGAGGATCGTCGTGACCAAGACCGAGCCCATGACCACAGGGTAGTTGCGGCTTGTCACTGCATCGAAAATCAACCTGCCAATTCCGGGCCTTGCAAAAACGATCTCGATGAAAACAGCGCTGGAGATCAGAATCCCAATCCCCATGCCAATCAGGGTAATGGTCGGCAGGACCGCAAGGCGCAGCACATAGCGCAAAACGATCATCGGCTCAGGCAACCCAAAAGCGCGCGCCGTTCTGACATGGCTTTCCCCCATGACCTCCAGCATGGACGCGCGCACGAGACGCGACAAATACCCGACCCATCCCAGTCCCAGCGCGAAAGCCGGCAAGACGAGGTGCCAAACATAGCTTGCAAAACTGCCGTCCCCTGCGCCAATGGCTGGCAGCCACTTGAGTGTCACGGCGAAGACCAGAACTGCGTAAAGCGCGACGACAAAAGTCGGGATTGCAATGCAACTCACGGAAATCAGACCTATGACCCGGTCCACGACACCATTGCGATTGACGGCGGATACACACCCCAGCGGCACACCGACAAGAATCGCCCAACCGATACCGCTCAACACCAGATAGATCGTGTGCGGCAGTTGCTCAAAAACAATCGTGTATACGGGTTTGTTCTTGAAGACGTCCTGTCCGAGATCACCCACAGCGACCCGTCCCAGGAATTTGACAATCTGAACGGGCAACGGGTCATTAAGGCCCATTTTCTCTCTGATTTCGGCCTGCAACTCCGGGCTGGCGCGTGGACCCAGCAGTGTTTTGGCGGGATCACCCGGCACCATGTGGATCATCGTGTAGAGCAAAGAAACCGAAACGACGACAATCAGAATGCCCAATAAAATGCGCTTTCCAAAATACATCCACACGTCGTTGTTCCTCCGCAGAATTAGAACTTGGAGGCGAGGTCTTCGGCCAAGCGCTCGGTACAGAGTTGATTCTGATTGCCAAGTCTTTGAAATCAAGGCTAGTCTTGAGACCAGTGTACGTCAATTTGTCGTCTAGGCTGTCAACCGTACAAAGTTTCGAAAGAACAGGCAGACGGGGGTTTGAGCAGACTTTCTATGGTCCGGCTGAATCTGGCAGGGCTGTGTCAAGCTATGAAACCAACCTGGAGGACGAAGTATGATCAACAGCCCAATAAGCCGAAGACGCTTTCTGAACACCTCCGTGACCGCCGCCGCCGCTACGGCGCTTGGTCCGAGTATGACCTTTGCCGCGGACGGCGACACACTGACGATCCGCGCTCCTGGGGATATATCGAACATCGACCCGGGCTTTTGGCAGAACACAGCCGATCTTTGGGTGATGGATGCCATCTTCCCGCGCCTGATTAATTTCAAGCCGGGCTCTGACTGGGAATGGGAGCTTTACTCGGCCGAGTCGATCGTACCGCGCGACGCGACAACAATTGATTTCACGCTCAAGCCGGGCTCCATGTGGTCTGGCGGATACGGTGAGGTGACTGCAGAGGACGTGAAATACTCCTTTGAGCGCTATCTCGACGCAGACCTGGAAGCGCAAACCGCAGATAACTGGAGCTTGCTCGACAGGGTTGACGTGACGGGCACGCATACCGGAACAATCAAGCTCAAGGAACCGTTCGCACCGATTTGGTGGTTTGTTCTGCCCTATGCCACCGGCAGCATCGTTTGCAAAGCTGCGGTTGAGGAACTTGCCGATAAGAAGTTTTCTCTGGAACCCCCGGCCATGGGCGGGGCCTACCACATCAAGGAACATGTCGCCGGCCAGCGGATCGTTCTGGAAGCGAACGAAGATTTTGCCGGGCCGAAAGCCCATTTCAAGACAGTCGAAATCCTGCCGATTACTGACAGCAAGGCGGCGGAAAATGCAATTCAGGCGGGGCAACTGGATTTCACCCGTATCAGTCTCAGTGTTGTCCCTGAGTTTCAGGCAAACATGCCTGAAGGTCTTGAAATGGATCTGAAATTTGCACCTGACAACGTCTGGATGGGCATGAACGCAGCCAGCCCCCGATTGGCCGACATCCGGGTACGACAAGCCATCCTGAAGGCTATTGATGTGGACGCCATTTTGGAAGGCGCCTATTTCGGCGTCGCTGAACGCGCGCATGGTCCCGTCTCCAAGGGCCTGCTTGGCTATCGCGAGGACGCGCCAGCCCTGCGCGATGTCGATGGCGCAAGGACGCTCATTGACGAAGCCGGGGCGTCAGGAACCACCATCACACTGGACACGCTTTCCGACACCGACTTTCTGACGGCAGCACAGATCGTGCAGGCAAACCTGGCAGAGATCGGCATTGATCTGCAAATCGAGTCTCATGAGGGTGGGAGTTTCTGGAGCCTTGTCGAAACAAAGGGCAAAGAAGGTCTGGACATGCAGTTCCAGCGCTGGTTGGCCCCACCGGATCTGAGCTGGACGACACAGTGGCTCTTGTCCACGCAGGCCGGCGTCTGGAACTGGCAATGGTTCGAAAGCTCTGAATTTGACGACCTGCACTTCGCTGCCTTGGGCGAGACGGACAATACCAAGCGTGCCGAAATGCTCGTGCAGTTACAACAGATGCTGGATGATAGCGCCTGTT
Organism: Pseudomonadota bacterium; assembly: GCA_039193885.1. GTDB lineage: Bacteria > Pseudomonadota > Alphaproteobacteria > Rhodobacterales > Rhodobacteraceae > Litoreibacter. Next base: position 17,329 of record JBCCWL010000019.1, read on the forward strand.
ATCTTTGGATAACGCAACCGCCACGGCCCATGGTTTGGAAAAGTGATGTCGTTCCTGCCATGAAGCCAAACGGCGACCCGAGGCTGGAGCTCTTCAAGTCAGCCTGAACCGGCCGTCATTGTGGAGGCATGCGACCCTGTTCCAATGAGAATGGGGTTGCAGAGAAATGCGCCTCGCGTGTCACTCCGCTGGCGGACGCTCGTAGCCATGCCAAATAACAGACGACAAAGCCCGGCGAGGACAGAATGGCAGACCAAGGCAAACAACCGACCAGCTATCTCACCGCGACGGACGCCTTGGACCGGTTTCGCTCTGACACCTTGTCCCCGAGTGACTTGCTGGATGCTGTTCTTGCACGGGCGGCGGAGATTTCCGAGACCATCAATCCGTTCGCAGATCGTTACTTTGAGGAGGCGTTGGCGCAGGCGAAAGAAGCAGACGCACGATATCTCGCCGGTACCGCACGTCCGTTGGAAGGCCTGCCGCTTCTGGTAAAAGACAGCTCCGCAATCAAGGGAAAGCGCGCAACCGTCGGCTCCATGCTCTATGCCGATGAGATATGCACCCATAGCGACCCAGCGGTGGAACGCCTTATGGATGCAGGGGCGATCGTCTTCGCGCGCTCCACCTGCCCGGAGTTCTGTTGGCTTTTCACATGCCATTCTCGCCTTTGGGGTGTCACATGCAATCCATGGCGCCTGGATGTGACACCAGGTGGATCTTCGGGCGGCTCGGCTGCGGCACTGGCCGCTGGAGCAACCACCATCGCAACGGGCAGCGACAGCACAGGCTCGATCAGACAACCCGCCGCCCAGTGCGGTGTTGTCGGCTACAAATCCCCCTATGGACGCAACCCGATGGACGCCGGTTCGTCGTTTCAGCCCTACGTCAATGTAGGTCCGATGACCCGCAGCGTGGCGGATGCCGCCCTTATGCAAAACATCATGTCCGGCCCGCATCCTCTGGATCACACCAGCCTTGCTGATCGGGTTAACCTTTCGCCCGAGCCTGCCGATGTGACCGGTCTGCAGATCGCTTTTTCCGTGGATCTGGGGCATTACCTCGTGACAGATGATGTCGAGCGGGAGTTTCGCGCCACCCTGCAGGCGCTGGCGGACGCCGGAGCGAAGGTAACCGAGGTCAGAGTCGATTGGGCCAGCGAAGCAATCCGGCTGGCACATCTGCACGAGGAATTCATTTTTGCAGGATTACTCCAACAGGCAACCGAGCAACATGCAGATAAGCTAAGCTCTTATGTGGGACAGCTTTATGAAACCGCCTCCGCCGTCACTGAACAGGAGTACAGGCGAAGCTACGATGTCGCCGGGCAGGTTTGGCGAGATTACCTCGGCCCGCTGTTTGAAGACTACGATGCGTTTCTGACGCCCGCGGTGTCATTCCCAGAAGTTCCCGCAGAGAACATTCAGAAGGACCTGCTTAACGTGAAGGGACGGGATATCACGGACACGGACACGGCCATGACCGCGCTCTTCAACATGTTCAACCGATGCCCCGTCTTGAGCGTGCCGGCTGGCATAACAGATGGCGGCTTGCCAGTGGGTCTGCAGGTGGTTGGTCGACCTTA
>JBCCWL010000020.1:0-17448 GCA_039193885.1 Pseudomonadota bacterium
AATGCCGGGCGACAACCTGAAGTTCGACGTCGAGCTGATCGCACCGATCGCGATGGAGCAAGGCCTCCGCTTCGCCATCCGCGAAGGCGGCCGCACCGTCGGCGCAGGCGTCGTCTCCAAAATCACAGAGTGATCTTCGGATAGAATTCGAGTGTTCTTGCAAGCCGCCCATCTGGGCGGCTTGTTGCTTTTTGCCTTTTTATCGCGACCGGGCTCTGAAAAGTTTGGCGCAGCAGGTATTTGCACAGAAACTGTGCGCCGGACAAAGATCGTGTTTCGAGGTTAGGTATCAGCTCCCAAATATGAATAAAATATAATAAAAACAGTATTTTAAGTTATAGACTGGCGAACTTATCTAAAATTTTCAACTCGGCGTGAGGTGCCGTGAGGCAATCGTGCATTTAAACCGCGTATTTCTGTCCCATATACGGGTCACGACAACAAACAATGCGCTTAAAAAACCAGCGCATAATAAAGGAAGAGTACAATGAAACCGCTTTTTGCATCCCTAGCCGTAGCGTTTGCGCTTCTGGCCGGACCGGTGGCTGCGCAGAGCGAGCAAAGCCAGCCGGGCGTCGAATCTGGTGCCCTCTCTGACAGTCAGCTCGACTCGCTCGTGTCGATCCTGTCGGGCCTGCCCAGACAATAACGGTCTAAAATACAAACTAACTTCGTAAGCTGGCCCGTGGGTTGAATTGCCCCCACGGGCCATTTCGTCTCTTGCAAAGCACTGACGGGCTGGCTAAGCAGCCTAGTCAAGCGCAGGGGCTTAGCTCAGTTGGTAGAGCATCGGTCTCCAAAACCGAGGGTCGTGGGTTCGAGTCCCTCAGCCCCTGCCAAGTTTTCAACATGTATCCGCGCATCAACATTCCGACGCAGGACTTGCATTTCCGCAATGCGCACCGTATCTGACGGTGGTCCATATTTATGGTCGATTTAAGAGAGGAACGACGCATGGCGACGACCAATCCGGTTCAGTTTATCCAACAAGTCCGCGCGGAAGTCTCGAAGGTCGTCTGGCCAACACGCCGCGAAGTTTTGGTGACCACAATCATGGTGTTCATCATGGCGGCGCTCACGGCACTTTTCTTCTCGATGGTTGATCTTGGCATTCGCTCAGCGCTGAGCGGGATATTCGGGCTGTTTTAACAGGCTACGAAAAACCTCGGGAATTGGCTCGGAACCCCTTGAAACTATGAGATGTGCGGCGTAAAGCAGCGATCAACAGAAGCATAAGGCGCGTATCGATTCGGGATGCGCGCTGTTTTCGTTTAGAGAGGCACTACAGCATCTCTTTGAAAATATTGAACTAAATCCGCTTTGCGGGGCAGGCAAGGGTCAGAAAAACATGGCGAAACGGTGGTATTCGGTCTCTGTGCTCTCGAATTTCGAGAAGCGTATTGCCGAGCAAATCCGTCAGGCCGTCGATGAAAACAGCCTGCATGATGAAATCGACGAAGTGCTGGTGCCCACCGAAGAGGTCATTGAAATTCGTCGCAACAAGAAAGTGACCGCCGAGCGTCGCTTCATGCCGGGCTATGTTCTGGTGCATATGGAGATGTCCGATCGCGGCTACCATCTGATCAACTCGATCAACCGCGTCACAGGGTTTCTGGGCCCACAGGGCAAGCCAATGCCGATGCGTGATGCAGAAGTGCAAGCGATCCTGGGTCGTGTGGAAGAGGGGGCCGAAGCCCCACGCTCGACCATTGTGTTTGATGTGGGCGAGAATGTGAATGTGACCGACGGACCGTTCGAAGGGTTCTCGGGCATGGTCGAGGAAGTCGACGACGATCAACAGCGCCTGAAGGTGACTGTCTCAATTTTTGGCCGGGCCACCCCGGTCGAGCTGGAATTCACCCAGGTCACCAAACAGACCTGATGGATCTGTGGGAGGTATGCCGCACGCGTGTGGCAAGCCGGACCACAACATATGAAATCGCCCCGGGTCGCGACCCGCGTGCGAATGTAAGTAAGGAGAGGCCCAATGGCCAAGAAAGTTGCTGGCACGATGAAGCTGCAGGTTCCTGCAGGTCAAGCCAACCCAAGCCCCCCCGTGGGCCCCGCGCTGGGTCAGCGCGGCATCAACATCATGGAATTCTGCAAGGCGTTCAACGCCAAGACGCAGGAAATGGAGCCCGGCGCGCCGTGCCCAACCGTGATCACCTATTATCAGGACAAATCCTTCTCGATGGATATCAAGACGCCGCCTGCGTCGTACTACCTCAAGAAGGCGGCCAAGCTGAAATCTGGCGCCAATAACCCAAGCCGCGAAATCGTTGGCTCCGTCACGACCAAGCAACTGCGCGAAATCGCAGAAGCCAAGATGAAGGACCTCAATGCAACGGACATTGAAGGTGCCATGTTGATCATCGCGGGCTCGGCTCGCTCTATGGGCATCGAGGTGAAGTAATGGCAAAGTATGGAAAACGCACAACCGCAGCGCGTGAGCAATTTGCAGGCAAGCGGGACGTTTCGGTTGAAGAGGCTGTTGCTCTGGTCAAGAACAACGCCAAGGCCAAGTTCGATGAAACCATCGAGATTGCAATGAACCTGGGCGTTGACCCTCGCCACGCGGACCAGATGGTTCGCGGCGTGGTCTCCCTGCCAAATGGCACCGGCAAAACTGTTCGTGTAGCCGTTTTCGCCCGCGATGCGAAAGCTGAAGAAGCCAAAGCCGCAGGCGCCGATATCGTCGGGGCCGAGGATCTTATGGAAATCGTGCAAGGCGGCAAGATCGAGTTCGACCGCTGCATTGCGACGCCGGACATGATGCCGATTGTTGGCCGTTTGGGCAAAGTTCTTGGTCCGCGCAACCTAATGCCGAACCCGAAAGTCGGCACCGTTACTATGGATGTCGAGGCCGCTGTCAAAGCTGCTAAGGGCGGTGAAGTGCAGTTTAAGGTCGAGAAGGCTGGCGTTGTCCATGCTGGAATTGGCAAAGCCTCCTTCACCGAAGCCAGCCTTGTCGAAAACGTCAAAGCGTTCGTTGGGGCTGTAAGCAAAGCGAAACCATCCGGCGCCAAAGGCAGCTATATGAAGAAAATCGCGCTGAGCTCGACAATGGGCCCGGGCGTCACAATCGCCGTCGAAGACGCAAACGCCGGCTAACCGAATTTGGTCCCGGGCGACTGGGGCCATTTACCGAGGCATCACGACGCCTCGTTCTGTCCGAGATGGAGGGTTCAGGCATCCGCTTGAATAATTCCTTCCTGAGATGGGAAACGAGACAAATTTCCGAAGCTTGTCTTCGGGCGATTTTGGCCTCGGGACCCTCGAATTGGACCCGATTGCCGGGCAACCGGCGCAACTGAGCCGGGGCATCTGCCCCATGAACTGGAGTAAAACTGTGGATAGAGCACAAAAAGAGAAAGTGGTCGAAGAACTCGGCCAGGTCTTTGAAAGCTCTGGCGTTGTGGTTGTAAGCCACTACGAAGGTCTCACGGTTGCTGAGATGCAGGACCTGCGCGCACGCATGCGCGAAGCGGGTGGGTCTGTGCGTGTCGCCAAGAACAGGCTCGCCAAAATCGCTCTTGAGGACAAGCCATGCGCAAGCATCGCACAATACCTCACGGGCATGACCGTACTCGCCTATTCGGAAGACCCTGTGGCAGCTGCCAAAGTGGTCAACGACTATGCCAAACAGAATGACAAACTGTCCATTCTCGGCGGCGCGATGGGTGAAACGGCGCTTGACGTCGCGGGTGTTAAAGCCGTGGCTGCCATGCCATCCAGAGAGGAGCTTATCGCTTCGATCGTGGGTTGCATCGGGGCCCCAGCTTCGAACATCGCCGGCGCAATTGGCGCACCTGCTTCGAACGTGGCAAGCATTCTCAGCACCATCGAGGAGCGCGCAGAAGCTGCGTAAATCTCAGGAGACCTTCGTGGGTTGATTACCTCGCGTTGGAACACATCTTAATAGAACGGAAAACAGTAAAATGGCTGATCTGAAAAAACTGGCAGAAGAGATTGTTGGTCTGACCCTTCTCGAAGCACAAGAACTGAAAACCATCCTCAAAGACGAGTATGGCATCGAGCCCGCCGCTGGCGGCGCAGTAATGATGGCTGGTCCAGCTGGCGGCGACGCTGGCGGTGCAGCTGAAGAGCAAACCGAATTTGACGTCGTTCTGGTCGCTGCTGGCGCACAGAAAATCAACGTCATCAAAGAGGTTCGCGCGATCACAGGTCTGGGCCTGAAGGAAGCTAAGGAACTGGTCGAAGCCGGTGGAAAAGCTGTCAAAGAAGGTGCCGACAAGGCTGAAGCAGAAGACATCAAAGCCAAGCTGGAAGCAGCTGGCGCTGAGGTCGAACTGAAGTAATTGGGGCGCGGTTTCGACCGCGACCTGCAAAAACAAGGCTGGATCCGGGTGTTTCCGGGTCCGGCTTTCCGCGTCTCAGAGAGGGCCTTTCATGCGAGGGCGTTTTCTAAGGAGCGGTCACAGGCTCGGGAGCACGTCCGTGGGAAGACGCGCAGGTATTGAGCCAGATCCCCTTGATCCAAGCGGTATGCATCCCGGCCCCGGGGAGGCATCACCCGAGGAAACTGAAAGGCTGAGACGAGCATGGCTCAAACATACGTTGGTCAAAAACGCATCCGTAAATATTTTGGCAAGATCCGTGAAGTTCTGGAGATGCCAAACCTCATTGAAGTACAAAAATCATCATACGACCTGTTCCTGAAATCCGGCGATCAGCTGGAACCAATGGACGGCGAAGGCATCAAGGGCGTATTTCAGTCCGTCTTCCCGATTAAAGACTTTAACGAAACCGCAGTTCTGGAATTCGTCAAATACGAGCTCGAAGAGCCAAAATATGACGTTGAGGAATGCCAGCAACGCGACATGACATATAGCGGGCCGCTGAAAGTGACCCTGCGCCTGATCGTGTTTGATATCGATGAAGACACCGGTGCCAAATCGGTCAAGGACATCAAAGAACAAGACGTTTTCATGGGCGATATGCCTTTGATGACACCAAACGGGACGTTCATTGTGAACGGGACCGAACGCGTGATCGTTTCCCAGATGCACCGCTCACCTGGCGTGTTCTTTGATCACGATAAAGGTAAGACACACAGCTCCGGCAAATTGCTTTTTGCGTGCCGCATCATTCCCTATCGCGGCTCGTGGCTGGACTTTGAATTTGACGCCAAGGACATCGTGTTTGCACGGATTGACCGCCGCCGGAAATTGCCTGTCTCGACCCTGCTCTATGCATTGGGTCTGGATCAGGAAGGCATCATGGACGCCTATTATGACACGGTCACATTCCGCGAGATCAAGAAGAAGGGCTGGGCGACCAAGTTCTTCCCGGAACGTGTGCGTGGCACCAAGCCCACAGACGACATCGTCGATGCGAAGACAGGCGAAGTCATTGCCGAGGCCGGTAAGAAAGTCACGCCGCGCGCGGTCAAGAAGCTGATCGACGAAGGCACGGTAGAAGAGGTCCTGTTGCCGTTCGAAGGCATCATCGGCCGCTTCGTGGCAAAAGATCTTATCAACGAAGAAACCGGTGAAATCTGGGTTGAAGCAGGTGATGAACTTACGTGGGAGTTGGACAAATCCGGCGACGTCGTTGGCGGCACGCTGAAGACATTGCTGGACAATGGGGTCAAGGAAATCCCTGTGCTCGACATCGATAACATCAATGTCGGCCCTTACATTCGCAATACTGTCGCGGTGGATAAGAACTTCAGCCGCGATACCGCGCTGATGGATATCTACCGTGTCATGCGTCCGGGCGAGCCGCCCACCGTCGAGGCCGCATCCGCGCTGTTTGACACACTCTTCTTCGACAGTGAGCGTTATGACCTGTCGGCCGTGGGCCGCGTGAAAATGAACATGCGTCTTGATCTTGATGCAGAAGACACAGTGCGTACGCTGCGCAAAGAAGACATCGTCGCCTGTATCAAGGCGCTCGTGGATCTTCGGGATGGACGCGGTGATGTCGACGACATCGACCATCTTGGCAACCGTCGGGTGCGTTCGGTCGGCGAGCTGATGGAAAATCAGTATCGCGTTGGTCTGCTGCGGATGGAGCGTGCCATCAAGGAGCGTATGTCCTCGGTCGAGATTGACACGGTGATGCCGCAAGATCTGATCAATGCGAAACCGGCGGCGGCTGCCGTGCGGGAGTTCTTTGGCTCCTCGCAGCTGTCGCAGTTTATGGACCAGACCAACCCGCTCTCCGAGGTCACCCACAAACGCCGTCTTTCGGCGCTTGGACCAGGCGGTCTGACGCGGGAACGCGCGGGCTTTGAGGTGCGCGACGTGCACCCGACCCACTATGGTCGGATGTGTCCGATTGAGACGCCTGAGGGGCCGAATATCGGTCTGATCAACAGCCTCGCAACCTTTGCGCGTGTCAACAAATATGGCTTCATTGAAACGCCGTATCGGAAAGTTGTCGAAGGGCAGGTGACCGACGAAGTGCAATACATGTCCGCCACAGAGGAGATGCGTCACACCGTGGCGCAAGCCAACGCCAATCTCGACACCGACATGAAATTCGTCAACGATCTCGTGTCGACCCGTCAGTCGGGCGAATACATGCTGCAGAGCAACAAGAATGTCGATCTGATCGACGTGTCGCCGAAGCAGTTGGTTTCGGTCGCAGCCTCGCTCATTCCGTTCCTGGAGAATGACGACGCCAACCGCGCCCTGATGGGATCGAACATGCAACGTCAGGCCGTGCCGCTTTTGCAAGCGGATGCGCCTTATGTTGGTACTGGTATCGAAGGCGTTGTGGCCACGGATTCTGGTGCGGCGATCCAAGCCGCCCGCGGCGGGATCATCGACCAGGTCGATGCCACGCGGATCGTTGTGCGCGTGACCGACGATCTGGAGCCCGGCGATCCAGGCGTAGACATCTATCGTTTGCGCAAGTTCCAGCGGTCCAACCAGAACACCTGCATCAACCAGCGCCCGCTGATCAAAGTGGGCGACAAGGTGGTCAAAGGCGAGGTTATCGCCGACGGTCCATCGACGGATATGGGTGAGTTGGCGCTGGGCAAAAACGTGCTCGTCGCGTTCATGCCCTGGAACGGCTACAACTATGAGGACTCGATCCTGATTTCGGAGCGGATTGCCCGTGACGACGTCTTCACCTCGATCCATATCGAGGAATTTGAAGTCGCTGCGCGTGACACAAAGCTTGGGCCAGAAGAAATCACCCGTGACATTCCGAATGTCGGTGAAGAAGCGCTGCGCAACCTTGATGAGGCGGGCATCGTTTATATCGGCGCGGATGTAGAGCCGGGCGATATTCTGGTCGGCAAAATCACTCCGAAGGGCGAAAGCCCGATGACGCCGGAAGAAAAGCTTCTGCGCGCCATCTTCGGTGAGAAAGCCTCGGACGTGCGGGACACCTCCTTGCGCGTTAAACCGGGCGACTTCGGTACGGTTGTTGAGGTTCGCCTGTTCAACCGCCACGGTGTCGAGAAAGACGAACGCTCCTTGCAAATCGAGCGCGAGGAAGTCGAGCGTCTGGCCCGCGACCGTGACGATGAGATGGGCATTCTGGACCGCAACATCTATGCGCGTCTGAAGTCCATTATTCTGGGCAAGAAGGCGGTCAAGGGTCCGAAAGGTGTTCCGTCCAATGTCGAGATCACCGACGATCTTCTGGAGACGCTGAGCCGCGGTCAATGGTGGCAATTGGCGCTGTCCGACGAGAAGGATGCCTCGGAAGTCGAAGCGTTGAATGCGCAATACGAAGCTCAGAAACGGGCTTTGGAGGCGCGGTTCGAGGACAAGGTCGAGAAGGTTCGCCGCGGCGATGATCTGCCTCCGGGCGTGATGAAAATGGTCAAAGTGTTCGTGGCGGTGAAGCGCAAGCTGCAGCCGGGCGACAAGATGGCCGGACGTCACGGCAACAAAGGTGTGATTTCGAAAGTGGTTCCGATGGAGGATATGCCATTCCTCGAAGACGGGACGCCGGTTGATTTCTGCTTGAACCCACTTGGTGTGCCATCGCGGATGAACGTCGGTCAGATCCTCGAGACACATATGGGCTGGGCCGCACGCGGCTTGGGACTTAAGATCGATGATGCACTGGATGAGTTCAAACGCTCTGGCGACGCTCAGCCCGTACGTGATGCGCTACAACACGCTTATGGCGACGACACCTATGCTGAAGCCTTTGGCGATCTGGACACAGACACGATGCTGGAAAGCGCCGAAGCTGTGCGTCGTGGTGTGCCGATCGCAACGCCTGTCTTCGATGGTGCCAAGGAATCCGATGTCAACGAAGCGCTGGCCAAAGCCGGGTTCGACACATCGGGTCAGTCCGTACTCTACGACGGCCGTACGGGCGAGCAGTTTGCGCGCCCTGTGACAGTCGGGGTGAAGTATCTGCTGAAGCTGCACCACTTGGTCGATGACAAGATCCACGCACGCTCAACCGGGCCATACAGCCTTGTCACGCAGCAACCTCTGGGCGGTAAAGCTCAGTTCGGTGGCCAGCGTTTCGGGGAAATGGAAGTCTGGGCGCTCGAGGCTTACGGCGCGGCCTACACCTTGCAAGAGATGCTGACTGTGAAGTCGGACGATGTTGCAGGCCGTACCAAAGTCTACGAGTCGATCGTCAAGGGCGAGGACAATTTCGAAGCCGGCGTGCCGGAATCGTTCAACGTGCTCGTGAAAGAAGTCCGGGGCCTCGGCCTCAACATGGAACTCCTGGATGCGGAGGAGGGGGAATAGGCGTCTCGCCACCCCCCAACTCTCTCCCACATTATGTAAGGACGCAAAATGAACCAGGAACTGACAACAAACCCGTTTAACCCAGTCGCTCCCCCCAAGACCTTTGATGAAATCAAAGTGTCCTTGGCCAGCCCGGAGCGGATCCTCAGCTGGTCTTTCGGTGAGATCAAGAAGCCCGAGACCATCAACTACCGGACGTTCAAGCCCGAGCGCGATGGCCTGTTCTGCGCGCGGATCTTTGGCCCGATCAAAGACTATGAATGTCTGTGCGGCAAATATAAGCGGATGAAATATCGCGGTGTTGTCTGCGAGAAATGCGGTGTGGAAGTCACGCTGCAAAAGGTCCGTCGTGAGCGGATGGGCCATATCGAACTGGCCGCGCCCGTGGCCCACATCTGGTTCCTCAAGTCGCTGCCAAGCCGCATCGGCCTGATGCTGGATATGACGCTGCGCGATCTTGAGCGCATTCTCTATTTCGAGAATTACGTTGTGATCGAGCCGGGTCTCACAGACCTGACCTATGGCCAGTTGATGAGCGAGGAGGAATTCCTCGACGCGCAAGACGCCTATGGCATGGATGCGTTCACGGCCAATATCGGCGCGGAAGCGATCCGTGAGATGCTGTCTGCCATCGATCTGGAAGCCGAAGCCGATCAGCTGCGCGAAGATCTGAAAGAGGCGACAGGCGAACTGAAGCCCAAGAAGATCATCAAACGCTTGAAATTGGTCGAGAACTTCCTGGAATCGGGCAACCGCCCCGAATGGATGATCCTGACAGTTGTTCCGGTCATTCCGCCAGAGCTGCGTCCATTGGTTCCACTGGATGGCGGTCGTTTCGCGACATCAGACCTGAACGATCTTTACCGTCGGGTGATCAACCGCAACAACCGTCTGAAGCGTCTGATCGAACTGCGTGCACCAGATATCATTGTGCGCAACGAAAAGCGCATGCTGCAGGAATCTGTTGACGCGCTGTTTGACAATGGCCGCCGGGGCCGCACGATCACCGGGGCCAACAAACGCCCGCTGAAATCGCTCAGCGATATGCTGAAAGGCAAGCAGGGCCGCTTCCGTCAGAACCTTCTGGGTAAGCGGGTCGACTTCTCGGGCCGTTCGGTCATCGTGACGGGCCCCGAGTTGAAGTTGCACCAATGCGGCTTGCCCAAGAAAATGGCGCTGGAGCTGTTCAAGCCGTTCATCTACTCGCGGCTTGAGGCGAAGGGTCTGTCATCAACGGTCAAGCAAGCCAAGAAGCTGGTCGAAAAGGAACGCCCCGAGGTTTGGGACATTCTTGATGAGGTGATCCGCGAGCACCCGGTCATGCTCAACCGTGCGCCGACACTGCACCGTTTGGGCATTCAGGCGTTCGAGCCTGTTCTGATCGAAGGGAAGGCCATTCAGCTTCACCCGCTTGTGTGTTCGGCGTTCAATGCGGATTTCGACGGCGACCAAATGGCCGTTCACGTGCCGCTGAGCCTCGAGGCTCAATTGGAAGCGCGCGTTTTGATGATGTCGACGAACAACGTTCTGTCGCCTGCCAACGGCGCGCCGATCATTGTGCCGTCGCAGGACATGATTCTGGGTCTCTACTACATCTCGATGGAGCGTGACGGCATGAAAGGCGAAGGCAAGATCTTCGCCAATGTCGACGAGGTTCAGCATGCATTGGATGCGGGCGAGGTGCATCTGCACGCCAAGATCCAAGCGCGCTTGCCGCAGATCGACGACGAGGGCAACGAAGTACTGACGCGTTTTGAGACGACCCCGGGGCGCGTGCGCCTTGGCGCGCTCCTGCCGCTCAATGCAAAAGCGCCGTTCAGCCTCGTGAACCGGCTTCTTCGCAAGAAAGAGGTCCAGCAAGTCATCGATACGGTTTATCGGTATTGCGGACAAAAAGAGAGCGTCATTTTCTGCGACCAGATCATGACAATGGGCTTCAAAGAGGCATTCAAAGCCGGGATTTCCTTCGGCAAGGACGATATGCTCATCCCGGATACCAAGTGGCCTATCGTTGATGGCACGCGCGAACAGGTCAAAGAGTTCGAGCAGCAATATATGGATGGTCTGATCACCCAGGGTGAGAAGTACAACAAAGTCATCGACGCCTGGTCGAAATGTAATGACCAGGTGACCGAAGCGATGATGGCGAACATCTCTGACAGCGGTCTCGACGACAGCGGGTCCGAGAAAGAGCCAAACTCGGTCTACATGATGGCCCATTCCGGTGCGCGTGGCTCGGTTACTCAGATGAAACAGCTTGGTGGGATGCGCGGCCTGATGGCCAAGCCCAACGGAGAGATCATCGAGACGCCGATCATCTCTAACTTTAAGGAGGGTCTGACCGTTCTGGAATACTTCAACTCGACCCACGGGGCTCGTAAAGGTCTGTCGGATACGGCGTTGAAGACAGCGAACTCAGGCTATCTGACACGTCGTCTTGTTGATGTGGCTCAGGACTGCATCGTGCGTATGCATGATTGTGGAACGGATCGTTACATCAACGCCTCTGCGGCGATCAATGACGGCGAGGTTGTCTCGTCGATCGGCGAACGTCTTCTGGGTCGCATCGCGGCCGAGGACATCATCGTTCCTGGTACCGATGAGGTGCTTGTGGCCAAGGGTGAGCTGATTGACGAACGCAAAGCCGACGCGATCGATGCGGCGGATATCGCAACAGCCAAGATGCGTTCGCCTCTGACATGTGAGGCAGAGGAGGGTGTGTGTGCCATGTGTTACGGTCGTGACCTGGCGCGCGGTACTCTGGTTAACACCGGCGAAGCGGTTGGCATTATCGCCGCGCAATCCATCGGTGAGCCCGGTACACAGCTGACCATGCGCACCTTCCACATCGGTGGCGTTGCCCAGGGTGGCCAGCAATCCTTCCTCGAAGCCTCACAAGAGGGTACCGTTGAGTTCCGCAATGCGTCGGTCCTGGAAAACCAGACCGGTGAACAGGTCGTCATGGCCCGGTCCATGTCGATGGCGATCATCGATGACAATGGTATCGAACGGGCGACACATAAGATCGGCTACGGCTCGAAACTGCATGTCAAAGACGGTGAAAAAGTCGCCCGCAGTGACAAGCTGTTCGAGTGGGACCCCTACACGCTGCCGATCATTGCGGAGAAGGCAGGTCGCGCAAAATTCGTCGATCTTGTAAACGGTCTTGCCGTCCGTGAGGAAACCGACGATGCGACCGGCATGACCCAGAAAATCGTGACCGATTGGCGGGCGGCACCTAAGGGCAATGATCTCAAGCCCGAGATCATCATTGAAGATCCATCTACAGGAGAACCTGTGCGGCTCGACAATGACAACCCTGCGACCTACCCGATGTCTGTGGATGCGATCCTCTCGGTCGAAGATGGCCAGGAAATTGCAGCGGGTGATGTTGTGGCACGTATCCCTCGGGAAGGTGCCAAAACGAAGGACATCACCGGTGGTCTGCCGCGCGTGGCTGAGCTGTTCGAGGCGCGTCGTCCCAAAGATCACGCAATCATCGCGGAGATCGACGGGTATGTGCGGTTCGGCAAGGACTACAAAAACAAGCGCCGGATCGCCATTGAACCTGCCGATGAGACCGTCGACAAGGTCGAATACATGGTGCCCAAAGGCAAGCACATCCCGGTTGCCGAGGGCGATTTCGTCCAGAAGGGCGACTACATCATGGACGGCAACCCTGCGCCCCATGACATCCTGTCCATCATGGGTGTCGAGGCGTTGGCGGATTACATGATCGACGAGGTGCAAGATGTCTACCGCCTGCAAGGTGTGAAGATCAACGACAAGCACATCGAAGTCATCGTGCGTCAGATGTTGCAGAAGTGGGAGATCCAGTCCTCTGGCACCACGACGCTTCTGAAGGGCGAACATGTCGACAAGTCCGAATTTGATGCAGCCAATGAGAAGGCGGTCGCGAAAGGTGGAGAAGCAGCCACCGGCGAGCCGATCCTTCTGGGGATCACCAAGGCGTCACTTCAGACCCGCAGTTTCATTTCTGCGGCCTCCTTCCAGGAGACGACCCGTGTGTTGACGGAGGCCTCGACAATGGGCAAACGCGACAAGCTGATCGGCTTGAAGGAAAACGTCATTGTTGGTCGCTTGATCCCGGCAGGCACCGGAGGTGCTACACAGAAGATGCGGCGCGTGGCGCAAGAGCGCGACAACGTCGTCATCGAAGCACGTAAAGCGGAAGCTGAAGCCGCTTTGGCACTTGCGGCCCCGGAAGAAGCTCCAATGGAGATGGCTCCCGAGACATTCGTTGAGGAAAGCCGCGACGAATAAGTCTCGAAGACAAAGCACAGTTCACAGCGCCCCGCTCTTCCAGAGCGGGGCGTTTTCGTTTCTACAGGCGCACAACGAGGCTGGCAGTCTCTGTGAGCGGATGATACCGCCCGGTCATGGCAATTTCAGAAAACATGCGCGGTGCTTTGCTGATGATGGGCTCGATGAGCGCTTTCACCATCAATGATACCTTCATGAAGGCTTTGTCAGACGAAGTTCCTCTCTATCAATCGGTATTCTTGCGCTCGGTTTTCGTGATTTGCGTCCTCATGGCCCTGGCGTGGTCACAGGGGACTTTGCCGCTGAAACTTTCGCGCCACGACAAAGTGTTGGTCTTCTGGCGCAGCCTCTCCGAGATGGGGGCTGCATTTTTCTTCATCACGGCGCTGTTCAATATGCCGATTGCCAATGTGACCGCGATTATTCAGGCCTTACCGCTCACGGTAACGCTCGCAGGGGCCGTGTTTCTGCGCGAACCTGTCGGCTGGCGGCGTATGATCGCGATTGCGGTCGGCTTCTTTGGGATGTTGCTGATCGTTCGTCCTGGCGGAGATAGCTTTTCGATCTATTCGCTCTACGCCTTGGCAGCGGTAATCTGCGTGACATTCCGTGATCTTTGCGTGCGGCGGATGAGCCGCGACGTGCCGTCCTTGATCGTGGCGCTGGCCGCTGCGATCTCGGTTGCGCTTTTCATGGGCGGAATGTCTGCAACCGAAGCGTGGGTCCCCATGGGCGCGGTGCCAGTGGCGCAGCTTTTCGGGGCCGGGCTGTTTGTGATCGGCGGGTATGTTTTCAGCGTTGCGGCGATGCGCGTGGGCGAGATCGGATTTGTCGCGCCGTTTCGCTACACAAGCTTGCTGGCGGCACTGATCCTGGGATTTCTGATCTTTGGCGAATGGCCCGATAGCGTGACGCTAATCGGGGCCGCGATCGTTGTTTTTACGGGGATTTTTACATTATATCGCGAAAGCCGGACCGAGCGTGGCAGCGGTAAAGCACTGCGCCCGAGATAATCCGCGCATTGTCTGCCGAGGCTGTTGACACCTCTGACGACTCCGCCTATTACGCGCGCACCGCAGGTCGGGGTACGCCTGACCTGAACTCAAAATTTAAGTGATCACGATCCGAGCGCTTCTTGCTCCGATCCTCTGAAATTCCACCGCGCGGATCCCAGGTCGGGTAACCCGCTGCGGGTCTTTGTGTTTGGCGGACGCGCGAAATACGAACCAAAATCGGGGACGCGCGCCCCAGACGAAGTTGCAACGAAGGGGAAAGTCCTCAATGCCGACGATCCAACAGCTGATCCGCAAGCCGCGGCAGCCAAAACGTAAAGTCTCCAAGTCGCAGCACTTGGAGCAATGTCCGCAAAAGCGTGGCGTTTGTACTCGCGTCTACACAACGACGCCTAAGAAGCCGAACTCTGCGATGCGGAAAGTGGCCAAGGTCCGTCTGACCAATGGCTTCGAGGTCATCAGCTACATCCCGGGTGAAAGCCACAACCTTCAGGAGCACTCGGTGGTTCTGATCCGTGGCGGTCGGGTGAAAGACCTTCCTGGTGTGCGCTACCACATCCTTCGTGGTGTTCTTGATACGCAAGGCGTCAAAGACCGTAAGCAACGTCGTTCGAAATACGGCGCCAAGCGTCCAAAGTAAGGGGAAGAGAGTATGTCTCGTCGTCACGCCGCAGAAAAGCGCGAAGTCCTGCCAGACGCAAAGTTTGGTGACCGCGTTCTGACCAAATTCATGAACAACCTGATGATCGACGGCAAAAAGTCGGTCGCAGAAAGCATCGTCTACAACGCCTTTGATCGCGTTGAAGACAAGATGAAAAAAGCCCCCGTGGAGGTCTTCCACGAAGCACTCGACAATATCAAACCTGCGGTTGAGGTTCGGTCTCGCCGTGTTGGTGGTGCCACCTATCAGGTACCTGTCGAAGTGCGCCCCGAGCGCCGCGAAGCCCTGGCCATTCGTTGGCTGATCAAAGCGGCCCGCTCGCGCAATGAAAACACCATGGAAGAACGTCTTGCAGGCGAACTGATGGATGCGGTCAACTCTCGCGGTTCCGCAGTCAAGAAGCGCGAAGACACGCACAAGATGGCAGACGCGAACAAAGCGTTCAGCCACTACCGCTGGTAATTCTGAGGAAAGAGCAGACCAATGGCACGCGAATATCCACTCGAACTCTACCGCAACTTTGGGATCATGGCGCATATCGATGCAGGCAAAACCACCTGCTCGGAGCGGATCCTTTACTACACTGGCAAGTCTCACAACATCGGCGAAGTCCATGATGGTGCAGCCACGATGGACTGGATGGAGCAAGAGCAAGAGCGTGGCATCACGATCACCTCAGCTGCGACGACGACGTTCTGGGAGCGCACCGAGGACGGCAATACGCCCGATACGCCAAAGCACCGCATGAACATCATCGACACGCCTGGCCACGTTGACTTCACCATCGAAGTTGAGCGCTCGCTGGCGGTTCTCGATGGCGCGGTCGCGGTTCTGGACGCCAACGCGGGTGTTGAGCCGCAAACCGAGACCGTTTGGCGTCAGGCAGATCGCTACAAGGTTCCGCGCATTGTGTTCGTCAACAAGATGGACAAGATCGGTGCGGACTTCTTCAACTGCGTGCACATGATCGAGGACCGAACAGGTGCGATCCCAGCGCCCATCCAGATCCCGATCGGAGCAGAGAACGCGTTGGAAGGCATCGTTGACCTGGTCACCATGGAAGAGTGGGTCTGGGAAGGCGAAGACCTGGGCGCGTCCTGGGTGAAAAAGCCAATCCGCGACAGCCTGCAAGCCCAGGCCGAAGAATGGCGCAACAAGCTGATCGAAACCGCCGTCGAAATGGATGACGACGCGATGATGGAGTATCTCGAAGGCAATGAGCCTGATGTCGAGACTCTGCGTGCGTTGATCCGTAAAGGCACGCTGGAAATCAAGTTCATCCCCGTTCTGTGCGGTTCGGCCTTCAAGAACAAAGGTGTTCAGCCGCTGTTGAACGCAGTTGTCGATTACCTGCCATCGCCACTCGACGTTGTTGACTACATGGGCTTTGCCCCAGGTGACGAAACCGAAGAACGCAACATCGCGCGGCGCGCAGATGACGACATGCCGTTCTCGGGCTTGGCGTTCAAAATCATGAACGACCCTTACATGGGCACGCTGACCTTCACGCGTATCTATTCGGGTGTGCTCGCCAAAGGCGACAACCTGATGAACACGACGAAGGGCCGCAAAGAGCGTATCGGCCGTATGGTGATGATGCACTCCAACAAGCAAGATGAGATCACCGAAGCCTTTGCCGGTGACATCATTGCGCTGGCTGGTCTGAAAGACACGACCACGGGTGACACGCTGTCCGATGAGAAAAGCCAAGTGGTTCTCGAAACCATGACTTTCCCTGATCCAGTGATTGAGATCGCGGTTGAGCCAAAGACCAAAGCAGACCAGGAAAAAATGTCCATGGGTCTGCAGCGCCTGGCGGCAGAAGACCCGTCCTTCCGGGTCGAAACGGATCTGGAATCCGGTCAGACGATCATGAAAGGGATGGGCGAGCTTCACCTCGACATTCTGATCGATCGTTTGCGTCGCGAGTTTAAGGTCGAGGCCAATATCGGTGCGCCTCAGGTGGCCTATCGTGAGACGATTGGTCACGAGGTCGAGCATACCTACACCCACAAGAAACAATCGGGTGGCTCGGGTCAGTTTGGCGAAGTGAAAATGATCATCTCTCCGACAGAGCCAGGCGAAGGATACTCGTTTGAATCGCGCATCGTCGGTGGATCGGTTCCAAAGGAATACATCCCCGGTGTCGAGAAAGGCATCAACTCGGTTATGGATAGTGGCCCGCTGGCCGGCTTCCCCGTGATCGACTTCAAGGTGGCCCTGATCGACGGCAAGTTCCACGATGTGGACTCTAGCGTTCTCGCATTTGAGATCGCCGCCCGTATGTGTATGCGCGAAGGCATGCGCAAGGCTGGTGCGAAACTGCTTGAGCCGATCATGAAAGTCGAAGTTGTGACCCCTGAAGAATATACTGGCGGGATCATCGGCGACCTGACATCGCGTCGTGGACAGGTGCAAGGACAAGATACCCGCGGCAACGCGATTGCGATCGACTCCTTCGTGCCGCTGGCAAACATGTTCGGTTACATCAATACCTTGCGCTCGATGTCTTCGGGTCGCGCCAACTTCACCATGCAGTTCGACCACTACGAACCTGTGCCAAGCAACATCTCAGAAGAGATCCAATCGAAATTCGCATAAGCGGCGGATGGGCCCGGACCCATCTTCCCGAACCTAAAAGGAGGCCACCATGGCTAAGGAAAAGTTTGAACGTAACAAGCCGCATGTGAACATCGGCACGATTGGTCACGTTGATCACGGCAAGACGACGTTGACGGCGGCGATTACGAAGTATTTCGGTGATTTTCAGGCCTATGACCAGATTGATGGT
>JBCCWL010000021.1:0-10280 GCA_039193885.1 Pseudomonadota bacterium
ATGTGCGACATCGATCCGAGCGCTCTCAATCGGACCCGGAACGATATCTATCCAAGCCGCTACGGTACCTGGGACGATGCCATCACCCTGAGCTCTGCGGACAGTGTCGAACAAAGCGGTTTTGACCTGATCTGCGTCGGAACGCCGCCGGATACGCATATGGGGCTGGCTCTGGCGGCGGTCGCGGAAAAACCGGCGGCTCTTCTCATCGAAAAGCCACTGTGTGGGCCTGGGTTGGAGCAAGCCGAAACCTTGCGTGCGCGTGGCGCTGAGGCCGGTATTCGAGTGTTCACTGGATACGACCATGTTGTTGGTGAGGCGGCCGAGCAGGCTTCGACCAAGACAGATCTTGGTACCCTAACAACAATTGACGTTGAGTTCCGCGAGTATTGGGGCGGCATCTTCGCAGCGCATCCCTGGCTGGCTGGACCATGGGAAACCTATCTGGGATTTGCGCAAAAAGGCGGCGGCGCAAGCGGCGAACACTCGCATGCCATCAATCTCTGGCAGCATTTTGCCCATGCACATGGCGCGGGCCGGGTCACCTCGGTCACGGCCCGTTTGGATTGGGTCAAAGACGACCGGATCGACTACGATCGGCTTTGCATCATGACGCTAGAGACGGAAAACGGCCTGATCGGTCGCTGTGTGCAGGACGTTGTCACTCAGCCGCCGCGGAAATGGGCGCGCATGCAATTCGAAGGCGGAGCCGTGGACTGGAGTTGCGGGGCAGCCCCTGGGGTCGACAGGGTTGTGTTCGCCGAAAACGGAGCCGATACGCAGACCATCGACATCTCCAAGACACGACCGGACGATTTCATTCGGGAACTGACGCATATCGATGCCTGCCTAGACCACGGCACACAAAGCCCGATTTCATTGGATCGCGGCCTCGATACGATGCTGGTGATCGCAGCGGCTCATATGAGCGACAAAACCGGGCGGCGCATAGTGATCGATTATTCCAAAGGCTGTCGGCCTGAAGCACTTTCGGTTGCATGAGGGAGACGCGCGATGGAGCGTATTTTCGATTTCAACGATCTCTTCGTCCTAGATCTCGCGAACAACCACCAAGGTGATTTGGAGCATGGGCTGCGGGTCATCCGAGAATGCGGGACACAGATTGCTGCACTTGGCGTGCGCGCTGCCTTGAAATTCCAGTTCCGTGATCTGCCGGATTTTGTCCACCCAGATGACCAAAAAGACAGCACGAATAAGCATGTGCCGCGGTTTCTTTCGACCCGGCTGCCGTGGAACGCTTACGAGACCATGGTTGCTGAGGTGCGGGCGCAAGGCATGCTCACCATGTGCACCCCCTTTGACGAAAGCTCCGTCGATCAGATCGAACGTATGGGCTTTGATATCATCAAGGTTGCAAGTTGCTCTGCTGCAGACTGGCCGTTGCTGGAACGGGTTGCCGCGTCTGGCCTGCCGATTATCGCCTCGACCGGCGGGTTGCTCCAGCACGAGGTTGATGCGCTGTTCAGCTTTTTCCAGCACCGGGCTTGCGACTTTGCCTTGATGCATTGCGTGTCGATTTACCCGACGCCTGACGAGGCCTGCCATCTGGGCAATATCTCTGGCTTCCGCGAACGATATCCCAGCACAGTGATTGGCTGGTCGACTCACGAAAATCCCGCCGATACGATACATGTCGGGCTTGCGCAGGCGCTTGGTGCGCGCATGTTCGAACGGCATGTCGGTGTCGAAACCGACACGATCAAGCTGAACAAATACTCTGCCACGCCCGAACAAGTTCGGGCATGGATCGAATCATGGCAGCGCGCCCGGACGATCATTGGCGACCTGGAGCGGGGGACACCAGTGCCCGAGGAAGCCGCCGCAATTAGCGGTTTGAAGCGCGGGATATTCATGCGTTCGGCTGCCGAAAAGGGCCAAGAGCTATCGCGTGATGATGTTTATTTCGCCTTTCCCTATCGCGAGGGGCAGCTGAGCTCTGGTCAATGGTCCGAAGGCATTGAGGCAACTGACGCGGTCGCGCAGGACGCGCCGTTGATGCCCAACGCAGCGACCATGCCGGAACGCGGTCGAGAATTGGTGCTGAAGCGTGCAATCCATGAGGTCAAAGCGCTGTTGACAAAGGCCCGGGTGCCGCTGTCGCACGATTTTACCACAGAATACTCGCACCATTACGGGGTCGAGAAATTCCACGAAACGGGCGTGGTGATGATCACCGTTGTGAACCGTGACTACGCCAAGAAGATCCTGGTCCAACTGCCCGGGCAATCGCATCCCTTACACTACCACAAGCTGAAGGAAGAAACCTTCCTGGTGGTCAGTGGTGAACTCATGATTGAACTGGACGGTCAGCAGCGCACACTTTTTCCAGGTGACACACTGACAGTCCGCCCCGGCATCTGGCATCGCTTCTGGACGGATACAGGCTGCGTATTCGAAGAGATTTCGACAACAGCCCATAAAGGTGACTCGGTCTATCGCGATCCAGCGATCAACCGGCTCACAAATGACGAGCGCAAGACTGTGGTCGACCATTGGGGGCGATTTCAACTGAACGAAGCCCTCAAAGCGCAGTGATACGCCCGTTTGATCTGGTCGTGTTCGATTTCGATGGAACGCTGGTGCAATCAAATGGCGTCAAGAATGATGGGTTCGATCGACTAGCAGAGCTGTATTCCGGCGGAGACGCAGCCATGAAGATTGCACGTGATGATCCAACCCGGGACCGCTTTTCCGTTGCCGATCGATTTGCCAAGGCGCTTGGGCTAGATGCCGCGCGGGGTCCAGAGATAGCTGCGCAATATGGTGATATCGTGGATCAAGCGGTCATCGAAGCGCCGGAGTGCCCCGGCGCCGTGGGATTGTTGGAGGCGCTGCAAGCATCTGACATGGCAGTTCATCTCAGCTCAGCTACCCCGAAAACCGCGCTCGAGCACATCGTTCGCGCACGCAATTGGATGCCGTTTTTCGACGGCATCCACGGTCGGCCTGCCACGAAGGAAGATACGCTCGCTCAGCTGATCGCGAAAACGGGGACCAAGCCAAGTCGGATTGTCGTCATTGGCGACGGTCCAGACGACCGCAAGAGCGCAAAAGAACTCGGTACTGCATTCTTCGCCGTCGGTGACCGCCTGACTGAGGAGGTACTAATGACCCTCTCAGATGTCCGGGATCGGCTATTATGTTAGCTGGACACCGCATCCTGGCCGTGGTGCCAGCCCGAGGAGGCTCCAAGGGCATCAAACTGAAAAACCTCCGGCATGTTGGAGGGAAGTCACTGGTCGCCCATGCTGCATCGGTGGCGACATCCGTTAGCGAAATTGACCGCTCTGTTGTGTCCACAGATCATGATGGCATTGCGGCAGAGGCTGAGGCGCACGGGCTTGCAGCGCCCTTCCGGCGCCCGCCCGAGCTCTCAGGCGATCGAATCGGCGACTGGGACGTGCTTCACCACGCGCTTGTGACATGCGAAGCGATTGACGGGGTCGCCTATGACATCTTGGTGATGCTGCAGCCAACATCGCCGCTTCGGACGCGCGAGAACGTCCGCGACACAATCGCAAAGCTGGTCGAAAACGGGCATGATGCCGTATGGACCGTCACAGAGACGGATCTGAAATACCACCCGCTAAAACAGCTGGTTATACAGGACGGCCGGATGGACCTGTTTGACCCAAGGGGAGCACAGATTATTGCCCGCCAGCAATTGTCGCCCGTGTACCATCGAAATGGGGTGGCCTATGCCATCACGCGCCAATGCCTCATCGATCAGAAATCAATCATGGGCGCCAATACCGGTGCGGTGGTCATTGAGGGGCTCAACATTTCCATCGATACGCTTGAAGATATTGCCAGTGTAGAAGCGCATCTGGCCGGGCAAGAGTGATTTCCGCTTCAACCGCCGAAACCCCGTAGATAAAGTCCAGTGCAAGCCGGCAAAAAGGTGTGTTCATGAAAATTCGCAACCCATTGCGCGGCTTGATGCGATCCAAGAGTGATCCGTTGGATCGTTGGCGTCCGGAGCCACTCGCGCGCACAACACAAAAGGCCATGCAAATCCTTGATGCGGTGAACGATACGGCTGGCCTAGCGGGTGCCGTCGTTGAATGTGGCGTGGGAAGCGGCTTCAGCCTCGCAATTTTTGCCATGACACTCGATGGGCGCCAAGATGAACGCGCGCTATGGGCCTTTGACAGCTTCGAGGGCTTTCCTGAAGGCAATGCGCAAGATGCCGATTGGTTTTCGCCGGACCGCATGACGGTGTACGAAGCGTTCGACGTGGATTGGGTGAAAGACTACATCGCCACGGTGAGCCAAGAGCCGCGCCTTGCGACCCGGCCGCATTTTGTCCCAGGGTTTTTCCCTGGATCGTTTTCCCAATTCGACGACAGCCCGATCTCGCTTCTGCATTTGGATGTCGATCTCTACCAAAGCTACGTCGATTGCTTTGACTTCTTCGCGCCAAGGCTTCTGCCTGGATCCATTATTTTGCTCGACGAATATGATCGCGGCACAGATGAAACCAAGTGGCCCGGGGCCAAGCTTGCCGTGGATGAATTCGCTGAAAAATACAACCTGGCGATTGAAAAGCATTACACTGGTTTCGCGCAACTGCGCATCGAAACCCAGATCACTGAGAGGTAGCTGATGGCGATCGATATTTCCGAAAAATACAAGCGCAGCCTCAAATTTCCAAACTACCCTGAGCTGCACGCCCGCATAAAGCTTCGCAAATTTGTCGAACGCCGGCGAGAACGCAAGCGCGCGGCCCTTCGGTCTGCCTCACCGACGCGGAGCCTGGCGCATCCTTGCAAGATAACAGATGCACTAGAGGCTGCAGGCCCGCATTTTCGAGAGCATGGCTGGGCTTTCATGGAAGGGGTTTTCGACCCGGCGTTTCATGAGCTTTTGGTCAAAAATTGGCCTGATCGCGCTTTCTTTGTCTCACCAAAATCGATCCTGAAGGGTTATGATTACGGGTTCCAATGGGTTGATGGGCAACCCAAGGACCTCGCGAATGGTGATCTACACCCAGAAATCCAGTCGATGCGCGACACGATGGATTCCGCCGAGATGGCCGCCCGGGTGAAGGCCATGACAGGTTGGGAGCACGACTTGCACTGCAACTCGACACTGGCGACCTACAGCTACCCGGGCACATGTGTCGTGCCGCATCGCGATACGGTGGTGGAGAAATCCGGCTATGCCTCGGCGAATTTTATCTTCTTCATCAACGGCAGTGGTGGCGAACGGTCTGGTGGGCTGGTCCTGTCCCGAGACAACGAGCTAAAGGACCGGATTTTTGAGCCGTCTCATCTCGTGAATTCTTGTCTTGTCTACGACACCAGCGCGCCGTTCTTCCATGGTTTCGAGCCGATCCAGCGCGGGAAATTCCGTTGGATGATGTCTGCGCATTTCGCTGCACCCGATCAGAAACAGGCCTGAGATGCTAACCCCCAGCAATGAACTGTGTGCTATGAGCTGCTTCTAACGCTGCTTCAGGTGACAGTTCAGCTTATGCAAACTTTCATTGGCTTCCAGAAACTCCGCGACAGCCAAATGATCTGAAACGCGGTCACCAAGCACCTCAACAACCTTTTTGAAGAATTCAAAATCCTCTGGGTGATCCACGGTCATGCGCCAATCTGCCGGTGGAAAGCCGGTACCGACTAAGTAACGCCGCGTGAGATGGGCTGCGCGTTTGATCCAAGGCGTTACGTGTTCGCGGTCATAGGGGTCAGTGGCTGTGTGATGCGCCTCTACCAGGGCTTCGCGCGTGAAAACCTCGCAATCCAGTCCATGCGGATAGCTGAATGGTTCGTTGTTGCACGCATAGTCTACGCCTACCTCAGCGATTAAGGCCAAAACCTTCGCGTTAATCGCAGGGTCACTGAAGGGACAATCCGTCGTGACACGCATAATGATGGAGGCATCTACCTCTTGAGCGGCCACATGAAACCGCGATAGCACATCTGTCTCACTGCCACGCGCCACAGTGGCGCCAATGTGATTTGCCTCTGCGACAATCGGATCATGGGCCGTGCCTTCAGGAATGGCCACACAAACCGCATCGATCCCAGGGGTCTTCGAGACAGCACGGACAACCCACGCCAAGAGCGTTCGTCCTCCCGCTTCTTTGAGCACTTTCCCAGGCATGCGGCTCGACGTCATCCGCGCCTGGAGAATAGCCCATGCGCTCATTTCGCGCTCGACAGCGGCGGAACGGATAATCCGCGGCCGACAGCCCTCAAAATGCGCAGATTAGCCCGCAAGGCACTATCAAACCTGGGCGCCCCCGCGCGCGGTGTGCCGAAAATTTCGACCTCCTCGAAGGGAACACCGCCACGGATCGCTGCCAGCGCAAGCTCCGTTCCCACGCCTTGCCGGCTGTCAAAGCAGCCATGCCTATGCCAAAGCGATGCATGATAGCCTTTCATCCCGCAAAAAATGTCGTGCACCCCGAAACGCCATTTCGTGTAGGCGCCAATGGCAGCCTCGGCCGCTCTCTGAGTTTGCACCCGAACACCCAAGACCAGGGGGAAGTTTTGCGTGAGCAAAAGATCGGCAAAGGTTGCGACATGTTCAGGCCCGTGTTCCCCATCTGCATCCATGGTCAGTATCGCCCGCGGGCCCAAACCCGCAGCAGCTTTGAAACCTGCATTCAATGCGCCTTCATACCCCTGATTGCGCCCGTTTTTCACAAGCATCGCGCCCGCATTCTGTGCGACCGCGCCTGTCGTGTCCCCGGAGGCATCATCGACCACGACCACACGCGCCAAATCGGTGACGGCTCCCACAACGTGGCCGATGGTGGACGCTTCGCGGAAAGCTGGGATTACGATGACAAGCTCAGATCGGTCCATAAAATCGCTTCACCTACTTTGCGGGCGGTCGTCAGTGCGCGCCCAACAACTTGGGACTGTCGGCTGGGCGGGCAGGCCCCGTTTGGGCAGGGTCGCAACGCCTCAAGATCGGTTTCAGTCAAAACTTCCCCGGCCTCTAGATCGCGCGTTGCTCGGAGCGCGCGACGCTGGATGATTACCGTTTCATGCTCATTGGCCTCGACGCGTTTGACACCATCCCCTAAGGCCAGCTCGACCTCGCGGGTCGCGTCAACCATTGCCAGCCAAGTGATAGGGTTTAGGGCAAAAGAATGGTCCGGACCTTCACGGGAATTATCATCGGTGAAGTGCTTCTCGATCACCCGCGCTCCCAAGGCGACCGCCCCCACCACGGCGCTATGGCCGGGGGTGTGATCAGAGAGGCCCAAGACCAGACCCGGCCATTTGAGCGCAAACGCGCGCAGCACGTTCAGGTTCACCGCGGCAAAATTATCGAGGCTGCCTGTGTAGTTGGTGTTACATTGCAGCAGGCAAAGCTGAGGATTGTGCTCTAGCACCAACTCTGCCGCTTCAATGGTTTCTTCCATATCGGATGCGCCGGTTGCCAGGAGCACCGGCTTGCCAATCTTGGCGATACGCTCAACGGCTGCATGGAACGTGATATCGCCTGATCCAATTTTGTAGGCGGGAATGATATCCGCAAAAGCGTCGATCGCCTCGAAATCATAGGGCGTCGTCATGAAATCGATACCGGCCGCCTTGCAGGTCTCGACCAGCGTCTGTGTCCAATCCCGGCGCGTGTGGTATTGGTCATAGACCTCCACGACAGATTTACGCCAGCTTGCTTGATGCGAGACTTGCCCCGCCATGCCCGAAAACCCAACGGAACTTACGATCTTGTTGGCCAAAAAATGCTGGAACTTCGCACAATCGGCCCCGGCCTCCTTTGCCTTCCAAATGAGGTCTTGGGCCCGTCCAAGATCCCCATCATGATTGGCCGCGATATCTGCGATGAAATACGTTGGATCGTTGGCCGAGACAGGCCGATCAGAGATGTTGAGGGTGGTTGCGTACCGCACGCTACAATCCTGCTTGTTTTATGATTTTCGCGACAACCTGCGACAGCACAGGAAGATCATAAGGGAGTATCTTCTGAGCGTATGAGACATCAAGCCCCAAGCTTGAAGCACGCCGGGGCAAGACATCGTGAACACTACCAGAGGTCGCACGCGATAACGTACAACCCAATTGCAATGCAATCTCACGAATGAAATCCTCTTTCGAATAAACCTCGGCCGCCGCGAGGTTCACCAACCCACGGATATTATGGTTAAAAAGAAGGTCTAGGGCCGCGGATGCAAAGCTGGGCGTATCAATGCTGGATGTCCAAGCGTCGCGAAACAGGGTCATCTCTTCATCCGCGCGAACGGCTTGAATGGCCCATTCGGCAAAGCTTGGGGCCTGCCAAGCCCGAATGCCCACAATGCTTGTGCGCAGGGCAAGGGCATGCGGTGAGGTCAAGGCCATGGCCTCACCGGCAAACTTGCTGCGGGCATATTCATTCACCAGCGTCACTTGCGCCGTTTCAGAATGCGCACGCGGCGCAGAGCCCGCAAAGAAATGATCGGTGGAGACGTGCAGAAAAGGTTGACCAGTTTTCTGGGACCAGTTCGCCAGAAGGGCGGCAGGGCGGGCGTTGACAGCCCAGGCTTGGCCGGGCTCGGCGTCACAAGCAGCCAGATTGACCAAGGCCACCGCATTCACAACCGCGTCGGGCTGCTCGACCGACAAAATATCCTGCAGCGATGCCGCATCAGAAATATCGCAGGCGATATCGGCGCCGGTGCGCGCAACGGACCGGACATCAAAGCCCCGCTCTTGGGCCACATGATGGAATGCTTGCCCCGCAAGCCCCGTGGCACCCAAGAGAAGAAGTCGCAATCTCAGCCCCCTTTGCGCAGCAAAAACCAGGTGAAATCGTCCATGGCTGCGTGATTATCCCGCCGATACACAAAGCCATAGTCCACAAGATCGAGACCGAACTCATCCATCAACTCACCCGCAAAATCACGTTTGAAAAGCCGCTCCTGGTGCCCGCGATAGGGCACCGTGACTGGCGCGGGATTGTAGTACTCGCACACAAGAACATAGCGCCGCGATAGGTTGACCAGGTTTTGGTATACCGACGTCAAGTAATCAGGATTGATGTGGATCAGCACACCCATCGTGAAGGTCAAATCGAACTGTCCATATGCCGATAGATCGTCGAGTACAGACGCCACCTTTATGTCCGCAACGCCCAGGTCTTGCGCCTCTGCAGCCGCGTTTGGGTTGATCTCAACACCAGTTAACTGAAAATCGCTGAGGCTGGCCAAGGCGGACAGGTTTAGCCCAATATTGCAGCCAAATTCGCAGATCGACCCCACATTCGAGGCTCCTTTAAGGGCCCTTGCAAAAAAGGCTGCTTTGCGAGCTGTGAGCTGATTGCCGCGGTTCCGTTCACGGTACGCCTCGCCGAAGTCACCCAGCCAAAATGCTTCCTGCTCAGTTTTGTGGTCCATTGGTCTGGCCTTCCTCCGCTGGCTATTGTGCCTGTCGGTGATTATGATCGTCAGTTGCTACGTAGACCCTGCCTGTGATGCAAGACCAGACCATAATGCACCTAGAAGCCAGCGCAGTGTGATGGATTTCTCTGCATACACGCCATTTCAAGCCGAGTTCTGTGAGCGCTACGGCTGGCTTGAAAGACAGTATCCTTTCGCTGCCATGGGGCTCGAAGCAGAACTCCGAAACTTTGCCGTCGGAGATGGTGCAGTAGCCCGTGTTAATGCAATGCGCCAGTCACGCCGGATCGCGCCAATTGACTGGCTGGTAAACATGGCGTCGCAACTGGATGGCCAAGCTCAACGCGATCAGTTCTATTTTGAATTTCCTGGTTCTGTCGGTCACGACATCGCACGCGCGTTGGAAACTGACCTCCATCTGCAGAACTTTTCTGACCGAAAAATTCTGGGCTATCGGTCGAACAAACTGCTGCATCGGCTCGCGACACATGGGCGCGCCTACCCAGCAGCGATGAAGGCTTTTGCGGAGAACGGCGCGGAGGGTCTCCTTTCGCAAAAGAAGTTATTGTCCGCGCTAGACCACGATCTTCGTAGGAACTTCAAACTGCTGAAACGGTATTTGGAGAAGCAGAGGATCAAGCTTTGCTTTTCTTCCGGGGACTCAAAGCCGTTTTCGAGGATGCTCGTCCGTGCCAGCCAAGAGCTTGGCATCCCGTTTATTGTCTTTGCCCACGGGTATATCTCAGATCCACGTTTGAACAGCATCGCACCGCTGCGCGCTGACGCCCTCATCACCTGGACAGAAAATCAAGCCTCCCTGATTCGCAGCGCGCTACCAGAACGCGCCGCTGATATTGTGTCTTTTGGCATGCCGCGTCCCACCATTCCTGCAAAG
>JBCCWL010000022.1:0-10041 GCA_039193885.1 Pseudomonadota bacterium
GCCTGCGCCAACGCTTCTCCTGATACGGAGCTTAAAAGCGCCGCCACCGCGATACCTGAGACTTTATGTTTCACAACCCTGCTCCCAAAGGATGGAATTTCGACAACACGGCTGCATTCCCCGAAAACCCCGACCACCACGATACGCACTCGCCTTATGTAAAGCGCCTCAAACTATCGTCGTTGATCCGTCTGTGCCTTCCGGCGCCCCTGCAACTGCGCTGAAGCCTCACGAGCAAACGCCCTGAAACAAAACGGCTATTCGGTTTAACCAATCGACGCCGAACCGTTCGCTTTGACCCGCATGCCCAAAAACAGCTCCAATTTTATGATGTTTGCACTGAAGTGGTGGCCATAGTGCCAGGCATGCCCAATTCGATGGGGCCAGTTGGCCCGCTACACTGGAAAGCTCTGGCTTGCTCTCGCTAACCTATGACGCGCGTCCGTCTCTGGCCTGCCTTGTCAGACTGGTCCAACCCTATTGCCTCGAGCACGATTCCGGTTTGAGCGACGCTCATGCCACCTCCATTGTATAAGGCGAGATGAGCGCCGCAGGCATTGGACATCGCAAGAATTGAGTTCTCTCTTAACACGGATCGACAGGCACCAGCCGTCGTTCAGCCACAACCAGCGGCGTTCACATTCTCATTCTCTTCGAGCTTCGCTCTCTTGCCCCCTAGCTCCGTACACGCGACAGCAGATACATCCCGATCATAAGATCCAAATGTCCGCCACCACCGTTCTTAAAGACGGTGACTGCGTCGGGGCCGGAACGGCCTTTATGCCCGCGACAGAGATCATAGAAATCGCCTCGGACGTCGTCGGCTTTGATAACTCCGCGCGAAATGGGGATCTTGAGTTCGCCGATGTCTTCAATCGTTGTTTCTTTTGCATCGACGAAGATCTCGGCGCACTGCATCAGTTGATCATCTGCTTCACGCATATCAGGTGTGAAAGCGCCGATCAGATCCACATGGGTACCGGGCCGGATCCAGTCCCCCTTAATCAAGGGATCTTTCGCCATGGTGGCGGAGCTGACGATATCCGCGCTTGATACCGCCTCCTCTATCTCTTCAATGGCTACCACATCGATCGGCGTCGACTGGAATGATTGTGCGAGACGCTCAGCCTTCGCAAAGGTCCTGTTCCAAATCTGAATGCGCCGGAGCGTCGGGAAAAGCGCGCCGTAGGCGTCAATGACAGAGCGTGCGACGACGCCGGCACCGAGAATGGTCAGCACCTCGCTGTCGCTGCGTGCCAAAAGCTCTGCACCAAGCGCTGAGTCTGCCGCTGTCTTGATCCTGGTCACCAAATTGCCATCGACTAACGCCTTGGGTTCACCTGTATACGGATCGAATAATATGCAGACAGATTGGACGGCACGTCCTGGCGGTATGCGATCATTGTCCGGAAAAACACTAGCGATTTTTGTGCCGCATGCGATGTTAGGTAGCCAGGCGCTGCGGCACAGCAATGAATTTTGTTCTTCCTGAAGAAGCGTGTCGCCGATTATTGCTCTCTCGCCTAGATGGCATCGCCGCATGGCGTCGCACGCGCCGCGCCAGCTCCAATGTCCTTCAAGGTCGCTTTCGGAGACGAACGGAAATGTCCTCAATGCCTGTCGCCTCGCCCTAGTGATCCGTGGTCGTTGCTAGTGTAGCTCATTTTTCACCACCGTGCCCTGTTTCATGATCAGCTTGAGGTGGCGGCCCTGGTGCTGAAGATAGGTAAGATCATCCACCGGGTTCCCATCGACCAAAATAAGATCTGCAATGGCGCCCTCTGCGATCACGCCCAACACGCCCTCCATCTGCAAAATCTCCGCATTGACCCGCGTTGCTGAATGCAGGACATCTCGAGGCGATTCAACCTCCGCACGATGAAGGAATTCCTGGGACTGCAGATGGTAGGTGTCTCCCAGTAAATCCGTCCCGAAGCCGAGCTTCACGCCGGCTTTTTTCCAGATATCAATGGCACGAAAGCCTTCGTTCCGTATCCGGTTCAGGTTCTCCGAGGCAAACGCCGGAAGTGCTTGCCCGCCGTCGTTGTCCTGCAAAAGGTGGATCGGCATCGTCAGGGTGGGAACGACAAAAGCGCCCTTAGCATGGGCGAGCTCGGCCGCCTCCTGGTTGACGAGTGTCCCATGTTCGATGGAGCGCACCCCCGCATGCAGAGCGACCTTGATCGCATCTGCCCCGTAGGCGTGCGCCATCACGTAGCTCTCGCGCCGATGGGCCTCCTCCACCACGGCCTCGATTTCTTCGGGTGAGTATTGGTTGCATTCCAACGGATCGTTGGGTGAAGCGACGCCTCCTGACACCATAATCTTAATCTGATCTGCCCCTTGGCGGAACAATTCGCGGACCGATTTTCTGATGTCATCAACACCGTCAGCGAATTCAGTCATGCCCGCGAGAGCGCTTTCACAAGCACACGGTACATGGACATCGGTGCGGCTGCGCACATCGCCGTGCCCTCCCGTTTGCGAAAGGGCACGTCCCGAAATAAACATTCGTGGACCGATAATAGCACCTTCTTCAACCGCTGTTTTCAACCCCCAATCGGCGCCTGCGGCATCACGGATGGATGTGAAGCCTCGCATCAGCATATCGTTGAGGATGTTCGCGGCCCGCGCCGCCATAAGCGTTTGCGGCACATCTTCAAGGGCTCTGAGGTTCAGTTGTGTCAGTGTGGGATGTGTATGGCAGTCGATCAGACCCGGAAGGGCGTAAAGTCCGTTCCCGTCGAAAACAATGGCGTCTTTAAGATGAGGCGCTTCTTTCGCGACCTCCCTGATGCGACCGTTCTCTATCACCAGGCTTGCATTGGGCAAAGGATGCTCAAGCGCTGTGTCGATGACATGGACATTTTGAACAATAGTTGTCGGCATGGGCCCCCATAGGTTGCCATTCGATCATGCGATGCGATCGGTGCCGACATAGTACCAGCCCCGAGATGGACGCCACACTAGCCAACTGGGTAGGTTTTGTGAGTATTGACGGTTGTTCTAGAAAGATAACGATGATCGATGGTTTGTCTGATGCCAGAGATCCAGATAAATATATCGAAATATAAGGCGTCATTAAATGCGCAATAATTTCTTATTGATCACTTGTATTCTTTTGATTTCCATTTGCTATAATCATATGGCAGGCGGTCTAATCATCATGAAACCGGCCGCCGCATCGGATTGGTCAGATAACGATTCCAGCGCGGTCATGCGTGCACAGATCAATCTGTTTACGACTCTCAAAAGTCAAAACGCCCTCAAGCTCAATGATCACTATGTGCCAGAAGTCACTCGCTTTCATCAAGAAGGTGGGCTCGATGTGGGTTGGACACCAGATCGCGCGGTGCACTTTCAAGATATGTTCGACGGCGGCCTGACGTTGATCTTGGAAGACTGGGAAATCGTCGATTTGCGGGTCTACGGCGATACGGCGCTCACGGCGGGTTACGCAAAAGCGGGCTGGCAGGATGCCGACGGGCGCGGATCGGTCGAAGATATTCGTTTCACCTATGTGTGGGTCAGGACCGAACACGGATGGCGTGAGGCGCATCACCACGTCTCCAATCTGGACGGCGAACTGCGCTTTTGATGGTGCGTCTGTGTGACGGCCATGCCTCAAGATTTGGCACATCGCCTGTTGGACGGATACAATAGGCCGCGTAGCGCATGATGATGAAGCAGCCGATGGCGGACACGCAAGACCAACCCAATTGGATTTCTCAGGACCAGTTGCGAATACCCTCCGCTTTTGAAGCGGCGGTGATCCGGTCCGAACTCTGTGAGGCACTGTACGCGGAGCGTGACCGTAAGGGTATCCTGGTCACGGCGCCGGCCGGGTTTGGAAAGACAACTCTTCTCGTTCAGTTTGCTGAACATGCAAGAGCCGCCGGCGACTCCGTCGCGTGGCTGACGATCACGGAAGAAGCAGAAAACCCCTACCTCTTTGCTGCCATGCTAGCATTTTCGTGTGGTCAAGCTGGCCTGGATTTGGGGCAGACGCTGGTGAACGCAGAAGAGGGCTTTCCTGAAACGTCACTTCTCTCGGTCGCCCAGCAGATTTCATCGTCTTTAAAGAGGCACGGGCCGACGGTGATCATTATTGACGACTATGAGCGTATACAGAATGGTGCTGCAAACACGTTTATCTCTAGTCTCTTGAAGTTCTTCCCCAGTCAAAGCCAACTCGTTTTGAGTTCACGGGAGACAATAAGGGGTGATTTTCCCGCCTACCTCGCCGATGGGAGCGTGGTGAACTTCAACGCGTCCGCCTTGACACTCAAAGAGGAGGAAACACGCCAGATCTTGAAAGATATTTGCGATGACGACACGGTAGATACAATTATCAAGCGGACTGAGGGATGGCCGGTTGCCGTCCAGCTTTCGCGTATATTTTTAGATGCTAACCGTGGTTCGAGTTTAATATTAGACGATCAAAGCGGTGACCATGACTATCTCGCCACTTATCTCACAGAACGTGTGTTATCGAACCTGACACACGGGCAGCTCCATCTTTTAACACAAGTGTCAATTGTTGATCATTTTGATATTTCGCTGACAAATTATATTTGTGGAATTGATAATTCTTCTGCAATGATTGCTCAGTTGGATTGGCTGAAACCCTTGTTTGGTCCAGTTCATACTGGTTCTGCCAAATACCGAATTCATCCGTTGCTTCGTGAACATTTGCGGAAGCTTGTCGCAAACAATGGCGAGGAGAATCGGCGCGAAGTGGAGGCGCGCGCGTCGCACTGGTATGAGTTGAACAACGTTACCCATGAAGCCGTGCGTCACGCCCGCAATGCTGGCGACTTTGATCGCTGTGCACAGTTAATCGAACAATCGGGCGGTTGGCGGCTGGTGTTGTATGGCGGCACTGGAATGCTACGTCAGCTGCTTTCCTACATCCCATTAGATCTGTATACGAAATATCCGCGCATAGCGCTTGCACGATCCTACTTGACCGCGCGCGACGGGAAGACAGAAGAGGCGCGCGTCATGTTGGCAACAATTGATACCGGATTGGATGGGGAGCGGACGTCGGATCAGGCGCTCGCACATGACTACCGCGCGGTATCCATCCAGGTTTTAGAGTATGCGGACCGTTTGACCAATACGGACGGGCTGGAATTGCTTGAGCGCTATGCGCACGAGGCCCCTGATCATGACTATGCATTCAAAGGGGTATTGGGAGCTGGGGCGGCGCTCATTGCGCTTGGTATTGGCGACCTCAATTTAGCTGAGAAACATGCAGCTTCGGGTTTGGTGGCGATGCGTCAGGCAGAAAGCACCCTAGGCCTCAATTTCCTGTACATCCATGCAGGCAACAGCGCCTTTCTCCAAGGAAAGTTCGATCTGGCCTCGGCGAATTTCGAAGAAGCGTTGCGCATGGCGGAAGAAAACTACGGTGCTGATAGCAATCTAAAGCTCATTGCGACGATTTTTTTTGAAGGAATTGAATACTGGTTGGGACACTGGGATGGTCAAGATGACCGTGGCCAATTTTCTAAAGCGGTCCTCAGTGATACGTGTCCAGATGGCTGGTTTGAGAGCTTTGCCGCGGCCATGTGTGTACAGATCGATAAGTACATCCACTCAGGCAATGTGGCCGAGGCAGAAAGGTTCCTTAAAAAATGCGACGCTGCTGCCCATGAACGCCGGATCAAACGCCAGTCCTTGTTGATGAAGGCCCTCCGACTGCGTCTTGAGGTGGCGAAGGACAATGACTACGATTCAGAGCGTCTCTGCTCTGAATTGCTGGAGTTGTTGCCCAGCGGTGTGTGGCGGGAGCACCGTGAGCTGTGGCGGCCGTACTTCGAGGCCTATTATTCGATGGCGGTGTATCGGCGGGAAAGCGACCCTCAAAGTGCAGCACTGCTGATTGAAGACACTGTGTCGTTGAGCCGCGAGATCAATGCAGTGCCCCTGCACGTTTTGTCCTTGGTCCAGTCCGCCTTGATCTATGCGAA
Source organism: Pseudomonadota bacterium (assembly GCA_039193885.1). Lineage (GTDB taxonomy): Bacteria > Pseudomonadota > Alphaproteobacteria > Rhodobacterales > Rhodobacteraceae > Litoreibacter. The sequence goes on from JBCCWL010000022.1 coordinate 5,976, forward strand.
GATTGGTGACCAGGCCACGTCTGACGATCGCTTGTCCGAGGCGATCATGCTGGCTGCGCCGAGACATATATTTCAGCCGTTCATCGCCGAGAACACAGCGCTTGATTCACTCATGCGCAGTATTGTCGACAAGTCCGACAGAGAAGAGTTTGATCTCTTGGCACGAAAGTTTGTTCGTCGGTGTGGTGAGCTTTTAAGCGAAAGACGGCTTCATGACAAAGCCAGGGACCAACAAAACCTCCTGACCACGAGAGAATTGGACGTTATCATCGCGTTGTCCGATGGTCTGAGCAACAAAAGGATCGCCCGTCGGCTTAATATGACACCCCACACGGTCAAGTTTCACCTGAAAAACATCTATTTGAAGCTCAGTGTGGGAAATCGTAGTGAAGCGATCATTGCGGCGCAAAGAGCAAAAATATTGCGTAGTTGAGCCACCCTCTTCCACCTACCTACCCACATTACGCGCTGGCCTAGCCGAAAACGTGTTTGAGCTTCTGCACGTTGATGACTGACAGTCATTTCGGGACAACTTACGTTGGAGAGGGCAGAATGCGGAAAACTATTGAACGCTTGAAGATGTCAACGGCGTTGGCAGCGTGTGTGGTGGGCGCCGCTGTGGTGAACATAACTGCTTACGCGCAAGGGCCGACCTTAGATGAGATTGTCGTAACAGCGACCAAACGAGAGACCAATCTGCAGGACACGCCGGTGGCGATTTCTGCCTTCACAGGAGAGGCGCTGAACAAAGCAGGCGTCGCCGATCTTCAGGACATCGATACCTTCACGCCCGGCCTTTTTATCGGCGGAAATGCGTCTTTTGGATCCAACGGCATTGGCATTCGCGGCATAGGATCCACACTGATCGGTATTGGTGGTGACGAGGCCGTCGGGATTTACGTGGATGGCGTTTTTCAAGGCCGCAACACCGGCGCGATCTTCGAGTTTGCGGATGTTGAGCGTGTTGAAGTTTTGCGTGGTCCACAGGGAACGTTGTACGGACGAAATGCAACTGGTGGCGCCATCAATGTCGTCACTATTCAGCCTGGAAATGAATTTAGAGCGAGTGTTCAGGGCGAAGTAACGAACTACGATGGCTATGCGACACGCGGCTATGTGGTGACTCCGCTGATTGATGGTGTTCTTTCTGCTAAACTCTCGGCTGGCATCTCCGGACGCGACGGCTTCCAGGACAATAACTTTACGGATCAGTCTTTTGGTGACGTAGAGCGTCAGTATTTTTCGGGTGCTTTGCGTTGGACGCCTGATGAGCGAACCGACATCACATTCCGCGGCTACACTGGCAGCACCAACCTGCCGCTGAATTTTACCAATCTGGAGCAGCCGCTCCCGCTCGATCCGGAAGAGGAAGTCAGCGTCGATTTTCGCTCCGAGGAGGAACGGTCCTTCACCGGCTTTAACCTGAATGGCACGTATGATCTTGGTCCGGCTGAAATTGCGGTTGTTCTCGGATATGTCGAATCCGACGTTGTCGGCTTCACCGATTCCGATGGCACGGAAGTGGACAATGTCCAATTCCGTGACTTCGAAGAGGCTGAGCAATATAGTGCCGAAGTGCGGTTGACCTCGACCGGTGATGGGCCTCTCTCATGGATCACCGGCTTTTACTTCTTCAATGAAGAGGCCGAAGCCTCGGTTCCGTTCAACGCGTTCAGAACGGTGATCCCCGGCTTCGAAGCGGCCACGGCCGCGCCGCTCGGTATTCTGTTCGAGGCGGATATCGAGACAACATCTTTTGCGGGTTTTGGCGAGGTATCCTACGCAGCGACGGATAAACTGACAATGACAGCCGGCGTGCGCTATACGGATGAGAGCAAAGACTACAATGGCTGCGCGAACTTTGCTGCCTTCACTTTGTTTGAAGTCGACTTCGATCCATCAGCATGCGGCGGGCTTTCGGTCCCGGACTCCCTCGATGCTGATGTCTTGACGCCTCGATTTGTTGTCGACTACGCGTTTTCTGATGACGTTCTTGGCTATGTGAGCGCTACGCGCGGCTTCCGGAGCGGCGGGTTCACCTTCACTGACCCGACATTTCCTGGAGGCGGCAACGGGTTCGATCCAGAATTCGTTTGGTCCTATGAACTTGGTCTCAAAACCACACTTGCCGATAATCGGGTTCGGCTGAATCTGGCGAGCTTCTATCAGGACTATACAGACCTTCAGGTGCGCGTGACCGATCCAGAAACCAGTTTGTTAAGCACTCAAAACGCCGGCACCGCAGAGATTTTTGGGGTCGAGGCGGAATTTGATGCAGCAGTGACTGATCGTTTCAACCTGTTCGGAACGTTGGCGTGGCTAGATGCAACGTATGATGAGTTTTCGTTTGCCCAAGATGGGACACTGGTTGATTTCTCGGGTAATCGTCTCAACCGGGCACCCGAGTGGACATCCTCGCTTGGTGCTGAATATGCCGCTCCGATCGGCAATTTTGGTCAGCTGGTGCCGCGCGTCGAGTGGCAGTATGTCAGCGAGATCTTTCACAATGAGCAAAACGCGCAGCCCTTCGGCTCTGATGCGTTCCACCTGGTTAATGTCAGGGTCCGGCTCGAACCGAATGATCAAAATTGGTCCATCGAGGGGTTTGTTGAGAATGTAGCAAGCGAACAATATCGTGAGCACACATTCCTTGGTATTCTTCCGACAATTGTTCCAGCGACAATCAGTCCACCGGCTATCTACGGCGCCCGTTTTACGGCGACTTTCTGATCACGAAAAGCGAAGCCTGCCGACATATGCGATTGGTGTCGGCAGACTTCACTACAAAAAAAGAGGCAATATGGCTACCCGCATTGGCGTTGATATAGGTGGAACGTTTACGGATCTTATTTTCTACGATGACGCCGAAGGGGCGATTTCGATCGCGAAGGTGCCGACGACGCCTTCGTCCCCTGATCAAGGCAGCGCCGATGCTGTGGCGGCGGCTCTGGATAGGAAAAGAATTGCCCAAGCTGAGTATTTTCTTCACGGCACGACCGTTGGGCTTAATGCCTTGCTGGAGCGGCGCGGAGCAAAGGTGGGATTGCTTTGTACAGAGGGGTTTCGGGATACGATCGAGATCCGTCGTGGCTCGCGAGCTGAAATGTACAATTTGTTTTGGCAACCGCCCGAGCCTCTCGTCCCCCGACACTTACGTCTTCCGGTTACGGAGCGGATGAAAAGTGACGGCTCAGTCTTCACGGCGTTGGATGAAAACAAGATCTATGAGGCTCTCGCCATTTTCCGTCGTGAGGGCGTGTCTGCGATCGCGATTGCTTTTTTGAACGCCTACGCAAACCCGGCGCATGAAAAGAGAACAGCAGAATTGCTGAGAGAAGCTGGATTTGATGGGGTTGTTTCATGCTCCCACACGGTGTCGGGCGAGTATCGAGAGTATGAGCGAACCTGCACAACGGTGATTGATGCCTTCGTGCAGGCGCGGATGGCAAACTACCTCGATCGTTTGAGGGGTGGGCTTTTGGATGCCGGTTTCCAAGGCGAATGTTTGATAACACGATCGGGCGGCGGCGCCATGAACTTTAGCGAGGCGACTGAGCGGTCCTTTGAGACCATTATGTCCGGACCTGTCGCGGGCGTTGAAGGCGCTTCCGAACTGGCGCGGCGCTACGATCTGGGCGACATCATCACCGCGGATGTGGGCGGCACAAGTTTTGATGCATGCGTCGTAAAGGACGGTCGGCCTATTCTTCTTTTTGAAGGAGAGATAGCGGGCTTTCCGCTGCAAACACCTTGGGTTGATGTGCGTTCGATTGGCGCCGGGGGCGGGTCCATCGCCTATGTGGACCAAGGTGGGTTGCTCCGTGTGGGGCCACAAAGCGCCGGCGCGGTACCAGGGCCAGCATGTTACAAGAAAGGTGGCGTGGAGCCTTGCTTGTCAGACGCCTTCTTGAGCCTTGGTATGCTGGGCAAAGGACAGATCGCTAACGGAATGAGTCTGGACTTCGATCTCGCAGAAGACGCTATCGGCTCGGTCGCCGAGAAGCTTTCGTGGGATACGGAGGATACTGCCTGCGGTATTGTGCGCATCGCCGGCGCGTTCATGGCC
>JBCCWL010000023.1:0-9889 GCA_039193885.1 Pseudomonadota bacterium
GCATCGTGTCTTTCATTGGTTCTGCACCCGCCTAAGCCGCGTTCGACAGCCCAGACATAAGTTCATCAATGTCAGACTCTCGCCAATACAGACGTACGCCAAGTTTGATTGGCTGCGGGATGCGCTTCGCCTCAATATCCCTGTAGATGCTCGATCGGCTGCGATTGCCTAGTTTGGCGCTGAGTTGGTCTAGGGTCAGGTATCGGTCGTTCATCATGGAACACCTTCTTAGGTTGAAGATGCTCACACCATTTCAGGAAGACGTAACAGCTGGGAAGACGGTCAGAATAGCCAAAATTCAAAACCAATTTTGACCCCCGGTTTTGACCCTACTTTTCCAATTTTGACCCATGTTTTTGACCACTTGTAATTGTCAGACTTGGTCTTGAGCAAGAAAAATACTTTCGATAACTGAATAGAGTGATCAGGTCTTGGAAGTCGTTGGCGCCACACAATCCTGGGTCTAATTCAAGAGTTTTTTTGGTTCATAATTGACGATTTATGCACCACTTTGCGGACGTGATTCATCAATGATCGAACTACAATTTTCTGCTGCTTTCGGCCCAAAGCTGCCGTTTGCGTTAGGCCGCAAATCTGCATTGCAATTCCCCAAAGCCGACATCGGCTTCAGCCATGACCTGTCGACGGCCTGAAGTCCGAGAAGCGGACGAAGCCGACATTCAGAGTTGTGGCAGCACCAAAGACAAGTGATCCTGCGACGCCTATTGTGGCACTAGCTTAATCTGAGGTGCGGCGTGCGAACTGAGATTTTGAAAGGCTATGAGGAAGCCGCCGACGGCGACTTTATTCAACGGGTCGAAGCGATCTCGTCAGCCGATCTACTTGCGCCCGCCATCAAACACATTTCAAAGCAGCCGTGCCGCGTATTGGATGTTGGCGCAGGGACTGGACGGGATGCCGCATGGTTCGCATCGCTCTCTCACAGAGTTGTCGCCGTTGAGCCTGTCGACGCTTTGAGGCGGGCAGGCATGGCGATGCACAACTCGCCCAAAATCTCATGGATAAAGGACGCCTTACCAGAACTCCCAAACACGATTTCACTTGGGCAGGCGTTCGACATCGTTCTGTTGTGTGCCGTGTGGCAGCACCTGGATGATGCTGACCGTCGAACTGCGCTTTCGACCCTAAGGTCTGTAACAGTCGATGGCGGCAAAGTTATTGTTTCCATCAGACATGGTGCTGGTGCGCCAACGCGACCAGTGTTTCCTGCGCATGTAGAGAACACTGTGAGGTGGGCAAAGCCCGCAGGCTTTGATGTGACCGAGGAAACAACGACCCAATCGGTGCAATCAGGCAACCGCCAAGCAGGCGTCACATGGACTTGGCTGGTGCTACAAGCGCAAGGGGTTGGTCAGTAAGGGCTCCAACCGTTAGTTCGCTGCACCCTGCGCGGATGACCGCTTCAGGCCGAAAGCGGCATCGGCTCAAATGGGCGGGGGGCGGCTATTTGTTGCAAGAGAACCGATCACCGGCATGCGGACAAAGCTGCCACCTGGTTACCGCGCCTGAATGTCCGCCCTCTTCGCTTTAAGTCATGTTTGCGATTTGGTCAGTGTTGGAGTGAACTTTTGTTGTCCGCTGCTGAACCTGTGGCTTCCGAAAGCCCAAAAGGTTCGTAGAGCTTGCGATACTCGCGTGGCGTCAAGCCTGTCGCCCGTTTAAAGAGGCGCCGAAAGAAAGCCACGTTTTCGTAGCCGACGGCGGCTGCGATGTCGTCGACAGATGTGTTGCTCTCCTCCAACATCACCTTTGCCGCTTCAACGCGCACATTCTGGACGTAGCCGATCAGGGTCTTGCCCGTCGCTTGGCTAAACCGGCGCTTGAGGCTTCGCTCTGAGATGGCCAAGGCCTGGACGACGCCAGCCACCGGATCCTCAACCTGCAGATTCTCTGCCAACCATTTCTCGGCCCGCCGGACAACGGCATCCGCATGTGGCCGCTGGCGCGCGCGGTTGGCGTAGGGCATCTGGCCTTCGGTGTGCCAGCTCATCAGGAAAAACTTTGCCGTCAAAATCGCTTCTCCGGGTGAAATATGGCGCGAAATGATGTGTAGGGCCAGATCATGCCATGAGTTTGCGCCACCCGCCGTCACGAGACGACCGGTTTCGTTGGAAAAGCAAAGCGCTGGTGTCGGGTCGAAATCGACCTTGGGGAATCTCTCTTTGAAAAGGTCCTCATACACCCAGTGGGAGGTTGCCATCTGACCGTCGAGTATCCCGGCGGCCGCCAGCAAGACAGACCCCGAACACGCGGAGTAGATCGTCGTGCCATTGTCCCAACAGTGCTTCAGCCATGCCTTCAGGTCGCCATAGCGGTCATCGAGCGGGTCTTCTGCTCCAACCCAGATATCCATAATTATAAGGATATCCGGCAGGTTCTCCGTTTCAGCAACAACATCCGGCACCACTGGTATACCGTAGCCGCAGCGAAACTGTTCCATGGTCTCGGCGACGACTTGGGTCTTTATCAGTTCCGGACCTGGCTCGAGACCACAGATCGCCCTCCACAGCCGCCCATGGGTCGCGAGTACATCGATCATCCCGTAAAGCGCAGACCCTGACGTGTCTGGAATGGCAAGTAGCTGGACATTCACTGAGGCGGCGGCAGCCATCGAAAAAGCTCACATTCTGGCAGAAACGGATCGGTTTGGTGCGTATTGGTGCTGAACAGCAGTCGCTGCAACCTCTATTTCTTCCTGCATCGACACATTGCTGTGAGCCGCGACGCGCCTCGCAACGCGATGGTCGCGAACAGGAAAAAACATCAACGAAACCTCGCTTGCGTGAAGCGCAGGCGCCGTAACCGACCGTGCGAGTTGACGCGCGTCGGATGAATTAGGTCGAAAGATACGTCAATGAAAACTCTCATATCAACGCTTATCCTAGCGGCTGCAGCTGTTCCGGCAGCGGCCATAGGCAGCACTTCTGACCCAAACCGGAACGGCGCGACCGAGCCTTTTATCGGGTTGTTTGATCTGCCGGCGAGGGCCTTTGATGACAGCAAGGCTGATTTCATCGCCGATGCCCATGGCAACGCGTATTGCGACCAAGCATTCGCAACCTGCCGGTAGCTCTCCGGCCACCAGTTGATAGCCGGATTGGCCGAGCGCAGACACCACGACGGGCAGACCTAAGTCATGCTGCCGGGCGATTTCAGCCAGAACGGGCATGTACAGATCTACACCGCGCTTCCGACCCGCCCAGAGCTTTAGGACCACGTAGGCGGTGGTCCTTTGACTTTACCAAAACAGGAGAACGTCTCATGACACATCAAAGCCCATCCGAACTAAGCAACGGCGTCAATCTTAACGCTATACTGGAGGCACGCACCGCGCTCGACGCTCAGCCTGAGCTTGGGCAGTTCGTCTGGCGCGCCTCATGCGAATGGATCGACGGCATCCACAGTCGGTCCACCATCGAAGGCTTCTATGGTCTGCAAGAAGAGTTGAAGCACGACAAGAAATTTAAGATCGACGCAGATCATCCGCCACAATTCGCGGCATCCGACAAGGGTGCAACACCGGTCGAGATCGTCTTAAGCGGGTTGGCCAGTTGCCTTATGGGCGGGGTCGCCTCAATCGCGGCCAATCGTGGAATACATCTGAAATCGGCGAAAGCTATTGTGGAAGGTGACATGGACCTGGCGGGCGTTATGGGCATCGACCCAGGTGTGCGTAATGGCTTCGATGACGTTCGTGTCCGGTTTGAGATAGATGCAGATGCTTCCGAGGCTGACATTGCGGCACTTGTGGCGCAGTCACAGAAACGATCCGCTGTCTTCGACATCATCACCAACCCCGGCAAGGTGGTGATCACGTCTTCCAAAATGTGACGAAGCGCTCCCGCTTGAGGGGGCGCAATCATACAATCAAATCGAAATCGCGCACCGCTGCCCGCCTTCCGGAAGCGGCGGTGCAGATCCCAGAAGCCCTTCGCAAATCGTTCGCGGAGCCAGAGATTCATTGTGCAAAAGACAACTGTTGCAATCGTCGGGGGCGGTCAGGCTGGTCTGTCGATGAGCCGCGCTCTCTCCGCAATGTCCGTGGACCACGTTGTGCTGGAACGCGGAGAGATTGGAAATGCGTGGCGCACTCAGAGATGGGACAGCTTGCGAATGCTCACCCCGAATTGGGCAAACCAATTGCCGGGCGTTCGAGGCGGGCTTGCCGACCCCGATGGCTACATGCGCGCCTCGGAGTTTGCCAAAACGCTCGCCGATTATGCCATGCAGCATTGCGCTCCGGTCATCCCGCACTGCGATGTGGGGCGGGTCACACGCGCGCCGAACGGCTACTTAGTCGAAACGTCCCACGGCGCGTTTTTGTCTGACGCTCTGGTGATGGCCACCGGCGCAGCGAGCGTGCCGTCTATCCCGGGCCTCGCGAGCGCGTTGCCCACGCAAATAACCCAGGTGACGCCTGACCGCTATCGCAACCCGGATGAGGTTCCGGGCAGGCACGTTCTTGTTGTCGGTGCGTCGGCCTCCGGGGTTCAGATCGCACGGGAGCTGCAGCTTGCAGGCACGCAAGTCACTCTCTCGGTTGGCAACCATCTGCGCTTGCCGCGAAGGTATCGGGGTAAGGATATTGAGTTTTGGTTGAACGAAATCGGTCTTCTCGACGAGCGGGCAGAAGATATCACGGATTTACCCCGAGCACGTCGGTTGCCGTCGCCGCAACTGATGTCCGGAGAAGATGTGGACCTCAACTCACTTCAGGAGATCGGCGTTGAGGTTGTCGGGCGGCTCTCGGATGTTCGGGACGGTGCCGCGCTGTTTTCCGGAGGTTTGTCCGCACTGACCGCGTCCGCAGATCTCAAGATGTACCGGACTCTGGATCTGGTGGACGCCCATCTTGGAAGATCTGACCCCGCCGACAAACCCTCCCCGACGCAGGTGCCCGTGACCCCGCGGCTTTCGATGCAGCTGTCGCCCGGCGCGGTCTCGACGATCGTCTGGGCGACGGGGTTCAAGCCTGATTTCTCCTGGCTCAAAATCGACCTCACGGACCGCCGCGGGCGCCTGATTCACGACCGCGGTGTGTTCCCACTTCCCGGCCTCTTTGTTCTCGGTTTACCGATCCTGAGGCGCCGCAGATCACATCACATCTCTGGCGCAGCGTGTGACGCGCAGGAGATCGCTTGGATCTTACGGAGCCAACTCGAAGCCAGCCGTGCAGCCTAACTCATAGGAAAGATTTTGACGTGAAAGTCGACATTGAAAACCAGGGCTCCCCGTCCCGCGTAACCCTGCCCGATGGCGCGCTGCCTTCAGTGCTACACACCATCGGTGCGACGCCCATTGTACGCTTGCCAAAGATCAGCCCGCCAGGCGTCGATGTCTTTGCAAAGCTCGAAGCGTTCAACCCGATGGGCTCGATCAAGGATCGTATTGCGCTTGCCATGATCGAAGCTGCGGAGCGATCCGGCGCGTTGCAACCCGGACAGACCGTGATTGAAGCCACAAGCGGCAATACTGGTATCGGACTTGCCATGGTCTGTGCGCAAAAGGGTTATCCTCTCGTCATCGTCATGGCTGAAAGCTTCAGCCTAGAACGCCGCCGATTGCTCCGGTTTCTTGGCGCAAAGGTCATTTTGACGTCAGCTGCGGAACGCGGCACGGGCATGTTTAGGGCGGCCGAGTACCTGGCGGAGAAGAACGGTTGGTTCTTCTGCCGTCAATTCGAAAACCAAGCGAATGCGGATGTGCATTTCGATGCCACCGGTCAGGAAATCCTAGACGTGTTCGGTGACGGTGGCTTGGACATCTTCGTGACCGGGTTTGGGACCGGTGGCAGCTTGAATGGAATTGCCCGAGCGTTGCGCCTTGGGAGCCCTCAAACCAAGATTGTCGTGGCAGAGCCCGAGAACTCGCAGATCCTAGCAAGCGATATCCCACAGGTGCGTAAGCCGGACGGTTCTGCGACGCGCAGCCACCCCAACGCCCGCGCTCACCCCGTTCAAGGGTGGTCGCCTGATTTCATACCAAAACTCGCCGGCGACGCGATGGGCGCACAGTTGGTTAACGCGTTTGAGCCTGTGACCGGCACCGACGCGATTGAGGTCAGCCGTCGGCTTGCCACTGAAGAGGGTATCTTTTGCGGCATAAGCGGCGGGGCAACGGTCGCATCGGCTCTGGCGCTGGCAAGCACCGCGCCACTCGGTACCCGGATCCTTGCCATGGTTCCGGACACAGGCGAACGATACCTTTCGACGCCGCTGTTCGATCACGTCGACACGGCGATGTCGGAAACCGAGCAAAGGATTGCGGCGAGCGTTCCCAAGCGCAAATCAGCTAAAGCCGGATCAAAAAGGCCTGTTGTCATCTCTCACAAAGCGCGCGCCTTCGTCTTGGAAACGGTCAAGGATCCCTCGGAGCAGGTCGTTATGTTTGGCTTTGAATGGTGCGAGTTCTGCTGGTCCGTGCGGCGCCTGTTTCAGGATGCTGGCATCCCGTTCAAGTCGATTGATGTGGATGGGCGGGAATACCGAGAGAGTGATCAAGGTGGTGAAATCCTGAGGGCCTTGTTCGACCACACTGGTTTGCGGACGGTGCCGCAGGTCTTCGTGGGCGGCGCACTTATCGGTGGCGCCACCGATGTCCTGAAGGAAGCGCAGCGCGGCGATCTGCAATCGCGGCTGCTAGCACTCGATTGCCCCATCACGCCACGAAAAACCAAGAATCCAATGCTCTACTTGCCGGCTTGGGCCGCACAGCCGAGCGTTGACGTTGAGACCATCCGATGATGTTCGAAGTCCCACCGGCCACCCTCGGCCACCCTGTCTTGGATCGCCCGATTTGGGCTGCCCTCGCATCTAGGCAATCGCATCTGGCGCTCACCAGTGGCGGCGCGCGCATGTTCGATCCCGCGTTCAGCCATTTCGGGTGTGAGGGCCCCATCGGCCACGAGGATGTGGAAGGATTTACTAGACTCGCGCATCGAGTAAACGACGGGCTGACGGTCATGCAGGCCGATCCCATCAATGACCGCGCCGGACTTGCCTGTTCGGTGAGGACGATGGGTCTGCAGATGGTTTGGACCGGATCAAAGCTCCCTGACAATAGCGCCAGACTGTCACTGGTTCTCGATTCCAAAGACACGACCGAGATGCAGGAACTGGTTGCATTTACTGAGCCAGGACCATTTCGACCGGCGACCCACAGATTGGGTACCTATCTCGGCATAAGGCGCGGGGGGCGACTTGTTGCGATGGCCGGCGAACGCCTAAAGCCCTCGGGCTACTCCGAGATCAGCGCTGTCTGCGTTCATCCCGAGTTTCGGGGACAATCCTTGGCTCGAATGCTGGTTTCAGAGCTCGTCCGTAGCATTCTTGCCCGCAACGAAGTGCCGTTCCTGCATCTATACGCGACAAACACACCCGCACTAAACCTTTACAAAAGCATGGGTTTTGAGCAGAGACGCCGCGTGCACATCATCTCTTTCACTAAGGCGGAAGCGCGCATGCCTGGTCCACTTCCTAAGGCTGAGCCAGAAAGCCATCCCAAAGCAACCGATCATCTGTAACGAAGTCTTTTCGCTCGTTGGGTTCATCGCCGGACCAGATGGCGACATTTCACAGTTGGCGCCGGACGGTCCGGAGGTGGAAGACTATGCAGCCATTTCCGCGGATTCTTCCAAGTCGAGCGAATTGTGTTTCCGGCGAGCCGCGTGCGTGCTGTACCGGCAATGGCGAGCCGGCACCGCCAAAACACAAAATAGCGTTCGCCACATATGTCCGTTCGAGATGCGAACCTTGCTATCGCTCAACTTGTGACCACGACGCCTTCCACCGTAAGAAACGGCGGCTAAGGGCTCCAAGCAGCCGATGCGCGCATTGCAAAATCGGCATAGTATGGCTTGCTCGAAGGTCGCGACGGTTGCGGTGGGGAGGAGTGGTTCGGAGGAACCACTATGTCCGCTAATTGTCTGCCAATGGTGATACCCACCAAAAGGACGTGGAACCACGGTCGCATCTTAGGTCAGAAAAGGCCGTTGCTCCCAAAGCACGTTTGGGCAATTCGGGACCGTCTCGAATTGGCTGGCGCTGTCCGCGATCTGGCGCTGTTTAATATGGCGGTCGACAGTAAGCTCCGCGGATGTGACCTCGTCCGTCTGAAAGTGGCCGACGTCTTTGCGGCCGGTGCTGCCAAGGAGCGGACCTCGATCCTACAGAGTAAGTCGAAGTCGCCAGTGCGGTTCGAAATCACCGAGGGAACACGGAAGGCTCTGCTGAATGGATTAGCCACCCGTCAATGTCCGGTCACGAATACCTCTGGCCCGGCCGCTTCCATGACCGCCTACACATATCGACGCGACAGTACGCCCGCCTGTTAAAGAGCTGGGTGCGTTCGATTGGCTTGGAACCAAGCGCATACGGCACACATTCCATGCGCCGTACTAAGGTGGCCCAGATCTACAAGAAGACCGGGAACCTTCGCGCCGTTCAACTGCTGCTCGGTCACACGAAGATGGACAGCACAGTCCGATATCTTGGCGTGGACCTAGAAGACGCGTTGTCGATTTCAGAAAGTGTAGAGATCTGAACGTTTGGGCCGGCGCTAAAGTCGGCTCGGACTGAGCGGTCGCCGCAACTCCGATCAACTCAGCAGCAACCAAGGTTGAGCATCGTGACGTGCCAAACAATGCGCCACCGAACGATCGTGCATATTGCGAATGATTCTCATTTACATTTTTGACATCGATAGGTAATCGTTAATTGAGCAATGAGGGTCACCAGCGGCAGTAAACCGCACCATCCTGATCCGGCAGTGACCCACCAGCATCTCGCGAATGGAGTGGTTTTATGAAAAATTTCAGAGAGTTAGCGTTGCCGGTGGCAAGTATGGCTCTTTGCACCGGTCTCTTGTTTGCTTCTCCTTCCTTTGCTCAGCAGCCCGATACCGGGATCGTTAGCGAGGAAGATAAAGAGGGGCCGAAGACGGCCGAGAGCCTGACGATCGGTATTTGGAATACGGCCGGTAATGTTACGACCTACACGATCGGAAATAGCTGGAATGATTGGATGCTCTGGTTGGCCTTCGACAAACTGGTCGAGCCGTCTCCCTATGTCGGCCAGGCCGAGACGTGGCTTGCGACAAGTGTCGAGCAGGTTAGCGACGATGCTCGGGTCTGGGAAATCACATTGCGCGAGGGTGTCAAATGGCATGATGGGACCGAATTCACTGCGGAAGATGTAGCCTTCACGTTCGAGTATTATCGGGAGGGGCCAGCAAACCGCTGGACCCACCATGCCTCATCGGTTCCTCGAATGGAGGGAATCGAAGTCCTGGACCGCTACAAGGTACGCCTGACATCGGAAAAGCCGATGCCGAACTTCGACCGGATCACGGCCGCCGATCTTCCCATGATCCAGAAGGCGCAGTGGGAAAATGTCGAGAAGCCGCGTGAATTCACCGATATCGGCATTGGCACCGGGCCGTACATTCTCAAAGAGTACGCAGCGGACGAGTATTATCATTTCATCGCCAACGAAGAATATTGGCAAGGAAAGCCGCTCGTTGATGAGTTGAGGCTGGTCATGATCAAAGACCCGCAGACAATGTTCACCGCGCTTAAGACCGGTGAACTGGATGGAGCGGCCCGGTCCCTTCCGCCGGAATTGGTACGCGAATGGTCCACGGACCCCAGTATTGAGATTGCCAAGGCGCCGAGCTTGTGGGGGGTTTGGCTAGACATCGACGCCAGTCAAGAACCGTTCCACAATCGTGATCTTCGACACGCGATCTCACTGGCGATCAATCCCGAACCGATGCTGGAACGCATCATGTTGGGAATGGGCAAATCTGGCGTTACGGGTTGGCCCCATGTCGATAGTTTCTGGACCCGTCCGGATGCAAGGGTCGACTACGA
>JBCCWL010000024.1:0-9185 GCA_039193885.1 Pseudomonadota bacterium
GCGACATCCAAGCTGCAAAAGCATTCTTCGCTCTCAACAACGACTCCGCTGCTGAGCGCATCGTGAAGTAAATTCCCCGACCGGGAGGTCCCCGCCTCCCAATCTCAAAGGCCCCGCTGCCCAAGCGGGGCCTTTTTCTATCAAAAAGGGGCCGTTAGATCAGGGCAGGGTGTCCAATATCGCCTGCGCCGCACTGCGCCGATCGGGAGACTGCAATATGGGTCGACCGACGACGATATGATCCGACCCGTTGGTGATCGCTTCAGCCGGCGTGGTCACACGTTTCTGGTCCCCAAGAGCAGCCCCCACCGGCCGGACACCGGGTGTGACAATCAATCGACCGTCCGCCTCGGGCAGGCTTCGAATAGCAGCACTCTCCTGAGGTGAGGCGATGACGCCATCAGCACCTGCGTCAAGCGCCCTGGCCGCGCGCTCGACAACAAGGTCACTAACCGCACCAGGTTGGATCAGTGAGGCGTCCAGGTCATCGCGGTCCAGCGATGTCAAAATCGTAACGGCAAGGATTTTCAGGTCAGACCCAGCCGCCCCGGCCTTGGCCGCGCGCACCACATGCGGATCTCCGTGAACCGTCAGGAAATCCAGCTCGAACTGTGCCAAACCGCGCACGGCGGCCTCGATCGTCGCCGAAATATCAAAAAGCTTCATGTCCAGAAAAATGCGTTTTCCATGCTCTTGTTTGAGCTCATTGGCCAGTGCTAGGCCGCCACCTGTCAGCATCCCAAGACCGATCTTGTAAAATGAAACAGTGTCACCCAACGAATCGGCCAGCTGTAACCCGCTCAATGCATCGGGCAGGTCAATTGCGACGATCAAGCGATCATCAGACATAGCTCTTCCTCCATACGAGATTTGCCTGTCTTCCTGCGCGCAGTACCGGGGTAGGTCAAGCGTCTCTTGGCGGGCGAGGCGTTGCAATTATGCACCACCTGCACCTTGCAGAGCGCGACCTTGGCCCCCAAATACTTTCTAGAGGTTTTCGTGATCTGATGTGCCGCAAGGGCGGGCGTCCAACCACGCGAACGCTTGCATAGAAGGAAAAGACAATGAATCTCGACAAACTGACTGAGCGGGCACAAGGGTTCGTACAGGCGGCCCAAACGATCGCCATGCGCGAAAATCACCAGCGTCTGTCCCCAGAACATATTCTCAAGGCGCTGCTCGATGACGATCAAGGCCTGTCAGCCAATCTTATAAAACGGGCTGGTGGTGCTCCGGAACGCGTCGCGGAGGCTGTCGAAATCGCACTCTCGAAACTGCCCAAGATCAGCGGCGATTCAGGCCAGATTTATCTTGATGGTCAGACTGCCAAGGTTCTCGACGAAGGTCAGAAACTGGCTCAGAAGGCAGGCGACAGCTATGTCACAGTCGAGCGGCTTTTGACAGCGTTGGCGATCGTGAAATCAAAGGCCAAGGAAGCGCTGGACGCCGGAGCTGTTACCGCACAGAATCTCAATTCTGCGATCAACGATATCCGCAAAGGGCGCACCGCTGACAGCGCCAATGCTGAAGCTGGCTTTGACGCGCTGAAGAAATATGCCCGCGACCTGACCGAAGCCGCTGAAGCAGGGAAAATAGACCCAATCATTGGTCGCGACGAAGAAATTCGCAGGGCTATGCAGGTTCTCAGCCGGCGGACCAAAAACAATCCTGTTCTGATCGGTGAGCCAGGTGTCGGTAAGACTGCGATTGCAGAAGGCCTCGCCTTGCGGATTGTGGACGGTGACGTTCCGGAATCGCTGCGCAACAAGAAACTGATGGCGCTTGATATGGGGGCCTTGATCGCCGGGGCCAAATATCGCGGTGAATTTGAAGAGCGCCTGAAAGCAATTTTGTCCGAGGTCACAGCGGCCGCTGGCGAGATAGTTCTTTTTATCGACGAGATGCACACGCTTGTGGGTGCCGGGAAAGCCGACGGTGCGATGGATGCGTCAAACCTGTTGAAACCTGCCTTGGCGCGGGGTGAGTTGCATTGCGTCGGGGCCACCACTTTGGATGAATACCGCAAGCACGTTGAAAAAGACGCGGCCCTGGCGCGGCGGTTCCAACCGGTCATGGTCGAAGAACCGTCCGAGGAAGATACGGTTTCGATCTTGCGCGGCATCAAGGAAAAATACGAGCTTCACCATGGCGTGCGGATCTCTGACTCCGCTCTGGTTGCGGCTTCGCATCTGTCAAACCGCTACATTACGGACCGGTTTTTGCCAGACAAGGCCATTGACCTGATGGATGAGGCGGCGAGCCGATTGCGCATGGAGGTCGATAGCAAACCAGAGGAGCTTGACGCCCTGGATCGTGAAATCCTGCAAAAGCAGATCGAGGCTGTGGCGCTTGAAAAGGAAGACGACGCCGCCTCTGTCGACCGGTTGGCCGACCTCCGCAAAGAGCTTGCGGATCTGCAGGATCGCTCATCCCAGATGACAGCGGCCTGGCAAGCAGAACGTGACAAGCTTGAAGGTGCCCGCGATCTTAAAGAACGGTTGGACCGCGCGCGTGCAGAGTTGGACATCGCCAAACGCGAAGGCAATCTCGCCAAGGCGGGGGAGCTATCCTATGGCGTGATCCCGGACCTGGAAAAACAGCTGGCCGACGCAGAGGCACGAGAAGATGACAAGCTGGTGGCCGAAGCCGTGCGGCCCGAACAGATCGCATCTGTCGTAGAACGTTGGACCGGCATCCCGACTTCGAAGATGCTCGAGGGCGAGCGCGAAAAACTGCTCCGCATGGAGGAGGAAATCGCCGCTCGCGTCATTGGGCAACGCTCTGCGGTGAAGGCTGTGGCCAATGCGGTACGCCGGGCACGCGCGGGACTGAACGACGAAAACCGACCGTTGGGTTCGTTTCTCTTTTTGGGCCCGACCGGCGTCGGAAAGACAGAGCTCACAAAAGCTGTGGCAGAGTTTCTCTTTGACGATGACAGCGCAATGGTGCGCATCGATATGTCTGAATTCATGGAAAAGCACGCCGTCGCACGATTGATCGGGGCCCCTCCCGGGTATGTGGGCTACGATGAAGGTGGTGTTCTGACCGAGGCTGTTCGGCGCAGACCGTACCAAGTTGTCTTGTTTGACGAGGTCGAGAAAGCGCACCCCGATGTCTTTAACGTGCTGCTTCAAGTGCTCGATGACGGTGTTCTGACCGACGGTCAGGGACGCACGGTTGATTTCAAGCAAACACTCATTGTGCTGACCTCCAACCTTGGGGCGCAGGCTCTGTCAATGTTACCCGAAGGGGCGGATGCGTCCGATGCCAAACGCGATGTGATGGATGCGGTACGCGCGCATTTCCGGCCAGAGTTCCTGAATCGACTGGACGAAACGATCATCTTTGATCGTCTGGTCCGGGACGACATGGCGGGTATTGTCGAAATTCAACTCCGTCACTTGAAACGGCGTCTTGCTGGGCGCAAAATTGCGCTGGATCTTGATGAGGCGGCGCGCGGTTGGCTGGCCGAAGAAGGCTATGATCCGGTGTTTGGTGCGCGTCCCCTCAAGCGGGTTATGCAGCGAGCGCTTCAGGATCAGTTGGCCGAAATGATACTGTCTGGTGACGTCCGCGACGGGGAGACTGTTTGCATACGTGCCGGCACCGATGGCTTGATCGTCGGCGACCGTATCTCGACCTCACGGCGTGAACCGCCGCGCGACGAGGTCATTCACTAGTCGTAAAACCAAACGAAGGGCACCATTGGTGCCCTTCGTCAGTTTTGTAGGGGTCCGGAGACTTAGTCAGGCAAAATGACGCTGTCGATCACATGGATCACACCGTTTGATGCGATAATGTCCGCAGTCACGACATTCGCGCCGTCAACTGTGACGCCGTCGCGGCCGTCAATATGCACGTTTTGACCTTGGACGGTGGCAACGCTTAGACGTTGGCCGGCCAATTGGTCAGATGTGACGGCCCCTGGGACCACGTGATAGGTCAGAATCTTGACCAGTTGGTCCTTGTTTTCCGGCTCGAGTAGACTTGCAACCGTACCGTCGGGCAGGGCGTCAAAGGCCGCATTTGTTGGCGCAAAGACCGTGAACGGGCCGTCAGATTTCAGTGTGTCGACAAGCCCCGCTGCAGTCACAGCGGCAACAAGTGTTGAGAAGTCATCATTGCCAGCCGCGATATCAACGATATCGGGATCTGAGGCCATCGGTGTACAAGCGGCAACCAATGCAATTGAGCCAGCGGCGAAGATGCCCTTCAGGGCGGTACGTCTTTTCATAAGTCTATTCCTTTGGGTATTTGAGTATGCCTCGGATCATCCGAGGTGGTCTTGGGGCGCGAGGCCTAGGACGCTGGCAGAATGACGGCGTCGATGACGTGGATCACGCCGTTACTTGCAACAACATCAGCCGAAACAACCTTGGCATCATTCACAGTCACGCCGCCTTCGGTTCCGATCATCACGTCACCACCTTGCGCTGTCGTGGCGGCCATGCCGTCGCTCAGATCGCCTGACATCACTTTGCCCGGGACAACATGGTAGGTCAGAATAGCTGTAAGCTGGTCTTTGTTCTCTGGCTTGAGGAGTGTTTCAATCGTACCTTCTGGCAACGCAGCGAACGCCTCGTCCGTTGGCGCGAAAACTGTAAACGGGCCATCACCTTTCAACGTCTCGACTAGGCCAGCTGCCTGGACTGCAGCAACAAGTGTCGAGAAGCTTCCGGCCGAAACCGCGGTATCAACGATATCTTTCGAGCTGCTTCCAGCCAGCGCAGGTGCGCCTGCAACCGAAGCGGCCGTGGCAAGAGCTAGGAAAGTTCTTCTAAGCATTTTTGGTCCTCCTGAGTTTAAATTCATGACGCTTTTTTGCATCGAACAGGGGTACGGACCGGCGTGATACTCGGATGCGTTAAAATTTACCGACGTTGCTCTGGAAATCTCGCACCGGTGCGCTAAGCCAGGACGATCTCGGAAGTCACATAGTTTTTTTGTGAGCCGCTGTTACCGGAATCCGGGTGATCCGGCGAGGTTTCGATCCGTTCTCTTGCCAAGATCCGATAGTTTGGCACAGTGACGGATGAAGTTGTCGGGAGTATCACGCGATGTGGATGTTTGACTGGGCGGGATGGGTAATCGAGATATTGGCGTTAAGCTTCATTGGCGTCGTTGGCGTGGCGGCGCTTGTGATTGTCGTTCTTTTCGTGATCGACCGGACTCAACGTGAAGACGCGATCAGGCGCAACTATCCTGTGATTGGCCGGTTTCGCCACATTTTCACTGAGCTAGGGGAGTTCTTCCGCCAGTACTTTTTCGCCATGGATCGGGAGGAACTGCCATTCAACCGCGCGCAGCGCGACTGGGTCAAACGCGCGACCTCTGGCGAAGGGAATACCGTGGCCTTTGGATCGACGCGAAGCCTCGCCGTGGTCGGCACACCGATATTTGCAAATGCCGCGTTTCCACCACTGGAAGATCAGTTTGCCGCCAGCACGGCTATGCAGATCGGGCCGGGAGCCCGCCAACCCTTTGAGGCCGCATCCTTCTTCAATCTGTCGGGTATGAGTTACGGAGCAATCTCGAAACCGGCCGTTCAAGCCTTAAGCAAAGGCGCGCATGACGCCGGGATATGGATGAACACAGGCGAGGGAGGGTTGAGCCCCTATCATCTTGAGGGAGGGGCCGATATCGTGTTCCAGATCGGGACTGCAAAATACGGCGTCCGTGATGCTGACGGGCGGCTGGATGACGAAAAGTTGCGTGCCGTGGCTGCACATCCTCAGGTGCGTATGTTCGAACTGAAGTTGGCTCAGGGGGCCAAACCCGGAAAAGGCGGCATTCTTCCCGGTGCAAAGATCACCTCAGAGATCGCGCAGATTCGTGGAATTCGAGAGGGCGAGGACTCGATCTCTCCTAACCGGCATCCGGAGGTCAGCAATTCGCGCGAACTGTTGGCGCTTCTGGACCACATTCGAGAGGTCACAGGCAAGCCCGTTGGCATCAAGACCGTTATGGGATCACAAAAGCCCTTTCATGATCTGTTTTCCCTGATCCGGGACATCGGAGAAGAACACGCACCTGACTTCATCACCGTTGACGGCGGCGAGGGCGGAACGGGCGCGTCGCCGTTGCCTCTGATGGATCTTGTCGGCATGCCAATCCGCGAAGCGCTGCCTGAAATGGCTGATTTAGTTTCAAAATATGGGCTGCGGGATCGCATACGGCTGATCGCTTCTGGCAAACTGATGGTGCCCGGTGATGTTGCCTGGGCACTGGCATCGGGGGCGGATTTCGTGACTTCGGCGCGCGGGTTCATGTTCAGTTTGGGATGTATTCAGGCGATGAAATGCAACCGCAATACATGCCCCACAGGCATCACGACCCATGACCCAAGGTTTCAAAAGGGCTTGGTTCCGAGCGAGAAAAATAAAAAAGTGGCCGCCTATGCCAAGAATATTGTCAAAGAAGTTGAGCTTATTGCGCATTCCGTCGGGGTGTCAGAGCCACGCCAGCTGACACGGTCCCATGTGCGCCTCGTGCAGCCATCGGGCCGGTCAATTCCGATGGATGAACTCTACCCTGTAACAGAGCAAACAAATTTGTGAGATCAGGTGTTTTGGCATTCATGTATGGTGCCGCTAAACGTCATTGTGACCAAACCGGAGGACTACTGAATGGCACACCGCTTTAAGCCTGATCTAACCTGGAACGACGTCACGCCAGAGGCTGCCTTTTTGAACAGGCGCTCGTTCCTGGCAGGCGCGACCGCGCTGGCCGCAGGCGGAATTGGCGGACATGCCATGGCGCAAGGTCTGCGTGAAACTGATGAGCCCAACACATGGGAAGAGATCACAAGCTATAATAACTTCTACGAGTTCGGCACGGGCAAAGACGACCCGTCTCGGTATGCCGAGGCGCTGACAACGTCTCCGTGGAGTGTTGAAATTGGCGGAATGGTCGACAATCCGGGGCAATATTCATTCGAAGACATCATGGCCGGTGTCACGGTCGAAGAGCGTATCTACCGGTTTAGATGCGTCGAGGCCTGGAGCATGGTTATCCCCTGGAATGGATTTGAGCTCGCCGATCTTTTGAACATGGCCGGCGTTCAAGAGAGCGCGAAATACGTGGCTTTCGAAACTTTGTATCGTCCGGAGGAAATGTGGGGTCAAAAACGCGGCTTCCTCGACTGGCCTTATCGGGAGGGTTTGCGCCTAGACGAGGCAATGCATCCACTGACGCTGGTCGCAACCGGGATCTACGGCAAAGATATCCCGAACCAGAACGGTGCGCCCCTGCGCTTGGTCGTCCCATGGAAATATGGCTACAAATCGATCAAGTCGATCGTGAAGATTACACTCACTGACGAGGAACCACCCACCAGCTGGAACATGTCGATTCCGAACGAATACGGGTTCTACAGCAACGTGAACCCCGAAGTGGATCACCCCCGCTGGAGCCAAGCATCTGAGCGCCGTATAGGCGGGGGTTTCCTGACCAAGCGGATACCAACGCTAAAATTCAATGGCTACGAAGAAGAAGTCGCGAGCCTTTATGAAGGTATGGACCTGAAACTATTTCACTAGTCACCTCCAAGAAACCCAGCGGTACACATGATCCCGTGTCAGGAGCGCGCTCTATGAGCCTTGTTGAAGTCGTCAATATGACAGCGCGCAAAACGCCGACATGGCCGTTGTACCTGCTGTCCTTGCTGCCGGTCTTCTGGCTGGCCTGGGCAACCGTGCAAGGTCAGCTTGGCGTCGATCCGGTCAAGGCGATTGAACACCAGTTGGGTCTCTGGTCGCTGCAGGTGTTCATAGCATCGCTGGCCGTCACGCCAATGCGGCGCTATCTGGGGTGCAACATTATCAAGTTCCGCCGTCCTCTTGGTCTGATCTGCTTCTTCTATGTCGCGTTGCATTTGGCAGTTTGGATCTTTTTGGATCTTCAATTGCTCTGGGGTGAGATATGGGCGGACATCATAAAGCGGCCCTATATTACTATAGGTATGGTGGCCTTTGTTTTGATGATCCCTTTGGCGATCACGTCAAACGACAAATCAATCAAGAAGATCGGAGCGGCCTCCTGGCAAGCGCTTCATCGGCTGGCCTATGTGGCGGTTCTTCTTGGTGCGATCCATTTTGTGATGGTGCAAAAAGTCTGGGAGCTTGAACCGTTGATTTACCTGGGCCTGATTGTGGGGCTTCTTGGTTTACGGGGCAAAAAGCTTTTGCCCTGGCGGTAGGCAGTCTCAAATGGGCTCCGATCTTCAGATTTGCGCAAAACCGGACATCTCAGGCGGAGCGCGCCGCTAAACTTGCCGGAGAATTCGGAATCACAGGCGTGAGTCTCACGATTCCGGCGAAAATAAGACGAATTTCCATCCACACATCGCATCGAGTCTGTGGAAAAGCCGCCGAACCGCGGCGATTGCTAGCGAAGAGGTGGTTTTGCAACACGTGGTATCACAGGAATTTCCAGGATGATCACGGGCTAGTACATTGAAATAAAACAAAAATGACAACTACATGCAAAAAATGTCATCTTTATGCAAAAAACCACTTGCGACCTTCGGCGTGGGGGCCTAAATACCCCCTCACCGGCGGCGCAGAGATGCTTCACCGGGACGCTAGATAGGCCTCAACGGCAAGAAAGCGGAACAATAACAGAGATTTATACAGGCAGTTGCGCCAAACAATTTAGGCGCTTCGGTTCGTTTTTGTCTCTACGCTCTTTGAAATTGATAGACAAACATGAAGAGATGTGTGGGCGGTTTGGCCATTTCGATGGATCAACCTCTTACATATCCACCTACTAGGACTTCGGTTCGATAATGTAGGGTCAGCTTCACTGTTTGGACGGCTTCTGGTTATCTTTGATAACCGAAAGCACAACAAACAGAATGATGGCCAGCAAAGTTCAGTAAGCTTTGTTGGTTGATATGTGCAGAGGTTCGACGTCAAGGTTAAGCATGTAAATGCTTTTCAACTTGAGAGTTTGATCCTGGCTCAGAACGAACGCTGGCGGCAGGCCTAACACATGCAAGTCGAGCGCGCCTTCGGGTGAGCGGCGGACGGGTTAGTAACGCGTGGGAATATGCCCAATGGTAAGGAATAGCCTCTGGAAACGGAGAGTAATACCTTATGTGCCCTTCGGGGGAAAGATTTATCGCCATTGGATTAGCCCGCGTTGGATTAGGTAGTTGGTGGGGTAATGGCCTACCAAGCCTACGA
>JBCCWL010000025.1:0-5040 GCA_039193885.1 Pseudomonadota bacterium
GCATCCCGATTGGAGAACGAACGGCATGGAATTTTGGACACTTCAACCTGGCAAGGGTGCCGCCTCTCTCCAACGAAAAACTGCTTCGCCACCTGCGCTTGGCCCGGGCCAGGTGCGCGTGGCCATCAAGGCCAATTCGCTAAACGCCCGTGACCTGATGGTCGCCTCAAGAATGACGCCGATGCCGGTCGCGGAAGAGCTTGTCCCGTTGTCCGATGGGGCAGGAATTGTAGAAGAGGTCGGCGACGAAGTCACCCGCGTTCAGCCCGGCGATCGCGTGGTTATCACCTTCAATCCAGCCCATCAGAGCGGCCCCTACGAAGCCCATATGGCCGCCCATGCCCTCGGCGAAATGCGGTCAGGTGTTCTGACACGCGAAGCGGTCTTTGAGGAGACGGCTTTGGTCAAGCTGCCTGACGAGGTCACATTTGAACAAGCGGCATGTCTGCCATGCGTTGCCCTGACAGCATGGAACGCCTTGTTCGAAACGGGTCCGCTCGTGCCTGGGCAAACTGTTTTGACCACCGGCACGGGTATGGTCTCGCTCGCCACGGTCGCCCTGGCAAAGGCCGCTGGCGTGCAATGTGGCGTGACGTCGTCTGAGGATGACAAGATCGCCCTGGCTCGAAGTCTTGGAGCTGATTTCGGCATAAACTACCTACGCATGCGCGATTGGAACAATGCCGTGCTGTCCGCGACCGACGGCGAAGGGGCGCATGTCGTGGTCGAGACGGCTGGCCCACCCTCCATCGCCATCTCTGTGAAGGCTGCCGCACAAAATGGCCGCGTCATGCAGATTGGTTTGAAAGCTCTGGAGGGCCCCGCCATCAATCCGCTAGACCTGCTGGTGCGTGGGGTTAGGGTGATCCCCGTCATGGTCGGCTCGCGGGCCATGCTGGAACGCTTGGTGGCCGCCGTCTCTTTCAACAACGTGACCTTCCCGATCGCCGCAAGGTTTCCGTTCGAGGAGGCCGACCAGGCTTTCGCTTCCTTCGCGCGCGGCGGTGGCTTCGGCAAAACGATCATCCTGCACCAGTGAAAGGACGCAAAATGGCCAGACCTCTTTCAGGACAAACCGCGTTGGTGACAGGCGCAAGTCGCGGCATCGGCGCTGCGATCGCCAAACGACTGGCGTCCGAGGGCGCGGATGTTACTTTGACGTTCGTCGGGTCCAGCGATGGCGCCGACCGGGTTGTTCATGACATCCAGCAAGCCGGAGGCCACGCACTTGCGGTGCATGCCGACGCTAGCGTCAGTGGTGATGGAACGGCCGCTGTCGAGAGCGTCATCTCACGCCACGGCCATCTCGAGATCTTGGTCTGTAACGCTGGCATCAACATTTCCAAACCGATCGACGAGCTCACCGAGCAAGACTTCGACGCTACCTTCGGCGTAAATGTCCGAGGCAATTTTGAGATCATTCGCGCGGCGTCCTCGCAAATGGAGCCTGGCGGCAAGATCGCCGTTGTCAGCGCAACAATCGCCAACAGGTTCTTTGCCCCCGGGCTCGCGCTCTATGGTGCAAGCAAAGCGGCGGTGAACGCGTTTGTCCAAGGATGGGCAAGGGATCTGGGCCCCAAAGGGATCACCATCAACGCCGTCGTTCCCGGCCCGATCGACACAGACATGAACCCACAAGACACCGACCTGGCCGATCACTTTCGCCAGATGGTTCCGCTTGGACGCTATGGCACGTCAGAGGAAGTCGCCGCTTTGGCCGCGTTCCTTGTTGGGCCCGAGGCCGGTTTCATCAACGGCTCCCTGATGATCATCGATGGCGGAATGAATGTCTAAACCCTTCTGCAGAAAGAAAGAGAATGACAGACGATACACAGAAAATCACAGACCTTTTGAAAAATTATGAGATGTTCTGCAACGCTGGCGAATACAGCAAAGTTGGCGCTCTCTACGACACGGACGCCATTCTGTTGCCAGACAGATTTGACCCGTTCAAAGGGGTCGAAAGCATCACCGGATTCTATCAGTTCGCCTTCAGCATGCTTGAGCTGGACATCACCTTTACCATCGACGCCAAGAACATCTTGGTTGCGGGCGATTTTGCCTGCGCGACAACGCATTCCGCCGGGACACGGTACCTCAAAGAGAGCAAGGAAACCGTGCCTGAGATCAATCGTGAACTCTGGATTTTCAGACGGGTCGACGCCGACTGGAAGATCGCCCGGTACTGTTTCAACAAATCAAGTTGACGGCTTTTGTTCGTGATACATCGAACCGTCACACCGCGTCCCATGGAACGCAATCGCGACAGAAGTTTTGCTCGAAAAACGTATTTTTATCAGAAGGTTAACTCCGCTGATCTGATCAAATTCGGCTTCGCAAACACTGAACGCCAACTGCCAAGAAAGGAACTTAGCGTGAGCCACCTTACGAAACTGACCCGCAGGATGGTGCTGGCGGTCAGCCTGTCCATTCTGCCCGTACAGACGGCGCTTGTGCTGTCCGCCTCAGCCGATGAGGCATCCAACACCCAAGGAGGTTCAAACGTGGCGACCTCGGAACAAAAAGTCCTTCTCGAAAAAGCGATGAACGCGCTCTTTCGCGATTTTGATGAAGACGCGATGCGCGCCCTCTATGCAGAGGACTACAAACAGCACAATCCGAACGTGCTGACAGGTCTTGACCCTGTAATCGGGCTACTCCCCCTCCTCAATGAAGCGGAGTTTGACTATGAGACGCATCGCGTGATCGAAGACGGTGACCTCTTGCTTACCCACACGACTTATACAAACGCCGAAGTCTTTGGCGCAAAAGAGGTGGTTGCGTTTGACCTGTGGCGTATTGAAGACGGCAAAGTCGCCGAGCATTGGGACGCTATCATTCCGAAATACACCGAAACCGCCAGCGGTCGGTCTCAGGCTGATGGCATGACAGAGATCGTCGATCTCGACAAAACCGGGCAGAACAAAGCACTGGTAGAAGGGTTCGTGCGAGAGGTCCTGATGGGCGGCGAGACAGACAAAATGGAAACCTACATTCGCGACGGTCTCTACAATCAGCACAATCCGGTTGTCGAAGATGGCCCAGATGCGCTCGAGGCCGTTCTTGGTGAGATCAAGAACAACACCCTGCACCGCATGGTCGGAGAAGGTAACTTTGTGCTGACCCAGGCCGAGGGAACATGGAATGGCATGCCCGTCGCCATCTACGATCTCTTCCGCGTCGTAGACGGCTACATTGTCGAGCATTGGGATGTGATCCAGGAGATCCCTGCCCAGATGGCGCACGAAAACGGGATGTTCTAACCAAGTTTGTGCCGTTCCCCGCAGTAAACACAGAAGAAGACTTGCAGCCCACGGCCGCAAGTCTTCCGCAGTTTATGGGCCAAGTGGCTTGATTGCGGCACGGTTGGTTTCATATCAAAATCAGGTGCAAAAAAGGAACCTGTTTAAAATGCTACCAGTAGGTGCCCACACTGAAGCCGAAATTTTGCTCTGCCCGATCAGATCGGTCCTGTCCAAGGTGACTGGGAAGTGGCAGATCATCATTGTCCTTGCCTTGGAAGACGGGGCGCTGCGCTTTGGCGAGCTAAAGCGCACGATCGGCGACGTGACGCAGCGCGTGTTGACCGAGAATCTGAGAAGTCTGCAGCGCGACGGATATTTGACGCGTACGGTTCATCCTGGCCCTCCGGTCGCCGTGTCATACGAACTGACACCCGTCGGTGAACAACTGGTTGATCTGTTGAAGCCGATCGTTCTTTGGGCGAACGATCATATGGAAGACATCAAAGCCTCTCGCAAAGCTTATGAACGCGCGCAGTCCTAGCACCCTCAGATCAAGACGCATTCTGACACAGTGACGGCGAAAAGGTCGAAGTAAACAGATTGACGTCCGACAGCCAAGTTACACGCGGTCCCCGAAGATCGCAGACGCCGGAAGCGATGCCATGAATAGAACAGACCAATTTTCATCACAATCTGCGCTCGAGGTCAGCCAGTGGCTTCTTCGCACAGGACGAATGGCGGGCGACGATTCAGACATCATCAATGCCTACGCCGGAGCAATGTTGGATGCCGGTGTCCCGATAACGCGCATGAATATAGCACTGCGGTTTGCCAATCCGCTCCTAGCCGCTGTGGCGATCATCTGGACACCCGAGAAGACCCAATCCCGTCCTATTCCCAGGACCATGCTCTCTAGCAGTGCGTATCGCGGCAGTCCGTTTGAATACGTCCAGGAAAACCGCACGCTTCTGAGGCGGAAGCTGACAGGGCTTGATCCGGAACAAGACCACGCCACGTATCTAGAACAGGCCGCCGCAGGCGCGACGGAATATCTTGCGCTGGTACTGGAGTTTGGTGACGGGTCCGCGCATAGCTGCTCTTTTACAACGTCGGAACCTCGCGGCTTTACCGACGAGCAGGCTCAGATCATTTGGGAAACCAGACATGCTTTGGCCACTGCACTCGAGCCAGCGACGATGCGGCGGACAACGAGTAGCTTGCTGCAAACCTATCTGGGCGATGGGCCGGCAAAGGAAGTCGCGGGCGGCACGATTGAGCGGGGTGCGCACGCGTATCGTGAGGCCGTCGTTATGATCACTGACTTGCGACAGTTCACATGGATGTCCGAAAACTGGGAAGAGGCAAAACTGCTCACCGCGCTAGACCAGTATTTCGAAACCGTCGTGGGGGCCGTTCACGGCCAAGGCGGTGACGTTTTGAAGTTCATGGGTGACGGTGTGCTGTCCATTTTCGTGATCGACGAAGACCACCCCAGAGACCAGCAAGTAAACTGTGCCATCAAAGCAGCACGCGTTGCCATAACGGGTTTGAGTGATGTGAACGTGCACCGTAGAAACATAGGGCTAACGGATTTGGCGATGGGCATTGGCTTGGATGTGGGGTCCGTGACCTATGGCAACATTGGGTCGCCAGATAGACTAGACTTTACTGTTTTGGGGAGTGCAGTGAACAAGGCCAGCCGTATTCAAGACCTCTGCAAAGCACTAAAAGAACCGATTTTGATCACGCCTGCAGTGGTTGCACACAGCATTGATGACTTTCGATCCTTGGGCCC